>JAGNEJ010000081.1 GCA_018003315.1 Verrucomicrobiales bacterium
CCTGCAACCTCCCTGGGCATGCCGGCGGCATTCAACAAGGCCCGCTCCGCGGGAGTGAGTTGATAGGGATCGGACATCTGGTTCAGATTTTTCAAGAGGTCCTCGGAAAGCTGCCCATTCTGCTCCAGAAGCACCACGGTCTGCTGCTTTGCCTTTTCGCGACCAGCCTGCTGCTTGAGCATTTTCAGCACGATTTCCCTCAGCAGTCGGTTTTCACCCAGCGCCTCGGATTCGGTAACCACGGGAGCATTGGATTCCGACAGGGTTTTTTCCGTGGCCTCCAGCCGGGCGCTCAGGGCGGCCATCTGCTCCTGGTAGTCGCGCGTCTGCTGCTTCATGATCGCCAATTCACCCCGGGCCACCTCCAACTGCCCGCGCAGGTCGGCCATGGTTTTGGCATCGGCTTCGATCCGTTTTTGCAGGGCCGCCGCGTCCTGTTTTGCCAGGGCTTTTTCCTGCTCATGCTTTTTTTGCATGCTCGCGATTTGCTCGCGGAGTTCTTCCAGATGTTTGCGCAGTTTTGCGTTTTCCGACGCCAGGGTCTTGACCGAGCCGGGAGCGTCCTCCCCCTGCATCAGCGCCTGCAACTGGTCCCGTTCGCCTGCAAGCGCCTTCTTTTCCTCGCTGAGCGCCTTGATTTGCCCGTAGGCCTCCTGCACCTCCGTTAAAAGTTTGGAATTGCGTGCATTGGACTCTTCCAGCAGCGCAGCAACTTTTCCCAGTTCGGCCTTCAGGCCATCCCGCTCCTTTGTCAGGGCGGCCACCTGGCGTTCCAACCCCGCCTGGTCCCGTTTTTTCGCTGCTTCTGCCGTGGCGATTTTTGCCTCCGCGCCGGTCAATCGCGCCAGCAGGGCTTTTTGTGCGTTTTGGGATTCGAGAAATTTCGCTCCGGACTGCCGAAGCTCCTCGTCCTTGCCTCCGATCTGGCGCAGCAACTGTTCATTCCTGGCTTCAAGCTGCGCGATGCGCTGCTGCAAATCCTGAGCCTTGGCCTGCACCACCGTTTCGGTGGGGCGAGGAACGGAGGGTGATTCGATGAACGGCTTTGCAGGCGGTGAGATGGTGGGAACTTCACTAACCGGAGGCGCGGCTGGATTGACGGTGTCCGGGCTGGCTGCAATGTTTCGTCGGCGTTCGATTTCAGCCTGTTTGGCGGTTTCCATCAGTTCCCTCACCTTTTTGCGCCGGTATTCCACAATTTCGGGATTCCAGCCGGGGTCGGTATGAAACACGGAATCAAAAATGTCCCGGGCGTCCTTCAGCTTGTAGTAGGCGCTGGCATAGTCCGCACCGCTCAGCATTTTCATGCCATCCTCCATGATCATATAGGCGCGCAGATAGACATCTGCGGGATTCGACTTGGCAGGCTGCTGTGCTTGGATCGCACCGTTCCAGCAGGTCATTGCGAGCCAGACGGTCAGAAAAAACACACGGTGTTTCATGCGTCTCGAAGCGGGTGGAAAAATGGTGGGGGGTATGGGTCGGAGAAACGGGGACGGGCATCATAGCCGACATTTCCGGCGCTGTAAACGGAGCATCGCCGAATTCCGAGCGGTCCGGGAGCCCGACACTTTGGGTGGCCTTCCTGCCCTGTCCAGTGTGCTGCCCGCCCCCGGTTTCCCCCATCCCATCAATGAACCGTCTCCCGCTAACGAGTCTGACTGGCAACAGTGGGGTCGCCGCGCCAATTGTCTGCTGCCACGTCCCACAGGGTCACGTAGGCGGTGTCATTTTTTTCCTTTACCCAGCGCAAGGCCACCACCGGATGCGATTCCACCCCCCAGTCCTTGCGCTCTCCCAGTTTGTTCAACAGGCGGTGGTTGTCGGCATCCAGCCAGACATGGTTGGTGTAACCGGGCACCGGCGGTTCGATGGTGAAGCAAATTTTGCGCTCCTGTGCGGGCACGTCCGTTCCAAAATAATGGGCACGCCGCAAGACCCCGCGGAATGTGCCGATCTCTTCGGTATATTTTTCGAAGAACTTCGGCAGGAGCAAATCCTTGAATTCGACGAAGGAGCGCCAATCGACGAGGAATCCCCCCGCGGTCTGTTCAACGGAAACGGGAAAGCCGGTCCCGCCCGTTGGGGACACCTGAAACAGGTGAAACCGGTAGCCCCCTTCAGGCGTCGGCTGGCTGGTGAGGTAATCGATGGAGTCGGTCTTCACGGAAGCATCCGCGTGGGTCCGATAGTAGTTTTCCATTTCCGGCTGCAAAAGTTCGGCATGCTGGCAAAACGCAATGCGCTTGCGCCAGTTGGGAGCCGCTAGGAATTGTTCCAGGATCTGACGCGGTTCGGAAAGCAGACTCTCGTCTGCAACCATCCGGGGTTGCGGGTCATTGCCGGTTGCGCCGGAAACACCGGCTTTTTCCTCGGTTTTCTCCTGCGATCCTGCCGAGGTTTCATTCGCTCCCTCATCTTCAACCACCACCTTGGCCGGGCGGATTTCCATGGCCGCTCCAGTTTCCGCAGAGGAGGGAGGCGGTGCTTGCGGTGGTTCGCTTGCGGGCGTTTCCGGCATCTCCGGCGGAGTTTCCTGCACTACCTCCAAACTGGGCTTCGTTTCTGCTGGGGCCACCGCCGTCGGGGCGGGGGATGCGGCAGCGGGTTTTTCCTGACCAGCCACGGGAAGCGCCGGCGCAATTTGCTGCGCGCTGCCGTCGGCAGAAATTGGATGGCTGCTTCCCCGAACCATGAACCACGCACACACACCCAGTCCAACGGCGCCAGCAACAAGTGCCAAATACAAGGCCACCGGCCGCCCATTTGCCATGCTCTCCCTTGCTCCAATGGACGGCTCCATCTGCGGATGCGTTGGCACCACCTCGCCATCCGCAGCAGGGTAGCCCGTTGCGCTTGTCCAGCGCGAACCGTCGGGCCTGTGCTGATGCCCAGCGGTTGCCTCGGGTCCTGACAGCGCTGGCGCTGGACCGACTGCGGCCTGGGTCACTTCGGCGAATTGGGGATAGGGATCATACGGTGCAGGCGGCGTCCAGGACGGACCTGACAACTCACGGGCATGCACCTGGGACACCACCTCCGGAGAAGTTCCGCCGAAGGGGGACAGTTGCTGCATCACCCAGTTGGCGGAGGGTGCGGTGATCTGCGATTGACAGTAAGGACAGGGACCGGTGATGCCGGCCATTTCCAACGGCACGCTCAGGAGCGCGTCACACTCAGAACAGGAAAACTGAAAACTCTGGAAATTCATAGAATGGTGGGTTTTGCCATCATGTCGAAAGGACGCATATCGGCATGGTTGCGTGTTCTGGCATGCCACATGCAGGCAATGATAACGTGAAAAATTAAGGATAGCGAATCAATTTTTCATGATTTCAACAGAATTTTTCGACATTCCCATTCTTTAGCTGCTGACAATGAATTCCATACAAAAAGCACCCTACGGAGACGCTGCGGTGGCCAAAGCGCAGTAGGTCAATTTTCATCAGAATGGGATCCAAGAATGCCGCCATCGAAGCACCCCGGGTGTTCAGCTCTTGGCATCAACCCGTTCGGGCATCAAGCAGGGTGCTCTCAATGCACGTGTTCCGCGGCGCGACGCATGAGCAGCCTCACAGATCCGCAGCGTCCGGCCGCAGCAGGTCTTCAATGCGCTGCCGCTCCGCCTCGAAGGCGGAATCCACAGCGGAAGGGTCAACTGCCGCCGGTTCTCCCAGCACGATTTGCACTGAACTGAACGGTTTGGGAATGAACAGGCGGTCCCAGCTTTTCAATCGCCAGGCGGTGGCATACTGAACCCGCAATGGCACAATCGGAGCCCCCGAGAGCTGGGCAAGCTTCACCGGACCGGCTGCCAGACGGTAACAGGGGCCGCGAGGGCCATCGGGAGTGATGCCGACATCATTTCCCGATTTCAAGGTCGTGCAAAGTTCCGCCAGGGCAATGGCTCCGCGTTTTGAGCTGGAGCCACGAACCGAAAGAAAACCGAAGCAGCCCATGACGCGTTCCAGCACGGCACCGTCCCTGCTGGCACTGGTCAGCACGCAGATTTTTCGGTGACGCAGTCGCCTGCGGTAGAAAACGGGCATGCCGAGGATGCGGTTGTGCCAGAGAATCCAGATGACCGGCGCTCCGCCCCGCTGCCGGAGAATGCCCTGGGGATCGACGACCTTCAGGCGCAGCGTCAGGCCTAACATACGAACGATCTGTGCGACGCACCAGCCGATGATGGAAGATTTTCGGGAACGATGGGGAACGGTGGATTTCAAGTTGTCCCAAGTTGGCACGGCGCATCCCTGCGAGGCAAGCGGCAGTTCACAGCACATCCTTCGGCTGCACGGCACGCCATTGCCCCTCGGCCAGAGGGCCGAGTTCCAGGAGACCAATCCGGGTCCGGTGCAGCCGTGTCACCAAACACCCCTGACTGGCAAACATGCGGCGCACCTGATGGTATTTTCCTTCCCGCATCACGATCCTGGCCCGGCGAGGCTCCAGCACCACGCACTGTGCCGGCAGACATGGCGACGTTTCCCCGCGCAGCACCAGGTCCCCGCGGGCAAATGCCTCCGCAATTCCCTCCGGCAGGTCCTCCGCCACCGCCACCTCATATTCCTTCTCCACATGGCGGCGCGGGGAAGTCAGCCGATGCGAGAGCGCTCCGTCGTCGGTGATGAGCAGCAGCCCGCTGGTTTCCTTGTCCAGCCGGCCGATGCTGGATGGCACCGGATGCCGCTCCTTCCACTGGCCGGGCAGCAGATCATAAATGGTGTCCCCCTCGGTGCTGTCGTGGGAACACACCACCCCGCAGGGCTTGTGCAAGGCCACCAGCAACCCGTGCGGGAAATCCACCGGAGATCCATCCACCGTGACCGCCGCCGGATCCACCCGCTGCCCATCATCCTGCAGCGGTTCACCGTCCAAACAGACGCGCCCGTCGCGAATCCATCGGAACGCCTCGCGTCGGCTGCAGTAGCCAAATCGCGCCAGCAGTTGATCCACCCGCAACCGTTTCGTTTCCATGACACCACCGGCACCACATCACTCCGCTTCGCAAACGGAAATCACCACTGCGCTGGTCGGCCTGACGCTTTTCCAGGCAAATTCTGCGCCAACCACACGCAATTGGCTTGCAAGTGTCCTGAATATTAACCATCCTTAGGCAATGAATTTCCATCCTCTCATGGCCCCAGTGGAACGCGTGCTGTGCGCTGCGGCAGTGCTGGCCACGGCCATGGGTTGGCAGATGATGGTCGCTGCACCCCGACCCGCGGCGGGTGCTCCGGTGCACAATGCTCCGCTCTGATGGCACTGCGCTTTCCATTGCCTGTCCTGTTGACGCACGGCTCCCTGGCTGTCGGTCTGCTGCTGGCAGCCTGCTCTCCAGGAGACGCCCCCAGACGCGGCCCACTGCGGGTGGAGGTTCGGGCGGACGGCTTGGCATATCCAGCCGGATCCAAGGAACCCTACACGGGAAAGTTTATCGCCATGAACCGCAATGGCACCATCCACTCGGAGCAGACTTATGAACGGGGCGTCCGGCATGGCTGGCGGCAAACCTATTTCGAGGATGGACAGCGAAAGCACCGCAGCGACTACGTGCGGGGGGAGATCGTGCGTGACCGGGAGTGGTACCGCAATGGCCAGTTGAAATCCGACGAAGCGATGAAGAACGGCATTTCCTTTGGCTTGTCCACCTATTGGTTTATGGACGGACGCATCCGAAAAATCGCGAACGTCGGCGAAGGCTTCGCGCTCCACGGGCAGGTGCTGGAATTTGCCGAGAACGGAGAGGTGCTTGTCGATGCCCTCTATCAAAACGGCACGGCAGTGAGTGGAAAGGGAGTGCAGATCGCCCCTGCCAAGCCACCGGCCTCCGTCCCGGCTTCGCCCGGATCGAAGCCCCTGGTTGCCGAGGCACTGCCCTCACCACCGGACTCCACCGCGAGTCCATGAGAGTGGTTGTCCAGCGGGTCTCGGAAGCCCGGGTCTCCATCGACGGGCACATTGCCGCCGCGATCGGTCAGGGACTGCTCATTCTGCTGGGCATTGACATCGCAGACACGGTCGAAGATGCGGCGTGGCTGGCCGCAAAAATTGCCAGGCAACGGATTTTCGACGACCCAGCCGGGCTCATGAATCTGTCCGTTCAGGAAATCGGCGGAAGCCTGCTGGTCGTCAGCCAGTTCACCCTCCACGCCAGCTGCAAAAAAGGCAACCGCCCGAGCTTCCTCCGCGCCGCCCGCCCGGAACAGGCGATTCCACTCTACGAGCACTTCACCACACTGCTCCGTGCAGAGTCCGGCCGCGAGGTGCTCACGGGAAAATTCGGAGCCGACATGCAGGTGGCCCTGGTCAACGACGGCCCGGTGACCCTCCTCATGGATTCCCGGGTTCGCGAGTAGATGACCTTAACCCATCCCGCCGCCCCACGGGTCTTCCACCGCCAGACCCTGCAGGTAGTCCACCCATCGCCTGAGTTCGGCATCGTAGCGCTGCAGCAGATGCCCGAACCACGCCGCACTCGCTTCCTGGACGCCTGACGCCCGTTCCAGCGCCTCCATTTCCTGGTCCAGCGCAGCAAAGTCGTTGTTGGTTTCGTGGTCTGTGTATTCCAGATTGGCAACCGCATAGCGCCGCATCCACGCGAACAGCCGCCGACACCATTCCTCCAGGAAATACCGCAAATGCACGGACGGCAGCGACAAATGGAAATTTGCCGTGCGCACGGCCGCCATTTCGACCTCCCTGCACTGCTCCGCGGCCTGCACCTGCACCGCCATTCCATCCAGCAGCGGCCAGCCGCTCTCCCGCACAAACACCAATGCCATCCGATCCTCCCCTGGATAGAGGTTCCGCGGATCATGGAGGTGGAAATCAACCCCATGGAGCACCGCCTCCGGCAGAACCACAAGCGTAGCGCCCCGTTCCCGAACAACCGGCAGCCGCCGCGCCACCGCATCCGCCTGCGCTGCCGCCTGGTCCGTCACCACCGCCGCCACGCCTTCCGACTGGGCTGCCTCCAGCGCTCCGCATCCCTGGCGCGCCTCCCGCCGGAAGAGATCCAGGTTGACCAGGATTTTTCCCCGCACCCTCGCACCATCCCAGAGCCGCACCGCGGGCAGCGGCACCTGCGGAACACCGCGCCGGGCAAACGGCAGTTTTGTTAGAACAGGCAGTGCCACCTCGCCGACTGCCTCCCTTTGCCTCTCCACATGCCGCCCTAATTGCTCCAGTTGCACCGTCAACTTCTGCTGGATTGACAGATCGGTGCTGCGCACGCGCCAGGTGGCAATGACGGAGGACATGACAAGTAACGGACCGCAGTCCGGCAACCCATCTTCATCCACGCGGCAACAGTTGGAAAGTCCAAATCCCTGCCCCTTCCGGACTGTTGCCGCAGATTACGCCCGGTGCTCAGCACCACCAGCGTCCCCACGCCCATTGCAGCCGACTCTGAACCGGAAAATACTGAGCGCTCCCTGAGGGATTCGAACCCCCGACCGACGGATTAGAAATCCGTTGCTCTATCCGGCTGAGCTAAGGGAGCGGATGCAGGGCTACTATGACGGCATCTTGAATGCTGGCAACAAAATGCCTGAACAGACAGCAATGGCGGCGGGGTGGTCGGAATCCGCACGGGAAAGCAGGAGGCAGGCTGCGCTCACCATCTGCGTCTCAAAGCACCTTGGTTTGCGCAGCACCGCCGTCGTCGGAGTGGTAGGGCCGTCAGTCGCGAGCCGCCACCAAAGTTTGCCCTGCTTCATTTCACCGCAAACGCCGATGAGACCGTCAGCAGGATGATCACCGGCGATGGAGGAGCGCGCAGCGACGATCATCGGATCGGACGGCGCGAGCACGACGCCGGTGAGTCGCGGGACGGCGGTGTTTTTCGCGGACACAGGTTCGGGAAGAACCAAGTCCTTCGCGAGGTCGGGCTCGATTTTCAGATGCGAGGTTTTTGCCTGAAAACAAGCGAGCGCATCCTGCGGCAGCGCACGGAAGACGATGCCCGAGTCCATTTCGTCGCCTGCGGGGATGAAGTGCGCCGCGCTGCGTTCCCACGCCGAGCCGTCGGCGGAGGTCCATGCTGTCCTGTGGCTGCCCTGTCGCACGACGGGGATGGTCGGGTGCGTCGTCAATGGCCCCATGCCTGAGCAAACACGAACCAGGGCGGATGGAGGCGAACCTTCCCCTTGCCGCACGGAAAAAGTGCGCCTACTCCTCCGGAATGCTGGAGTTTACAAAGATGAACGGGGCCGGGAATGATTTCGTGATGGTGGACAACCGTGACGGGGGCCTGGTGCTTACGCGGCAGCAGATTGCGCGCCTGTGTGACCGGCATCGCGGGGTGGGGGCGGACGGTTTGCTGGCGGTGGAAGCGGCGCAGGCTGGAGCGGACGTGCGGATGCGCTACTACAACGCTGACGGGGGCGAGGCGGAAATGTGCGGCAATGGGGCGCGGTGCTTTGCGCGGTTTGTCAATCGCCTGCTGGGCGGACAGAGGGAATCCGTCCGTTTTGAAACAGTGGCCGGGATTATTTCCGCGACAACGACAGGGGAGCAGGTATGCCTGGCCATGAGCCGCCCGCAGGGATTGGAATGCGGACTGGAATTGGCGGCAGAAGGAACGGAGTGGACGGTGCATTCCCTGAACACCGGCGTGCCCCATGCCGTGGTCGCCGTGGAGGATCTGGAAACGGTGCCGGTGCGCCGCTGGGGTGCGGCACTGCGTCACCACGCCCATTTCCAGCCAAAGGGGACCAACGCAAATTTCATGCAGGTGCTGGCACCGGGACGCATTGCCATCCGCACCTACGAACGCGGTGTGGAAGATGAAACCCTGGCCTGCGGCACCGGAATGGTGGCCTGTGCACTGATTCACCATCTGCTCTCCGGTGCTCCCGCCCCCGTGAAAGTGATGGTCCGCGGCGGAGACACGCTGGAAGTGGGCTTTAGCGCGAAGGACGGCTCCTTCGACGCGGTGACCCTGACCGGTCCGGCAGATTTTGTCTTCGACGGACGGGTGGACATCTGATTTTTTGCGCTCGTTTCGTTTCATTCTACACCGACTATCACCATGTTTTCCGGAGTCATCACTGCCCTCGTCACTCCTTTCAAGGACGGAGTCCTCGACGAAGACGCGTTCCGCAACATCATCGATCACCAGTTCGCCAACGGAGTGTCCGGAGTCGTGCCCTGTGGAACCACCGGGGAAAGCCCGACGCTCTCCTATGACGAGCACAAGCGGGTGGTGGAAATGGCAGTGGAGTTCACCGCTCGGCGAGGCCTGGTCATCGCCGGCACCGGAGCGAACAGCGTGGACGAGGCGGTGGAGCTGACGCAGGCGGCGGAACAGGCGGGAGCGGATGCCTCCCTGCAGGTGGCACCCTACTATAACAAGCCCAGCCAGGAGGGAGTCTTTCAGCATTTCTGCAAAATTGCCGAAAGCACGCGGCTGCCCATCATGCTCTACAGCATCCCCGGTCGGTGCGGCATTGAAATTGGCGTGGAAACAACCGCGCGGCTCCACCGGACCTGCCCGAACATCGTGGCCATCAAAGAAGCGGGCGGCACTCCGGAACGGGTCAGCCAACTGCTAGAAGCCTGCGGTCCGACGCTGGAGGTGCTCAGCGGGGACGATTCCCTGACACTTCCGTTCATGTCCGTGGGGGCGGTGGGCGTCGTGAGCGTGGCGTCGAATCTCATTCCCAATGTCATGAGCGAGTTGGTGGCCAAGGCGCTTGCGGGAGATTTTTCCGGGGCTCGAAAGCTGCACCAGCGCTACTACCGCCTCTTCGCGGCTTTTCTAAAGCTGGATGTCAACCCGGTGCCCATTAAAACAGCGATGGCACTGCGCGGCTGGTGCGAATTGGAACTGCGGCTGCCGCTGGTGGAGATGCCCATCGAAAAGAAGGGCGACCTGAAAAATACCCTGCACGAACTGGGTATTCTGTAGGCCCGACCGCCAACCCGGTCCTGGCCGCCTGGGATGAGGCATCCGGAAGGATGCGGTACGGACATAAAAAAAGCGGACGCTGATTTTTCATCAGCGCCCGCTTATGTCAGGGAGAATCCCGCAAACCGCAGTTTGCGGGAAAATCGTTAGAATTTGTAGTCCACTGAGATGTTGAACCTGCCGGAGCTGTCGTTGAACTCGTCGGACTGCACGGGGAAGGCGTAGTCGAGTTTCAACGGGCCGAAGACCGGGAGATTCAGGCGCAGGCCGATGCCGTAGTCGGAATTGACGCCGCCGCCATGCGTGCCGGGACCGCCGGAGACTTCGCCCACATCATAAAACACAGCACCGCGGGCCCGCTCAATGATGGGGAAGGTCAGTTCACCGCTCAGAAACCAGGAGGTATCGCCGCCCATCGGTTCGCCGTTTTCATCCTTCGGGCCGACATCGCGGTATTTGAAACCGCGCAGATTGTTGGCACCGCCGAGGAATTCCCGCTCGAAGATGGGCGGGTCGTCGCCAACGTAGCCGGCCGAACCGGTCACGGTGAAAATCATGTCCAGTGGGAGCAGCCAGGGTTTGCTGAACGACAGTCCGGCTCCGTAGTCATTGAAGTCACCAAAGGCACCGGACAGTTCGGCGGCGACCTTCAGACCCTTGCGGGGAATCACGTTGTCGTCGCGGGTGTCATAGTTGACGGTGAGGGCCAACTCATTGTGGAAGTAGTCCCCCTGCTCCGCCTTGAGCAGTTCGGATGAGTCCTCGTCGATGTCATCAATCGTCACCTGTTCGCCGGTGTATTGCAGGCGCCAGTCCATGGATTCATTGATGCGTTTGCGGATGTAAATGTTGCCTCCGACCTGGGTCTGGTCGTATTCATCCGAGAGGTAGGTCTTCTCCGCATAATAAAGTTCCGTGCCGAACCCGAAAGGATGGCCGAGGAACCACGGGTCATACCAGCCGACGATGGCATCTTTGCGTTCCGTGCCGATCTTCAGGCTCAGGTTGAAGCGCTGTCCGGCACCCACGGGCGGCCAACTGCCGATGTCGAAGTTGGTCTGCCGCAGGTCGATGAAGCCGACCAGGTTGTCGATGGAACTGAAGCCGGCGCCAAAGTTCAATTGGCCGGTTTGCTGTTCGGTGACGTTGATGTTGATGTCCTTGAAGCCGGGTACGTCCGAGTCTGATGGAATGGTCGTGATTTCCTTGAAATAGCCCAGACCCTTGAGACGGCGTTCGGAGACGTCGATGGTTGTCTGGTTGTAGGTTTCACCGGGAGTGATCGCCATTTCCCGCCGCATCACCTCGTCCTTGGTCGCATTATTGCCGGAGAAGTTGATCTTGTTGACCTTGTAGATGCCGCCCTCTTCGATCGCATAGTTCACGCTCACCTGGCTGCCGCCGGCTTCCTTGATCTGGGGCATCACCTTCACCTCGGCATAGCCGCGGGAACCGTAATAGGAACGAATCTTGGCGAGGTCCGCCTTGAGGTTTTTTCCGGAAAAAAGCTTGCCCGCTTCGAGGTCGAACGCCGGGATGAAGACTTCCGGCTGGAATGCCTTGGCGCCGGAAACGGTCACGGCGCTCACGGTGAACTGCTGCCCCTCGTTGATGCGGACCATCAAATCGACCTTCTTGGCATCGACCTGAACGCGTTCGTAACCGGTCACCTTGGCATTCACAAATCCACGGTCTTGGTAGTAGTTTTCGATGGCACGAACGTCCGTATCCAGTTTTTCCTGATCCAGTTTTGGAGCCGTCCAGAATTTGATGCCCCGGTTGTCCACCTTCATCAATTTCCGCAATTCGCGGGCGCTGATTGAGCTGTTACCCTCGAACTGCACATTGCGCAGGTAGCCCTTCTGGCCTTCGTTGATGTTGAAAACCACGCGGGAAAATCCATTGCCGGCCGGTTCCACCGTGTAGTTCACCGTCACATCGGTGTAGCCCTTTTTCCGGTATAAATCCTCAATGTCCGTGCGGGCCTGCTGCAGTTTGGATTCCTCGACCGTGGTTCCGGTTTTCAGGTCGATGGTGCTGCGCAGCTTGCTCGTTTCAATTGCCGAATTTCCAAGAAAGGTCACCTCCCCCATGCCCGCACGGGCCTGCACCGTGACCACGACCCGGACGCCATCTCCAGACGCCGTGACTTCGATCGATACGTTGTCCACTTCGCCCGCCTGATACAGCGTCTTGATGTCCGATTCCTCCTTGTCCTTGGAATATTTGTCTCCCTCCTTGAGGCTCATGCGGGACAGAATCCGCTCTTTGTCCACCTTGCCCTGTCCCTGAAAGCGCACGTCGATGGATTTGATGGTTTTGCCCTCGGATTCGTCCCCAAGCGCCGCCGGAGCAGCAGGATCCGCAGGGGCGGTCTCCTCTGGCAACTTCGGTTCCTCCACTTGGGCGAGGGTGGATTCGAGGGCGCAGGCCGCCAAGGTAGCAACCCAGGCAGCCGTCAGAGAGACCATTCGTTTATTCATAAGCAAAGAGTTGTGAAGTTCTTCAAGGTTCGCAAATAATTTATGATTGTAAATTTCATAAATTCTGCGGAAAATCGGCGCAGTGGTGGAGTAAGCGCCGATAGAATCAAAAGCGCGCGAGGACCGTCAAGGCAGAAATCCGGGAAATCGAGGATTTTTTCCAGCACTGAAATCCCAGCGAATATTTTTTTGATCGGAATCCGTCCAGCAAAATAAAAATTTGAGTTGGAGGGATGTGAAGCGTTGTGCGTCGGAGCGAACTCACTCCACGTAAAGAAACTCGCTGGAGTTGAGCAGTGCGTGGCAAAAATCCGCGAGGGCCACCTGGGTTGTCGATGTCCTGGAGACGGGAGTTGCCCGTTGCAGGTTCGATTTTCCGGAGACGGCATCGAGCAGCAAGCCGGAACCGGGTTCGAATTGCCAGCAGGCGAGGGTTTCCGGTGGAATTGGCGTGTCGTTTGCTTTTGCCAGGTAGCAGCAGGAATCCGGGGAAAGGGTGCCGCGGCGAAGGCGCACCTCATCGATCAACCCATCCCACAGGTGCAATGGCTTGGGACCGGAACGCCCTCCGATGACGATTTCACGCTGGTCCTGCACGCCGCCCATGACCGGATGGGGGACGGTCGCGGTTTGCAGCGGCAATTCGTCGTTGGCGAGGTCCTTGAGATAAAACACGACGGTGCCGTCTCCAGCGGCCCCTGGGTGGACGGAGGCGCCGACGTAATAGCTGCGGTCCAGTTGGAGCGTAAGCCCGGAAAAGACCGGCTCGTAAATGAGGGAGCCAGCCGTTCCCTGTCCCACCAGTTGGACGACGAGCATCTGCGGTTTCCGCTGGGATTTTTTTCCCGTCACACCGAACGCCCAGCCGGGGCTGGTCTTTTCACCATTCCAGGCGGACACGATGGTCCTGACATCTCCATTGTCATGGACGGAACGCAGCAGCACCACCGCCTCCACCGCGAAATCCCCTTCAGGTCTGGGCATGGCACCGTGAAGGGCGAGCCGTTCCTGTGCCGAGGCCGGTGCGAGCGCTGCGGCCTGTCCCTCGCGCAGGGGCATGGGTTCCACCTGCAGGGGCGTTGCCAGCGACTGGTCCGCAGGCATTTGCCGTTGCTGCGCTTCAATAAAAGCGGCCGCTGCGGACGATTCATCGCCGCGCGGCTCACGGCCGAAGGCCAGTCGGTAGGCGGCGGTGATCTGCCGGGAAAGGTCCCCGGGGCATTCCTGCTGGAGCCGCCGGGCCAGGGCTTCAGCCCGGTCCAGCAGGGTGCGGTTATTGACCAGAAGCAGCGACTGGAGCGCGGTGGTGGTGGTATCCCGCGAGGCGGTGCTGTTGAAATGCTGCGGGGCGTCGAATGCATCCAGCAGGGGATCGCGGGTGTTGCGGAGCACCCGGTTGTAAATGCTTCTGCGGGGTTTCGTGAAATCCACAGCCGGACCGCCGAAGCTCAGGTCCAGTTCCCCGCTTGCCGCCAGCAGCGCATCGCGGATTTGTTCCGCAGCCAGGCGCTGGGTGGTCCAGCGCCACCGCAGGCGGTTCTCCGGGTCCAGCAAAAGCGCTTTGTCGGCGAGCGGGGAAGCGGAGGACTGCCGGTAGGTCGCGGAGGTGACGATGAGCCGGTGCAATTTTTTGAGGCTCCACCCTTCCGCGACAAATTTGGCGGCAAGCCAGTCCAGCAGTTCCGGGTGGGACGGCCGTTCACCCAGGGTGCCGAAATCACTCGCGTTGCGGGCCAGTCCTGAGCCGAAGTGCCAGGCCCAGACCCGGTTTACGATGACCCGGGCGGTGAGGGGATTGTCAGGACGCACCAGCCAGTCCGCGAAGGCGCTGCGGCGGCCAGTCGTCTGCGCACCCGGCCGCACGGCCAGGGGACGGGCATCCAGAATGAGCGGCGGCCCCGGTTCGATGTCCTCACTTTTTTTGGGAATCCGCACTTCCGGTGCGGTGTAACCCACGTCCCTAACGGTATTCGCGACGGGAAGTGCCGGGGGCTTCTGACCGTCGAAGGCCGCCAGTTGCTTGCGCAATTCCACCAGGCGCTGCCGGTCGGTCCCTTTGATTTTCCCCTCCACCTGGTCGTATTCGTAGAGGACCTGCCGCCAAGCCAGCGCACCCAGTTGCGTTTCCAGCGGGCTGCGTTCGCTTTCCGGCTTCCGCAAAATTGCCTGGGTTTCCTCCGGGAACTTCGAAATGGCATCCTGCCCGGCGCTTTGCCGGTAACTCTGTTCGATGCGCGCCACTTCCTCACGAATCGCAGCGGTCTTCGCTTCCCAGTCCGCCTGTTGCCGGGCGCTTGCCTCGCGCTGTTCCGCGGGGGCAACCACGGTTCCATCCACCGGGAGCACCGGGGCAAAAACCGCCTGCAGTCGGAAATAATCCCTCTGCAGCAGCGGGTCGAACTTGTGATCGTGGCACCGGGCGCACTGCAGGCCAAGTCCCAGGAAAACATCCGCGGTGGTGTCCGTGATGTCGTTCAAAATGGCCGACCACTGCCCCGCGACATCGCGGTTGTTGTACTCGTAAATCCAGTGCCGCAAATAGCCCGTGGCGATGAGAGCCTCCGGGGAATCCGGAAAGAGTTCATCGCCGGCGATTTGTTCCCGGACAAACTGGTTGAAGGGTTTGTCCGCATTGAAGCTGCCAATCACATAATCCCGGTAGCGCCAGGCGTTGGGTCGGAAGTCATCCGCCTTGTAGCCATCCGAATCCGCATATCGGACCAAATCCAGCCAGTGCCGGGCCTGGCGCTCGCCAAGGTGCGGGGAAGCCAGCAGCCGGTCCACCAGGCGTTCATGGGCATCCGGTGCGGCATCGGAAACAAACGCATCCACTTCCGCCGGGGTCGGCGGCAGGCCGCACAGGTCAAACGTCACCCGCCGAAGCAAGACGGTGCGGTCCGCTTCCGGTGCCGGGCGCAAGCCGGCTGCCTCCAGGCGCGCCAGGATGAAGCGGTCCAGGTCATTTTTCGGCCAGGTGGTGTCCTGAACCTGCGGCGGCGCACCGGATTCGACCGGTTGAAATGCCCACCATTTCCGGTCCTCATCGGAAATGACGCCGCGGGCGGCCGTCGTAACCGGCGCCGCGGCGAGAAATGTGAGGACAATCAGGTGCAGGCTTCGCACGGTCTTGAGTTTACCCGCGGCAGGGTTCCGCGCAGCGGATTCTTCCCTCCGCATCCGTGGAGGGCGGCCGCATCCGGATTTTTTTCAGACATCGCACGTCTGCACCGCCTGCCGGAGGGATGTCAGCACATCCGGTTTCGCCGGGATGAATTCCTGGGCGACAAACCCCTTGTAGCCGGTGTCCACAATCGCCCGCATGATGGCGGGATAGTTCAATTCCTGGGTCTCGTCGATCTCATGCCGCCCCGGAACTCCCCCTGTATGATAGTGGGCGAAATGGCGGTGGTGGGCGCGAATGGTGGCGATGATGTCACCCTCCATGATCTGCATGTGATAGATGTCGAACAGCAGCTTGAAATGCTCCGATGCCACCGTTTCGACCAGCCGGATGCCCCAGGCGCTGGTGTCGCACATGTAATCCTTGTGATCGACCCGGCTGTTCAGCAGCTCCATGGCCAGCGTGACTCCGTGTTTCTCTGCCATCGGGAGGATTTTTTTCAGACCTGCGGCACAGTGCTTCAAGCCAGTTTCCGCATCCATGCCATTCCGGTTTCCGGAAAAACAGATGACGTTTTTGAATCCTGCCGCCGCACTCGCCTTGATGAGCGGCTCATAGGCTTCGGCGAGCAGATCATGATATTCCGGGCGGTTGAAACCGTGCGGGATGCTGCCCACATTTTCTCCATTCGGACCGGGGACTGTGGGGAAGCTGACCATGCCGGTAGTCAGTCCGTACTTTTGCAGCATGGGAAAATCCGGTGGGTCCACCAGATCGATGGAGGCGATTCCCATTTCCTTGGCGGCGGCGCACAACTGGTCCAGCGGCACCTGCTTTTCATAGCACCACTTGCAGACGGAATGATGGATGCGCCCCTTCAGTCCGGTGGCGGAATCCGCAGCTTCCACGCGGCTGAAAAGGCTGGCGGCCAGGGCGGCGGTGGATCCGGTTTCCAGAAACCGGCGGCGGGACAGAAAGGCAGTTTGCATGGTGGTTGGGAGCATGACAGGCGGGGTGGAGCGGAATGGTTATTTTGCGGCAGGCTGGACAAAGACAATCTCCTTCACTGCAGCCAGCGGCAGGGTGATTTCCCCCAGAACCGTGGATGCCGTGAGACTTGATTCACGGATGTGCAGGGCCGTGGCCGAGAGGCGGCCACGGTCAAAGAGGCGCAGGACGTAGGGCGGTTGGGCGGCATCCTCCGGCCGGGAGAACTCGACGGCCTGCACGCGGGAAAGCGGCAGGGGCACCTCGCCGGCATCGCATTCGAGTTCCAGCAGGCTGGGTTTCAGTGCAATCAGGCGGCCCGTAGCCTCATCGCCGTTCGCCAGAAACAGGGAGACCTGTCCGGCAGTCGGTTTGCCGGGTGTTCCCAATTTTCCGTTCCATGGGGTGATCCAGACATCGGCCACACTGAATGGACCGCCGTTGCCGTAGGAATTGGAAAACGTAATCGCCCGTATTTCCGGCCATTTGTCGGAATCCTTGAGGCGGCTCGTCCCGAGCAGTGTGCCGTTGCAGGCAAAGTGAATGCATTTGTTGTCAGGATCGAAGATGACCTGGTGGCGGATGCCGTCGGCATTGCGCGCGGACGGGGGCAGGTCGAAGTGCAACTGTTCCGGGCGCATGAAGATGCCGTTGGCATTGCGCGTCTGCACCGTGCGCACCACCTGCAGGGCGTTGCCGCTGCAGTAGATGGAAAAGACTCCGGAGTTGCCCTTGCCAAGAATCTGTGCGGCAAACCAGCCATTGGCCGCATGGATCGAAAATTCGACCGAGGTGGCGTGGTCCAATGCCGGCAGGGGGAGCGCGATGGCCTGAGCGGTGGCGCGTTTTCCGCCTTTCCCGTTCACGCTGTAGGCGCCGTTGGAATACTGCCAGTCGGACAGCAGGGCGTCCTCATCCTCCACGAGCATTTCCCCGTTGATCCAGATGCCGCTGTTGCCCTGGCGCACCCGCCACGGCTTGCGTCCGCTGGCTGCGTCAGCGGTCACAGACGCAGCGGCGGAGGGAAAGAGCGTGCGCACCTGACTCAGGCTGAGTTTCAGTTGATCGTGCAGGGCGCATTTCCAGGTGATGGAATCCGCGTCGGTGGCGGCAATTTCGCCCGCCAGCCAGTCGCCATTGGTCAACCGCACCACCTGGCTGCCTTCCACGGGTTTGATATCCGGGCGCGCAGCCAGCAACAGGGCGGCTGCGGATGCGGTTGGAAATTCCAGGGGCACCTTGGCGGCGGAAAGTTTCCAGCGCAGCCTGCCGTCCTGGAGCGAGCCGTCGAAGGTTCCGCGAAGCTGCCGTCCGTCGGCAAAGGTCAGCACGTCAAGCTGGTCCGCCCCCCCTTCCATGGACTTGTCAGGGTGGCGGAAATCCAGCGCCCTGACGGCGGTCATTGCCAGGACCAGGTCACCAGCAAACGAGGTGTGGATCAGAAATTTTCCATTCTGGGAAGCGATGGACTCCGCCGGGAAGGCACTGCCATTCTTCAGTTCCAGCCAGACCTTCACCGGCATGGACGGGCCCGGCAGGGCGGATGGCACGAATGCGAGCAGGTGGGCACCGTTTCGCGGACGGGATCCCGATTTTGCCAGGGTGATTTCCGCAGGAGTGATGCGCTCGATGTTCTCCTCGAGCCAATCCGGCTCGGTTTCTGCCGCCAGCAGATCCGAGGACACCCGGATTCCTTCCCGCGGAAGCTGGCCGAGCCACGGCTGCACCAGGACATTCCTAATTTTCATGTCAGGACTTGCGGCCATGATCCGCAGCACCCGCCCTGCTTTTGGCAGGTCTCCGGGAGTGATTTTTGCGACTTCAAACCGGCCCACCACCCGGTCATCCATGGCTACGGCCAGCATTCCGGTGCTGCGCTTCCAATACAAGACAATGTGCCGGGGACGCTTGTCCTGCTGGGGCGGAAATTCCACCGCTTCTCCGCCAACGGGCGGGAGGTTGTTAAAAAAGCGCATGCCGTCGAACTGGGAAATGCTCACGCTGCCACTGGACAACTGGAGGCGAATCGCACCGGGCGAGGCATAGGAATCGTCGGCGGTATTGCGCTGGCCGCCCAGCACCACCTGCATGGGATTCAACCCCAGGCCGGCGACATCGAAGCTGAATTCAAACGCATCCGGCAACTGGTGAAACTTGCGTCCGACAAACCCGAAGCCGCCATTTCTGGTGTCTGCGGCCCGCCATTCCCCGGAAGCAAATTTCCAGCTTCCCTCCGGCCAGGCAGCCCAGCCGTCGCCATCCCGCGGGCCGCGGTAGAACACCGGTACTCCGCCGGGCAGCATTCCCATGGAATCCACTTTTTCCCGGGGAATCGTCCACGTTTCGCCGGTGGATAGCTGAGCGGTGAATTTGCCATGGTCCAGCGTGGCATCCCGGCAGGCAATCCACCCGCCGTTGCGCAGCAGCAGCGCAACGGGAAGCGACTCCGTTCGGCCTCCGGAAATCCGCACGGTTTGCACTCCGGCAGCCTCCAGCGGCACATCCCCGCCAGCTTCCAGTTTGAGCCGGATCTCGGTTTCGGAAACGGAGATCACTTTGCCCTCAAGTCGGTTGCCATCGCGCAGATGGACCACATCCGGACCAGCACCGTCGGCAATCCGCACCGGAGCATTGAAAAACCGAACGGTTGCCGGCTTTCGGTTGCCGTTGTCCAAGGGATCAAACAACTGCAGTTGCTGATTCAATTGGGCGGGCATTTTTTCCAGCACCACTTTTAATTCCTGCTCCTTTTCATCCCGGCTGATGACCACCTTCACCTCCGCGCCCGGTTTCATTGCCCGCACCGTATTGCGCAAGTCCTGCTCATTTTTCAGCACTGTTTCGTTGATCTTGAGCACCCGGTCCGTTGCCTTCAGTCCCGCCTTGGATGCCGGACTGTTTTCCATGACACTGATGATGCCAACACCCGGCGGTGGTTTCTCATCCTCTTCCAGTTCCAGGTTGGAGGTCGCCTCCATCTGCACGCCCAACCAAGGGGTGCCGCCCTCCGCATCCTCTTTTTCATTTCCCGCCGCCTGAACACCCAACAATGGTCGGATTTGCAACTGGGCTCCGCCCTGGATCCTCAATTGCCCGCCCCCTTCAATGCGCAGCATTCCTCCGCCGGGAATCTGCAGCTCCTGAATCGGAACGGGCGGAGGACCGTTGGGTTTGGGCGGATCCTGCGCCTCCCCCCAGACGGGCAACGGCGCAATCGCAGAAATGAGGAGCACAGGGAATTTCATGACTCGCAGAAACAGTAGCACATTTCCCCGCGTGCTGGTTCCACCTTTTTGTGCAGGAAATCAGCACCTGTATTGGAACGTGTGCCACCGCCCTTGATGCTCGGGCCGCTCCAGGTCCGTTCAAACGAACAGTCTCCCGCCCGACCACCTGCGATGCGTTCCCGATAGCGTCATGTCAGCAAGCATTCCGGCGCTTCACGGCACCTTCGGTCTGTCCGCCCATTTCCAACCAGTTGAAAATGGGCGCACCCGATATTTCTGATCGAAGGCCTTTGTTTGGGAACGATTACCGCCTGCGGCGATACAGCAGTCCCAGCGCCGCCAGCATGGCGATCACCGAAGTGGTGGGCTCCGGAATGACCGTGAGCACACCATTGCTCATGAACTGGCTTTGATCCCAAGTCATGCCGCCGGAAAGGGATGGCAGATTCATGCTCGGTGCGGAACCGGCGATGGTGGTGTCGAGGAAATCGAAACTGTCACCCCATGCCGGGGAGTAGCCGCCCAGCAGGCTCAGGGTGAAGCTGGAACCGGCGCCCCAGGTGACTCCGCCGGAGGCGTTGACGAAGTCGTTGACTCCATTCGCGCTGGCTTCGGCAGTGTAGGCTCCATTGATGGTTAGGGATCCGTTGATGGTCAGGGTGCCCACTGAGTTTCCGGGAGAGATGGTTCCATTGATGGTGGTATTGCCGATCACGGTTCCGTTGCCATCCAGCTTTTGTCCGAGCGGCACGGTGAATCCGCTGGCACTGCCATCCAGGACTGCTCCGGCGGCCACATCCACTTCGTTCGAGGAGGCGATGCTGCCGGTGGCTGACAGTTTGAGAGTACCCTGGCTGATGGTGGTCTTGCCGGTGTAGGAGGAAATTCCCGAAATGATGAGGTCGCCCAATCCCGTCTTGGTCATGTTGCCTCCGCCGGAAAGCACGCCGGTGAGGGTGTAGGCCTTGCCTTGAAGGTCGGTGGTGTCCACGGTGAGGGTGACGCCTGGATCAATTTCGAGGTTTTTATTCTCGCTGCGGTCCTGCCGGTTGTCGAGAACCGGAGCAACCAGCGCCAGTCCAGCGGGCATGGTTGAATTGCTGATGACTCCATAGTTGGCATTGTCCAGCAGGGGAACACCGAGGGCGAGGCCGATCCCCTTGGTCCATCCACTGTTCGGTCCAGCTCCACCGGTTCCATCATACGAAGTAAACTCGACGATATTGTCGCCGGAATTCAGCGTGACGGAGCCTGACTGCGTCGCCACGTTCCAAGCCGTATCTAGGAGAACAGTGGTGCCATTGACCTTGACCCGAATTTCGTCATCATACTGTTCCGCGAAGGAAACCGCCATTGGTCCGCCGCTGGTGTTGCGAATGACTCCCGTATAGACAAACGAATTGTTGTCTCCGTAGGGTTTTGCCGTGGAATCGATGGCCGGAATTCCCTGCTGAATGCCGGTGTAGGTGGCGCCGGTGGTGCCCAAGTCTGCGCCCACCCCTGCGCCGGTGCGGTGGAATTCATGCAGACCTGGCTGTTCGATGGTGGCTGGTGCCTGATACGGTTTCAGCGTGGCGTTGCCGGAGAAGAGCACGGTGCTCGTCAAGCCGTTGCCAAGGACGTTGTCCCCGAGATCGTGGTTGGGTTGGAGAATGCCTCCCGAAACTTCCACCGGGACCTGCACATTGGCTCCAGGGCGGACGACCGTAACGCCCGGACCGGTAATGCCCAGGGTGCTGCCAGCGCCAACCACTTCGGCACGCAGCGTCCCGTGAGTCATCAACTGCGTATTCCCGTTCAGGTCCAAGGTGCCGCCATTGACGTCAATTCTGCCGTGGGGAATGGCTCCTGCCGCGCCCAGTCTCAGGCGGCCGGATTCCACGCGCGTGCCACCGGTGTAGTCGTTGGCTGGGTTGTTCAGGGTCACCATGCCGCGGGTGGTGCCCAAGTCCACCGAGGCCCCGCCATCCTTGACGAGTTCGCCGGGTCCGGTGACTTTTCCGTTGATGACCAAACTTCCGCCGCCGCCGCCGCTGTCGGTGGTGCGGAAGGAAGTGCCCCCGCCCGTCAGGGTGATTTGTCCGGCGTAGGTTTTACCCAGATCGTTGTAGCGTCCTTCGATGACGGCACCGCCGGCTGCCTCCACGTTCCCTGCCATGACGCGTCCGGCACCGTCCCACGAGCTGTGCAGCGTGCCGTTGGCCAGTTTGAGGGTAACATCGGCAGGCAGCACGGAAGCTCCTTCAAAGTTGATGTTGTCGGCGTAGCCCGTGGACTGCGCATC
>JAGNEJ010000023.1 GCA_018003315.1 Verrucomicrobiales bacterium
AAGTCATCCAACGTTATCAACGTCAAACCAACTCATGAACACCAACTCATCACTCAACCGCCGGATGCGGAACCGCACGTCCGGTGGTGTGGGAGGACGGCGGGGGTAACCCCGCCTCCTACCCGATACGACACTGTTTGCCCATCAGGAATGTCCCTGCCGGCTCCCGGTCAGGCCCATGCCCAGCATGCCTGCGACAATCCGCGCCCATCGGCCAGCCAGTGTTCGTGAAAAGGCACGCCGCCTGTGTGTCGTTGAAGCCGCTGATCTGTCGCCAACATCACTCCAGTCAGCTTACGGATTTGATCGAGGATGGTCTCGGGGCTGCATGGGATGAAAGGGCATCACCGTTTTGGCTGGGAATTCCCGGATGCCGCCATCCTCAATGCCCGCTAAACATGCCGGGAGTGTAACCCTCCCCCACCTCCACTTCCGGCTGGGCCACGCGCACCAACCGCCAACTCCACGGCCATACTGCTTCTTTTCTCCAGGTAAATTCAAAAGGAGCCTTCAGCTCTGTTGCCCGCTGGAGAATGGCTGGTCCCAGCGGCCCGATGGACTTTCCGGACAATTGCAGCACGGCTTGATGCGTGGCAGTCTTGCCAGAGCGCACCCATGATGCCGATCCCGGGGTTATTTTCAACGTGAGAAACTGCGCGGCCACGTCATCCATGGCCAGGCGGATGGCAGCAGCGTCAAACTTCCAATGATCCGCATACTCTTCGGATACCAGCCCCCAGGCAGTTCGCGTATCGCGCTGTTCAATCGCCCGAAAAAGATCCTGCTGGCACCGGTCCAACTGCCACTCACTGCTCAGTCGCGGCAAGCCCCACAGGCCGGCCGCCAAAACCAGCACCACCAGCATCAGGCGCTTTCTTGGAAATCGGGAATCGTTCATCACCGCCACCCTACCAGATGTCCGCCCCTGCGCGATGAATGTTCTGCCAGCACCAATTCCCTACTATTCCTATCGACTTTGAGGTTTTTGCTTGCAATCGGTTGAACGCTTCGTATGCTCGGGCACTTTTCGGAACTCAAGCAACAAGTCAACATGGCCAAAGGCAGCGTCGAAGACATCAAATTGGAAAGCCGCGGATTGCGTGGAAACATCTCGGGAGATCTTTCGGATCAAAATGTCACCCATTTTGGCGAAGCGGAGAATGCCCTGTTGAAATTTCATGGAACCTACCAGCAGGATGACCGTGACCAGCGGGCTGCCCGAGCCAAGGAGAAGCAGGAAAAGGCCTGGGGTTTCATGGTGCGCTCCAAGATGCCCGGGGGACGGCTGACCGCGGAACAGTATTTGATTCACGATCGCTTGGGCGAAACCCTAGCCAATGGGGCGCTGCGGCTGACCACGCGGCAGGGGATTCAGTTTCACGGCGTGCTCAAGGGGGGCTTGAAGGAAGTGATCGCCACGATCAACCACAGCGGACTCACGACGATGGGAGCCTGCGGAGACGTGGTGCGCAACACCATGGGCCCCGCGGCCCCGCGGTGCGATGCCGCGCATTTGGATGCTCAGAGGCTTGCGGAGGAAATCAGCCGCCGCTTTCTGTGGCGCAGCAGTGCGTATGCGGACATCTGGCTGGATGGCGAAAAAATGGCCCTGCTGGAGAATTCCCAGCTTTCTCCCGAGGAAGAGGACCCGATTTATGGCCGGGTGTATCTGCCGCGAAAATTCAAGATGGCCATTGCCGTGGCTCCAGACAATGACGTGGACATTTTCAGCCAGGACCTTGGCTTCATTCCCCATATCGCAAACGACCAAGTGGCGGGCTACACGATAGTGGTCGGAGGCGGCTTTGGCATGAGCCACGGGCAGGCGCACACCCAGCCCTGCCTTGCCCAGCCGCTGGGGTACGTCAATCGTGAGGACGTGGTGGCGGTGGCGGAGGCGATCGTGAAGACCCAGCGCGATTTTGGCAACCGCGAGGATCGCAAACTGGCACGGATGAAATACCTGGTGAAGAACCGGGGCATGGACTGGTTTCGGGAACAAGTCCGCGAGCGGCTGCCCGGAGTTGAAATAGGCCCGGCCAAGGAAGTGCGTTTCGACAGCGTCGAAGACCGCATGGGCTGGCATGAACAGGGCGACGGGAAATGGTATGTTGCCGTGTTCGTGAACATGGGGCGCATCGTCGATGTGGAGAACGGACCTGCCTACAAGAGCGCCTTCCGGGAGATCGCCGCAACGCTTTCCGCGCCGGTCATCATCACCCCCAATGCCAACATCATTTTTGCCGACATCAGCCCGGACGGCCGTGCGGTGGTCGATGCCATCCTGGCAAAGCATCGCGTGCCGCATGCCGATGGCATGACCGCCGCGCGCCGCGTGGCCCATGCCTGCGTCGCCCTGCCCACCTGCGGACTGAGCCTTTCGGAAAGCGAACGCGTTTTCCCGTCGGTCCTTGACAAAATTGACGTGGTGCTGCGCGATCTGGGTCTGGAAAATGAACCGCTGCTCTTCCGGATGACCGGCTGTCCCAATGGATGCGCCCGCCCTTACAATTCAGACATTGGATTCGTGGGCCGGGCACCGGGAAAGTATGCCATGTATGTGGGCGGAGGAGTGGCCGGCGACCGCCTTGCCGGACTGCAGGAAAAAGTCGTCACCCAGGAGGAAATTCCGCAGAAAGTGCGTGAACTGCTCGAAATTTTCGTGCGCCACCGCCACCCCGGTGAACGGTTTGGCAATTTCTGGGCGCGGACCCACGGCCTGGGACCATCGCCGGATGCGGAGCAATTCCACGTTGAACTCGCCCAGCGCACCGCACGGCTGCTTGCCGCAGGCAACGGCTTGTCGAAAGAGGCCGCGCTGGTCGAAGGCTGATGCCGCCGCCGATTTCCAAATCGGCCATTCCCGTCCTACTTCTTGACGGTGCCGCCTGCCGGAGCCTGCGGAACCCCTGACCGCTTGGCCACCGCATTCCGATAGTTGAGAATTCCCCCCAGAATCGATTGCGCCAACTGGTCCCGGTACACCGAGGTGTGGATGCTGGCTCCTTCCGTTGGGCTGGTGACAAAGCCGCCTTCGAACAGAATGCCCGGACGGTCCAGTCCCGTGAGCACCGTCCAGCGGGCCCGGCGAATGCCGCGGTCGATGCATTTCATCTTGAAGAGCACCATCGCATGCACCGCCGTGGCCAGCGCGATGTTTTCCGCATCCCGGTTGTTGCCGCTCAGGATCCTGCCATCGCTCAACCGGTTTGGCTGGTCGGTGGAGGCGGCACCGGTGGGTGAAAGCGCATAGGTCTCCACGCCGCTGGCCGTGCGGACGTTCGAGTTGAAATGCAGGCTGATAAAAATGCTGTTCGGTGCGGCATTGGCCACCCGGTAGCGCCCCTCGCGGCTGATGAAGACATCCGTCTCCCGCGTCATCTTCACTTTGAAGTTTTTTGCCTGCAGCACCTTGCGCAGGCGCAGGCCCAGGTCGAGGGCGTAGTCCTTCTCCCACCCCAGCACGCCCCGCGCCCCGGGGTCCTGGCCGCCATGCCCGGGGTCCAGCACCACGGTGTCGAAAAGGATGCGGTTATTGATGAATGCCGGGCGCATCACCGGGTCCAGCAGTTTCGCCAAATCCATCCGCGATACCAACACCTGCCCGTCCATTTCAAGAATCGGATAGCTCAGGCAGAACTTCACGTTGTTGAGGTAAAGTTCATCCGACTCCACGGCTGCCTTCAACACTAGCGAGGTGGAACGCAGCCAGATGTGGCGTCCATCCCGTTCGTATCGCTGAAAACGGTAAAACGACTGCACGTCTTTGAACCTCACGTAGTCCCGTCCGTTGTGGTTGACGAGCTTCCATTCAAAGCCAGCAGCCCTGACCCAGTCCGGCAGCAGCAGCGAAGAAATCGCCGCCCCAGCCACACCCACAAAACGCCTCCGTCCCAACCCCGCCGCGGCGTTGTCCTGCAAAAAGTCTGCTTCAGTGGATTCCATGGGGGGTTTGGGCCGCGCCCCGCCTCCGCAGTGTTTTCCTGCACAGCTGGGACCAGCGCAATTTTGACGGCACCTTCCGTCATTTCAACCGCGAATGCAAAAGCCGCACCATTTTCCGTCAGCCTAGCAAAGCAATGCCGCGGAACTGCATGTCCCCCTGTTTTCAGAAAGTCCCTGACTGCACCTGATATTGCCGTCGCGTCCGTTGCGAACAGTGCCCCCAGCCGCAACGCCACCGCATTTTCCTCGCCTGCCTCAAGACCGTGGCGAAAGTCCGCACCCTGAAGCGCGGCACCGAGGCCGCCGGTCTGACCGGTCATTTCCCGGCCGATTTTTGTGCGATGCCGTGCGGAGGCACCTGCAGCGTGAATATCCGCTTTCCTTTGCGAAAGAACTCCACGGATTGAGTGGCGGCGGAAGGGTTCCACGCCAAGAAGGTGCGGGTCTTTGCCGCAGCATTGACATACACCATGGACGTGGGGTTGTTGCCGTGGCAGGACCAGTCCACCCGGCCCAGTTCCTTCAGGGCACTGGCCTGCCACCACACGTTGAGCATCCACTCGCTGTGCGCGGTTTTGTCTCCGAGTTCTGCCCAGAGTTTTTCGATTTCGGCCACGGCCTGCGGAGCATCCCCGTGCATGAGAAAGCCCAGATGATAGCTGCCGAGTTCGCCGCCCAGGGATTTTATGTCCGCAGGGTTTGGGCTGCTGCCCGGTTTATTGGCTGCTTCCCGCTGTTCAAAAGCCAACTGTTCCCGCTGCCAGCCGGAATGGATCCTCGTGATGAAATCCCGGTCCTGGTCATAGAATGCGGCGTGTGGAGCGGTGGGCAGCCATTGGATGCCATAAATCCACGCGGGACTAGCGGTAAACCAGGTGCCCCACACGATGCGGTCCGTCCAGATCATGCCGCAGGCGTCGTGGGCGTAGTCTATTGGGAAAACGTCCCCGTGCGGGTCGAACCAGTATTCGACGTTGGCGCGGGTTTCGAACGCATAGCCCATGACGCCGGCGGCGGTGAGATCGGGATCGCCCAACGCCTCCCCCAACAGAATCATCGCAGCCCAACTGTTTACCGCTTCACCGGTGGATTCCTGGTTGTTGCCTTCGGGGAAGCCGTTGCCGTCGGCAAAACTGTGGCCTCGCCAGATGTCGAAGGTGCGAAAGCGGGGAAAGCGCACATCCTCCCTGGAGTCGTTCGCATAGTTTTTGGCAATGAGCCGCGCCATGCCGCCATAGCCGGCGGCGAAATCCGGCTGAAGCTGGCACAGCACCGCCGCTGCAAACACAAAGTAACCCTGGTGAAAGTGGGTGTCGGTGAAGTGTTCCGATCCATAGGCGGCAGGGAATCCCACCAGCCCCTTTCGCCGCGGATACCAGCCAAAGTACTGGCCCTTCTCCCCCGGTGTGAACGTCAGCCAGTTTTCCAGTCCGGTCCGCAACCGCTCCACCGCAGCTTCCGCTCCGGGATCCTTTGTCTGCGTGGCGATGAAGGCCGCCTGCGCCTGTTTCTGCAGTTCCTTGCCGCCCCAGTAGGTGTCGCCACGGAGTGGTTTCCCGCGGTCGATGAAATGGGCCGCCAACTGGCTCCTGACCCGCTCCGTGTCGATTTTCTGCGGTGCCGGATAGTTCGGCAGAATGCCGTGGAACGGATAGGCGATGGTAAATTCATTTCCGATGCCGCATTTCATCGGACCGCGGATGGTGTGGTACACCGGGCCATCCAGTGGCAGCGGGGCGAGGTTTTCCCGCCAGTGGTGCGGCAGAAATCCCTGGACCACCGAAGCGGCAGCGCCCGCACGCAGCGGTTCCGTCACAATTTTCCAGGTTGTGGTGATGCGACCCGCGGCTCGATCGTAGCTCCACGAGAGCCGGGTGTCGCGGGGAACAGCAAAGGCATGGCGGTGGAAAAACGCCAGGTCTTGCGGCTTGGAGAGCGGCACGACGACCAGAAACGCCGCCGTTCCTGACAAATCGACGGCGATGCCGGCCTCTGTCGCAACGAACCGCGATCCATCCGGGGCAAAGACGCTCCAGTGCCGCCCTTCATGGGTCAACCCAAGGGCGTCACCGGTCACCGGAAGCGACAGGGGTTTTCCGTCCATCCCGAAATATGCCGCCCCGTTTTTTGCTCGCGAGCCCTTGCCCTGCCGGTCCCCAAAGGCCAGCAGCGGACGCACCCCCTTGAACTCACACCACACCGCAGGCATTCCCTCGCCGAGGGTGACATCCATGAACCGGGATTCGCTCTCAAAGCACCGGAACGAGACGCTCCAGTCCGACCACGCTTTGGCCCGTGAGTCCTTGGGAGAGAAATCGCGCCCCGTCACCACCAGCGGCCACTCCGCAATCGCCCGCACACCGTCTCCGCTAAACCCCGTGGCGTGAAAAATTTCCACTCCTTCCCTGGTGGCATCCACACGGTGAGGCATCGCCCACAATCCGGTGCCATACTGCTGGAAAAGCAGGTTCTGATACCATTTGTTGCTCGGCACCGGACGTCCGTCGTCCTCCACCAGGAAAAGCTTGCGCCCTTCGGTTTCCGCGACCAGGTCCACGCCCCGTTTGGCGTCCATCATGACTCCGGTTGGGGCGGTGGCGGCATGGGATCCTTTGCCGACGGTCACCGCCTCCTGGGAAACGGAGGCAGAAATCGCGGTCAGGATCAGCAGGGTGACAAGGGGGACGGGGTGCATGGCGAGGCGGAAATGAAGCGAACAGGCAACCATCGCGAAACGGCGGAACAGCGCCGCAAGAAAATTCTGCAAACTTCAGTGGCGTGCCGTGCGGTGTGGGCGAAGGTAGCCGCCTCCGCGGACCCGAGACGGCCGCTGTGCGGCGAGCAATCGCCGCGCAGAGGAAAGTCCGAACACCGCAAGGCAACGCGCCGCGTGTCAAACGCGGGAGGCGATGGCGCAAGCCGCCGCCGACGGACCAGTGTCACAGAAAACATACCACCGGCTGCCGCAAGGCGACCGGCCAGGGTGAAAAGGCGAGGTAAAAGCTCACCGCCCGGACCGCAAGGGACGGGGCAGGAAAAACCCCGCGTGGTGCAAGACAGAACAGGGGAAACGGACCGCCTGTCCGGCCCGGCACGGCAGCTTCGGCTGCCAGGCTGGATGACCCCGGGTAATAGTCGCCCCCGGCTTCGGCCGGGAGTCTCACCCCGTGTGGGGCTAGAGGAATGGCCATCGCCCGGCTGGCAACGGCCGGGAACAAAATTCGGCTTATGACGGTCCGCGGAGACAAATTTTTGAGGTTACAAATCCCAAGCCCCAGGCTGAGGGAGGGGGAGAGGGAGAGGAAGAGGGATGGCCGTCCAATGATCGGGAATTTCCGGTGCGAGGCAGGGCCTGTTGGGGCAATCCGCACAGAGGACTGTGCGGACCACTTTTTTTCCGGTGGGGAAACCGCTTTACTTCACCGGTCCATTATTCCAGAACATGCGTCAGGATGATTTCGGATGGATTTTCCGATGATGACCTGGAGCGCCTGCAGGTGTTGCAGGCGCTGGAGGGTTATGCGGACCTGGGGCTGCTGGATCTGGCCTGGGCGGAACTGAAACGCCTGCGGCAGGCGCACCCGGACGGTCTGGAAGTGATCGAGGCGGAGCTGCTGCTGCTGATGCGGGAACAGCGGTGGACCGAGGCGATTGTGACCGGGCGGCGGCTGTGCAACGAGGCTCCGGACCGGCCCTGGGGGTTCATTCACACCGCCTATTGCCTGCATGAAGCCGGAGCGACTGCGGAAGCACTGCGCACCCTGCGCAGCGGCCCGGAGGCGCTGCAGGAGGAGGCTCTGTTTCATTACAATTTGGGCTGTTACCTCGCGGTGCTAGGCGACACCGAAGCGGCGCTGGAAGCCCTGGTGGCGGCCTTTGCCCTGGACGAGAGCCTGGAGCGCACTGCCCGCACCGACCCCGACCTGGCCGCACTGCGCCTTGATGAAGAGTCCGCCGACGAGTGAACGGCACTTTTTTCGAGGCATCGCCGGTTGCCAAATGCGCCTGCCCCGCGAATGATGCCCCCCGCCTTCATGACCGACCCCGTTTCCCATCCCCCGGCTGATTCCGTGCGCTCCCCTGCTCCCACCGCGGGAGGCGGGCTGATTTCGCGTGCGGATTTCATGGCCCTGACCAAAGCCCGGCTGAGCACGCTGGTCGTGGTAACGACCTTTGTCGGGTTTTGGGTGGGCGCAGGCTGGGCGGGGATGGGCTGGACTCTGGTGCATACGGTTTTTGGCACCACGCTGACCGCCTTTGGTGCCGCGGTGTTCAACCAGCTCATGGAAGTGGATGCAGATGCAAAAATGCACCGCACCGCGGACCGTCCGCTGCCGGCGCGCCGCCTGCGCAGTGAGGCGGCCTTTGTTCTGGGGTGGCTGCTGTGCGCGGTGGGCATCATTCACCTGGGAGTGCTGGTGAATGTGGAATCTGCGGCTCTGGCGATCCTGACATTGGTCGTGTACCTCTTCATCTACACCCCAATGAAGCGGACCTCGGCGATGAATACGCTGGTCGGTGCCGTATCCGGGGCGCTGCCTCCGGTCATCGGCTGGGTGGCCGCCGCTGGCGGGGCGGATGCGGCGTCCCGCCACTCTTTCCAGTGGTCTTTGCTGGCCGCTCCGCAGGCGGTGTTTTTGTTTGCCCTGCTCTTTTTGTGGCAGTTGCCCCACTTCGTGGCCATCAACTGGATGTACCGCGAGGAATACATCCGGGGAGGATTCGTGATGTGGTCAAACGATGATGTGTCCGGCGCGAAAACTTCCCGTCTGGCCCTGCTCTTCAGCGTGCTGACCGCCGTGTTGTCCCTGCACCCGTGGCTCGCGGGTTTTGCCAGTCCGGTGTTTGCCGTGGTCGGCCTGCTGTTGGGCGGGTGGCTGGTCTGGCTTTCGCTTGTCTTTTGCAAAACGCGGGAGCGTTCCGCGGCGCGGCGTTTGTTTTTCGCCACGCTGCTTCACCTTCCCCTCATTCTCCTGGCATTGTGCCTGCTGGCGAAACGGCAGTAGGCGGGAAATCAAACTCCCAAACCAGTTGCTGGAAGTGCTGCCGACGGCCCTGTCCGTGTGGTTTTACCAGATGCGCTCAATGAAGCGGGTGAGCGGGCCTTTCTGGGAATCCGGCACGGTTTTGCGCGTGGATTTTTTCCGCTCGACCTTTTCAACGGAGGAAGCGTCTGCGAGGCGGATGGATTTGATCTCAATGCGTTTGACGGGCACGTCGTTGGTGTCCACAACGGCGGCGGAGACCTGCTGGATCACATCGAGCCCCTGGGCGACTTCGCCGAAGACGGAGTAGCCGCTGTCCAGGCTTTTGGCGGTGCGCAGGGTGATGTAAAACTGGCTGCCGCTGGAAGATTTGTCAGGGTTCAGCTTGTCGCTGAGCCGTGCGGCGGCGAGGGAGCCTTTGACGTGCTTGCCTTTGACTTCGGCGGGAATCTTGTAGTCCGGTCCGCCGGTGCCCCAGTTTACCTTGTTGCCGTCATCGCGGGTCAGGGGATCGCCCGTCTGCACGAGGTAGCCGCGAATGGCGCGGTGGACGGCAAGTCCGTCATAATAGCCCTGGCTGACGAGTTTTTTGAAGTTGGCAACATGCTTGGGAGCGAGGTCCGGGCGGAGGTGAATGACGACGGTTTCCTTGCTGCCATTGACGTCCACGACCATGATGGCGTCGTTGTGGTCGCTGGGGATGGCTTCCGGGGCGCTGGCCGCAGGCGCCTCCGGCGCTGCGGCGGCGGAGTCTCCTTTTTTCAGGGAAGCACAACTGACGCAGCCGAGTGAGGCGATGGAAAGACAGAGCAGGCGCCGGAGATTCATCATGGTAGTGAAAGGATAGCAACGGAACCGAGAGGTCCGTCAAGTGTTTCTGAGTGTGAAGGTGGCGAGAAAATGACCGGGAGCCGGCGCGGCGAAAAACCGGGCGGACGGCGCAATGCAATCGCGCCGGAGATAACCAAGGGCAACCGTTTTTTGTGCGCTAGCGTGACTTCCCGCGGCGACGCTGGTGAGCACGCCCGCTTCCCTGCATTCGCCGGTGGCGGTGAAGAGTTTCCATCCCGGTTGCGCCGGTGCGCCGGAGAGGAGTTCGAGGCGCTGCAGCAGGCGGTTGACCCGGCCCACGCTTTTGAGGCGGCTGATGACTTCCTGGCCGATGTAGCAGCCTTTGTGGTAATCCACGGCGAACTGGTCGAGTCCGGCTTCGGGCGGGAGGATGTCGCCGGACAATTCCGTCCCCCACGCCGGGATGCCGCGGTCGATGCGCAGCCACTCGGCAGTTTCAGCGGGGATTTCCGGAGCCAGGGCTTTGAGTTCCGCCAGATGTTCTGGGGCGGTCCAGACATCGCATCCTGGTGCCCCGAGGCGCTGCACGGCCTGGATTTGCCAGCGGGGCGTGACGGGCGGCGGCGCACCGAGAAAATGGAGTTGGCTGGTGGCGTCGGACACATCGGTGATCAGGACATCGTCGGCGATGGCGTATTTTTCCAGCCGGAGGGGCAGGAAATCGCGCAGGGCTGGGGAGGCCGCCACGTAAAAGACGCCATCGTCCTGTTTGGCGATGGTCACCAGCGCTTCGAGTTTTCCCTTGTGGCTGGTGATGCAGGCCCAGAAGGCGGTGCCGGGTGTGATTTTCCTGACATCATTGGAAACCTGGCCGTTGAGGTAGCGCAGGCTGTCGGTGCCGGACACTTTCAGGCGTACGCCGCCACTCAGGTCAATCCAGCCGCGAGGCTCTGTGGTCATGGAGGAAGCGTCAGCGGACGGGTTCAAAATCGAGGGAGAGGTCCAGGGCTCGGGCCGAGTGGGTGAGGGCACCGCAGGAAATAAAATCCACGCCGGTGGCGGCGATTTCCGGCAGGCGTTCCAGGGTCACGCCGCCGCTGGCCTCCAGGGCGACCCGGCCGCCGGTGAGTTCCACGCAGCGCCGCATGTCAGGGAGGCTCATGTTGTCGAGCAAGATAACATCGACCCCGCGCAGGGTGAGGAATCCTTCCACGAGGGAAATGCGGTCCGCCTCCAGCTCGACGCGGATGCCCGGCCGGGCGGCGCGGAGGCGGTCGATGGCCGCCTGCAATTCCGGCAGGCGGTTTTCCGCCAGCAGGTGGTTGTCCTTCACCATGGCCATGTCGTGCAGACCCATGCGGTGGTTGGTCCCGCCACCGGCGCGAACAGCGGCCTTTTCGAGCATCCTGAATCCCGGAGTGGTTTTCCGGGTGTCCAGCAGCCGGGCCTTGGCGCTGCCCAGCGCCCTGACATGGCGGCGGGTCTGCGTCGCGATGCCTGAGAGCCGCTGCAGGAAATTGAGTGCGGTGCGTTCCGCGGTCAGCAGGGACCGGCTGCTTCCGGCCACCTCCAGCACGGCGTCGTCTTTTTCCAGGCTGGCTCCGTCTGTTTTGATCACATGAACCTGCAGGGTTGCATCCACTTCCAGGAAAACGGCTGCCGCCACGCTGATGCCGGCCAGCACCCCGGGTTCCCTGGCGACGATGCGTCCACGGCTGACGGCATCGGCGGGAGTAAAGAATTCGGCGGTGACATCGCCAGTGCCGATGTCTTCCTCCAAGGCCAGCCGGATGAGGGATTGGGTGGTCGGGTCGAGGTCGGTCATGGATGCGGCATGTTTCCCGCACGGCGGGAAGATTCAACCGTGAAGTCAGCAGGAGGTGGCCGCGGTAATTTTCCCCGCGGGGAAGATTGCGCTTTGCAGACGGCAGGGGCGGGCTAGTCTGGCCGACCATTTTCAATCCTGCCCGTGAGAGAAAAACTAGAAGCCCTCTATCACCGCCTGACCGGAACGGTCCTGGGCGCCGAACGTCCCAGCCAGTTCCTGATGACCGCGCTGCTGGCCAATGGCCACGTGCTCATTCAGGGAGCGCCGGGGATCGGGAAAACCTCGCTCGCCCAGACGCTGGCGCGGAGCATTGACGGGAGTTTCAGCCGCATTCAATTCACGCCGGATCTGCTGCCCAGCGACATTCTCGGGTATTCCATCTACAACCAGGCGAGCGGCAAGTTTCAGTTCATCGAGGGGCCGGTGTTTCGCAACATCGTGGTGGCGGATGAAATCAACCGCACCTCGCCCCGCATTCAGAGCGCCCTGCTGGAATGCATGAATGAACACCAGGTCACCGTGGATGGAGTGACCCGCGAGCTGGCGGCCCCGTTCATGGTCATCGCCACGCAGAACAACCTCTATTCCTCCGGCACGTTTCCGCTGCCCGAGCCGCAGCTCGACCGCTTTCTGCTGTCCATCAACATGACGCTGCCGGACTTGGAAACGCAAAGCAGCATTCTGCAGCTGCACGCGGCACGGGGAGCGGCTCCGCAGGCGGAAACGCCCCTGCTGCATGCCCGGGACATTGCCGCCATGCAGCAGCAGGTCCGGCAGGTGGCGGCCAACGACCGCATCTGCCGCTACATTTCCCTGATCTGCGAAAGCCTGCGCAAACAGGAGGGCGGACGCGGCAGCCTCTCCGCCCGCGCTTCCATTGCGGTGCTGCGCGCCGCCCAGTCCGCAGCCTTCCTGGCGGGGGCCGGCGCGGTGTATCCTGACCACGTCAAGACGGTGGTGCCGGCCGTGCTGGCCCACCGGCTTTCCATTCGCGACAGCCGGACGCAGCAGGGCTCGGATGCCGAGCAGGTCATCGCGACGGTGTTGAAAAATGTTCCCGCCCCCTGATGAAGCTGACAGGCATGGCCCGGATGCTCCGGCCCGGATTCCAGCGGACCAATGGCTGCCGCGAAATTTTTGCATGAAATCGGTCCTGCAAACCATCCAGGACGGAACGGCCTATCTGGAAAAGCGCGACGTGGAAAGCCCGCGTCTGAACATGGAACACCTGCTGGCCCATGTGCTTGGCTGCAAGCGCATGCAGCTCTACCTCTGGTTCGACCGGCCGCTGACCGAGGCGGAACTCGCACCCCTGCGCGAGCTGACACTGCGGCGCGGACGACGCGAGCCCCTGCAGCACCTGCTCGGAACGGTGGAATTCATGCGCCGGGAATTTCTCTGCGATGCCCGGGCGTTGATCCCGCGTCCGGAAACCGAGGAACTTTGTGAAATCCTAACCGCTGCAGCGAAGGATGCCGCCCCTCCGCGAAGCGTGCTCGACATGGGAACCGGCTCGGGAGTCATCGGCCTGTCGCTCGCGCTGGCCTGGCCGGAAGCGGCGGCAACCCTGGCGGATGTTTCAGAGCAGGCACTCGCGCTGGCCCGTGAAAATTCCGTCCGCCTCAGCATTCCTCCGGAACGGTTGCGCTTTGTGCAGACCGATCTCTTTTCCGCACTGGATGCGGAAACATTCGAGCTGGTCGTGGCCAATCTCCCCTACATCGCACCGGAGGAAATCCCCACCCTGTCTGAGGAAGTCCAGCGCGATCCCCGCCTGGCATTGGACGGCGGCGGAGCGGCAGGGACCGAACTCATGGAACGCTTCATTTCCCAGCTTCCCCGGCATCTGAGTCCAGGCGGACGGGTGGCCATGGAAATTGGCCACGGGCAGGCAGCGCGGCTCACGGACTGCCTCACCCAGCACGGGCTGAAAGATGTCCGGGCAGCGGCGGATGCCGCCGGGCTGGAGCGATTTGTATTTGCCACTGCTCCGGTGGCGTGACAGAAACTCCCTCCCCCATTTTTAATTCCACCCATGCAAAAGCTCATTGTTCACGGCGGACGGCCTCTGGAAGGCAGCGTGCAGATCAGCGGATCGAAAAACTCCTCCCTGCCCATCCTGGCCGCCACGCTGCTGACCCGCGACACCTGCCGCATCAGCCGCGTGCCGGATCTGAGCGACACCAACTACATGCTGCAAATCCTGCAGAATCTGGGTGCGGAGGTGGAGCGCCACAGCGGCACCGTCATTGTCAGGGCGGACAAGATCCGCAGCGACGCCCCCTACGATCTGGTGCGCAAAATGCGCGCTTCCATTTGTGTCATGGGACCGCTGCTGGGCCGACTGGATGAAGCCAGCGTCTCGCTGCCCGGAGGCTGCGTCATTGGCGACCGCCCGGTGGACCTGCACTTGCGCGGCCTCGCAGAACTCGGGGCGGATGTGAATGTCTCCGGGGGAAACATCGTCATTCGCGGCCAGGGCAGGCTGCGAGGCCGGGAAATCAACATGCGGGGCAAGCACGGCTCCACCGTTCTGGGCACCGACAATCTGCTGATGGCCGCCGTCCTGACGCCCGGCACCACCATCATTGAAGGAGCCGCTGCCGAACCGGAGGTCCTGGATCTGGCCAACTTTCTCATTAAAATGGGCGCCCGCATCGAGGGAGCCGGCAGCCGCACCATCACCATCGAAGGCGTGAAGGAACTCCAGGGGGCCGACCACGAAGTCATTCCCGACCGCATCGAGGCCGGCACTTTTCTGGTTGCCGGAGCGCTGGCAGGCAAAAAGATCACCATCAAAAAAGCCTGCCGCGAACACCTCACGGCAGTGACCGGCCTGCTGCGGCACTGCGGCTATCCGGTGACCTTCCGGGGTGATTCGATCACCATTTCGCAGAGCACGGCCCCCCACGGGGGGGAAATTCGCACCGAACCCTATCCTGGATTTCCCACTGACATGCAGGCCCAATTCTGTGCGTTGTTTGCCACGGTTCCGGGGATTTCCGTCATCACGGAAACGATCTTCCCGCAGCGCTTCATGCACGTTGCGGAACTCAACCGGATGGGAGCGGACATCAAGCTGGAAGGCCCCACGGCCGTCATCCGCGGCGTGGAGCGGCTGAGCGGGGCGCCGGTGATGGCCAGCGATCTCCGCGCCTCCGCGGCACTGGTGCTGGCGGCCCTGGGTGCCGCGGGCTCCACGGAGATTCACCGCCTCTATCACATTGACCGCGGCTACGAGCACATCGACGACAAACTGCGTGCGCTCGGTGCCCGCATGGAGCGGGTGCGCGGGTAACTGCCCGTCTGCAGCCGGCGGCGGGGGCTCAGGCTGGCAGGATGGACGGCGGATAATCCACACGGACGAGGCAGAGTCCCGCCGCAGGGGCCAGGTGGGTGGATTTCGGGCCGCCGGGATTTTGCAGAAATTGGCGCAGGGAGGAAAGGGGCTCGCGTCCCTGGGCAATGCGCACCTGGGTTCCGGTCAGCAGGCGGACCATTTTATAAAGGAAGCCTTCGCCGTGATAGGTAATTGTTAGGAAAGCCCCCGTCGTCTCCGGACGGACAGTCCAGAGGCTGCGCACCGCATAGTCAGGCACGGAGGGATCATCCCCGCGGCGGCGGGCGGCGAACGCGGAGAAATCGTGACGCCCCTCCATTTCCCGGCAACAGGCAGTGAGGATGCCAAGGTCGATGGGATGCGGAACATGCCAGGCGCGGCCAAATTCCAGCGGAGGCAGCACCGGGGCGGTGCAGATGCGGTAGGCGTAGGTTTTGCCAGTGGCGTCAAAACGGGCATGGAACTGCGGGGGCATTTCCGCGCAGCGGAGGACGCGCAGGGTGGGCGGCAGATTGGCATTGAGGGCATTGCGCCACATCGCGGCATCCAGGCGGCAGGCGGGCGGAGCATCGAAATGGGCGGTTTGCGCCAGGGCATGGACCCCGGCGTCGGTGCGTCCGGAACTGTGGATGCGGGTTCCGGGACATTTCAGAATGCGGGCCAGCGCGGCCTCCAGCACGTCCTGGATGGTGTTTCCCCGCGGCTGGCTCTGCCACCCGGCAAACCCGCTTCCGTCGTAGGAAATGGTGAGCATCCAGCGCACGGGAGCGGGCGGCTAGATGGTGTCCGCCCCGGCAGCCACCAGGCGGGATGCGCGCAGCCGCTCTGCCGCGAGGATGTGCTGGAGGGCGCGGAGGTCATCTTCCCGGGTGCCGCTGACAATGGCATAGTCATATTCCCGCCAGTGGCGCATTTCTTCGCGGGCATTGCGCAGCCGCGTGTCAATCTGCTGGGGCGTTTCAGACCGGCGTGCAGCCAGCCGCCGGCGGAATTCCTCCGCATCCGGCGGGAGGAGGAAAACGTCCATCAGCGAACGGCAGATTTCGGGATCCTGACAGGCGCGCAGCATCGCCGCTCCCTGGGTGTCGAGGTCCATGATGACATCTTCCCCCCGGTGCAAACGCGGGAGGACTTCGCTCTTCAACGTGCCGTAGTGGCGTCCGTGGACGAGGGCGTGTTCCAGGAATTCACCCGCTTCGACGCGGCGCAGAAACGCTGCCTCCTCCAGGAAAAAGTAGTCCTGACCGTGGACTTCCCCGTCGCGCCGGGCCCGGGTGGTGCAGGACACCGAATAGTAGCCTCCCCCGGCGGCGCTGGCTCCGCGGCACAGGGTGGTCTTGCCCGACCCGCTCGGGCCGGATACCACGCACAGCACTCCCATTCGCTTGTTCTGCAGAATCATGCGTTTTGCTATTCGACGTTTTGCACCTGCTCCCGAATGCGCTCCACTTCCGTTTTTCCCGCGACCACAAGATGGGCGATGGCGGTGCTGTTGGCCTTTGATCCGATGGTGTTCATTTCCCGGTTCATTTCCTGGGCGAGAAAATCCATGGCCCGCCCGGGCGCATCCGGGCTTTTGAGCAGGCGGGAAAATTCATCCAGATGCCCCGCAAGACGCGCGGTTTCCTCGGAAATGTCGCAGCGGTCCGCATGCAGGGCGAGCTCCTTGACGATGCGGTCGTCGTGAAGGGGAATGGGCAGCCCGGCCTCTTCCAGGCGGCGGCGCAGGGCTTCGCGGTGGTTTTTGAGCACCTCCGGAGCCTCGGCGACGATGGCCTTGAGCGTGGCGCGGATCTGTTTGAGTCGAGTTTCGAGGTCCTTGCGCAGATGGGCGCCTTCCCGCTCCCGGCTGCGGGTGAAGTGGTCCATCGCTTTTTGCAGAGTTGCTTCGAGCAGCGGCCAGACCTCCAGGGGCTTTTTCTCCGCGTCGCCAACCTGAAACACTCCAGGGGCGCGCAGCAGGTCCATGGGAGTGACTTCTCCGTTGAGTCTCAACTCCTTTGCCAGGGCGCGGAGTGCCTCGCAGTATTGGCGGGCGAGTTGGCGGTCCACCCGCAGCGCAGCCGCGGCGGCGGCGGCTGTCTCCTCCATCTGCACCTGCACCTGCACCCGGCCGCGGCTCACGCCGCCCGCCACCAATTTACGCGCATCCAACTCCAGCCCCGACCAGTCGCGCGGCAGGTTCACCACAATGTCACTCTGCTTGCGGTTCACCGAGGTGATTTCCACGGTGATCCGGAGTGCGGCGGTGCGGGATTCGCCGCGACCATAACCAGTCATGCTTTTCATGACCCCGAATAAGGACCGCACGCCCCGGCTGACAATCGGAAAAACCACCATGCGCTCCCTTCATTGGCATGGCGCTGCCATCTGGCGGTAAAACCGGCACCTTGTGGAAATTCTGCCAGCCGGGGATTTTGCCGGCTGGAATTTCCCAAAAAAATAACAAACTTGGCTGTTGAAATCCTTTACACCCCCAAGGGCTTGCTGCTACCTTTTCCGCGGACGTTTCGGCAATCCCGCCATTGCAATTTTCCCAACGCCAGATAAATCTCGCCTGACTGGACATGCAGGATGTCCCGGCTCCGACCTTTTCCGCCACGATGAAACAGACCAGCAGCCTCCTAATCGCCCTCGCGCTTTCCGTCCTTCCGGCGGCAGCCCAACTGGAAATCCTCGACGACGTGGTCGAACGGTTGGGGGGGGCGGACATCGAAGCGAAAAACGGGATCAAGTTTGACAAGGGCTTGCTGGTATGGGACGGCGGCATCCATCTGAAATCCGACCTGATGGAAGCCTTCGCCGACCGGGCCGAGTTTTCCGTGGAACGGGAAGAACTGATCATCACCGGCGACGTGTCGATTTATAAGGACGGAATGCTTTACCGCGGGGAGCGCGCGGTTTATTCCACAAAAACCAATGCCCTCGACGCCAGCGGGATGCGCAGCACCATGGAACCAAAGGCACCGCTGTGGTTTACCGCCCAGCAGATGCAAAGCGACCTCAAGGACGTCAACATCGTCAACGCTGAGGGGGTGGACATCACCACGCATGACTCGGAGAATCCAAATTTCTTCCTGCGCGCCGACAAAATCACCATTTATCCGGAAGACCGCGTGGTCTTCAAACACCTGAAGGCCTACGTCGGAAAAACACCCGTTTTTTACCTACCCTACCTGTCCCAGCCGCTGGATGAAGAACAGGGCTACACGTTCACCCCAGGCTATCGCAGCAATCTGGGGGCCTTCCTGCTCAACCAGTACGGCGACACCATCGGGGACCACTCGATCATCAAATACAAGCTCGACGGCTATTCGAGCCGCGGCGTCGGCGCGGGACTGGACCTGGAGTCCCGCCGGTTCAAAAACCGCCCCAATTTCGGCAAATTCAAATTCTACTGGGTGCATGACACCAACCCGCAGGAAAACGGGACTGGTTCCGATGATCTGCGCCAGGACATCGACACCGACCGCTATCGCGTCAACCTCCAGCACCGCATTTACATCCCAGGCCCGGAAGAAAGCTCCCTCTACGTGGACATCGACCTGAATAAAATGAGCGATCAGTTCTTCTACGAGGATTTTTTCCCGTGGGAGTTCCGCGAAGATCCCCAGCCGGACAACATCATCAACATCATCAAAACGCATGACCGCGGAGAATTGAGCCTGCTGACCCGCATCCACGCCAACGACTTCTACGCCAGCGACGCCCGGCTGCCGGAATTCGCCATCGACCTGGTCAAGCAGCCGGTTTTCGACACCGGCATTTTCTATGCTGGAAACACCAGCTTCGGCGTGCTGCGCGACTACATCGGTGAACCGAACAAAAAAATGCTGGAGGAACGCATCGAGGAATTGGAAAGCCTGGTCAAGGCCCAGGCAGATGGAACTGCCGGAACCCTTGTGGACAAGAAAGGCAGGCCCATCACCCTGGAATCCGTCTCGCGCGGAGCCGCCCGGGAAGGCGAGAAATTCGACCTGGAGGACGCCAACGACCTGCTCAGCCAGCTCAAGAGCGAGGTGGATGACTCCAAATTCAACCGCTTCCACACCTATCATGAATTTAGCTATCCTGCCGTGGTCGCTGAGCACTTCGCCCTGACGCCCAAGGTCGGAGCCGGATTCACCAATTATTCCAGCGTGAGCGGGCCACAGCCTGCCGATGCCTCCCGGGCGCTGTTCTCCGCCGGACTGGACGCTTCCTTCAAATTCAGCCGGACCTTTGACGACGTGAAAAATCCAGCTCTCGGTCTGGATGGACTTCGCCATGTGGTGCAGCCTTATGTGAACTGGTCATTCGTTAGCGCTGGTGACAACGGACCGTTGTTCCGCGGCATCGACCGGCTGGCCCGCAGCACCCAGCCCCGCCCGCTGGAGGTCAACAACTGGACAGCCATTGATTCACTGAACGACTGGAACGTTGTCCGCCTGGGCGTTTACAACCGGTTCCAGACCAAGCGCAATGGAGGCACCTACAACTGGCTCCAGTTGAACTCGTTCTTCGACACCTTCATCGATGACCCTGAATTCAACCGCGATTTCTCCAACCTCTACAACGAGGTGGAATTCCAGCCGGTGCCCTGGGCGCGTCTCTCATTCACCTCACAGCTGCCGGTTTTTGGTGATGAACTTGACTTCACGGAAGTCAACACCCGCGTCACCTTCATGCCCACGAAAAACTGGGAATTCACCGTTGGCCACCGCTTGTTGCAGGACCACCCGCTGTTTGTGGACAGCGACCTCATCGACTTCCACACCTATTACCGCATCAACGACAACTGGGGTGTGAGCGCCTATGAACGCTACGAGATCGAGGACAGCACCCTCGAACTCCAGCAATACAGCATTCACCGCGACCTCTCCTCCTGGGCCATGGCCCTCGGTGCGGTCATCCGCGACCACCGCGGGGAGACCGAATACGGCCTCGTCTTCAGCCTCACCCTCAAGGACTTCCCGGGCGTCCGCATCCCGGTGGACTTCGATCCCTCCGGCGGCACCGGCAGCAACCGCCGCTAGAATTTCCCAAGGACCAGGAATGGTGTCGCTTGAGGGGTCGGCCACACCAGGCATTCCGGAAATCCTCATCGCTCAGATTGGCAGAACGGAGAAGCCCGATCCACCAGACCCATGAAGCATCATGAATGGCATGATCTGGATGAGGAAGCCAGGGAACGCCGCTACTTTCGCGCCGGCAAATTCGGCGGCAAATGGACGGTCAGCACCACGCTGAAATCCGATCTTGATTGGACCAGACTGGATCCCATTCCGCTTTCCGTGCTGCAGGCGCTCAGGATCCTATTGGAACGCAAATACCAGCGCCGCCGCGTCCCCTTTGAAGACCTCGTGGCGCTGGATGGCCTGATCGAAGCCGCCGGCGGACCAGCCTCCCCGCATCGAAACCCAAGGGTCGAGAGCCAGACGCAATAATCGCAACCACCAGCCGACACACACGGCACTCAGGCGCAACCCCACGGACGGCACGTCAAGCGGTGCCCCGCGACAAACCAAACGCTCCATCCCGCAACGCCTGCGGCGGTGGACCTCAGTGGAAGAACAGCTCGATGACCAGGATGGCTACGATGTTCACCACTTTGATCATCGGATTGATCGCCGGACCGGCGGTATCCTTGTAGGGATCGCCGACGGTATCGCCGGTGATCGATGCCTTGTGGGCATCGCTGCCCTTGCCTTTGTGGTTTCCTTCTTCGATGTATTTTTTTGCGTTGTCCCAGGCCCCGCCGCTGGATGTCATCGCGATGCCCATGAACAGTCCGGTGACGATGCTGCCCACCAGAACCCCGCCGAGGATCTTTGCCCCATCCGGCAGGGCCGCCACCGCGACCACGGCCACCACCGGAAGCAGCGCCGGAATGACCATTTCTTTCAAGGCCGCCCTGGTCACAATGTCCACGCAGGTGGCATACTCTGGCAGCTCCGTGCCGTTGAGAATGCCGGGTTTTGCCTTGATCTGACGGCGCACTTCCACCACCACGGCTCCCGCAGCGCGTCCCACGGCGCTCATGCTGGAAGCGGAGAAAAGATAGGGAAGCAGGCCGCCGATGAACAGTCCGATGATGACCTTGGGATCGCGCAGGGAAAATGCCAGGGTATCGGCGACAGCGGCAAGCTGTTCCGGTGTGTAGGCGAGTTTTTCCAGATGGTGCTTGAGGTCCACAAAGTAAGATCCAAACAGCACCACCGCCGCCAGTCCGGCCGAAGCGATTGCATAGCCCTTGGTCACGGCCTTCATGGTGTTGCCGACGGCGTCCAAGTCGTCGGTGATGGCGCGCACTTCCTTGGGCAGTCCGCTCATGACCGCGATGCCGCCCGCATTGTCCGTAATGGGGCCGAAGGCATCAAGCGAAATGATGATTCCGGCCATCGACAGCATGGCCATGACCGCAATGGAAATACCGTAAAGCCCGGCGCAGGAATGACTGGCCCAGATCGAGGCGGCGATGCAGAGGACCGGCAGAGCGGTGGCGTACTGGCCGATGGCCAGTCCGGCGATGATGTTGGTCGCATGGCCGGTTTCCGAGGACTTGGCGATGTTCCGGACGGGGCTGTACTCGGTGGAGGTGTAGTAATTGGTAATCAGCACGGCAAAGCCGGTCATGATGAGGCCGATGAGCGAGGCGTAATAAATCCCGTTGGCCGAATAGGTCGCGGTGCCCGAAGTCAGGACCGACTTGGCCTCCAGCCCGTCGGGAAAGAAGGCCTGCGTGACCGGGTAAAATGCCGCGGCGCAGAGCACCGCACTCAGCACCACCCCGCCCATGAGCGCCGCCGCCGGCTTGGCATTGGTGATGTTCACATAGAACACTCCGGCGATGGATGCCAGAATGGCAATGCCGCCGATGACAAAGGGAAAGACCACCGGAGCGCCAAATCCCGCGGTGAGAGCGCCAACCATGACCGCGCCGATGAGGCTGACCGCATAGGTCTCGAAAACGTCTGCGGCCATTCCGGCACAGTCCCCCACATTGTCCCCCACATTGTCGGCAATGGTGGCCGGATTTCTGGGGTCGTCTTCCTCCAGGTTCTGTTCCGCCTTGCCCACCAGGTCAGCGCCGACATCGGCCGCTTTCGTATAAATCCCGCCGCCCAATCGGGCGAACACGCTGATCAGCGAGGCTCCCAGAGCCAGCCCGATCAGGCTTTGCACCGCCCGTTCACCGCCCACGGCCTTTTCCATGACCATCCAAAATGCAGCCACGCTCAACAGCGCCAGCCCCACCACCAGCAGGCCGGTGACCGCTCCTCCGTTGAAGGCGGCGTTCATGGCCTTTTTCCGGCTTTCCGTGGCACCCTGTGCGGTGCGCACATTCGCCAGCACGGCGATGCGCATGCCAATGAATCCCGCCGCCAGCGAGCAGACCGCCCCCAGGATGAATCCGCCCGCACTGTGCCAGTTCTTGCAGAATCCAACCGCCAGCGCAATAATCACCGCAATCAGGCTGATGGAGCGCACCTGCCGCCCCATGTAAGCCCGCGCGCCTTCCTGAATCGCCCCGGCCACCTGCCGCATTTTGTCCGTGCCGTCGGAGCGGCGCTTGATGTTGACGATCAGCAGCACCGCCACCACCAGCCCCACCGCCGCAAGGGCTAGGGAAATGGGCATGCCATTGGAAATCAGAAAGCTGGTCTCAGCGAGGAAAAACTGCATGTTGGCTGGGTGATTGGATAGGGTCTGGAAAATGAATCGTTGAGTCTAGCGCATCCGCTTGTGCTTGCAACCGGCAAAGCAGCAAAGCAAAAGAACGCGCAGCGGCTCGCGAATGCTGGACAGGTCCTGAAGTTCTGTGGCATCCACCGAGGGGTGGCGGCTGTTTCCTGGGCGGAAGGAGATTTGCGGGGGGCTGCCCTACAGGAGAGCCAGAGTTGTTCATGTTGATGGGTAGGGGCCACTCCCCGAGCCCCAGCCGCCCGCCAATGTGAACAACTCTGCGCCGCCCGCAACGGCCGTTGTTCACAACCCTTTCCTCGGCGCTTTGTCGAGGCATCCATCGTGCCCGTCCGGTCACTCCTGTTAACCCGATATCGCGGATTCGATCTGATTTTTGACGATTTTCGGCCTTTCACGGCACTGGAACCCTTGATTTTACAAGAGGGTGCCCTCCAAAACGGCTTGTCGTGCAGACCTTGGCGGTTGCGCTCTGGTTTCGATGGCTATCTTTATCAGCCTTCATGTTCCTGCGTCGCAGCAAACGCGTCAAAGATGGCAAAGAGCACTTCTACTGGAGTGTCGTGAAACCGAGGGACGAGGCCGCCAGCCGAAGGCTGCCCCGAAGGGGTGAGCGCCGTGAGGCGGCGCGAAGCAAAATCGCCGACTGCACGGTGGCCGCATCGTGCAACGCCACGTCCTCTACCTCGGAGAACTCAATGGCCGGCAGGAGGCTTCATGGCGCAAGAGTGTGGATCTTTTCTGGCAGGATGAGGATGCTCCGCAGCAGGTGGCCCTCTTTCCCGAGGAACATGCCCCCGTGCAATCCAGCGACGAGGAATTGCCCGTCGTGCGCGTGCGGCTCTCCGGGATGGCGCTGCGAAGGCCGCGTCAGTGAGGTGCCTGCTGGCTGGGCTGCGAGCTGTGGCAGCAACTCGGACTCGACGGCTTCTGGCGCGAGCAACTGCCCGCCAGCCGCTAAGGCACGCGCTGGGATCTGGTGCTGCAGACCCTCGTGCTCTATCGCCTGATCGACCCGGGCAGCGAATGGCGGCTGCACCGCCACTGGTTCGACCACAGCGCGGTTGCCGACCTGCTCGGGAGCGACTTCCGGCTCGCCGAACAACATCACCTTTACGCCTGCCATGATCTGCTGCTCCAACAGAAACGCCCGCTCTTCGATCACCTCACGCAGCGTTGGCGCGACTTGGGCATCCCCACCGAAGAGGTGCTCGAAGAAATGCGCCGCAGCACCCCGCCGGTGAGTTATCTGGTGGGCACGCCCAAGGGCAGGCTCACCATGTTGGAACAGCCGCCGCTTGCGAAAATACCTCCAAGCGCTCAAGGCCATCACCCGACGCAAGCGACCCATGCAATGCGACGCCCTGCATCAGGCCCTTGGCACCGCGAAGAAGGAAGCCGGACGCGATGCCCGCTTCGCCCTCCCGCGAAGCTGTGGCAGTTCTACCTCCAGCTCACCGATGTCGAACAAGCTTTCAGGGAACTCAAGGGAGACCTCGCCATCCGTCCCGTCCATCATCAGCGCGACCGCCGTATCGAGGCGCACATCTTCGTGAGCTTCCTGGCTTATGCCTTGCAAGTCACTTTGAAAGCCCGGCTCAAGAAGAGCGCCAGCGGACTGACACCAAGAGCGGTGTTGGAGAAGTTCGCCGCGATGCAGATGCTGGACGTCAACCTGCCGACCACCGATGGGCGCGAGGTCATCCTTTCGCGCCACACTCACCCTGAGAAGGAGCTGCAGCTGCTGCTCGACCAGATCAAACTCACATTACCTGACCAGCCCCCACCGAGAATCACCGCCGCGTCTCAAAGGTGAAGGGCTGCACGAAATCGCCCGAGGTGTAGTGCAGACTTGAGGCCTCTGGACTCGCTCAGGCTCGATAAAACCTCACAAGTCTCTGGCGAATCCGCGAAGTCAGGTTATTTTGGACACCCATGTTTCTACGCCATTTGGCCAGCACCTGTTGTTTTGTTATTGGGTCCATGTCGGTGTGCATCGCGGGTAACACCCCCTTTTGGCGCAACGACCGTTCCACGCGAACCGGTCACACCCCGCCGGGTAACAAAACTTTTGGCGCAGATGGCGCAGATCGCAAATAGCCGTGACGCCGGGATGATTTCGACTTAGTTTCTCGCCATGAATATGATTTCCCACCGTTTCCTGCGTGCTTTCCTTGCGGTCTCCCTGCTGGGTACACTGCCCGCAGTGGCGGTGGATTTCGTCGCCTCGTGGCCGAATGCGGCGCATGTGCCGCTGACCACCAATGGCTACCGCTTCGACAACGAGCAGGCGGTGTTCTCGCTTCAGTTCGCTCCGCCGCGCGGGACGGTGCTCACGGTCATCAATAACACCAGCATCAATCCGTTGGAGGGCGGTGCCCTTACCAATCTCGGCCAGCACGCGCTGCTCCCGCTGACTTACCAGGGAACCACGTTTCACTTTTGCGCAGACTACGCCGGCGGAGACGGCAATGATCTGGTGCTGGTGCTGGTCGGGTTGCTCGATTTCACCGTGCTGAACCCGCTCTACGATGCTGGCACCCAGACGTTCGGGCCGTTCCCAGCGTGGGAGGACATGCGCTCGGCGTGGGGCGATTTCGATGCTGACGGCGATCTCGACGTGGTGCTCAGCGGCGCTCTCCCGAACGGTCCCGCCACGACGCTCTTCATCAACGATCCGAGCAGCGCGGCGATGCCGATTGCCTTTGGCGAAGCGGTGACGCTCCCGCCGCTGCCGCAGTTGCAGGACGGTGGGCTGGCGTGGGGCGACATGGACAATGACGGCGATCTCGACCTCGCCATGAGCGGCAGCGTGCGCGCCGTGCCCACCGGCCCGGGCGACCTGCGCCTGCACATCTGGCGCAACAACGGCCAGGACGCGCAGGGAAGGAGGCTGTTTGTGGAGACGGCCATCAGCCCGTTCTTCACCCGCTGTCATCTCGGGGGCTTGTCGTGGGGCGATGTGGAACACGACGGCGATCTCGATCTCCTCGTCTCCGGCATGGCATGGAATCCCGCGACCAGCCGCGCGGACCTGCCGTTTGCCCGCATCTACCGCAACTATGACGGCAATCTGGACCCGCAGGGCAGCGTCCTCCTGTTGCCGGACGGCACCTCACGCGTGATGGCCGCGGCGGAGCCGCTGCCGGCGCAGGGAATGCGGATCGGCGGTGTCACATGGACCGATGTGGACCGGGATTCGTGGATGGACTTCATCCTGGCGGAAGCCTTGCATGAACGGAGCAACAGCAACGGGTCGCTGGACGTCTCCTGCAGTCAGGAGGTTTGGCTGAGATGGCGCCAGCGCGACTGGGGCCGGGGTGAAACCGGCGGCGATCCCGCGCTGAGTGATTTGCGCAGCCGAATTGAAAACGGCCTGGTCTCCCGGCTGGGCCGGCGGATGCACGGCCTCCCGCTGTATGAGTATGGCAGCACGGGGATCAACACATGGGATCCCGGTGCGGGAAGGCTGAGCTTCGCGGAACTGTTCGGCACGTCATCGAAAGCAGCCGGCACGGGCGATTGGGATGGCGACGGGCGGGTGGACCTGATGTTTCCAAGTTACGTGGACACCGTGGCGATAGACAATTTGACCAAGGTATTGCGCCAGGATGGAGGGGCCGGTGTTTTTCTTCCGGGGTATTTTCTGCCGGGGTTTTTTCCGCTGAACGATCCGCCGGGAGTGCATCCTGACTTCCAGTCCGCTGCCTGCACGTCCGCTGATCTGCTCAACGAAGGCCGTCAGCAATGGCTGGTCAATCACTTCGCGCCCTCAGGTGATGCTCTTGCCGGCTTTCCGAAATTTTCCGTGCTGGGCCACGATCCGGTCTTTGGGCTCAGTCCGGTCACCTTTCCCGGCGGCATCACCGCGCGGTTCCGCGGCGCCCTGGATGCGGTGGATATTGATCGCGATGGCCGGCTGGAGCTTTTTGTCAGCGGAAAGGATGCACTCTTCCAGGAAGGCACGGAACTCTACGGTCACACCGGCTCGGTGAATACGGCCCCCGCCGCTCCCGCCGGTCTGACGGAGGAAGTGACGCCGCGCTATCTGCGGCTGTCATGGAATGCGGCCACAGATGGCGAGACTAGGCCGGAGGCGCTGCGCTACGCGGTGCGGCTGCTGCGTCAGGGCGAGGAGCCGCGGCTGCGCGTGGCACCGGGCGCGAATGCGTCCGGCGCGCGGCTGCTGCCGGGGCTGGAGGGCACGCTGAGCACGACGTTTTACGTGTTCAGCCCTCACTACTTCAACGACCCCGCCGGGCTGCCCGATGGCCTCTATTTCTGGACGGTGCAGGCGGTGGACTCGGGGGGAAAAGGCTCGGCCTTCGCGCAGGAGCGGTCGTTCCGCATCGGCCCGCCGCCGGGTACACCGGTCGTGCCCACCGGCGAGCACCGTGCGGACCTGCCGTGGCGCGATGCCGTCCTGGACCCGGGCGACTGCGACAATGACGGCGATCTGGATGTGGTGCTCGCCGGGCGTTCGCTCAGCGGTGCAGGCGGCACGATCATCCGGCGCAATGACGGGCTGCATGCCACCGAGCCTGACACGTTTGCCTTTTCCGCATTAGGGCCAGACCTGCCCGCGGTGATCGGCGGTGCGGTGCGCTGGGGCGACGTTGACGGCGACGGCGATCTCGACCTCGCGCTGTGCGGCACCAGTCAGGGCCAGCCGCTGGCGCGGGTGTATCGCAATCGCGGCGGCGGCGTAATGGAGTTGAGTCAGGTGCTGCACGGCGTGGAGCGGGGCGCGCTGGACTGGGGCGATTGCGACAATGACGGCGACCTCGATCTCATCGTCACCGGCTACCGCGACAGAAAGCCGCTGACCGTGCTCTACCGCAACGGCGCCGCGGACGGCACGCACCGCGGCGAGTTGATCGAACAAATCACGACCCTGCCGCCCGTCGGCAATGGCGCCGTGGCCTGGGGCGACCACGACAGCGACGGCGATCTGGACCTGCTGCTCTGCGGCGACACGCAGCCCTACGATCAGCCGCCGCTGCCGGACTGTACACCTCCGTCATCGCTGACACAGTCGCCGGGCACGTCGTGGATGTGCGGCGTGTTCCAGACCGGCGTGTCGCCTCGTCCGCTTACCGCCATTTTCCGCAACGACGGTCTGATCCTGCGGGGCCAGGACGCCGGGAAATGGCGCTTTCAGCAAGTGACAGGCACCGCCTTCCCGGCGCTCTTCAGCTACAGCGGAGGAAAGGCCGTGACCGCGCGCGCCGAGTGGTGCGACATGACTGGCGATGGCCGCCCCGATCTGCTGCTCGGCGGCATGACGCCGGTGATGGGCAGCGCCGGTTTCGGGCGGCCCACAGCGTCGGTGTTCCTCAACACCGGCCCCGGTCAGCCGCTGGGATCGTGGACGTTTCAGCAGGGCGGAGAACTGCTCGCCGCTTCGTTCGATGACGCGTTGCAATCACTGACCTGCGCCGACTGGAATGGCGGCGGCTGGCCGGATGTGCTCATGAGCGGCTGGCTCAACGGCCCCGGCACGGTGCCCGCGCAGTTGCTCATCGGCAACGGCGGACGCTATTTCCTGCCGGAGCCTCCGCTGAAATTTTCTCTGCCTGGCAATGTGTTCCAATTCGCCGGCGGCCCGGCGGCGTTCGGGCATTTCAACGGCGATGCGCAGCTCGATGTCGTGCTCAATGGACGCTACGGCATCACCAGCGCGGGCGGCATCGGCGGCGGCGGCACCGGCGGGCGCGTCTGGCTCAATCAGGGAAACATCAATCACCGGCCCACGCCACCGGATGCATTGTCGGCCACGCCGTCCGCCAACGGCACGGAGATAACGTTCGCGTGGGGGGAAAGTTCAGACGGCATCAATCCGGTGCGTCCGTCCTACAATTTGCACATCGAGCGCACGGACGGTCAACCTGGCGGCATGCCCGGCATGGCGGACGCCGCCACCGGTGTGCGCCGCGTGGCCCGGCACGGTAATGTTTCGCATCATCGCACATGGAAGCTGCGCAATCTGCCCGCCGGTGAATACCGCTGGCGCGTGCAGGCCATTGATTCCGCGCTGGCCACCTCTGCCTTCACCGTGGCGGGACAGACCTTCACCGCCGGGCCGCCCGCCATCCCGCTCATCGTCCCGCTGCCGCCGCTGCATCAGTGGAATGTGATGCACCCCGTCGGAAGCGCAGTGGCTCAGTCTTCCATCGCTGCGGGCCGCTCGGCGCGCCTTATCACCGGGCAGCGCGGACGGCTCTTTCTGTCGCGCGACGCCGGGCCGTTCATGGAAGTCGAGTCCGGCGTATTCACGACACTCAATGACGTGCTGATAGACGCCGACGGCGCAATCGCCCTGGGCGATGCCGGTGTCATTCTCACTTCTCCCGACGGCGAGGTCTGGACGGAATCGCCGAGCGGCACCACCGCGCACCTGCGCACGGTGACCCGAGGCGGCACCGGCTGGGTCGCGGGTGGCGACAACATGCTGCTGCACTCGACCGACCGCCGCACATGGACCCGCGCGACGCACCCGGCGCTGGGCAACTTCACCGTGCGGGATGTCATCTGGGCCATGGGCCGCTACGTGGCCGTGGGCGACAGTCAGGTGCAGATGATGGTGCTCACGTCCACCGATGGCCTGGCGTGGAGCAACGTCACGCCCCCGGGATTCACATCTGCAGGCCGCGTGCTCAGTGTGGCCAGCGACGGCCAGCGGTTTCTTGGTGTTGGTTTCGCGGTACCGGAGCAGAAGCTGCTCTCCTCCACCGACGGCGTGTCGTGGACGGTCACGCAGACACAATCCAACCGCTCCTTTTCGCAAATCCTGCACACGCCGCACGGCTGGCTGGCCGTGGCCCGCGGCGAAGAGGTCTATCGCTCAACGGACGGCGCCGCGTGGCAGCTCGTCTTCGATGAAGCGTTCACGGAGGTGAATGCGCTGGCCTTCGATGGCGGGGTGCTCACCGTCGCCGGGCCGCGCGGCGTCGTCTTCGATGCGTCGGCGGCGCAGGTTTTTCAAAGCCCCGATTCATGGGAGGACGCATGGACGCAACAGTCGGGCGCGGATCCGGCGCAAGCCAACTATTACAACTTCCGCTTCCTCGCCGTGGAGGGCGACATCGTCGTCGCGGTGGGCACGCAGGGCATGAACTTCCGCTCGACCGACGGCGGCCTCACATGGACGCGCGGGCCTAACGTCACGCTCAACGGCTTCTACGGCCTCGCCCGCGGAGCGGGACGGTTCGTGCGCACGTTCGCCGAGGGCATCGAATCCTCGACGGACGGCGCCCTGTGGGAACGCGCCACTGTCACCGGCACAGAAGCGCTCGCCTTCGGCAACGACCGTTTCGTCGCTACGCGCAGCAGCGGAGGCTTCATGGTTTCCACGGATGGCCGTACATGGAACACCGCCAGTGCCGCCGTGCCGCGCAGCAATGCGCTGGCCTTCGGCAACGGACGCTTCCTCGCCCGCGATGCCTCCGGCAACGTGCGCTGGTCCGCCGACGGCGTGACATGGACCGCGCTCGGGCAGGTGAGCAGTTCCAGCATCTTCTGCTTTGCCCGCGACCGCTTCTTTGCGCGCGTCGGCTCGACGCTCTCGTTCTCCGCCGACGGGGAGACATGGCAGACCGCCAACTGGCCGCCGGGAGTTTTCGCGCCGGAACTGATCGTCTGGCACCGCGCCCGCTTCCTGGCCCTGGGGCCGTCGCCGCAAATGTCCACGGATTTGTCCGCATGGACGGTGGTGCCCATTCCGGTCGAATCCCCCGTGGCCGCCGTTAGTGTGGATGGCGCATTGCTGGTCGCCGGCGATGGCCAGTCGCTGCTGCTCACTCCGGATCCAGCACCGGTCACGACAACGCCCGCGTTGCCGGTTACTCTCTCCGCGGGAGCGCAAATCGCGGCGCACATGTTCACCTTCACCATCACCGGTCCGTCCGGCCAGAGCGTGACCCTGGAACGCTCGCCGGACCTGAATCAGTGGACCGCTGTGCAATCCTTCCTCCTCAGCGGTGGGGTGGAATCCCTGGAAATCGAAATCCCCCAGCCGAGCCCGCAGGAATACTTCCGCCTGCGCTGGGCGCCCTGATGGCCGCGCCTCCCCCCAGGCAGCACCGTTACGGAATCTCCAATTGTCGCTGGACACCACAAACCGCTGCCATCCCAGACCAGCACCTTGAGCCTGGTCCGCGGCGCATTGGCAAACAAGAAGACGTGACCGCTCAACGGCGCCTCCTCCAACACGCCCTCGACCAGGGCGCACAGTCCATCAAACCCCTTGCGCAGGTCCGTCGCTCCCGCCGCCAGATACACCTTTGTCGCCGCGCTCAGCGCCAACATGAGCCGCCCCCTCCCAAGGCCCCGTGCAGCGCGCCCACCACCGCCGCCGACACGGCGTCGGCCCCCAGTTCCACCCTTACCCCGTTGGGCCAGGTGATCACCACCGGAGCAACCGCCCCGCCGACCAACGCACCGCCCGGGTCAAGATCGACCTCGACCAACCGCCCGTCAGCCTCCGCTCGGCTCCTTCGCCTCCAGTAGTCCAGCGTGCTCAGGGCAAGCGCCCGTCGCTCACAGAACTCACGCCGACTCTCGCGGCCGCGCTCGAACTCGGCCACCAGACGCCGCCACTCCTTCGGAATTCGCTTCCTCATGCCGGAGCCTCACCCAGACCCCGGCCCGACGATAGATGTCTTGGTGAGACGGTTACGTTGTAGGCCGGTCAGGGGCCGTCAATTCGATGGGGACAGTTCACGCATTCGGCTGTGTGCGACGACAATATAAACTGAGCACCGATGACAATTAAAACTGACCACGGTTTGGTCGGGTTTTACAGTGTGAGGCGGCAAGCTGTTTGACACCGGCGGGGGGCGGGTGCTGCTCCGGGTTGTGGTCGAAAGAACCCAACTCAACCGGTTCGTCACCGTGCGCCGCGTGGTGTGTCCGCAGTTCGAGCGCCAGACCTTCGTCGCATGGGGCGGTGAAACCATCCCGCGCAGCGTGTAGGCCCAAAGCCTACTACCAACTCCAGATCGAAGCAGGCAAAGCGCACCATACCCCGTGCGCGCTCTCGCCGACAAGTGGCAGCGCATCCTCTACCGCTGCTGGCAGGACAGGATGGAGTATGACGAAGCGAAGTATCTCTCCGCCCTGCGCTAACAAGGCAGCCACCTCATCGCCCGCATTGAGGCGCTGCAAACCGAATCAAAATCTCCAAAGGCAACCTGCCCAAAAGTCCTTGCTGTGCCTCTTCCCAGAAGCCCTCATTCCACACCTAAAACCCCTGTGAAAAAATCCGCTCAAATCCCTTGGCCGATCACCTCAGTGGCAAGCTCAGCCAGGGTGCATCTGGCGCAGGCGTTTCGCGGCCTCGGCCATGCTGCGCAGTTTTTGGGCGGCCACGTCCTCGACGTTCACGCAGCGGTTGGCGAAGCAGCCGAATCCGCAGTCCGGATTAAGGAAAATCTGGTTTGGTTTCCAGAACTGCAGGGCTTCGCGGACCCGCTGCACGATTCCTTCCGGCGGTTCCGCTTCATCGGTGCGGGGGTTGACCACGCCGAGTCCGATTTCCCGGTCGCCGAGCGCCCGGCCCACCACGTCGAGTTCTCCCGCCCGCGGAGTGCAGTATTCCAGGACAAACTGCCGGCAGTGCATCTGCTGAAAGCACCCGACCAGCGGCTGGTAGTCTCCGGAGATCATGACATCCTCACGTTTTGACCAATTTCCCCGGCAGACGTGCAGCGCCAGCCGAAGCCGGTTTTCAAATCCGGCCGTCACCCGGTTGTAAAGCTCCGAGGCGTAGGAAAGTTCCGCACCCGCATCACGGCGGGTCGCCAAGGTCGCTCACATGAACGTTCGCCGCTTGGTGTCGCCGCTGTGGACGATCTCAGTGAGCACCGGCTCGTCAAATTGCACAAAGTCCGCCCCCGCAGCGCAGAGGTCCTCCAGTTCTTCGCGCAGGATGGAAATGACATCCTCCGCCATCACCGGCTTGTCCCCGTATGCCTGCCGGGAATGGGCCGTGACCCACATGGCGCGGGTCAGAAGATAGGGGCCGGGCAGGGTGACTTTCACCGGCTTGTCGGTCACGCTGCGAGTGAAGCGGAATTCATCGGCCGCCAACGGCTGGCGACGCTTGAGCCTGCCGACGCAGGTCGGGTTGCGAATTGCAAACGCCGGGGCATCCAGGGTGTTGAGCATTTCCTCAAAGGCCGCCTTGTCCTCGACGGTGTCGAGCATTTCCGCCAGGGACATGAGACGCGTGCCTTCCACCTTGTCGGTGATGAAGGAATAAAAGTTGTCGCGCCGCAGTTCGCCGTCCACGACGATGTCCACCCCGGCTTCTTCCTGGATGGCTACGCAGCGGCGCACCTCGCCGTCCGCCACCGCGTTGAATTCCTGATCGGTCATCCGGCCCAGACGCTTCTCCCGCAGGGCGGCCAGCAGTTGTTCGGAACGGGGCCAGGAGCCCACTTGGGTGACTTGGAAATTCATTGTTGGGAAAAAGCGGTTGGGGATTAGAGGATGGCGAGCCGTGCTTGGACTGCAGCGGCTTTTTTCAGAGTGCAAAAGATGGGAGCACGGGACTGAACTTCCGCGAAGACACGCCGCAGCGCCTCGCCTGACGCCGGGGAAGTGACAAACAGCGTCACTTCCACACTGGAAATCGCAGCGTCTCCGGGTTCCACGCCCAGCATGGCGGATACATTGTGCAGTTGCGCCTTCGCAGTGGCTTCCATTTCATCGATGCCCAGAGACGCCTGCAGGCAGGCGGTGGCAAAGCCATTGACCAGTTCCGCCGCCAGTGATCCGAGCAGTCCTTCCAGGGCCGAGGGGTGTTCATCACGCTCTTCCAAACTGGCCGGCTGGCCAACGCTCCAGGAGAGGCTGCGCGCAAAGACCACGGCCTGCCGGCCGCCGACGGATTTCGCCCGCACCCGCCATTGGAACCGTTGTGCGGCGGCCAGATCGCTGCGCAACGCCTCTGACTGCGCGGCGGCATCGCCTCCGCGCCGCACAAAATGCCGCCAGCGGTTCGGTCCGTCTTCGGTGGTTAGCAGATGCGTGTGTCCGGTCATGCGGCACCACGGGGGAAGCTCCCCTGCCACCGTCGGCTCCGAACTGCGGATCTCCAGCACCCCGCCCGTTGGCACCCGTTCCATGTGCTGCCGGATCAACAGAATGAGCCCCGAACCGCAGTCCAGATCCCCTCCGTCAAACTGGTGTGCCACCTCCATGGAAGCCGAACAAAGGCTAGTAACTGACGTTGGGCGAACCATTGCCCAGCCATTCCACCAGCACCGCTCCGCCGGCGATCTCCACGCCTTCGAAAAGAGCATCCGCGGTGATGCCGCGCTTTTTGCAGCAGGGGGCGCAGGCCACCACCCGTCCGCCCGCGGCCATGAAATTCGTAATCAGTTCGGTCAGGGACTTGAAAGGCTCGCCTTCGTTGATCTGGGCGGCCTCCGACTTCACCGCGGCCCAGACGCCGTCGGTGCTCAGGAAGACCATGGTGTTCTTGCCGGAACCAAGCGCGGCGGTGGCAACGACGAAGGCGACGGTGGCCTTGTCCGGGTCCTGCTTGCAGTGATTGACGGTGACGCAGAAAGTGCTGGTGGTGTTCATGGTTGTTTATGGGTTGGTCTGCCCAGGTTCGGGCTTGTGGATTTGATAGTGCGGGTGACTGGCGGCAACGAGTTGAAACTGCATGAGCCGGCACCACGCCGGAATTTCCAGCGGAGCGCCGGGGTCGAGCGCCCGCACGGAGACGGTGGCGCCGGGAGGCTGCTGTTTCATGAAAAGCATGAGATTGAGCAGCAGCTCGCCACAGCCGGTTTCGCCGCCGTCAAAGGTGGTCTGGGGATCGCTGGTGGTCATGGTCGGGGGGGGATGTGAAATCCATGGTCGGCTGGTGTGAGGCAGTCCAATGCGTTCAGGAGACCGCCTGCCCGCACAAAAGCGTGCGGACAGGCGGCGGCAACCTCACACAAAAAGGGGATTCATTTCTTTCCTGGCCGAAATCCTACCAGCGGTAGGAGATGTCGAAAGTGAACCGGTCGTCGAAGAGTCCTTCCGGATCCGCCACGGCCTTCTGCCAGGCAACGCCGAAATCGATGTTCTCGGTCAATCGGGAGCGAAAGCCAATTCCAAGAGTAACCTGGGTGACGCCCTCGGAATTCGACGCCCCGAAGTTGATGGTGTCATAGCCTTCGGAATCAATGGGCAGGGCATTTCCCGCATCCAAAACCGTCCAGGAACTGGCGGTGATGAAGGGGATGAAATACTGGTTCACCCAGTAATCAGCCTGGAGATTGAACTGGAGGATGCTGCTGTTGGCGTCCGTGTCGATCGCCTGCTGGTATCCCGCGTAACCGGTGAGGTGAAAGTCCCCCCACCCTTTTTCAGCGGAGGCAAAGAGATTGAGGATGCCATCGCCGGTCCCGTGGAAGATCGCCTTTTCTCCCAGTGGAATTTCGTAGGTGAAGCCGGGAGTGATGATGAACTGATTCTCCTCGCTGTCCACCAGGGCATATTTGAAGCCGGTGACCAGATTCGCCCAACCGCTGGAGTCCGCGCCTTTGCCAGGATGGATCCAGAGGTAGCCGCCCTTGTTAGCGATCCACTGCAGGCGGTCGGTCAGGGCGATGCGCAGTTGCGCCCCGGCCAGGAACGCATCGCCCCCGCCGGTGATGAAGGCATCGTCGATGCGGTGGTAGATGAACGCCGGGCGGATTTCATTTCGGATCACCGGGTCTTCAAAATAGAGCAGGTTCGAGACCGGTGAAATGGTCCGGCTCTTCCAGGAAACCTTCGGTTCCGGAGGAGCGATTTTTTTGCCAATGCTGGTGGCGCCGCCCAGGGCGAAGCCGGCAGAGGCAAGGAGCAGGAGAGCACTCGCTGTTTTCATGGTTTTGTCAGTGTGTTTGTGTTTGTCAGGGTGTTGCGGGTTTTGCGAAAAATTCGAGTTTTGCACAGGCTTCGGTGAGGGCGGCAAATCCGCTGGTGCGGCCGGGCTCCCATTTTTTGAGCCCTTCCATGTCCATCATTTCGCGGTGTTTGGGGTCGTCGTAGCTCATGCGGTGCAGCACCTCGAGCCAGGCGGCCTCGCGCTCCGCGGGGAAATTCTCCTTCACGGTAAAGACGCAATGGTCATAGCGGTCGGTGGTGGCAAGGATGGCAAATTTTTCCGGATCGATGGTGCCGTCTTTGGTCCAGGCCAGCCAGTTCAGGTCGATGAGTGCGGAGGCGTCTGCCTCACCGCGTTTCAGGCAAAGAAGGGCCTCTTTTTCCCCGCCGATGTGGTCGCCATGCAGGCCCACCAACAGGTCAAAATGCTTTGCCGCGTAGTTTTTGCCGTCCTCCAAACCGTGGCGCAGCAGCAGCCCCTGGGGAATCAGCCGGGCCTGCGGGGAATCCTGCGCACCGAAGGCCACCGTTTTGCCGCGCAGGTCTTCGACGCTCTGAATGCCGCGATCTTTGACCACAATCAGGTGGGAAACCCGGTCGCGATCCGTGTCCCGCATGGCGATGGCCCGGCAGGTGCCCGCGCTGCGCCGCAAGGCGTCGAGCCAGGCGAGCGGGGAATTCCAGGCAACTTCAATTCGCCCGTCGAAGAGGGCTTCGTTTTGCAGGTCGTAATTCAGGAAGAGCCGCACGTCCATGGGCACGCCATGGGATTCGAAGAACTCACGGATGATGTCCCAAATAACGGAAACTTTGGGATCGTAAAGAACCGCGCCGACAATGACAGGAGACATGGGCAGTGAAGCGTGAATGGTTAGCCGAACAGCGGGAGGCCGACGAGCAGGCGACCGACGAATTCCCTGAGGTGATCCGTGGTGGGGGCCATGACGATGGCGGCGCGGGCATCGCGAAAAACCCGTTCCAGCCCCAGGTGCTTGCTGAATGCGGCCCCGCCGCAAGTCCGCATGGCAATGTCCGACACGCTTGCGGCCGTTTCAGCGCTGCTCGCTTTCACGGCCAGCAGGTGCAGGGTGCCATCCGCCGCGCCGGACTCCAGGCTGTCAAGGGTGGCGGCGAGATAGGCCCGGGCCTTGTCGGTTTCCAGCCGCATCAGGGCCAGGTTCGCGCGAAGGTTGGGCAGGTCGCTGAGTTTCGTGCCGGTGTGCTGGAATTCGGAAGAGGTGACATGCTGCCGTGCAGCCTGGAAGGCCGCTTCGGAGAGTCCGACACCGATCGCTCCCTGACAAAGCAAAAAGGCTGGCAGCACTTTGCCGAGCATGATGTCCACGCCTTTTCCGTCCTCGCCGATGAGGCGTTCGCTGAGGTTCAGCGCCACGTTGTCCAGTTGCATGGGGTGGCTTTCGTTGCCGCGCAGGCCCAAGCCATTCCATCCGCCGGAAACCGTCAGTCCCGCATCCCCCTTGCGCAGCAGAAAAAGGCTGACTCCGCTGCCATCTAGGGAACCCGCGCTGGCCACCACTCCGTCCGCGTGGATGGCGCTGGTCACCCAGCTTTTTTCCGCACTCAGGGTGGCAGCGCCCGGACCGGAGGCCACCGCTTTGGATACGGGCACCCAGAACTGGCTCCGGCTGCCGCGTTCGGAGAATGCCAGGGTGCTCAGATGCCGCCCGGCGGCGCAGTCCTTCAACAGGCTGGCGAATTTCACGGGGTCTGCGAGGAAGCAACTGGTGCTGGACTGCTGCATCATGAACACCATGGCCGTGGAGGCGCAGCGCTGTGCCAGTTCATCCACCACCGCAGCCATCACCCGCAAGCCCTGGCCCAGACCGCCGAACTCTTTCGGCACCAGCAGGCCGTAGAGCCCGGCTTCGGCCAGCGCCTGCATGTTTTCCGTCGGAAAACGGCTGTTTTCGTCCACATCCGCCGCGTGGACGGTGAGGACATTTTCCGCAATGACGCGGGCTTTTTCCACGATGGCTTGCTGTTCGGAATTCAGGCGATACACGGCTTTTGTTGCGTTAGGATTTTGGATTGACGAAAATCTCAGGTGAACTGCAGAGAAAGCTCCACCCGTGCGGCGCGGCGCAGGGTGTGCAGCAGCGGGGCGCGCCGCTGGGCCTCCTCCCAGGCGGCCTGCAGATCGGCGCGGGAGGCGGGGCTGCCGACAAAGGCCTTGATGACAAAACAATCGTAATGCGGGACGCCTGCTGCACCCACCACGCCGAGGTGGCTCAGGGCACCCACCAACTCCGCCCGGAGGGTGGCCTCGGTTTCATCCACCTGGAGACGGCGGCGCGCCGCGATTTCCAGAAACAACCCCAGCACATCCGCTGCGAGGATTCCCAGGAGTTGCTCCGCTCCAGTGAGTGCGGGTTCCTGAATGTCAAAACTCCATCCCTTGCCGACGCAGGTTTTATGCGTCCTGGCGAACACCGCAAGCGGTGAACCCATTTTCCCGGAAGCACGGACGCTGACCAGCGCCCTTTGGAGCGAGTCAGCCATGGTGTCGAATGAATGGGACCGGATGCACGAAGCGCGAATGAAAGCCTGCATCGGCAATCCTGTCAAGCAGCAGGCGCGTCATTTCCGACTGCCAATGGCTGCGAAATCGCCGCCTGGGATTTTCGGCAGGCCGGAAACCGGAAGGTTCCAGAGATAACACCAGCAAGGAACTTCGGAGCCGTCCTCCTCCCGCCGCACGGGAATGATCTGCCGAACATAGGCTTGCGGCTCACCGAATTCCTCGCCCACGCCTTCATAATGGTCGAGCAGCCGGAAGCAGAGCGATGGGTCGTGCAGTTGCAACAGCTCGCCCGTCACCCGCTGGGTTGAAGCGCTGTCCCACACCGCTCCTGGATAGGAAAAACCGTCCTGGGCGCTTCCGCCCAGCAGGAAGAGCGTCCCGGGAATCGAGGCCATGCCAAGAAACCGGGAATGCTGGGCGAGGAAATCGGCGTGAGGATTGGCGAATCCTCGGCGCAGCGTGCCATAAACAAAAAGCAGGTCCGACATGGGCGGAAACAGAATGAATCGCCGCAACTTTGGAGAATCCTCTCATCGCAGCAACCAAATCCCTCCCGCCATGACGGCAATGCGGAGCAAGTGAGCGCTTGCCGGATGCAGGCATTTGTGAATCAATCCGCCACGCCAAACCACCCGCGCATGCACTCCCCCCCACCCTCACTCCTCCTCTGCTGCGCCGCTGCGCTGCTTTGCATTCCGACGGCGCTGCCAGCACAGGATGTTCCGGCCTTCCGCATCGAGGCTGGAAAGGGCTTTGAAGCGAAGGATACGCTCCATTGCGGTCCGGAAGCCGCCGCGGATGCCGCCGCCTGTCTCGACGGCCTGAAATGGAGCTGCGGAACCTTTCCGGTGCAGACGGAGAAGGCCGAACTGGGCCGCGGTGACCTGCTGGTGCGTTTTCCCAGCCCCGTGCCCAGCGGTGATGCCGTCAATGACCGGGTGGCCATGGAGTGGTACGCCGTGCGCAATGGACGCGGCGAAATGAAGAAGGCCCCGGCACTCGTCATCGTCCATGAATCCGGCCGAGGCATGATCGCCGGTCGGCTGTTTGCCCGGGGCCTGCATCTGTGCGGCTTCCACACCTTTCTGGTGCACCTTCCAGGCTACGGGGCGCGGACGTGCGGCCTGACGGATGACATCAAGCGCATCTTTCCGGCCCTGCGGCAGTCGGTGGCGGATGTGCGTCGAGCCAGGGATGCCGTGGCGGCGCTTCCCTGCGTCGATGCCTCGCTCGTGGGCCTTCAGGGGACCAGCCTCGGCGGATTCGTGGTCGCCACCGTCAGCGGACTGGACCGCGGCTATCAAAAGGCCTTCATTCTGCTTGCCGGCGGCCAGCTTTCCGACGTGCTGCTCAAAGGTCAGAAGGACGCGGCGGAGATGCGCCGCCGCCTGACGGAAGCGGGAGTTTCCGAGGAGCAAATCTGTGCGCTTTCCCGCGGCGTCGAGCCGCTGCGCCTCGCTCACCGTGTGGATGCTGCGGGCACCTGGCTCTTCAGCGGAAGGTTCGACGAAGTGGTGCCCCCGCCCTGCTCCCAAGCGTTCGCCCAGGCCGCACGGCTCGACACGACGCACCATCTGGTGCTGCCCGCAGGCCATTACACCGCCGCGGTCTTCATGCCCGCGGTGCTGCAGCAGATCAGCGATCACATGCTGGGCCGTCCGCCGAAACTGCAGATCGTGCCGCCGGCCACTGCGCCTGCGAACCCGTGAGGTGCCGTTGCGTTCGCCGCTTTCTGCTCAGCCCGCATCCTGCCGCGTGTCCGAAGGTGCATTCATCGCGGTTTCCACGCTGCACAGGTGCACGGCGTGGCGGATGAGTTCGGCGGGACTGCGCAGGCCGAGTTTTTTCCGGATGTTCAGGCTGTGCGTTTCCACCGTTTTGGCGCTGAGGCCGAGACTGACGGCCACTTCCTGATTCGTCTGGCCAATGCCGAAGCAGCGCAGCACTTCAAATTCGCGGTCGCTGAGACCGGCCAGGGGGTTGGCGACAGACTGGCGTCCGCTGGATTCTTCGAGGAGCTGGGTGGTGGTTTCGGCGCTGAAGGCCATGCGTCCCTGAAGGATGGTGCGCAGGGCTTTGATCAACGATTCCGCACCGGAATTCTTGTGACAGTAGCCGCGGGCGCCGGCCCGCAGGGCCCGTCCGGCGTAGAGGGATTCATCATGCACGGAAAAAATGAGCACCGGCAGCGTCGGCCAGCGGGCTTTGATGTCCTTGGTCAGTTCCAGCCCGTCGCGACCAGGCATGCCGATGTCAGTGATGACGGCGTCCGGGCAGAGGGCGGCGATGGCATCGCGGGCCTCGCGGGTCTGGCTGCTCTGACCGCAGATTTCCATGTCCGCAGTCTGGTTGATCCAGAGCGCAATGCCGTCGCGAACGACGGCGTGATCATCCACGAGCAGGATGCGTTTTTTGGGCGGAATCGAGCCGGCAGGCGATGTCATCGGAACACAGGATGGCACGGAATGACCGAAGGGTAACTCAGCAAATTGCTGAGTGTTTCACGGCATGATCCGGCGATGCTGGCGGCACACAGCATATTTTATGGCACTTTCGGCTCCGTGGAAACAAACCCTGGTGGTCGCTGCGGCTGCACTGATGGCGCTGGCGAGCCTGGCAGTTTCCGTGGGGATGTCACTGCGCCTGCAGGACCGCATCGGTGCCGTGCAGACGACGACGGACCTGCGACGCCAGATCATGATGATCGGCACGGCACTGCGCGAGGCCGAAGCGGCGCAGCGGATGTATGTGATCACGGGGGAGGATGCGCATCTCGCCCCGCTGAGCGGCGTTGGTCAGGCCCTGCCCGACCGCTGGCGCAGCGTCCGCGACACCGTGCGGCAGATTTCAGGCTTCGCACCGGATTTTGCCACGCTGGAACAGGATGCCTCGGTGGCGCTGGCCTCGCTGGAGGCCACCGCGCAGGTGCGCCGGGCCGAGGGGCGGGACGCCGCGGTGCAGCGGGTGGTGCTGGGCAGATCCTATCAAAAACTGGTGGCGCTGCACATGAAGATTGAGGCGCTGCTGGAGGAATTGGATGTGCGCATCGAGGACGAGACCCGCTCCCTGGCCAGGGCCGAGGCGCGCGGACGCTCCGCCGGGGTGGCCACGGGACTGATGGCACTGGCGCTGGGCGGCGTAAGCGTGTGGCAGTGGCGGCAGTCGCTGGGCCACTACCGCCGTGAGTTGAAGCTCAGCGCGGAAAAATTGCGGGCCGAGCAGATGGCCCAGGACAAGGGCGTTTTTCTCGCGGCCATGAGCCATGAGGTGCGCACACCGCTGAACGCCATCCTCGGAATGAGCGAGCAATTGAGCGAGACCCTGCCGCCGGGACCGGCGCTGGAGCAGGCCGAGGCGATCAGCACCGCAGGGCGCGGGATGCTGCGGCTGGTGAATGATCTTCTGGACCTCTCCCGCATGGAAGCGGGGCGGCTGGAACTGCAGTGTGCAGCGGTGCCGGTGACGGCGGAACTGGACCGGGTGCGCCGTTTGTTCGGACCGCAGGCGGCGGAACGCGGCGTCACGCTGGACGTGGCAGCCGCCGCGGATTTGCCGCCGGTGCTGTGGCTGGACGGGGGGCGGTTCCGCCAGATCGTAACCAACCTGGCAGGCAATGCACTGAAGTTCACCCCCGCCGGCGGTTTGGTTAGGGTGCGGCTGGAGCGTGCGGAGAATTCCGCCGGCAGCGAGCTGGTGCTGGAGGTGAAGGACACGGGCTGCGGCATTCCGCAGGAAATGCAGCCCGTGATTTTCCAGCCCTACGTGCAGGGGATTTCAGAAAACCGTCCGCCATCGGAACCAGGCACGGGCCTGGGCCTGGCGATCGTGCGGCAACTAGTGCAGCTGATGAAAGGCAGCATCAGCCTGCAGAGCCAGTCGGGGGCGGGCGCCACCTTTCGCATTTCGCTGCCTCTGCAGGTGCCGCCGGGGCCGTGCGAGCCGCTGCCGTCATCCCCCGGACCCGCCTTGCAGTCTGCGGTGGATCCGCCGCCCCCACTGACCGCGGAACACGCTGCCGCACTGCAGCGCATTCTCAACGGTGCCTACCGCCGGGCCGCGGCCAGCCAGAGCACCAATGACGTCCAGTTGCTCGTCAGGGAGCTGGCGTCCCATGCGGTGCAGGCGGATTGCCGGTGGCTCGCAGATCGTGCGGAGGAACTGCGGCACGCTTCCGCCACGTTTGCCGTCTCCCTGCTGACACAGTTGCTGGAGAATCTGCCCTCGCGCCTCGCCCCGCTGATAACAAAATCCACGGCTTCACTCCACCCTCCGCCATCCCCTGCACCATGACCCACCCCTCATCCTCCTCCTGCATTCTCGTCGTGGACGACCAGGCGGCAAACATCCAGACGGTCGGCACGCTGCTCAACTCGGTGGGATACGATGTCATGTCCGCCACCAGCGCGGAGCAGGCGCTGCAGCGGCTTGCTGCACGGCAGCCGGACCTGATCCTGCTGGACATGATGATGCCGGGGGTGAGCGGTCTGGACCTCTGCCGCCGACTCAAAAGCAAACCCGAGTGGGAGGAAATCCCCATCATTTTTCTCTCTGCCGCCGGCGAGGTGCCGGTCATCACCGCCGCGCTGGATGCTGGCGCCGTGGACTATGTCACCAAGCCGTTTCACCGTGCAGAACTGCTCTCGCGCCTCCGCACCCATCTGGATCTGAAGGCAGCACGCGACGAATTGCGCAGCGTCGTCGCCGACAAGGATGAGCTGCTGGGACTCATGGCGCACGATTTCAAAAACCACCTCGCCGCCATGCGGATGCATGCGGAATTCCTGGCAAAAAACGCCGGAGACCTGTCGGCAGCCGCGGCGGAAAGCGCCAGCACCATCGCCCGGGAAAGCACGCGCATGGCGCGCAGCGTGCAGGAGCTGCTGGCCAACCAGTCCGCCTTGCGCCAGCCACTGACACCATCAGTGTTCAATGCCGCGGAAATCGTCGCCGACGCCGCCGCGGCCATTCGTCCGCTGGCGGATGCCAAGTCCCAAAAACTCACCGTCGCCCTGCCGCCAGAGCCACCCATGGTCGCCGCCGATGCCCCGGCCCTGCGCCAAGTGCTGGACAATCTGTTGTCCAATGCGGTGAAGTTTTCCCCACCCGGCGGGCGTCTGGGGCTTGCGGTTTCCTCCGTCAGCGGCACCGTGACCGTCGTGGTCCAGGACAGCGGTCCGGGATTCACCCGCGAGGACAAGGCCCGCGCCTTCCAGCGCTACGCTCGCCTCAGCGCCCGCCCCACCGCGGGTGAAATCAGCACAGGACTCGGCCTGAGCATCGCCCGCCGTCTCACCGAACGCATGGGCGGGACGCTCACCTTCGAAACCGATGGCGGTTCCGGTCTGGTGACGCTGGTGCTGTCGGCAGAAACGGGATCAGTACTTTGCTGATTCGACTAAGCAACGACCGCGCCAAAGCCGGGCGTTGTCCTGATGGTGGAAACTTCCACCTCAGCCAAACTGTGGAGCCGCGCAGGTCCAACCCAGTGTGTGTGTATGCCCCCCCAACCCCCGGAATCTCCTCCATTCCGGCGGACCTGCGCGGCACTCTTTGCGCCTCCTCCACCGTCGGTATGACTCAGACATGGACTTCCGAACGGCTGCACGAACTGATCGAAACCCGCCTCGGCGGCTGGAAAATCATCGTGGTGTCCAACCGTGAACCCTATCTGCACCGGCACCGCCGCGGCGGCATCGAATGCGTGACCACCGCCGGAGGCCTGACGACGGCGCTGCGCCCCATCCTCGCCGCCAGCGGAGGCACCTGGATCGCCCATGGCAGCGGCAGTGCCGACCGCGAAACGGCAGATGAGCGGGGCTGCCTGCAAGTGCCGCCGGAAAACCCCGCCTACACCCTGCGCCGCGTGTGGCTCACCCCGGAACAGGAACAAGGCTACTACTACGGACTGGCCAATGAAGGACTGTGGCCGCTCTGCCACATAGCCTTCCACCGACCCGCATTCCGGCTGGAAGACTGGGAGCAATACCGCGCGGTCAACCGCATCTTTGCCGAGGCCGTGCTGGATGAGGCCGGGGATGCTCCCACCTTTGTCTTCATTCAGGACTATCATTTCTGCCTGCTGCCGCGAATGCTCAAGGAAGCGGGCCGGGGAAACATGGTGGTCGCCCAGTTCTGGCACATTCCGTGGCCGAATCGCGAAACCTTCCGCATTTTTCCCTGGGGCGAGGATTTGCTCGACGGTCTGACCGGCAATGATCTGCTCGGCTTCCACATCCGCCACCACTGCCAGAACTTCCTCGAAACCGTGGACCGGCACCTGGAATCACGGGTGGACCGTGAACACTGGTCGATCACCCGCGGCGGGCACGAAACCATGGTCCGCCCGTTTCCCATCAGCATGGACTTCGCCGGTCAGGAAAAACTCGCGCGCAGCTCCGCTGTGGAAGACGCCATGCGCGGGTGGCGCACCAAATTAAAGCTGCGCGGAGCCAAGCTCATGGTTGGCCACGGCATTGAGCGCATGGACTACACCAAGGGCATTCCGGATCGCCTGAAGGCGCTGGATTGCTTTTTTGAAATGTATCCGCAATGGCGCGGGAAAATGAGCTTCGTGCAGATCGCCGCGCCCAGCCGCTCCCACCTGCCAGCCTATCAGCAAGCAGAACAGGAAGTCGCCGCTCTCGCCGCCCACCTCAATGCACGCTGGGCCACACCGGATTGGCAGCCGGTGCATTTGATCGAGGAGCATCACGGACGGGTGGAAATGACCGCGCTGCACCGGCTCTCGCGCTTCATGGTGGTCAATTCGCTGCATGACGGGATGAATCTTGTCGCCAAGGAATACTGCGCCAGCCGCTTTGATGATGACGGCGTGCTCATCCTCAGCCGCTTTGCCGGCGCCCACCGGGAGTTGCGCGACGCCATCGACATCAACCCCTACGCCGTGCATGAAATCGCCGCCGCCATGCACACCGCACTCACCATGCCGCGGGCCGAACGCACCCGGCGCATGAAGCGCATGCGCGCCGTCATCGCCGCCAACAACGTCTTTTGCTGGGCCGGAAAGATTCTCGCCAACCTGCTCCACTTCGAGCCTGCCGATGACAACCTTTGCGAACTCAATGGCGATCCCCTGGACTGAAGCCTGGGCGGAAATTGCCGCCCGCTGCGCCGCCCCGCCGCGCCTGCTCCTGGCCTTCGATTTCGACGGCACGCTGGCCCCCCTGGTCAGCACTCCCGCAGCCGCACAATTGCCGGCGCAAACCCTCGGCGCCCTCCGCACCCTGCAGGCGGTTCCAGGCATTTGCCTGGCCATCATCAGCGGACGGTCGCTCCCCGACCTCATCTCCCGCGTGCCGCTGCCAGACGCCATTTTTGCCGGCAATCACGGCCTGGAAATCCGCGGCCTGGGCCTCGACGGAGAACGCATCCAGGCCGCCGCGCTCAAACCGCGCCTGCGCATCCTGACAGGAAAAATCCAGCAGTCCACCGCTGGAATATCCGGCCTGTTCATCGAAAACAAGGGACTGTCGCTCACCGTGCATTTGCGCAACGTCCTGGCAGGACAGCGCGATACCGCCACGCGGATCGTGGAACAGACCGGCAAGGGCGATCCCGCCTTCAGACTCCAGCACGGCAATCTGGTGCTCGAATACATCCCGGACATCGGTTGGGACAAAGGCTCCGCCCTCAAACAGATCACCGCCCGCCTCGGCATCCCACGCTGCGCCACCGTTTACGCCGGGGATGACACCACCGACGAAACCGTCTTCACCGCGATGCCCACGGCCGTCACCATCCGGGTCGGCGAAGCCGGACCGACTGCCGCGCGCTGGACCGCCCGCGATCCCGCAGACGTGCTGCGCATCCTCAACGGCATCGCCCGCTGCCGCATCCCTCGCGGCGGAACCCCAATGATTCCCATCTGATCTGCACCAGACTCCAACAACCCCCGTCCGCTTCCCAACCCCGCATTCCTCAAAAAAAATGCCAGATAGATTCAATGGTCCGGCATGTCCACGGCACAAAGGGCCCCAGCCAATCATCCACCCCGCAAATCCCGCAGAGCATACAAGCCAGCCCCGCGCTCTAGCATCCGCAGCCGCCGCGCTCCGCTGGTTCGTTTCGCGCCAAATCGCTCCCGCGCACCGGCAAACACCGCATCGACAAATTCCCGGCTCCCCACCACCGCCCCCGCCGTGAAATGCCGAACGCGCAGCCGCACCACATCCGCCAGCCGCAGTTTGCCGCCGGATTGCAACACTTGTTCAATCTGCTCCACCGCAAATCCTTTCCTTCCAGGGGTCTTCCCCTCGGCTTTCACCTCCTGACCCTCACAGTAGATCCATTTGCGGTACACCGCCTGCGCTTCGTTCCACCGCATCGCGACTGCCTCCTCCAGCTTCTGCCGATGCAGCGCCCCTACCGCCACGGCGATGCCCTGCCGCGCTTTGCGCCCGCCGCCCACTGCTTCCCCATACCCGCTCCAGCGGTATTCCTTCGGATCCTGCACCACTCCGGCCCGGACCGGATTCAAATCAATGTAGGCCGCCATGGTCGCCACCGCATGGCCCGCCCCTTCCACCAGCACGCTGCCAAAACGCTCCTCCCACAGCGTCCCTTTGCGTCCGTGCGTTTTGTTATACCATTTGGAAAATCCCAGCTTTACCGACTGCACAAAGGCGCTCAGATCAAACATGCGCTTCCACAGCGCCGCCAGCATCTTTGGAATCTCCCCCGCACACCCGTTGCTGCGCCACAAGGCAAAAAGCTCCCGATACTGCCGCGCCTTCCGCTTGCCGAACGCCTGCTCCAAATGCCCCAGCATTGCCTCCTCATCCAACATCTGCCCAGGCCGCTCCGGCACCTCCACAAGGATGTGGAAATGGTTGGACATCAAACAATAAGTGATGACCCGCAGCCCTCCGAAAGCCTCGAACTGCCGCATCAGTCCGCGAAAAACCCTCTTCCCCTCCTCATCGAACCAGAAAGCCCGATTGACAATGCGACTGGTAACATGAGCCAGCATCCGCTGACCCGAAGTAGGACGAAACCGGTAGTGCGAAGTCATGACGGGGAACATTATTCAAAAAGACTCGGAGTGCAACAGGTTTCTTATATTTCTTCTGGCATATTGTTTGACATGCCCGCCTGCCCGTTCCTGCATGGTGCGGTCATTTTCCGCTGGTGAAGCAGTAGATCACTCCATCGTCCGCGCCCATGATGAGGCGGCCAGCCGCGATGCACGGGCTGGTTTGCACGGGTGGGCCGATTTCGTAGTGCCAGAGTTCCGCGCCGTCAGCGAGGTTCACGGCGTAGATGCGACCGTCGTCGGAACCGACAATGACCGCCTGACCGGCAACGACCGGTGAGCTGTCGATGCGTCCGGTGGCGCGGAAGGCCCATTTTTCATCGCCGACCTTCGCGGAAAGACAGCGCAGGTATTTGCCGCGGTCCCCCACCAGCACCGAATCCTCCGTGAGCGCCGGGCTGGAAAAGTAAGGAAAATCCTTCTCGGCAAAGGTCCACTTCGGCTGGCGGCTGGCGAGATCCACGGCCAGAACGGCATTGCCGTAGTGCCCCAGGAAGGCAGCGGCACCGTTGGTGGCAACGGTGTTGGCGATGGGATCCTTGACTTCGACTTTGCCTTCCTCCCGGCCGGTTTCCGCGTTGACCAGATAGAGGAAGCCGTCGCAGCCGCCAAAGAGCGCACGGTTTCCGGCCAAGGCCGCCGCCCCGTTGATGTAGTTGCTGGTGGGAACGGTCCAGACTTTGGCACCGTCCGCGCTGTTGAGGGCATACAGTTGGTTGTCATAGCTGCCCACCAGCAGCAGCGGCGGCTGGCCAGGACGCTCAAAGACGTTGATGGCTCCTTTGATTTCGCCGTCCGTCATGGTTTTCCATCGCGGCTTCCCGTCAGTTTTCGTCAGCGCATGGACGCCCCCGTCCCCGCCGCCGAACACCACCAGGTCCCCGACCACCGCCGCGGAGCCTTCGATGGGATCCTTGATCGCATATTCCCACTTCTTCACTCCGTCGCTCAGTTGCAGGGCGAAAAATTTCCCGCTGCCATCGCCCACGTAAGCGCAGGTGCCGTCGCTCACCGCCGTGGCCTTGATGGGCTTGCCCGCAGCATATTTCCAGGCCAGCCTGAGGGGAAAAGAAAACGAGACGGAAGCGATGCCCCGCATGTCCGGCGTGCCGCGCCACAGCGGCCAGGCGGCATTTTCCGCGGCCGGGGAGGCGATGGTCAGGGCGGCCAGGAGAAAGGGCAGGGATTTCATGGTGGCAAACATAGCAGTGGCGCCAGCCTGCACCATGCGGCAAACGTCCGCAAACACATGGAGCTGACCGACGCCCACCTCCACCTGCAGGCACCGGAACTCGCCCCGCACCTGGCGGAAATCTGGCCGGAGATGGCGCGGCTGGGCATTTCCCGCGCCGTGGTCAATGGCACCTGCGAGGCCGACTGGAAATCCGTGGCTGCGCTGGCACGGGAACAGGCGGCGGTCATTCCCTCCTTCGGTCTGCACCCGTGGCATGTCCGGAAACGCACGGACGCCTGGCTCGCCACTCTGGAGGAGTGGTTGCAGGTTTTTCCCGCTGCGGGAGTCGGCGAAGTGGGACTGGACCGGTGGGTCAAAGACAACGACCCGACGGAACAACTGCCGGTCTTCCAGCAGCAACTGGAACTGGCCGCACGGCGCAACCGCCCGGTGACGATTCACTGCATCCAGGCCTGGGGTCTGCTGCTGGAGGTGCTGCGGGCGATGCCGCCGCCCCGCGGTTTTCTGCTTCACGCCTACGGTGGCTCATGGGAGATGGCGCAGGCATTTGCCGGACTCGGAGCGTGGTTCAGCTTTTCCCCCCATTTTCTGCATGAACGCAAGGCGGCGCAGCGCGACGTGTTCCGCCGCCTGCCCATCGACCGCCTGCTGCTGGAAACCGATGCCCCGGCCTTGTGGCCGCCTCCGGAACGCAACCGTCACCCTCTGACAGATCCCGCCACGGGCACCACCATCAACCATCCGGCGAATCTGGAAGTGACCCTCGCCGGCCTGGCCGAGCTGCGGGGCCTGTCCGCGTCGGATCTGGCCGCGGTGACGGAACAGAATTTCAACCGCTGGTGGGATGCCCACCGTTGACCCGGCTTCGCCTGCTTTGTTCCAGACAACGCCCCAGATACCCTGCGGCAACCGGCTGGCTCGCCAACTGGATCTTGAAAAATCCGCTTTTTCGGTGAAATGAAATGCCTGCGTTCCTCAACGAAATCCCGCCCCCGCCTCCGCTCCATGAACCCGTCACCAACCAGCCAGCATTCGTTTCTTCCGCGTTCCAGCACCGGCTGGGCCTGCTTCATGGCTGGAATCCTGGCCCTGACCATCCTGTCCGGGCAAAGCCACGGCCAAACCAACCTTTACTGGCGCTTGGAGGCCGCCAACAAGAATTGGAGCGATGCCAACAATTGGTGGAATGGTTCGGGAACCCAGGCCCCTGCCGGCAGTGAAATCCTGCACTTCGGCAACACCATCCAGACGGAGATGACCAACGACCTCACCGGCAGCGCCGCAAACCGGTATCGCATCAATTTTGATTCCGGCAGTGGAGAACGCACCATCAGCGGCAGCACGGAGAACACGTTTTTTGATTTCAGCGGCAGTGCCCCCGCCATTTACAACAATTCGGGAGCCAACCAAACCATTGGATTCAAAATCATCAACGGCAACTCCAACGGCAGCAACCGGCTGGAATTGAATGCCAACAGTGGAAAGCTGATTTTCAACAGCAACAGCAACATCAGCGCCAGCGGCGGTTCTCGCACGGTGGTGGCGATGGGGTCATCAGACATCGACATGAGCGGCACCGTGATGCAGGAAACCGGCGCCACGCTCAACCTCAAAAAAGAAGGCTCCGGAACCCTGACCTTGTCTGGAAACAACTCCTTTACCGGCGGAGTCGCCTTCACGGATGGACGCATCAACTTCAACCACTCCTCCGCCGCTGGAACGGGAACCATTGAGGTTAGCGACACCGCGGACGAGTTTTCCAGTTCGTCTGGCACCGTCTCCCTCGCTAACAGCATCACCTTGAACACCACGTCGGGAACCACCAAGTTTTACTCCACCGGCACCCGACTGGAACTCTCAGGGACCATTTCCGGCAGTGGAAAAATCCTGCGCGACAACACGGGAGCGGGTGACTTGCGGCTTTCCGGAGACAATTCCTTTTCAGGCGGCGTCACCGTGACCAGCCGCGGCATCCGCCTGGCACACAAAAATGCCCTGGGAACAGGCACCTTCAGCATTGGTGGTGGTTCCACCCCCGGCACGGCCATCACGATCACCGCTGACACAGCACTGGAGGGCGGCAACGCCATTCCGAATGCCGTCTCATGGAACCAGGATTTCACCCTGGCAGCCGTCAACAGTCTGGAATTTAGCGGAGCGACCACGCTGAGCGGAGACAGGACGGCCACCGTAAACAGCGGGAAGACCCTGACATTTTCTGGCGGCATCAGCGGCTCCGGGGCATCGCTCATCAAGGCGGGCCTGGGAACCTTGAAGTTGTCCGCCAGCAATTCCTACACCGGTGCCACCAGCATCACCGGAGGCACCCTGCTCCTGGGTGCCAGCAATGTGCTGCCGGATGCATCGAACATCACCCTCAGTGGCGCAACGCTGGCCACAGGAGGCTACTCTGACACCGTCGGAACGCTGACCCAGACCGGAACCTCCACCATTGACCTGGGCAGCGGAAGCTCCACGCTCACCTTCGCTGACAGCCATGCCCTGGGGTGGTCCGGCACGCTCAACATCTGGAACTGGAGCGGAGGAAGCGACCACCTCTTTTTCGGCTCCGACAGCAGCGGCCTCACCAGCGGGCAGGCTTCCCTGGTGCAGTTCTATTCGGGAACCACTGGCGCCACATTTCTGGGCACCGGACAAATGCTAGGCAGCGGCGAACTGGTCCCCGTCCCAGAGCCCGCCGCCGCCCTGACCGCAGCCCTGCTGGCCCTGCCGGCATTCCGCCGGGAACGCGGGAAATGCCGCCGGGTTTCGTAACGTGCGGTGAATTCCGCGCCCGTCCGGTCCTTGCCGGATCGGTGCCAGGCGATCATCCCGTCGATCACCGGCAAGAAGCCGCAGTGACAACCGCCGCCCGACTTCCTCGCGGGCATTCGCAAAGGGCATGCACCCATTTGTCAGCGAAGGCCGGGCCGCAGCCAAAACGGCAGCGGCGCGACGCTCGAAGCACCGCGAAAAACCATCCCGCCGCCCGCGGAACAAAAAGCGGTACAAATCGATCTTCTCGGGCGCGGGATGCACCGGGAATCGGGTCACACCGCCAAGTCCAATGGAAACTCGGAGATGTCCCGGATCCGCTTGCCTGAAATCATGGTGTCGAGCATGTCTTTCGCGTCGGAATGGTTCAGTTTGTCAATGGCCTCAATCAGCTCGGGGAGGGCAATGTGATATAGACAATCGATGTCGCCGGTTCCAAGCGCCAGGGAAGCGAGACGGCTTGGAAGGCACTCGGCGGTAACAATCACGATATGCGGCGAGCGTCCTTTCCGGTTCCTGATCAAATTCAAGGCTTCGGAACGCGCATTCTGAGAGCGGTCGCTGCGCAGGGTGAATTTGCAGGAAATGCAGGCATGCAAGATCGGCCGCTCGGTCGTTGACTGTCGCAGCGGGGTGCGAACGGCAAGACCGTCGTGCAGGAACATTCCCTGAGCATTGATGACCAAATCCGATTCCGGATGCCGTGTGACAATCACATCGGGGCTGACGGCGTAGTCATTCCCAAGCACTGCCCTGAGTTCGCGATGATCCTGGCAAAACCGGGTCAGATCGTCCAAATGCGAGTACTGCTCGCAGGAGGCAACCGCCTGTTCGTTCCGGTTTGTGATTTGTTGGATATTCCACTTGCCCGGCCGGAGATGGCCCAAGTGAAGAAAGGTGGATCGCAAGTAGTGCTCAATGTGTTTTTCAAATCGATCTCCCAAGCTTTGCGCGGCCAACTTCTTTTGCCGCCGTCTCGCGCCGGTCACCCGTTTTGCGACAAAATTCGAGATCTCCAAGCTGGCAGTATTGCTGTAATCCGCATTGCTTGCCGCAATGATCCGTTTCGATTTGGCACCTTTGCCAACGGAGTAGGCATCAAAGGTGAGGACATCTCCAGCCAATCGTTCGAAGAGTTCGGAACGTGCGGTCTCAAGCGTAGCGGGCATTGGGCTTCGATTCAATGGCTTCTCTGATTCTCGTGGCAACAGCCTTGGCTACTGGCGGCGGAAACGCGTTGCCCACCTGACGATAGGCAGCGGTCTTGCCGCCGGTGAACTTCCACTCGGCAGGAAAACCTTGGATCAGTGCCGCCATGGGAACGGTGAGTCTTGGAATTCCCATGAAACCCCTTGGCGGGGCCTCGTCGGCGAGCGACTTCGCATTCACCCCGAGGCTTGCCCATGCGCGTTTGGCTCGAGTGGGGCCGAGATCCGCCCCGCCGTGTTTTTTGGAACCGCCCACGAGGGTCGGTGCGATTTCGTCGGCATTTTTCGCCCATTCGAATGCGCCTTCCCAGCCATTCGCGGCCATCATCTCGACCAAGGTGGCACCGACCGACTTGGGTGTCTTTCCATCGGTCAACTGAGTGGGCGCGTGGAAGTTTCCGGCGAGGTCTTCACGGATCGCGACAATCACCACCCGCGGACGCAACTGGGGAACACCGAAGTCTGACGCGTGCAGCAGATGCCAACTGGATTCGTAGCCAAGTGCCTTGAAGCGTTTCTTGAGTTTTATCCGGTAGTCGGTGAAAACGGCATCGAGCAACCCTCGGACGTTCTCAAGCAGCACGGCTTTGGGTTTGCACTCGGAAACCAGCCGGAGGGCTTCAGGAAACAGATCGCGCACGTCGTCAGCCCCGAGCTGTTTTCCTGCCACCGAGAATGGCGGGCAGGGAACGCCACCGGCCAACAGGTCCACGCCTTCGAATTTCAGGGCGCTGAATTCCCGGACATCGGCCTCAATCACATTCCAACCTGGCCGATTGAGCCGAAGTGTGGCGCAAGCATGGCGATCGACCTCGACATGGGCGAGCGCTTCAAACCCAGCGGATTCCAGGCCAAGCGCCTGGCCGCCGGCACCCGCACAAATTTCAATGCAGGTGGGTCCTGAGCAGCTTGAAGATGATCGCGGTTCGGACATGGCTTCAACTGAACAGCAACGCGAGCGGACGGGCAACGAGGGAAGTTGAGCGGCGATCGGACAGCGAGGCTGCAACTTCCGCTTCTCCATTCGACTGCGAATTTCATGGTTTTGTCCGCGCCCGCGAAGATCACGCACCACGAGGCCCTGACGGTGATGGTGTGCTTGGCTGGTGCTGCGTTGCTGTCTGCATCGCGGGACGAGCCGCCTCAATCATCCCGCTCGCGGCATCGCGGACGGTCATCGGGCTCTTGTCCGATCACCGCGGCGGTCCGGGCCATGAAGGCGAGATTTTCGGGTGCAGTATCCGGAGTGATTTCGCAGCCGCCGGAAATGATGCAGCGCCCATCGGCTTGGCGGAAATCCCGCAGGATCGTCTCCCCCAAGGTTTCCGGCCTGCCGTTTTGGATCACAGACACCGGATCGGCCTTGCCGGAAAAAACCTGCTTCGGGGAGAGTCGGCCGAGGAAGGGCTCGAACGAAGGCACGAGATGGTCCACGTCGATGATGTCCGCGCCGGTGGCGATCATGTCCGGCAGTATGGCCGTGGTGTTGCCGCAAATGTGCAGTTTGGCCTTGGCACCGAGCGCATGGATGTGGTCCACGAGCGCCTTTTCCCGCTGGAATGCAAACTCGCGAAAGAGCCGCGGTCCGATTTGCGAGGCGAATGCGTCGCCGATGCCGATGCAGTCTGCTCCCGCCTTGATCTGGAGTTCCGCAAACGTCATCGCCGCCTCAGTAATCATGTCCATCACCCTGGCGACCTTTTCCGGTTCGTCCATCAGGTCGTAGGCAGCTTCGGTTAGTCCGCGCAGGTCGGCGTATTCGGCAACCGGACCCTCCACCCAGCCGACGACAAAAAAGCGGTCTCCCGCCAGGCGACGAAACGTGGCGATTTCTTCGAGTCGGTTGGCAGTGCGCCGGTGGGCGGTGACGTTGTAGGGCTTGAGGGCAAGCACTTCGGCGATGTCCGCGAAGTGTCCCTGGTCGAGCGGCAGACCGTCCTCGGGATACTCCACCTTGATGCCGAACGCCTCGGCTTCGGCATAGGGATCGGACATGACCGTGACCCAGTCAGCACCAAAGTCCGCGGCGCACTGGATCATGGCGCGGCATTTGTCAGCAGGATTCAGGCAGAAATCGCGGTAGTTCACGCCGGCATGGCGGGCGGCGAAACGCATGACGATGGGGTGAAACGGCGGACGGTCCACGGGCCGCCCCTCCAGAAAGTTCAAGGTGCGTTCCCGTCCTGTCAGGGAGAGTGTGCTCATTGGCTTTGGCTGCTGGCATTTGCTGGAGCTGCGCGGGCGGACCGCCTTGCGGACGCGCAGAAATCTTCGCTTTGGACCGGCAGCTTCGAGCGGTTCCGGTTCGTGGCAAGTTCAACTTCCCGTGCCGCGGTGTGCAGGATTCCTGATTGCGCAGCCGCCAAAAGCGGCTATCCTCCTCGCCAGTCAAACCGCATCCACTTGCCATGAAAAAATCCCTGTGCTTTCTGCTAGCCTCTTGTCTGGGCATCAGCGCCTCCCTGGCCGAGGTCCGGAAATGGACCAGCGCCGATGATCCAACCAAGACATTTGATGGCGAATTCGTCGAAGCCAAGGGGGACATGGTCACCATCAAAAGGAAGAGCGGCAAACCCCAGACGTTCCCTGCAGCCAAGCTTTCCAAGGAAGACCAGGACTACATCGCCCAGCAGGCAGCCAGCAAAGCCCAGGAAGCCGCCACGAAAGCGGCTGCCGACAAAGTCAAGGAATCGCCCATGGCCAAAGCGCTGGAGAAAAAGCTGCAGAAACTCGACGGCAAAAAATTTGTGAAGTTCGACCTGCTGGCGGAAAAGGCGCCTGAATACTACCTGCTCTACTGGGGAGCCTCGTGGTGAGGCCCCTGCAATGCTACAGCGCCACAGTTGGTGGCGCTTTACGATAACAAACTGGCCGCCGCGAAGAACGTCGAACTCGTCCACATCAGTTGTGACCAGGACGAGGCCGGCATGAAAAAATTCATGGGCGGGCACAATCTCAAATGCCCGGTGATTGATGCCGCCACGGCTGACAAAATCAAAGTGCTGAAGGAGCTATCTCCACGCGGAATTCCAAACTACAAGCTGGTGGATGCTTCCGGCAAACTCCTGGCAGAGGGGTCGGATGCGAAGCACAAGGCTGAGGAATTTGCCGCTGCTGCGGCGGCGGGAGGCGGGGATGCCGAGGCCAAAAATTAAGGTGCTTTCCTGAAGCTGCCCGCGGCGCATGAGCCGTCGGTTCCGGTCCACCGGCTCACTGCGCCGGGCCAACCCAAACGGCATCGGCATGGACATGGCCTTCGGTGCCCTGGCAGTGGATGGTCACGGCGCAGACCTTGCCGGAAACCAGGGAAAATTTCCCGATGCTGGTGAATCCGTTTTCCAACGTCGGAGCCGCCTTCTGGTTCAGCCGGACCGTCTGGGTTTCCGCTCCGGTTTCGATTTCACAGGGCACGCTCTGCGCACGGTTTTGGTGCGGCTGCCAGGCGATGCGGATTTCATATCTTCCGTGCTTTGGCACAGCGAATTCGAACCGCGCCGAGGCCTCACTGCCTCCGGACGCGTAATGATAGCCGCTGCCCACGTAACCCGGCAGGCCGGTCCCATGCGTCCACTTTCCGGTGAATTTGGCCTGTGAGTCATCGACCACCAGCAGGCCTCCCAATTTCAGTGGGTCCAGCCGGGCGGCACGGTTCGTGCCCTCCGCCGCCGGGGTTGAAAGCGGGGAAACCGCGGGAAGCACCGCCGCCGCCCCCACTTTTTCACGCCGTGCGCCTCCGGGCAGGCGCAGCAATTCCTTGAGCGCCTCCAGGTGGCTTTGATAGACTCCCCGCGGCGAGGCGTTTTCACTGACGCACAGATACGCAGCCTTGCCCACCACCTCGCCCATCATGCCGCAGGTGCGCATGACCCGCACCGTTCCCAGCGCTTCGTGGGTGACGCTCAGGCAGCGACCGGCCATGAACAGGTTGTCCACGTTGCGCGAGTAGAAACAGCGGTAGGGCACCGGATACCCTTCCTTCCGGTCAACTCCCTTTCCAAAAACCGCCTTGGAAATGAACGGATCGTCAGGAAATTTTTTGGCATACTGCTGTTTTGGATAGTGGAGGTCGATGTCCCAGGTGGTCGGCACGGTGGCATCGGGAAATGCTTTCTGCTCGACGATGTCCTTTTCGGTCAGGACCACGTCTCCCTGGAGCAGGCGCGATTCCCGCGTGCCGCCGACGGAGGCGACCCATTCGAGGCGCGCCCTGGCATATTTTTCGGCTTCGGGGCCGTTTTTCATCGCGTTGAAGGCCCCAAAGACCGCCCGCAAATTCCAGTCCCGCGTCCATTCCAGGTCGCGCAGCGGATGTCTGGAAAAGCCGCTTTCCCAAAACCACTCGCCCTTGTGATAGGATTCCGTACCGTCCGCTTTTTTGGTTAGTGGAAAATCACCCGGCTCCAGCGGGAGTGCCCAATCCGTTTTCGGAAACGGCTGCGGTTCCGCCGCCTCCTTCCAATACCACATGTTGCTCATGCCCAGGTGGCCGGTTTCCTGCAGGGTGAATTCTGCGCCGGCCAGGTCTCCCAACGTTCCGTGGCCCGTGCAGTCGGCAAAGAGGCGTCCGCGAAATTCCCTGGTCTTGCCGGAAAGGGTGTCGAGTGCGGTGACGCTGCGGATGAGCCGGGCTGTTCCCGCCTGCATGGAAGCGGCGATGGCATGGTGGTTGAGAAACAGGTCGATGTTTCGTTCCGCGCGGATGATTTGCTCCTTGCGGGCGTCGCCAAAATCCTCTGCCAGTCCCGGAGAATTCGGCGCATGATCCGCAAATTCCTCCACGATTTCACCCAGCCGCGGAAACAGTCCGCGCCGGGTGCCGCCCTGCGCCCAGACGCGGATTTCACTGCTGCCGTTGCCGCCCAGGACGGAACGGTTCTGAATCAGCGCAACCTTGATTCCCTGCCGCGCCGCGGAAATGGCCGCCCCCATGCCGGCGTAGCCGCCGCCGACGACCACGAGGTCGTATTCCCGCGCATGCTCCGCCGCGATGCTCTCGCGCAGCCGTTTCCGTTCACCAGCGGCAAATTTTTCGGGGTCCACGCCCGGGGTTTTGCTGAGCACCACCGCATCACAGCGTCCGTTGAAGCCGCTCAGGTCATGCAGGGCCACCATGGCTCTGCCAGCGGGAAGTTCCGCGCGGCCCGCCGCCTGCCAGTGCCAGTCGGCTCCCTGCGTGCCCAGGGTTTGTTCCAGCGGCTTTCCGTTGATGATGAGCTGGAACTTGCCGGGAGTTCCCGGTGCCTGCCAGCGGGCCACCCAGTCCTTGGTGCGCACCCACACCTGGTAGGTTCCGGGTGCGGCAATGTCCACTGCGGTGGTGGCATCCGCCACGGGACGGCCCAGTCCGTGGGCCATGAGATAGGGCGAGCCCATGATTTCAATGAACTGGGTGTCCAGCGTCCATCCGCCGTGGCGGGCAAACGCTTCCGCTTCCAGAAAAATGCTTTCTTGGGCGGCGAGAGACCATGGAATCACCAGCAGGGCGAACAGCTTCAGCATGGCACATGCATTCACGACGTGGCGGATGCTGTCCACCGCCGCACTGGCGTAGCGGGGGCAGGCGTATTGCCTCAGCAAAAAATGACACCGGAGGGTGGCGTTAGGTAGGGGATCGTTGCCTCACATTCGATGACACCGGAGGTGGTGGTAATTTCGCTTCACATTGCTCTACGTTTTGGGGCTGTCGA
>JAGNEJ010000082.1 GCA_018003315.1 Verrucomicrobiales bacterium
CGTGCGTCGGCACCAACACGATGAATTTCTACAATGTCAGCCGTGCCACCCGGGGGCTGGTGACGTTCGTGCAGCGGTGGCTGCAGGAAAACGGTCAGAACCGCAGGGCGCGGGTGGTGTTTTCCCATGACACGCGGCACTTCAGCCGGGATTTTGCGGAATTCTGCGCCGGAATCTGCACCGACCTCGGGGCGGATGCCTATCTGTTCCCCGGCCACCGGGCCACGCCGGAGCTGAGTTTTGTGGTGCGGCAGAAAAATGCGGATGCCGGCGTCATGCTCACCGCCAGCCACAACCCGGCACATGACAACGGCTTCAAGGTCTATTTCAATGACGGCTCCTCGATCATCGAACCGGTGGCGACTGGAATCCTGGCGGAAGTGAATGCCATTGCGTCGGAATCCTATCAACCGGTGCCGGACGCTCAAAAGGGCTGTGTAACCATGCTCGGCCAGGAGGAGGATGATGCCTACGTCACCCGCTTGAAGTCGCTGCTGCTGGATCCCGACGTGCTGGAACAGGGACGGAAACTGAAAATTGTCTTCACCGCCCTGCACGGGTGCGGGGGCGTGCTGGTGCCGCGTTTGCTCAAGGAACTGGGCTTCAATGCCATCACCGTGCCCGAACAGGACGTGCCCGATGGGCGTTTCCCCACCGTGGCCTCCCCGAATCCGGAAAATGCCGCCGCCCTCAAAATGGGGATCGACCTCGCAACCCGGGAAAATGCGGACATTGTCATCGGCACGGATCCGGACTGCGACCGGATGGGCGTGGTGGTGCGCAATGCGGCGGGCGAACTGCAGTTGCTCACCGGCAACCAGATCGGCTCGCTGATGGCCTGGTATCGCGTGAAGAAGTTCGTGGACCTGGGCATCATTACGAAGGCGAACCGCGGCAATGCGGTCATTGTAAAAACCCTGGTGACCACGGACTTGCAGCGGGCCATCTGCGAACGTTACGGCATCCGCTGCGTGGAAACGCTCACCGGATTCAAATACATCGGCGCCAAACTCGGCAAATATGAAAACAGCCTTCCAGAGGAGATTCGGAAAAACTACCGCAGCCTGACGGATGACCAATGCCGCGCCGCCCACCTGAAGGACGGCAGCTTTTTTGTTTTTGGCGGCGAGGAAAGCTATGGGTATCTGGGATCGGATTTCATTCGCGACAAGGACGGGAACGGAGCCGTGATCATGTTTGCAGAACTTGCGGCCCATGCGAAGAGCCGGGGTCTGACTCTGGTGGAACTGATGGACGAAGTGTACAGTGAATACGGCTATTTCCTGGAGCGCAGTTACAGCAAGGAATTTCCGGGCGCAGCCGGTGCGCAGACCATGCGGCGGCTCATGGAGTCCTACTCAAAGAACCCGCCGCAGGCACTCGACGGGCGGGCGGTGACCAAGTTGACCCATTATGGCCGGGAGGACCTCAGCGATGTCGAAGGCGATCCCATTCCAAAAGAAAACCTCCTCTTTCTGGAACTGGAAGACGGCACCAAGTTTGCGGTGCGTCCGTCCGGGACCGAACCGAAGATCAAATACTACTTTTTCGGACGGAAACTGCCCGCGCCGGGAGCGGTGATCCCTGCGGCGGACCTTCCCGCCATCAAAGCAGCCATGGCGGACGGCATCGAGAGTCTCTGGCAGGAGATTGACGCCGACATCGGGAGGCGGACCGCCTGATTTCTTCGCCGGTTTGCCCACGGAAAAATTTGACTGCGAGCGCCGGTTGCAGTGCCGCCCGTTCCGTTCATGGTGCGCGGATATGAGTGACCGATTTCTCCCGTTCCGACAGAAAATGGAGGCTGACGGCCTGAGCCGGCCTGCGGTGCGTGCCTTTGAGCATTCCTACCGCGCCCTGGAACGCAACGAAACCGGCATGATCGGCGAGGAAACCATCGCCCCGGTGGCGTCGCTGCCGCAGTTTGCCGACTTGCCGCCGGTCAGCGCTGAGGCGTTTCAGGAACTGCTGCGGCAGACGGTGGTCATCAAACTCAACGGCGGACTGGGAACGGGCATGGGCCTCGAAAAGGCCAAATCACTGCTCGAAGTGCGCAGCGGCATGACGTTTCTGGATCTCATCGCCCGGCAGATACTGCACCTGCGCGCGAAAACCGGCGGCGTGTTTCCGCAGTTTCTGCTCATGAACAGCTTCAGCACCAGTGCCGATACCAGGGCCGCGCTGGCTCGCCATCCGGCATTGGGAGATCCCGCGGGACTGGAAATGCTGCAGAACCGCGTTCCCAAAGTGGTGGCGGAAAATCTGCAACCGCTCTCCTGGCCGCAGAATCCCTCCCTCGAATGGTGCCCTCCGGGCCATGGCGACATTTACCCCAGTCTGTTGGGATCGGGATGGCTCGACCGGCTGCTGGAAGCGGGCGTCAAATATGCTTTCGTCTCCAACTCGGACAATCTCGGAGCCGACCTGCACCCCGGCCTGCTGGCATGGTTTGCCGGCAGCGGCAGCCCCTTTGTCATGGAGGTGACGCGCCGCACCGCCATCGACAGCAAGGGTGGACACCTCGCCCAGCGCCGTTCGGATGGCCGGCTGGTGCTGCGGGAATCCGCCCAGTGCGCCAAGGCCGATCAGTCAGCCTTTGAAGACATTGAGCGGCATCGCTTTTTCAATACCAACAACCTCTGGGTGCGCCTCGACCATCTCAAGCAGAAGCTGGATGAAAACGACGGCGTCATTTTCCTCCCGCTGATCCGGAATCAGAAAACCGCGGACCCGCGGGACGAAGCATCGCCAAAAGTCTATCAACTCGAAACCGCGATGGGTGCCGCCATCGAATGTTTTGAGGGAGCCGATGCCATCGAAGTGCCCCGGACACGCTTTGCTCCGGTGAAGACCACCAGCGACCTCTTCATCATCCGCTCCAATGCCTGCGTGCTCACCGAGGATTTCCGGATCGAACTCGATTCCTCGCTGCACGGACAGCCGCCGGTTCTGGATCTGGACAAAACCCATTACAAACTGGTGGACGGGCTGGAATCCCTCCTCGCAAATGGTGTTCCCGAACTGCGCTCCTGCACCCGGCTGAAAATCGCAGGCCCCATCCGGTTTAGTCCCGGCACCGTCCTCACGGGGGAGGTCATTCTGGAAAATGCCCGGCAGGAACCCATCGTCATCCCGCCGGGCACCTGCACGGGCCGACATCTGCTGGGATGAACCCCCAGGCGCGCGCAAAAAGTTTTTCTCTGGCCAGTTGACACCTGCCGCAAAAATCGGCAATGATCCATCAATATCTCCTGCATTGAAGGGATTTTCCCTTCCGCCATTCCACTTCCCATACATCCGATGAGCGATTCCGAAAATACGCCACCCAAACCACCCACGGTAAAAACCTCTGCCGTTCCTCTGAAAAAGGAGACCGTGCGGATCACGCTGCGCCCCAGTGCCCCACCTTCTGAACCGCTGGCCCCGGTGGCTCCGCCTCCGCCCACTGCGCAGGTTCCCATTCCGCCGACTTCCGCGGCACCTCCGCCGCCCGCACCGCCCGGATCACTGCGCCCGGGTGCTCCCACGGTGCCTCTGCGCCCCGTTCCCAGTCCCGGTGGCGCTCCACCGCCACCCCGGGCCACCGGCCCGTTGGCCCAGCCACCGGGTGCCCGCCCCACCGGCGCCCCGCCGCCCGTTCCGGTCGGCAGCAAAACCATTCCTCTGCAGCAGGCTCCCGGTCCAAAGCCGACTGCTCCCGTGGGAGTGGGACGGCCTACCACCCGCCTGGTCGGCGGCGACCCCGCAACCCAGGCGCTGCCAAAGGCCACGGTGAAGCTCCAGCGCACCCAGCCGGTGGCCGGCGGCCCGCCAACGGCTTCCGTCAGCAGTGCTCCGGTCAAACCGCTGGCGTATGATGAGGACGAGGAGGATGAAGTCGATGAGGGGCCGCTCAATGGCATGTCCATCGGCGCCTTGGTCGGTGCCATCGCCGCGCTCATCGTGGCCCTGCTCGGCCTGCAGATCATCAAACCCTTTGCAGAGCCTGCTCCTGCCGATCTGAGCGCCCAGACGGAATGGAAGGACGGCAATGCGCCGGATTCCTGGAAAATCCCGGCGGAATACAATCCCTATCATGGAATCAATTCCGACGGCACCATGAAACTCAATGCCAGTGGTCAGCCCATTTCGCTCTACAACGAGGAAAAGACGCAAAACCACGCCCTTCCGGAAGTGCCGAAGGTCATCCAGTAACCGCAGCCAACCTCACCAAACACACATCTTCCCATGGGAGCCTCCATTTTTCTGCTAGTGGCCGCAGTGGCCGCCATCGCCCTGCAGGTGCTGACGTTTATCCAGTAACCGTCGCCTGCCTCATTTCAGAGAGCCATCCGTTCCCGCAATCCGGGGCGGATGGCTCTTTTACTTGTTGCAACGGCCCAACTCCCTCACTAAGGGTCACTGGTCATTCCAACCATCCTTTCACACCATGGCAAGCGAAGCAGTCATCCATCTGACATCCGAAAATTTTGGCAGCGAAGTGCTGCAATCACCCGTTCCGGTGCTGGTCGATTTTTGGGCGGAATGGTGCGGCCCCTGCAAAATGCTGGGTCCGGTGCTGGATGAAATCGCCCGTGAAAAAGGCTCCGCAGTAAAAATCTGCAAGGTCAACGTGGACGAAGCCGCAGACTTGGCGGCCGATTTCGGCATTCAGTCCATCCCGGCGCTGTTCTATTTCAAAAACGGACAGGTCGTGCACAAAGCAGTGGGCGTGACCCCCAAGAGTCAGATCGTGCAAAAACTGGAAGCCCTGGCCTGAGTTCACTCGGCCATCCGGAGGCGGCGCATCCCGCAGGAATCGCATTCCAATGCGCGGCCAGGATGAGTATGATCCCGGAGGGATGACAGCTTGTAGCCGGTGGTCGAGCGCGGCGACACCACCGGGAAACGAATTTCCGGATCCGGGCCCATGACAGAGGCACGGCAGCGCTCCCCCCATCCCATGGCAGGGTGCCAGCCATGCCTCCGAGATGGAGAAAATTTTCGCACATCGTTCCGGTGGTGTCCCCCGTTTCTCACTCAACCACCGGTCCCAGTGCTGCGGAACAAGGGTGCTCGCCATTGGGTGCGGTAGGTTGCAGCCGTCATTTCATGGCTGAACGACACGCTCAACCAAAACATCGGACGCGGATCTGTCAGTTTCCGGCGTGGAATCAAGTGTCGAAAATTGATCCAGGCGAACATTCAGACGGAGTTTTTGCCAAATTCCAAGTTTTGACTTCCCATTTTCGGAGCGATTCGATACGCTGGACGGATATTTCCTGCGCTCCACTGGAGTTTTGCATTTTTTTACCCATTGCCGTTCATGAAAACGTCCACTCCGTCCTGTATCCCTAACGCATGTAAAACCTGGAGCGAAGGCCGCTCTGTCCGTTGGATGCGTCGCGCTCCGCTGGTGATGCTCCTCGCCACCGCCGCGAGCTGGTCGCGCGCGGCCGTTGTGGATTGGGAGGGCGGGAATCTGCCGACTCCTGGCGACGGGCTGCGCTGGGCGGATCCGTTGAACTGGCAGGGCGACGCCCTCCCGCTGCTCACGGATGATGTGACCTTTGGTGCTCCCGGCACCGGAGGCAGCACGGTGCATCTGGGCACTAACCGCACTCTCAACTCGCTGGGCATCGATGAAAACGTTGCCATTGGCGCACTGGGGTCCAACCTTCTCCTGACCAATGCCACGGGAAACATTTCCGTCGCCGGCGGCGTTCAGGCCACCCTCCACGCCGCCTGGGGCGGCAGCAACGGACTCAACCTCAGCGGCGGCGGGTCGCTCTATCTGACCAATACGCTTTCGCCATTCTCCGGCCACATCGCGGTGGACGGTGCCGGCACCACCCTCATCCACCGGCAGGAGGGTCCGTCGGTCCAGTATAATGGGGTCAACTCCGCCCAGGATTACGGACGGTTTGACCCGGTCACGCTCGGATTTACCCAGCAGTCGCCCCGCAACATCACACTCACCAATGGCGGCACCTACCGCATCATCGGGACCGGCAACGATGCCGAGGGCAACTTCAAGAACATCGTCATCGGTGCCGGAGGCGGCACCCTGGACCTCGCGCCTGGCTACCTGGTGCAACTGCTCAATGATGCGGGGCAACTCAGTGCGGGCACCAATGCCTTTACCAAGGCGGGCAACGGACGGCTCATCATCAGCGGAACTCTGGCTGACGCCAACTCGCTCGGCGGAGTGGTGAATGTCAACGACGGCACGTTCAGTCTGGAGCGTCTTCAGGCGGGAGCAGGCGCCGGGACACGCTTCGCGGGAATCGCCGCCACCGGCACCACTGTTAATATCAACAATGGCGGCACGCTCCTGTTGAATGGCACCACCCAGGGCCGCCTTGATGTGCCCACCGTCAACCTCAACGACGGCGGCATCCTTGCCGTGCAGGGGAACAACCACATCGTCGGCCTCGACAATGGCAGCACCACGCTGAATACCAGCGGCACCGCCACCATTCTGACCCGTGACCACTTCACTCCACAGACGTCGCGCTTTCAGTTCTGGCGCAATACGCTGACCGGCAGCGGCACGCTCGACCTCATCGGCGGTACTGGCGCTGGTGCCGCACCCCGCCTCGTGATCGAGCGAGGCAGCGCGTCCACCTTCTCCGGGGTCTTTCGCCTTCAGGAAAACACCTCTCTGGAAGCCAATCCGCGCTTCAATACCCCTGCGAATGTGGGCAAAGTCATCGCCGACGGAGACATCGAATTCGCCGGTTGGGGCGGCACCCTTGATCTGCGGGACAGCAACCCCGCCGCCGCCATGCAGCTCGGCTACACCACCAATGACATTCGCATCACCACCACGCAGCCCGGGGCGATCAATACGATCACCGTGAACCGGGGCGATGGGGGCACCGGCACTGGACACCAGTATAATCTCGGCGGTCTCACCCTCGGCAACCACCGTCTCGCCTTTTCCGGCGGCAACAATTACAGTTCGGCGTTCACCGGTATGGTGAGCATGAACGGGGATGCCACTTTCCTTGGAGTGGGATCTCCCGTGGCGCTGCTCAATGCCAGTGCCCTTTCCGAAGACATCGCCGGACGCACGCTCAACCTCGTGAAGACTGGAGTCGGCAACACCCCAGCCGCGGATACTACCAGCGGCGGCGTCATCAGTGTCTCGAATCTCAACATCCAGGGCGGCGGACTGCACCTGCGCGGCGCCAACGGAGCCATTGGTTTCGGTGCTGGAGGCGGCGCCCCGCGCATCACCCTGCACGGTGGCACCACCGGCAGCACCACCGGCCCCGCTCCCGGTTTGCTGCACCTTGACGGCAACGGCACCGTGCTCGGCGTCGCTGCGGCCAACAACAACAACCGCATCGCCACCGGTGCGCTGCTGAACATGCGGGGGAATTCCACCCTGCGGCTCACTTCCAACAACAACACCGCCACCAGCGAGACCATCGAAAACGTGTTCGTCAGCGGCCACGGCCTCGTGGATGTCGTCAAAACGGGCACTCCCGCCGCACCGGTGGTACTGGATCTGCCCATTTTCGCCATGACCGGCACCCGGCCCACCGCCAACTTTACGGGGACGGCACTCGGCATCGCGGGGACGGATACGTCCCGCATCGTGCTCGGTGGCATGGCCACTGGGTTCATGGGCTCGGAGTTCCATTCCGGCGATGAATGGGCCAAGTATGACACCGCGCTGGACAACGGTGTGGCTCTCGGCGTGACGCCGTTTGTGGCGGCGGACTACACCATCGGCACCGGTGAAGCCACTTGGGCCGCTGGTCAGCAAATCAAGCAAAACGGGGCCACGCTGCCCACCCTCACCTTCGACCGCGTCGCTGATCGCTTCAATTTCCAGACCACTGCCGGCAACCAGGCCCTTGATCTGGCCGGCTTCACCCTCACTGCCAACCAGGGCGGCTTTCTCAGCAGTGCCCAGACCATCGGCATCGTGGACGGCCCCACCGGCGCGGTTCCCAGCGGCACCGCAGGCATCACCTCCAGCACCGGCGTGGTCAATTTCCACAACAACGCCCAGGTGGATCTCCGCACCCCGGTCGTCGGCAGCGTGGACTTTGTGAAGAGCGGCATCGGCAACCTGCGCATGATCCACCAGGACCTCGCGGTCGGCGGGGGTGGGGCGCTGGCGGCTCCGTTCACTGCAAATCCGTGGACCAGCACCCTCACCGGCAGTTGGGTCGTTAACGACGGCATCCTGGAGACGCAGCGCGGGGAGTTCCTGGGCGGACGCCCGCTGGTGCTCAACGGCGGCACGTTCTTCATCAATGAACCGGTGGCCAACGCCAACAGCGGCAGCATTCTCACCACCTACGGCAACGACGTCACGGTGAACAGCAACGTCAGCATCGTCATGGACGACAACGGTGAGTCCCACGACACCTTTGTCGGCGGCGATGCCCTCGTGAGGATGGGGTCACTCACCATCAACAACGGTGCCATGCTCAGCTTTGGTGGGATTGGCAACGCTTCTGCTTCCTCCGGCGGCTTGCCGCTCACCGGTGCTGAGGACATGATGTTCACCGGCACCACGCTCAATGGTCGCACCACCTTCAATCTCGGCGTTGGCCGCGGCGGCAGCACCAGTTCCCTCATCCTCCGCGGCGCGCTCACCGGCACCGGCTTTGACGTGGTTGCCTTTGGAGGCAGCGCCACCTCGCTGGTGCTCGGCGGCGGTGCCATGGATGCCATCGCCCCGGTGTATTCTGAGGCCCCAGTGATTTACGGCGGCACCCTGCGCCTCAACAAAGCCAACAGCACCGACACGCTGCTCGATCTGGCCACGCCGGAGGATGTCGTCATCAACAACGGCAGCCTGTATTGGGGGCCTGGCTCCCACGGCGATCTCATCACTTCCAACAACGTCAACACCGCCAACAATGGGCTCACCGGTCTGCACCCGCTCTCGCCCCCAATCGTCATGGCTGGTGGGCAGGATCAGATCGCGGATACCGCCAATGTGACCCTGCTTTACGGCACCTTGGGTGAAAGTGACCGCATCACCAACGAACGCTTTGGCACGCTCACCATGAAGAACGGCACCATGAATGTCGGCCTGGGCACCATCACGATGAACAGCGCCACCATTTCCGGCGGTGCCATCGGCTTCGACCGCGGCGGCACGTGGAACGTCGGTTCCCTCACCTACCTGCCGGGGGCGCCAGATCAGAATGTGTTCACCGGTCGTCCGGTTCCCGGGGCCTATACCACGCTTGCTGTCGGCCCCGGCGGCCTCAGCATGACCGGTCAGTACATGACCATCGGCAGCGGTTATTATGGCAGCAATGTCATGGGGGCCGGCGGCCGCATCGTTCTCGGGGGGGATCTCACTTACAATGGCACCGACCTCATTGCCGGCTCCAATGACCGCAAGGGTCTTTACATCGCCACGGGCGCCAGCTTCCGGGAAATCGGCGGCAGCCACCTCGATCTCGCCGGCGGCAGCCGGAACTTTGACATCGATACCGACAGCATCTTCACGGTCACCCTTCCCGTGCGCAATGGTGCCATCACCAAGACCGGCGGCGGTTCGCTCGTGCTGGAGCCCTATCAGGCCAGCACGTTCAGCGGCGTCACCGTCAACGGCGGCATGGTCGTGGCCAAAGGCGACGGCGCCCTTGGCGGGGTCGGCATGATCACCGTCAACCCAGGGGGTACGGTGAAACTGGAAACCGGCTGGGATTACCCCCAGATCTTCTCCGTGGTCGGTGGCGGCTCCGCCCTGCCCGGCGCTCCCACCATCCTGGAAGCCGGGGCCGTGGTGGCCGACGGCGGCACCAGCCGGTTGCGAAACACATTCATGATCACCGGCGACACCACCGTGGCCGGCACCAATTTCCTCGATCCTTCCGTCGCTCCCGGGACCGGCGGGGCCGCCTGGCGCATCGGGCGGCTCTCCATCGAATCGCCCAACGGCATTCTCGGCAGTGGCAATCTCACCCTCAGCGGCGACGGCGACGGCCTCGTTGTCAACGGAGTGAATACCATGGCCGGCGGTCTGAATAAAGATGGAGCCGGGCGCTGGACCATTCTCCGTGGTAGCAGCTACGTCGGTCCCACCACCATCGCCGCCGGGCATTTGCGCATCATGGACAACGGGGCTCTGGGTAATCCCGGAGCGGGCACCACCGTCCTCGGCGGCACGCTCGAACTGCTCGGCATGCCGCTGGGCGGCGGCGGTGGCGGTCTGTCCTTGGCCGAACCGTTGCGCATCAACGGAGCCGGCGCCAGTTCTCAAAGTGGAGCCATTGTCAATGTCGGTGGCAACAACACCCTCACCGGTCCGCTCCTGCTCGCCTCCAGCGCCACCCTGCGATCCAATGCCGGTATCCTTGATGTGGACATCGCCTCCAGTGTCATTGGCACTCCCGGCAGTGCCCTCACGCTCAGTGGTGCCGCCAGCGGAAACATCAATGCCAAGATCGCCTTGTCCAATCCCGGTGACGATGTCATCGTCAAAGCTGGCACCGGCAGTTGGTTTCTCGGCAATGCCACCAATGCCTTCACCGGTTCCGTGCGCGTGGACGGCGGACGCCTCACTGTCGTGTCGGGTTACGATGCCACCCAGCCGCTGCGCATGAACGGCGGCCATTTCCAAAACCTCGCCGCCGGCGGCACCGTCAACGGCGTGCAGTTGCTCTCCGGCGGCGGCACCGTCACGACCTTCCCCACATTCAACCTCGGTGCCATTACCGCCAGCCCGGGAGCCACCGGTAACTTCCAGGGCGTGCTGAGCGCCACTAATCCCAACATCAATGGCATCATCGGCGTCTTTGCCACCAACTCGATGCTGGGCGGACCGGAATGGAACAAGACCAATGCCGGAATGCTCCAACCGCTGTTGCCGGGGGACTACTCCGCCTTCCCCGCACCCGCAGCCGCCGGTGCGGCCCCTACGATCACGGACACCCTCAACACCTCCCTCGGTTATGACGGACTTGGCTATGCCAACCCCGTCACCGGGGCCATCAGCACCAGCACCCTGCGCGTCGTCTCCGGTCTCAAGGGCCTCAACGCCGGTGCCGCTCCCATCACGCTGGACAACAGCGGCATTCACGGAGCCGGCGGCCTGCTCGTGCAGCAGGCACCGGGCAGCACCTTCAACATCGGCGGCACCGGTCTGCTTTCCGCCGGCTCCCCCAACAACGACCTCTACATCCACGCCTGGGGCGACACCGCCATCTCCAATCCCCTCATCGGGGCCGGCACCGGCAGCCTCATCAAGGCTGGCACCGGTGACCTCCGTCTTTTTGGCTCCAGCGACTTCACCGGTTCTATCTACGTCAATGGCGGCAATCTCATCGTGCCCGGCGGCATCGGCACTCCCGGAGTCCTTGGGGCTGCCCCCGGCGGCGGTCAGCACCGCCTCATCAACATCAACGGCGGCGGCTTCGGCATCACTTCCGACTGGGACATCAATGACTTCGATGTCGCCCCCGGCAACCAGTCCTACCAGTTGAATATCGGCCCCGCGGGCGGTACGCTTCTCGCCCTCTACGGTGCCAATTTCAATATCAACGACGGCTCCGCCACCAGCACCGGTGCCGAACAGCAGCTCCGCGGCAGCGGCGACCTCACCCTCGCCGGCGGCGGACGCTACAACTTCACTGCCGGCACCCCGCAGTTCCTCAACTTCGGCGGCAATGTCACCGTGGATGGCGGCGTGCTCATGGTCGGCCACTCCAATACCTTTGGCGGTCGTCAGGAACAGGTGATCACCCTGAACACCGGCAGCGCCATCATCAACAGTACCGGCTTCGGCCTGGGGCAAAATGGACTTCCCAACAACATCGTTGCCGGCAGTCCTCTCACCGGTGGCGGCGTGGAGTTTTTCTCCCAGGGCGGCAACCGGGTCTTCGGGGGTGATATCCAGCTCCACGGCACCAATACCATCTACCTCGCGGAGCGCGACGCTCCCAACCAGGAGCGGCAGCTTTACTTCAACGGACGCGTCTCCGGCACCGGCGTCACTCTCGACGTCTATGGCGCCAACAACGGCAACCCGTTTTACCTTGCCAGCGGTGCCAACGACCTCACCGGCGACATCAATCTCAAGGCCAATGCCGTCCTCGAAGCCCGCCAGCCGGGATCCATCGGCATCGGGGCTGGCGATGTGAACATCAACCTCGACGGTGCCAACTCCCGCCTCCTGCTCCGCCACTGGCAGAACGGCGACTACCGCGCCAACGTCAACGTCAACGCCGCCGCAGAGATCAATTCAGACCGCCTGACGGGGTACGGCGGCGGCACCAGCCAACTGCTCAGCATCAACAACCTCACCACTTCCACCGACAACATCCTGTCCATCGGCGGGGGCAACAGCTACACCACCCGTGTCGGCGGCATCGCCAATTTCAAGGCCAACACCCCGGTCAATACCGGTGGCAACATTCTCTTTGAGAACGGCATCAACTTCACCGGTGTGGCCAACACGCTCGACAAGCGCGGCGGCGCCTCCCTCATCCTGCGTGGAGCGGCGGACCACGCGGGTCCCACCATTGTGCAGCAGGGAACTCTCATTCTCATGGATGGCGGCACCCTGCCCAACACCAATAACATCGCGCTCCGCGGTGGCGAACTGCGCGTGGACAACAGCACCTTCACCAACACTGACCGCCTGAACAACGGAGCCACCGTCAGTCTTGGCGGCGGCATCCTGCGCCTCACTGGCAACGAAGTCCTCGGCACCGTCACCGCCGAATCCGGCACGACGCAGGTGATCAACAATCCGATCCACGAAGCGGTCCCCAACCCGCTCACCCTCACCGGATTCACCCGCCAGACCGGTTCCGTTCTTCAATTTCAGGTGCCGGACTCCGGTGCCACTGGAGCCGTGGGCATGACTTCGTTTGGCCAGACCCGCGTTGGCTCCCGCATCCTCATTCCCGGCCAGGCCGACACGACCCAGACCATCCCCGGATTCCTCGGCAACAACAGCCTCGACTTCATCCAGTATGACGGCACCACCCTGGACAACGGGGCTCCGCTCGGTGTCCGCGACATGCGCAACCCTGGCAATGTCAATTCGCCAGCCAACTACGTCAACGACCCCGCGGAAGGCGCGTGGAATGACACCGTCATCGCTCGCCTCACCGGCACCAGCACCACGACGCTTGCCGCCAATCGCGCTCTGGATGCCATCAAGATTGAAGGAGGGGCTGCTCGCACCATCGCTCTCGCTGGCTTCAACCTCCGCATCGAAGGCGGCGGCATCCTCGCCGTCGGCAACACCAGCGTCATCAGCGGTGCCGGCAATCTTTACGCCGGATCCTCGGTCGCCACTCCCGGCACCGCCGAACTCTTCTTCGGCGGCAACAACACCACCACTGTTTCCTCCGTCATTTCCAACAATCCGGAAAGCGGCCAGAACGTCGCCGTAGTCAAGACCGGCACCGGCACCACCAATATCAATGGTGCCAATACTTACACCGGCGGTACGTTCGTGACCAGCGGCACGCTGAACACCACCAACGCCAATGGCTTCGGCAATGCCCCGAACCCCATCACCCTCTCCGGCGGCACCCTGGTTTTCAATATCGCTGGCGGCACCAATGTGGATCTCGGAATGCCCGATCACCCGGTCAATGTGCGGGCCAATTCCCAAATCACCCTCGACAACGGCACCGGTGGCACCGACAACAACATCTCTCTCGGCGCGCTCAACATCCCCGGACCCTACACGCTGCGTCTCTTCAGCTACGACAGCATGGACGCCAGCTTCACTGGCACCCACACCTTTGCCGCTACGCCAACCATCGACATGATGCAGGCCGGCAGCGGCGGCGACCGCACCGGCTTCTTCACCATCAGCGGCGACATTACCGGCAGCGGCTTCAATGTCGGCAGTTCCGGGGCGTCTAACAATACCACCTCCGTGCTTCAAATCGGCGGCGGCGAGGCGGTGCACAATACCTACACTGGCACCGTTCGCGTTCTCTTCGGCGTCGGCAGCACCGGTTCGGAAACGGACAACCTCCGGGTCGAACTCAACAAAGCCGCCGGCTTCAATGCCATCAGCGGCGATCTCGAAATCAACGGCGGCATCGTCCGCAACATCGCCGACCAACAGATCGCCGACACCGGCAACATGACCCTCAACTGGGGATCCTACGAAGCCAACGGACGGACGGAAACCCTCGCCAGCATCACCCAGAACGGCGGCAGCCTGCGCACCGGAGCTGGGGTCGTCACCGTCACCGGCGACTACACCATCACCGGTTTGGACGATATCAGCGGCGGCGGTGGGGACGGCATCCAGATCAACAGCAATGGCACGCTCAATGTCGGCGGCACTCTGCGCATGACCAACCTGGGCCGGGCCACACTCGGGGCCAGCGCGGCCGCTCTGAATCTGAACAGCCTCGAAATGACCGGAGCCACCATCACCCAGAACAGCGGGGGCGGCAACAATACCATCCACCTCAACGGTGACGTGACCACGTTTGCCTCACCGCATCCGGCTCGGCTTGGGAATTCCAACGACTCCGACACCTACCTTGAACTGAATGGCGTCCGCAGCTTCAACGTGGCGGATGGAAGCGCCGGTCTGGACCTCGAACTCAGCAGCGTGGTGCGCGACAGCACGACTCCGGCGAACTCCGGCGGCATTTACAAAACCGGCACCGGCACGATGCAGTTGCAGGGCGGAGCCACCGGCAACACTTATACCGGAATGACCACCGTCTCTCGCGGTGACCTCGTCCTCTTCAAGTCCGGTGGCACCACCGCCATTCCCGGCAGCCTCACCATCGCGGACGGCAACGGCCCGGCTCGAGTCACCGTGCGCAACAGCAACCAGATCGCCGACGCCTCCGCCGTCACCATTGACAACGACGGGGTCCTTGATCTTGCCACGTTCAACACGGTGGAAAAAGTGGGCAACCTCAGCAGCAACATCGGCGGCCTCACGCTGCTTGGCCCCGCCAGCGCCCTCGAAGTGGACATCACTGCAAATACAACCTACGCAGGCAGCATCAACGGCGGCGGAGCCACTGCCGGGGCCGTCATCAAGGGAGGAACAGCCACCTGGCTGCTCACCGGCAGCAGCGAATATGCCGGGGACACTGTGGTCAACGCCGGCACCCTCCAGGTGGACGGGTTCCTCAACGGCAGCACCACCCGCGTCGCCACCGGCGGCACCCTCGCCGGCATCGGTACCGTCAGCGACGTTGTCGTCAACGGCGGCGGCACCTTCGCTCCCGGAGCCAGCCCCGGCATCATTACCACGCGGAGCGTCGGCATGCTCTCCGGCTCTTTCGCCAACATCGAAATCGGCGGACTGACTCCAGGAAACGGCAGCGGCTTCCACGATCAGATCATCTCCCGCGGGGACATCAACCTCGATGGCACGCTCGTCGTCTCACTCGTCAACCTCTACGTTCCAAACCAAAACGACAAGTTCCTCATCTGGACCAATGACTTGGCCGACGCTGTCACCGGAAACTTCACTGGACTGCCTGAAGGTGCCACCTTTCCTGTTCCGGAAACCGGAGACCCCTCCGACTACTGGCAAATTAGCTACGTGGAAGGTGTCATGGCCGGTTCTGACGGCAACGACATCCGGCTCCAATACATCCCGGAACCTGGCACTGCCTTCCTGGCCGCCGCCGCCGCCAGCCTCCTGTTGTTCCGCCGTCGCCGTGGTGCCTGATGTTTGCTTGACCCGTGTTGCGGTCCCAGGCCAGTCGCAGGGTTGGATTTGTTCCAGTTTCTGTTGGTGTCCCTAAATCCACGAGAAATCACTCTGGACGGATCTCCTTTCGCGACTCCATGCCTCATTCGGGAATGGGATCGCTGCGCCGCACGGGCTGACCTTCCCACAGGGCTTCGTCGGTCGTCTTGTCGTAAGTCAGCACCCGCTGTGCGCTTCCGGCGGCAGGGGCTGAATCCACTTTTGGAAGCCACTGGCGCAGGTCGGCCAGCACCGCGGCCTGCTGCGGGTCATTTGCCAGATTGTGCCATTCGTCCGGGTCCATTGCGTGGTCGTAAAGTTCTTCTGAGCCGTCCGCGTAGCGGATGAAGCGCCAGCGGTCCGTGCGGACAGAGTGATTCCCCTGGTTGTGGCTGGTGATGGCCGGATGCCGTCGAGAAGCAGCGGCGTCCTGCAGTTGCGGCAGCAGACTGGTTCCTTCCAGATCCTTCCGCTGTGGCAGCCCGCACAGGGCAATGAGGGTGGGGTAGAGGTCCAGCAACTCGGCGGGCGAGGTGACCCTGCCGCCGCGCGCAATGCCCGGACCGGCAAAAATCAGCGGAACTCTGGTACTGCGCTCCCAAAGGGTGTTTTTTCCGGTGATTCCCTTTTCCCCCAAATGCCAGCCGTGGTCTCCCCACACCACCACCACGGTGTTGTCCCTCAACCCCTGTTCATTCAGGGCCGCCAGAATGCGTCCGATTTGCGCATCCACGAAACTGGAGCAGGCAAGATAGGAGCGCACCAGGTTCCGCCATTGATGGCTTTCCTGCAGCCAGCGCAGCCGCGGTTCCGGCAGTTGCCAGTGCAGATACCAGGAAAACCGCGGTGTATCCGCACGGTCTCCGCTGAGCACCCGTGGCAGAATGCGGTCGTCATCAGGAAAAAGATCCAGCCATTGCTGCGTGGCATAACAGGGAACGTGGGGGAGGAAAAATCCCGCCGCCAGAAAAAATGGCTGCGCCACCGGTTGGGTGCACAGTTGATCGATCACCCAGCTCGCCACCTGATAGTCGCCCTTGTCTTCATCGCGGTGCGGAAATGTCCCCCAATCCACCAGCGGGTTGTTCCCCATCGGGGTTTCACCGGCCAGTTTCTTGTCAGGCCTGACTCCAATCCCGCCGGCCCGTCCCCACACGTCGAATTCGGCGGCCTGCTGACTTGGTCCCCCCACGCTGCCGTGGTAAATTTTGCCAACTGTCAGTGTCCGGTAGCCTGCGGCCTTGAAATGCTGGGGCAGCGTTACACGATCCTTCCATTCCGGCAGCGTGCGGAACCACGGAGCCAGTCCGTAAATGCCGGTTGTCGTGGACCGCAGCCCCAGCATGACACTGGTGCGCGAGGGGTTGCACAGCGGAGCCTGACAGTGGGCGTTGAGAAACACGGTGCCGCGCCGGGCCAGGCGGTCGAGATGGGGCGTCCTCGCCAGGGCATGTCCGCCCAGGGCTCCGATCCAGTCGTTCTGGTCGTCAATGGCGATAAATAGCACGTTGGGATGCGGATTCGCGGCGGCCTGCGCTTCAAGGACCGCCAACAGGCACCCCACAACTGCGGCGGTGAAAGCGGGGAAGGACATGCCGCCAGGATGGCCGCGCCAGGCACCCTCCGCCATGCCGCTTCTGCGGAACAAATCGGAGTGGGATGCGGTGAAATCGGCCCTGTTGACATCCATCAAGGCTTGCCGGACGATCCCGACAAATGGTCTGTGCATGTCGGCCCCGTTCACTGAAATCCTAACTATTTTGTCCGTTGCATGCCTTTTCCATTCCGGCACGGACGCTCACGCGCAAAACCTCCTGCCGAATCCCGGCTTCGAGCAAGGAACCGGCACCCCCGCCGGCTGGCGCCTCACCGGAGACACCGGAAGCTGGAGTGACACGGCACGCTCCGGCAGTCGTGCCGTGAGCGTTGAGGGAAATGGGCAGCATTCCTCCGTCTGGCGCATCGAGCGCCTGAAACTCCAACCCGGAGCGCTGTATCGGATGCGCTTTGCTGCAAAGGGGGATGCCGTTTCGGGAGGCACCATCGTTTCGGGTGTCAGCCGGGTGAACCACGATTTTCCGGCTACGAATGCCTGGCAGGAACACGCTTTCGTTTTTTCGTTCCCCAACGATGCCGAGAGCGACTTCGCGCGCCTCGGCCAGTGGGAACTCAAAGGCCGTGTGAGCTTCGACGACGCCGATTTGCTGCCGGTGCTCGCCACCCACGCGGCCCTGCCGGGCGGCGCGCCGCTGGGCGAGGCGGAAAGCGTGCGGGGTGGCGTGTATCGCTTCGCGCCCGACTGGGGTTGGTTCGGTGCCAATGCGCATCGCCCCCTGTTCGGGAACCGTGCATCATTCAACAGTGATCGCTGGCTGTTCACGACCGGATCCGAACTCGTCTATCGCGTGGGCGTGCAGGGAGTGCCCCAGCGCGGTGGAACGCTACGTGTGGTGGTGAGTCACCACACTGCGGGCGATCTCGTCGTGGAGGCTGGGCGCGATGGTCAGTCCTGGGAGCGACTGGGCTCCTTTGGGACGACGATTCGCAGCGGCGCCCTCACCCTGCCGTCCAAACTGTTTCCCGCGGATGAACTGCTCGTGCGTCTCCGCGCTGAGGGGCCGCAGGCGGGGTTTCAGGTGAATTCGTTCGAATATGAAGCGCCGCTCGCCGTCCCGCTCGCGGATGCCGAGGGGCAAACCACTTTCCTCGCCGTGCAGCAGCGGCAGGAATCGCTCGGAGTGCAACTGAAAGGAGCGCACCTTTCCGCATCCAGTCAGTGGGCGCTGGACCTGGTATTGACGAACGCGACGGCGCAGCCGCTGGAGTTGCGCGGCACGGCACAGATCGCGGGCGACTCCTCGGCCGCTTCCATTTCGGTCCGAGTGCCGGCGAGCGGTTCGGCCAAGGCTACGCTTTCCGTTCCGCTCGCAAAGCCGGGAAGTGAGATGCTTCGTGTCCAGTTTGCCGATGCGAACCAGCAGGTGCTCTTCGCTGGCGAGACGGGCGTGCAATTGCCAGCGCTGCTGGATCCGCGGCCCGGCTACTGGCTGGCCGAGTCGGAAACGTTCGGCGTCTGGTGGTGCGAAAGCGGCTGGAAAATCGGACGTGAGCGCGGGCTGCCCGCACGCAGCACTGCGCGACCGCTGCAGGTGGCCGCGGCGAAGGCTGAGTATGAACCGGCGCAAGTCCAACTGCACCCGAAGCGCAACGGCGAATTGCGCACCGCATCGCTCGGCCCGCTGCGCGATGCGTCCGGTGCGAAAACCAGCATCACCGCGACCATCGACGAAGTGGTCCATGTGCAGGTCACACATCCCACCGATGCGACGTGCGAGCGAGGGTGGCATCCGGATCCGCTGCCGCCGCTGCGCACACCGCTGACGCTGCGTGCGGGGCAGAATCAGTCGCTGTGGATCACCTTTCACATCGCACGCGACGCACGGGCCGGAACCTATCGCGGCGAACTCACCCTCGACACCACTCTTGGCGAAATGCGCGTGCCGGTCGAAGTCCTGGTCTATGATTTTGCGCTGCCGAAGGAGACGCACCTCGCCAGCGGTTTTGGCCTCGGGAGGCACGAGTTGAACCGCTATCACAAATTGAAATCGCCTGCGGACCAGCAGGCGGTGTTCGAAAGATACCTCCAAAACTTCGCCGAGCACCGCATCAGTCCGTATTCGTTTTTCGACCACGCACCGATCGAGGTGCGCTTCACCGGCACGGGTGCCAACCAGAGGGCGGAGGTGGACTTCACGAAATTCGATGCGGCCGCGACGCGCTGGCTGGACGAGGCCGGATTCACCGCCTTTCGGCTGCCCCTGCACGGCATGGGCGGCGGCACCTTTCACAGCCGATCACTCGGCAAGCTCGAAGGTTTCGAGGAAGGCACGCCCGAGCATGCACGGCTGTTTGCGGACTACCTTGGGCAGGTCGAGCGGCATCTTCGCGAACGTGGCTGGCTGGAAAAAGCCTACACCTATTGGTTCGATGAACCGGATCCAAAAGATTACGCGTTTGTCGTCGCGGGGAATAAGCGCATCCACGCCGCAGCACCGGGCCTGCGGAGACTGCTCACGGAACAACCCGAGCCGGACCTGCTCGGCCACGTCGAAATCTGGTGCGGCCTCACGCCCGAATGGACTCAAGAGAAGGTTCAAGCCCGCCGGGCCGCCGGCGAATCAGTCTGGTGGTACATCTGCACTGGTCCCAAGGCGCCCTACGTCACGGAGTTCATCGATCATCCGGGAACCGAACTGCGGCTCTGGCCGTGGCAATCATGGCAATACGGCGTCGATGGCATTCTCATCTGGGCGACCACCTACTGGAACAGCAGCGCGGCCTTCCCCGCTCCGCAGCTGCAGGACCCGTGGGCGGACCCGATGAGCTACGTCAGCGGTTACGATTTCAAGCCGGGCCAGATTGGCTATTGGGGCAACGGAGACGGGCGCTTCCTCTATCCGCCGCGTCCATCCGCGGGAGCAGCGCAGGGGCCGATCCTCGACCAGCCCATCAATTCCGTGCGCTGGGAGAATCTGCGCGACGGGATGGAGGACTACGAATATTTCTGGCTCTTGAAGCAGGCCATCGAACACGCACAATCGAAACAGGCCGACAGCGGTTTGTTGAAGCAGGCCGGCGACCTGCTGACGGTGCCTGCGGAAATCTCGACGGACCTGACCCATTTCACCACGGATCCGCGCGTGATGCTCGAGCATCGCAGCCGCCTGGCACGGATGATCGAGCGCCTGCACGGTCCGACCCCATGAGCAGCGACTGGAATCGCCGCGACATCGAGCCACCGGTGTCCTGTGCGCCGCATTTCCTCGATTCGCCTTGTCTGCAGCCCTGCAACATGTGACCGGCATCGGCCATCCCAGAGCCTTTCGAGGACATGCATCCGCAGGAATGCGCTTCACGCCGATGCACCGCTGATGCCGCGATTTCCGGCTCCCACTCATTTGCGCGAACACAGGCTCCACCCGGCTGCGCGTCCTGGACTTCTCGCGGTTGTTGGCTTTTTGCTCTTCGCTCAACGGGTGATTGCTGGTGGCGGCGAGGATGCGCGGCTCGAAGTGCGGCCATCTCACCCGCTTGTCGGCGCGCATCCGCGGCGTCCCGAAGGCGGCCGCATCGAGGTTTTGCACGAATTCGTCGCAGAGACCCAGGTTGCCGAAGGGGATGAGATTTGCCACGCCTGTGTTTGCCTCCAGTTGGCCCGAAGCAGGACGAAACCGGTAGTGCGAAGCCATGACGGGCAGCGTCCCATCGCGCTCTGGCGGCGGGCCTGCGCTCCCATCACGGTGCCGCCGTCACCTTCACACGCAGGAAGCGCCGGGCACCGCTGCTAGTGAGGACATTGTCCCGCGCCTTGAGCGTCGTGGCGTCATTGATGAGCACCGTGGTGCTCGCCGCACTGAAGGAATCCGGCTGCGCGGGGAGGAGCGTGCCCGCGCTCTGCACCTCGTAGGTCACGCCGGGCTGCTTGGTGAGCGTCATCGTCAGATAGCCGCCTTCGCTGACGACGGGCGGGAGGCCGCCCGCGCTGGAGAGCGTGGGGTTCAGCCCGAAGGCATACTCCAGCAGGTTCACCAGCCCGTCTTTGTCATCGTCGAAGAGGTCCGCCGCGTTGCCGCTGTTGCTGGTGGTGCCGAAGTAGAGCTGCCGCCAGGACTCGATGGCGGTGAGGCTGCCGATATTCGCCTGGGCGATGTAGGGGGAGAAGGTGGTGCCGGCAGCGAGGAAGCGGCCGCCGACGAACAGATGATCGTTACTGTCCGCCGCCAGATCATGGACCCGATCGTTCACCCCCGAGCCGAGGGCGCTCCAGGCGCTGCCGTTCCATTTCGCGATGCGGTTCGCGCTGGTCCCGCCCGCCGTGGTGAAGTTTCCCCCGGCGTAGAGATCGCTCCCGCTCACCGCCAGCGCTTCGACGGTGCCGTTCATCCCCGAGC
>JAGNEJ010000083.1 GCA_018003315.1 Verrucomicrobiales bacterium
CGTTTTCGATGGCGGTGATCTCCCCGTGGATGCTGATGAGGGCATCGCAAAACCGGTCCAGTTCCGCCTTGGTTTCGCTCTCCGTAGGTTCGATCATCAGCGTGCCGGGCACCGGCCAGGACATGGTGGGGCTGTGGTAACCGTAGTCCATCAGGCGTTTGGCCACGTCTTCCACGGAGATGCCGACGCTGTCCTTGCATTTTCTCAGGTCGATGATGCACTCATGGGCGACCAGACCGGTGCGCCCGCGGTAGAGCACGGGAAAATAGGGATCGAGCCTGTGGGCGACATAGTTGGCGTTGAGGATGGCGATTTTTGTCGCCTCGGTGAGTCCGGCAGCGCCCATCATGCGGATGTACATCCAGGAAATGGTCAGGATGCTGGCGCTGCCATAGGGCGCGGCGGAAATGAGCGGTCCGGAGTCCTCCGGACTGGTGACCGGCAGGAAGGGTGCCAGGTGCCGGGCGACGCAAATGGGGCCCACGCCAGGGCCGCCGCCGCCATGCGGAATGCAGAATGTCTTGTGCAGGTTGAGGTGGCACACATCCGCGCCGATGATGCCGGGGCTGGTCAGGCCGACCTGGGCGTTCATGTTGGCGCCGTCCATGTAAACCTGACCGCCCTTTTCATGAATGACCCGGCAGATGTCCTTGATCGATTCCTCAAAGACGCCGTGGGTGCTCGGATAGGTAATCATGAGCGCCGCTAGATTCCCCGCGTGGTCCGTGGCTTTCTTTTCCAGGTCCGCCACGTCGATGTTGCCTGAGCTGTCACAGGCGACTGCAACGACCTTCATGCCGGCCATGACGGCGCTGGCCGGGTTGGTGCCATGGGCGGAAGTGGGAATGAGGCAGACATTGCGTCCGGTTTCACCCCGGCTGTGATGCCAGGCGCGGATGGCCAGCAGTCCGGCGTACTCCCCCTGGCTGCCGGCATTGGGCTGCAGGCTGCAGGCGGCAAAGCCGGTGATCTTGCTCAGCCAGTTTTCGAGCTGCGAAATCATCTCCAGATAGCCGACGACCTGGCTGTGAGGAGCGAACGGGTGCAGTGCGCTGACTTCCGGCCAGGAAAGCGGCATCATTTCCGCGGTGGCATTGAGCTTCATGGTACAGGAGCCCAGGGAAATCATCGACTCGTTGAGCGCCAGATCGCGGGTTTCGAGCCGGTGCAGGTAGCGCAGCATTTCGTGTTCCGCATGGAAGCTGTTGAAGACCGCCTGGCGCAGAAAGGGGGACTGTCTGGTGAGGTCCGGCGGAATGGCGCTGGACTTGGCAGTCATGCGCGGTGCGGTTCCGAAGGCTTCCAGCAGATCTTCGAGATCGCGCTGGGTGGTGGTTTCATCCACGGAGACCGCCAGCGTATCGGCATCGACCACGCGCACATTGATCCCCCGGCCCTCCGCGCGCAGGGCCACCAGTTCCGCTTTTTCCGGCACATGGATGGTCAGCGTGTCGAACCGCGTTTCGTTGTGCACGGAAATGCCTGCTGCGAGGAGGTTCACGGCCAGGAAATTCGCGTGGCGATGGATTTTCAGGGCGATTTCCCGCAGGCCGTCGGGACCGTGCCACGCGGCATACATCCCGGCCATGACGGCCAGCAGAACCTGGGCGGTGCAGATGTTGCTGGTGGCTTTCTCCCTGCGGATGTGCTGCTCCCGCGTCTGCAGGCTCAATCGGTAGGCCGGTTTGCCGTGGGCATCCACGCTCAGTCCCACAATGCGTCCTGGCAGGCGGCGTTTGAGTTCGTCCTTCACTGCCATGAAGCCCGCGTGGGGTCCGCCAAATCCCATGGGCACGCCGAATCGCTGGGCGGAGCCCACTGCGATGTCCGCACCGAGTTCACCCGGCGGCCTGAGCAATGTTAGGGAAAGGAGATCGCACGCCATGATGACCAGCACGCCGCGGCTTTGAAAGTGGGTGATGCGCTCGCGCCAGTCCTGCACGCTGCCGTCGCCAGCCGGATACTGGACGACCACGGCAAAGGTGCCGTCCGTTGCGGGGTGGACTTCCGCCGTGGCGGCGTCGCCCACCAGCACCCGGATGCCCAGCGCGTCCATGCGGGTTTTGATGACCGAAATCGTCTGCGGAAAGCACTGCGCATCCACCAGCACTTGTTCCGCTTTTGCTTTCGCTCCGCTCAGGGCCACGCTCACCGCTTCCGCTGCGGCCGTGCCCTCGTCCAGCAGACTGGCATTGGCTACCGGCAGGGCCGTCAATTCCGTCACCATCGTCTGGAAGTTCATCAGCGCTTCCATGCGCCCCTGCGCGATTTCCGCCTGATACGGCGTGTAGGCCGTGTACCAGCCTGGATTTTCCAGAATATTCCGCTGAATGACCGGCGGGGTGACCGTGCCGTAATACCCCTGGCCGATGAAGCTTTTCATGATCCGGTTTTTCCCCATCATGGACCGCAGTTCATGCAGGGCGCCCTGTTCGGTGGCTGGCGGGGGCAGGTCCAGAGTGGCTCCGCGGATCGCTGCAGGCACCGCAGCGTTGACCAGGTCGTCCACCGTCTGGTGGCCGATTTCACGGGCGAGGCTGTCAGCGGCGGGACCAAAGATGCCGAGGTGGCGGCGGGAAAAATCGTCAGTGTGCATGGGAAAAACAGGTGCAGGGCAAGGTCAGCGAACTAGGCGCGGACCATCCGGGAGTAAAGCGCCATTTGCGCACAGCAGGTGCGGCGACGGATGAAAACATCGCTCCCAGGTCTCTTCCCGGGGTTTCGCACCCCGGCGGGGTCAGCGCGCCGTGCTGCGCAGGTATTCATCCCGCTTGCGGACAAGTTCGGCATACTGGGCGCGCAGTTTTGCCAGTTCCTTGGCCTCGTCCTTTACAAAGGGGTTGTTCTTTCCGTGGCGGCACCAGGGACCGTCGGGAATGCGTTCGTTTTCATCCACAAAACGCCAGTCACACAAGGCACCACTGCTCATGCCCAGGTAATCCCGGATGGCGGGGGAGACATCCAGACCCGCTCCTTCGTTTTCGAGATTTTTCGGACGACTCGTCCCGAAGACGTAGTTGTGGTCATCCGTGTTGAAGGGTCCACAGTCCTCCCATTGCGCATAGCACACTTTGTTTCCCAGCCGCACTGCCACCCAGCGGCTCTGGCACACGCTGTCCAGCGTTCCACCGGACCATTTCTGCTTGTGCCAGGGAATCTTGATTTTGGCAATCTCCCGGTTGGTGACATCGTTGAACGGCAGCGCCACGTAGAACGGATTCAGCTTCGGTGTAAACGATTTCGGCGTGAAATCCCAATTCCGACTCACTGGATTCGGATCATCGTACCCTCCGTAATTTGTCTGCCAGTTTGGATCCCAGGAACTCTTGTGGTTGGGCACCGGATTGTTTTCCGTGGGCTGTTCTCCGATCCAGAACACCGTCGTCGGAATCTTTTCCTTCCAGGGAAACCGGGGTGCCACTTCCCGTGGACGAGTCGGCGCATACACCCGGGGCAGCGGGGCCGCCGGACCGGTGGCGCCGGACACCCCGCTCACTCCGTTGACCTTCTTTTCAAGGTCCGGCCGTGCCACGATGGATCTGGCTGTTGGCACACCGGGTTTAGTCGGCTGGCTGGCTGCGGAGGGCGCGGGTTTGGTGTCCGATTTCGCTCCCAATTTCGCTCCCAATTTCGCTCCCGATTTCAAATCCTGACATGGCGCACTTGTCCCAAGCGCGAGCAGCGCAGTGGCACAGGCCAGAAAAAGGTGGCGGCGTGGGTCGAGTCTCACCATCATCAAAAGTCCGGGAAGCGAAGCGGGCGGAGCTTACTGACTGGCGAGCGCCTGCGCAACTGGGAATTCACCCGACACCGTTCCGACTGGATGTCCGTCAGTGCCCCCGCTCCACGAGGAACCGTTCGAACGCCCGCTGCAGGTTCCGCACCCCAAATTCGCTGGAGTGGCCGGCATTGAGGATGCTCTCCTCGTCCGCGGCGTTCAATTCCAGCAGCGGTCCTCCTTCGTCGGAACGTCGTTCGTTGGCGGAGGCAAGGATGTGTTCGCGAAGAATCCGGCGGGCAGTCTCGCGGTCCACTGGGACAAAAGGAACAATTTCGTCAAAACGACCGATCAATTCCGGGCGAAAGACCTGTTCAAGCGCCTTGAGCAACGCCTCAGGGTGGGGAGCCTGCCCGTCGTTGTTGGGTCCGGCAAATCCAATGGGGTGCGGAGCAACGGGGACAACATTGGCCGTGGCGATAATGGTCAAGTTTGACAAGCTGACCGTGCGGCCCCCGGCATCCTTAAAAGAGCCGGTGTCGAAGATGCCGAGGAAAAACCGGTGAATGGCGGGATCCGCCTTGTCAAACTCATCCAGGAGCAGCACGCCGAAGGGGTGACGGTTGGCGGCGCTGACGAGCACGGACTCTTCGCGATACCCAACGTATCCCGGCGGGGATCCCACCAGCCGGTTCAGCGTATGAGCCTCGTGGAACTCGCTCATGTCGATGACGGAAAGGTGCTGCTCGCTCCCGGCAAGGCATTTTGCAAGCGCCAGCGCCAGGGCACTCTTTCCAGTTCCGGAAGGGCCGGTGAAGAGGAACACGCCGTCGGGTCGCCAGGGCCGCAGATCCAGGCGGCGTTTTGTCAGTTGAAGGGCATTGTTGACTCGGCGGACGGCATCATCCTGCCCGTAAACTTCACGGGTGAGGTTGGTTTCGAGATCGCGGAGGCGATCCTCAAGCGGTACCTTTGCGGCAATGCCTGCCATGGTCTCCGCCGTTGTCTGGAGGTCGGCGGCCTCAAGGCGGCTTTTTCCTCGGGCCTTGGCTGCGGCGCAGGCCTGATCGAGCAGGTCAAGCGCCTTGTCAGGAAACTTGCGCAGCACCAGCAATTCACCTGCAAGTTTGACCGTCCTGGCGACGAGTGATTGGTCGATCTCGAGCCGGTGATGGGCCGACAGTTTGGGAACAATGCCTCCCAGGACGATTTCGGTGGTCTCCTCGTCCAGTTCGGAAACCTGGACGGTTTGAAAGCGCCGGGAGATCGCCTCGTCGGGCGCGAGATATTGATGGTACTCCGCGGTGGTGGTCGCCCCGATGCAGCGCAGGTTGCCGCGAGCCAGAGCGGGCTTGAAGACATCGGCGGGATTCGTCGATCGCCCATCCTGCATCAGGGTGTGGATCTCGTCAATGAAGAGGATGACCTCCCGCGATGCCTCCGCTTCTGCAAGGAGGTTCTTGAGGCGCTCCTCGAAACTCCCGGCCAAGGAGGTCCCTGCGATCAATTCGCTGAGGCGGAGTTCGAAAATCCGCATGCCGAGCAACTGCTCGGGCACGTTGCCATCCCGAATCCGCGCGGCGAGACCTTCGACGATGGCGGTTTTGCCGACTCCGGCTTCGCCCACCAGGACCGGATTGGGTTTGTAAAATTTCAGGAGCGTCGCGATGACCGCCTCAATTTCGTGATCGCGCCCGATAATGGGGTGGGCATCGACGGGGGGACGGATCTCGCGTCCGAGCTGAGGCAGCCACCGCAGGGCGGGGGTGGCTGCGGCTGGGGGCGGCACTGGTTTTGCCAGGGGCGGTTCTTCCCACTCCAGCAGCGGTTTGGCCGATCCCCCTGGTTCCGAGGTGAAGAGGGAAGCGAGGCTTTCCGGGTGTCGCTGCGAAAGGGCCTTGAGCAGGTGAAGCGGACGCACCTTGTCCGCCGCCGCGAGAGATTCTGCCAGATCGAAAAGGCCTCGCGCTGCAGCTGAGGGAGGCAGCTTCACATTGGCCGCCGCCGCGGGCGACGCGGTGGATTCGTCCGTGGTGTGGAGCAATTTTCGCGCAGCTCCAGAGTCGAGTGCGGCCAGATTGTGTGAAAAAAGGCGCTTCAGTGGCTCCCGGCTGCCAATCTCGGCAAGGGCCGAAAGGAGATGTTCGGGGTGCAGTTCCGAGGCGCGTGCTTTTCTCGCCAGATCCACCGCGGCCTTCAACCAGCACTGGCTTTCCTCATCGAATTTTTCGTAGCGGGACATGGTGGGCAAACGCGGGTCGGGCGGGTCATCTGGTTCGGCACCTGGCGGTGCTTTCCCCGGCAAACGAACCCCCTCCCGCCCGGTCCGTCAATCCTCCAATCCCACGTCTCCGCCCTTGCCATCGCCGGAAGGGTCGCCCGCCCCCCTCCCTCGCGCGGCGAGAAATCGCGCGAACTCGCGCATCAGATCATCAGCGCCCTCTCCACCGGCCAAGGCCCGGGCGAACGTTTGCGACGCCTCGATTTCCGGCGGCCACTCGATGACTCCCCGGTCCATCGCTCCACGGATCACGGGATCGAACTGATCCACGATCTGGGCAATCCCCTGGATGCAACGGAACAGTTGAAGTTTCGTGAGGGAAGCATCCTCAAGGGGAAACTCGACTTTCGGACGGATTTCGCCGTCGGTGTCGTCATATTCGAATTGGACGAGCTTTGTTCTCCAGCTCACCATGAGCAGTGCCTGGAGCACCGTCGCCTTGTGGGGCGTCTGTCCGCATTTGTAGGCCCCAGGACAAAAAATCTCGAGATATTCACCGTTCTCGGATGGGAGGATGACCACGAGAATTCCATTTTCGCCATCGGAATCCTGATACCGCTTGGTGCCGAAACCGGTGATGACGTCGTTCTCACGGCGGTCATAACGGAGGTTTGCTTCGTCGAGGAATTTGCAGATTTCGTCCAGATTGGTAGCCATGGCGCAAGGGAAATTGAGTCGTGCCTGCCGGATGCGGCGAGGCGCAGTGCCAACATTGGGTCAAATCTAGCAAAGAAGGTGAATTCCTGTCAATAAAAGCGATGAACTTTGTGCGTTGGCAGCGCGGCGTTGTGCCATCGGAAACAGCGCAGGAGCAGCCGGTCACGACTTCGCGCATTGCGTCGCAGACGGCCCAGTCCGTCCAGGGAACGCCTCCAGTCACCCGTCACCGCCCGACGGGAAGCGGAGGGCATGGCATTTCATGGGGGCATGAGGCAGGGATCGGGCGGCGACGTTTCGGCGCATGGCACCTGCCCATGCCCGACGCTCCACCTGTTGCTCGTTTTCGCGGGGAAGTTTCAAGCGCAGAATGGAACTTGCCTGCCTGCGGAATCCACCTAAGCCAGTGTCGTCGGCATTGTGCTCCGGAGATTTTCGCCCGGTTGCGAAATGCCGTTTTCACCTGACAAATCCATACTTCATGAACACCCAACATGCACTCTGCAGCCTGCTGTGCCTCGCATTTGCGCCGGCATTCGCAGGCACCGTCTCCATTCCCTCCGGCAAGGCCCCGGGTGGCAAAGCACCGGCTCCCGCGTCCCCGGCCAGTCCCTGGAATGTGAGCGCCGCCGCAGGCTTTAACCTTGCGCAGGGCAATTCCGACATCCTTGGCGTCGGCGCCCAGTTTCTCGCCAGCTACCTCACCGACCTCGATGAATTCAATCTGGGTGTCGATTATTTCTACAGCGAAACCGACGGTGCGCAAAACACCAACAACCTGCATGCGTTCACCAACTACAGCCGCACCCTGACAGGAAATCTTTATGGCATCGTCGGACTGGATTTCAGGCGCGATGAAATTTCCGATCTCGACTACCGCTTTTCCATCCTTCCGGCCCTCGGGTACAATCTGATCAAAAATGACACCACGCGGCTGGCCGTGGAATTCGGACCGGCCTACATTTTTGAAAAACAGGGCGGACTCAAAGAAGACTATTTCGCCCTCAGTTTTGGTCAGAAATTCATCCACACCTTTGCCAACGGCGTGAAATTTGTGGAATCCGTCAGCTACGTCCCGGAAGCGGAAGATTTCAGCAATTACAACCTCGTGGCCGAAGCGGGATTGGAATTTCCCTTTGCCAGCCACTGGGCACTCAAGACGGCCGTCCGCAATGTCTATGACAGCACCCCGGCGTCCGGCGCGGACGAAAATGACCTCTCCGTGATCGCCGCCCTGAGTTACAGCGCCCAGGGTTTTGCTCCTCCGGAACCAGGCGTCCGCAAGTCCCACTTTACCAAGCGGGCCAAGGCTGCGGTGCCCGGCAATGGGTGGACCAATGTGGGCGGCATCGGCTTCGGCATGAACAAGGGCAACAGTGACAACCTGCTCCTGACTGCGAGTTATGATTCCGCCTATCGTTCACCCGAACATGAGGTTTTTGGCTTTCTCGGTGGAGCCTATGGGGAAACGGACAGCCATGTGACCACGCAAAACATCCGCGCCAACAGCCAGTATAACCGGATGTTCAGCCGTTACTGCTACGCCGGTGGCGGCAGCTCGTTCGAGTATGATGATGTGGCCAGGGTGGACTACCGCTTCATTCCGGGGGCCTTTGTCGGCGTCTATTTGGTCAACAATGAGACGGCCAAGTTGAGTCTGGATGCCGGTCCCGCCTATGTCTGGGAAAAGGTCGGGGGGATCACCGACGACTATTTTGCCGTGCGAATCGGCGAGCGGTTGAATCTGGCGCTGTCCGAATCTGTTGCCATCGGCCAGACGGCCGCGTTTGTCACCGAAGCGGCGGACTGGGACAACCATACCCTCGTGGCATCGCTCTACCTCGACATCTATTTTGCAGACAACTTTGCGTTCCGCACCAGCGTGACCGACACCTACGACAGCACCCCGGCTGCAGGCGCGGACAGCAATGATGTCACCGTCTCGGCGGGAATCGCCGTGCAGTTCTGAGGTTCCAGCCTCCCGTGCCCCGCACGGGAATGTGGCCGATCTTGCAACTCCGAAACTGGCAGCAGCTTGCATTCCGTCACGGGATGCAAGCTGCATTTTTTAGAGCAATGCCGCTACATTTCCCTGTCCTCGTCCAGAGATCATTTGGGGCGGAGAATCTTCCCTGCGTTGGGGCCGGACCGAAGGGTATCAGGAACCCAGTTCCCTGGACCGCAGGGTGGCAGCCTTCACCGCTTCCATCAGCGCGGCCCGCAGACCATGCTCCTCCAGTTTGGCCAGTCCGGCGATGGTGGTGCCGCCGGGGCTGGTGACCTGGTCTCGAAGCTGTGCCGGGTGCAGTCCCGTTTCGAGCACCATCTGGGCGGCGCCCAGGACCGTTTGGGCTGCCAGTTTCAAGGACTGCTCCTTGGTTAGTCCCATGAGCAGGCCGCCGTCGGCCAGTGCCTCGATGATCAGGTAAACATAGGCCGGACCGCTCCCACTCAGACCGGTGACGGCATCCAGCAGCTTTTCCGGAACCTGAATGCAGATGCCGGTGGCTGAGAGCAGACGGTCCACCCATGCGGCATCCGCAGCGGTGGACGAAGAGCCCAGCGCACAGGCGGCGGCACCCTTGCCGACCAGGGCCGGAGTATTCGGCATGACCCGGACCAGCCGGTGCCTTCCGCCGCAGGCCGCTTCCAGTTTTGCCAGCGGCACGCCGGCGGCGATGGAAATGATGAGTCTGGACTCCGGCAGGGCGGCAAGTTGGCGAAGGACGCATTCCACATCGCTGGGTTTTACGCAAAGCAGGACCACTTCGGCCTCGCGGGCGGCAGTCAGATTACCAGAGGCCTCCCGGCTTCCCGGCAATGCTGCGGCCAATGCCTGACGGCTGCCGACATGCACGTCGCTGAGCACGACATCCGCCGGGCTGACGATGCCGGAGGCAACCACCCCCGTGACCAGGGCACTGCCCATTTTTCCGCAGCCGAGAACCGCAAGTTTCATGTCGGGAATTTTTCAGGTGACCGGCAGTTTTGCCAGGGTGTCGTCGAGCGCATCCAGCACCAGGCCCATGCTTTCACGGGTTTCGTCACCCATGTTGGAAATGCGGAAGGTCCGGCCTTTGATCTTTCCGTAGCCGCCATCAATGGCGATCGAATGGTTCTTCTTCAGCAGGCTCGTGAAAGCGGCCACGTCGATGCCCCTGCTGTTTTCCACGCAGGTCAGGGTGGCGGAGCGGTATCCTTCCGGAGCGAAGAAATCAAAGCCGTGTTTCGCCACCCAGCCGTGCACCATGGCATTCAGTTCTGCATGGCGGCGGTAGCGGTTTTCCAGTCCTTCGGCCAAAATTTCCCCCACCTTGTGCCGCAGCGCATAGATGTGGGGAATGCAAGGGGTGCTGGGGGTCATGTGCTGTTCCGCGTTTTTCCGAAACTCCAGGAAATCAAAATAATAGCCGCGGTCGTTGATGGTGGCGGCGCGTTCGAAGGCAGCCTCCGAACAGGCAAAAAGCGCCAGACCCGGCGGCAGGGCCAGCGCCTTCTGACTGCCGAGCAGCATCACATCGACTCCGAGTTCATCAAACGGTGTGGGCACTGCGCTGAAACTCGACACGGTGTCCACAACGAGCAGCACGCCGGGATGTTTCCTGACGACAGCCGCGATTTCCTTCAGCGGGCTCATGACTCCGGTGGAGGTTTCGTTGTGGACCAGCGTGACCGTGTCGAACCCGTCGGTGGCGAGCTTTTCATCCACAAGTTCGGGCAGAATGGGCTGTCCCCAGGGCACCTGGATTTTTTCCGCCTGCTTCCCGCAGGCGAGCGAAACGTCATGCCATTTGTCGGAGAACGCTCCGCAGCAGCAGTTGAGGACCTTCTTTGCCACCAGGTTGCGGATGCTGCCCTCCATGACTCCCCAGGCGGAGGAAGTGGACAGGAAGACCGGTTGCCGGGTGCCAAAAAGCGTCTGCAGCCCCGGCATGGTCTCCGCAACCAGCGTTTGAAAATCTTTGGACCGGTGCCCGATCATGGGCTGGGTCATGGCCTGCAGGGTGGCGGGCGAAACTTCGATGGGACCGGGAATGTAGAGTTTGACGTGGGACATGAATGACAGAATGGAGATCAGGCGAAAGCCTCAACAGTGGCGGGATGCACACCGCCCGCAAGTGGCAATCGGCACGGGCCACAGACATGGCGCAGTGACCCAAAAAATTGCAGGAACGGGACGGGGAAGGGGGCTGTCGGAGTGAAGCACCCAGCCTGGCGACGACTCATGCCTTGCATCAACCATCGGGGCGGAGATGCCCGAATGTTGCCGACAAAGATCCGCCGCGCAGGAAATCTTGGTTAGTCAGCCTTCTTCGGCTCCGGCGGCGGGGGATTTTTGCCTTCGCACCAGGCGTCGGTTTCCAGAATCAAAAAGGCTTTGGCTTCCACCAATCCCTTGGCGACGATGCGGTAGGCTTTCACCGGCATGGGGGTGCGCAGCTTGATGGCCTGCAGGCCATTCCATTCCCCCTTGCTCCGATCCTCGACTTCCTCCCAGGTTTGACCATCCACGGTGGACTCCACCACATAATGGTAGAAGTGTCCGTCCACTTTCGGCAGCAGGAGGCGGATGAGCCCCAGTCGGTAAACCTTTCCCAGCGTGACGGTAAACGTGGAGCCGATCTCGCCACGGGCAGCGTTTTCCCGTTCGTAGCTGCCGTCGATCATGCCGCCCGAGTTCGTCGGGGCTTCGGCGACGGCACCTTTTGCGGTGGCGGCAACATTGCCGTCCTCCACCGTTCCCGGATTTAGTGAGGGCGGCGGTTCACGGAATCCCGCCAGCACTCCCACCAGGTCCTGCACCTTGCGGGTTTCCTCGCGCAATCCTTGCGTGGCAGCGGCTTCCGCGGGTTTTTTTTCGCCCGTGAGCTGGTTTTGCAGTCGGGCCAGGGCTTCGGAAAATTCATTGTTGATGCGGGCAATGAGCGGATTCTGATTGCGTTTGAATCCGTCGAATGCCGTGCCGAGTTTGCGTTGGAGATCGGCGATTTGCGGACGCTTGGAGAGTTCCCGATCGCCCGGCGGGGCGTGGGCGGCCTCGAAGCGCTGTTTTTCAGAACGAATTTCCAAAATGGCGACGGCATCCGACCGCGTGGTGAATTCCTGCTCCAGCTTGGTCAGTGCCTGCAGGTATTTGTCGCCCAGTTCCCGCTGTTGGTTGTCCACTTTCAGAAAAACGTCGTTGCGGTAACGGTTGACGTAGTCGCTCTTGAGTTTGGCCAGGGAAGGGAATTTTTCCGCGTAGGGGTCAAAGAGCGGAGCGGGCAGTCCCGGTTGCGAAGGCGGCACCGAGACCACCGGTGTTTCGGGTTTCGTTTCGGTTTGCGGCGTGGGGGGGGGCGGTGTGTTTTCTGCGGGGGGCACTGTCGGCGGAGGTTCCGACGGTGGAGGCGTGACCACGACTTTGGGAGGCTCCACGTTTTTGGGTTCGATTTTCGGAGTCTCCGGGTGCGGCGGATCGACCTTGGGTGGATGCGTCTCCACGGTCTCAGGCTTGTCTTTTTTGGGTGCGGGGGCGCCACCCTTGTCTGACAATAAATTCAGGGCGATGAGCGTCACCAAAATGGCCAGCACCAAGGCGACCACGCCGCCGATGAGGAGCTTTTTCTGCTGCTGCTGCTGTCGTTTTTGCGCTTCCAGCATGGGCAGCCGGTCCAGGGACCGACCCGGCGGGGCGATTCTGCCGGAAGGGAGGGTGCCGGGCATGACTGGTCCCGGAAAAGCGCCGGTGGGAGGCACGCCGCCAGGCTTGCCTGGGCCTTTCACGCCTCCGGGCAGCGTCGGTCCGGACCAGGCCCTGGGCCTGACCGCGCGCACCCCGGCGCGCTGTCCCGTGCCGCTGCGCACCAAGGCTTCCGTCATCGGAGCCAGCGGATTTCCCATGCGGATTTCCTCAAGGAGCTGCTGGATTTCCAGCGTGCCGCCGAAGCGTTCCGCAGGAGTGGGCCGCAGGCAGCGGATGACGATTTCATCCACCCGAGCGTCGAGCCGCACCAGCGTGCTGGGGAGCGGGAATGATCCCTGGGGGATCTTGCCCACGAGCATTTCGTAGAAAACAATGCCGAGGGCGTAAATGTCCGAGCGGTGGTCGCTCTGCGAACCGCGCTCATACAGCTCCGGAGCGGCGTATTCCGGAGTGCCCATCGGCGTCCATTCGGCATCCTCGTGCTGCGACTGGTCCATGAGCCGGGCCAGTCCGAAGTCCAGCAGTTTCACGGTGCCGTCGGAGTGAAGGACAATGTTCGAAGGCTTGATGTCTCCGTGGATGATCCCCTTTCCGTGGGCGTAGGCCAGGGCCTCGCACACCTGGGGCATGATGTGCAGCGCCTTCTCCGGCGTCATCAGGTTCTGACTGATGAGTTCATGGACGTTGTATCCCTCCACCAGTTCCATGATGAAATAACAAAGGCCCATTACTTCTCCGAAATCGTAAATGCTGATGATGTTCGGATGGTTCAGTTTGGCCATGGCCCGCGCCTCGCTGCGGAATCGGTTCAGCGATTCCACGTCGTTTCCGGCTTCCGGAGGGAGGATTTTTATGGCCACCGGGCGGTCCAGTCCGGTCTGCAATCCTTTGTAAACCGCACCCATGCCGCCGGAGGCGATCAGGTAGTGGATCTCATAGCTTGGCAGCAGAGCCCCCAGTTCCTCCACACTGGGAGGCTGGAAGACTGGAGCCTGCTCTTGAGGATCCGCATCCTGGTGGGCTGACATGGCGATGGTGGTCGGGGAAAAAAGGGGTGAACCGGCGAGGAAGAGTAAAACGGGGACTGTTGCTTTCCCACGCGTGCTTGGCAAGCAGGGATTCGCTCAGCAAGCGCGCCAGATCAGGTGGTTTCCTTCGTATTTCGAAGCGGGAATCAATTGGGCTGGGGAATTTCGGATTTCACCGCACCGTTGGCGTGCCGCCGGAGGGGTTCGCGGTGCCGACATCAGCAAGTCATGATGGGATGGCAAAGGCATGCCTGATTCCCGGCAAACCCGGCGGATGGATGCCGCATGACACCACGGCCCGAGGATTTGCTAGAACCCGCCTTCGGCAAGGTCGGCGTGACGCTGCTGAAGCTGCGCAAAATGCGGCGAGGCGCGCAGGGCATTTTCCTGTTCGTGGGTGACGCGCATCAGCTTGACCATGAGGTCAGAACAGCCGACCACGGTGAGCAGAAAAATGTTTGAAAACAGGGAGCAGATGAGGGTGATGATGTCCCAGACGGCGATTTGGAAGTTTGGTGCGACTTCGCGGATGTCGTGGATGATGAGGCCCAGCTCCACGAGGAGAAGGACGACCCCGGCCCAGGCGATGAGGGACATGCGGCGCCGCAGTTTTTCCATGCGGGCGTTCATGTCTTCCTGCGTCATGGGTTGGCAGATGGTTTTGGCGTTGAGGATGATGAGCACCGGGGTGGCCATGATGCCGAGAATGCCGAAAAAGCCGCAGGCACGCCCCAGGTGTTCCATGATGAAGAGGAATCCCAGGCAGAGCAGGATGTAGAAGGGAGCCAAGGTGCAGCAGACCCAGCCGGGCAGCGGGGACTCCGGAGCCAGCGTGCGCAGGGCCAGGCAGGAGCGGATGAGTCCGGGAAAGAGTCCAAGGATGCGCGGGAGCAGGTAAATGATGGCGGACATGAGGACCACGAGGTAGCCCAGCGCCTCCATGTTCATGGTCACGGTGTTGCCCATTTCATCGACGGGGGTTTCCACTTTCCATTCGCCCATCATCAGCCGGACCGGAAGCAGCAGGATGAGCAGGGGACCGAAAAAATGCACCAGCCAGCCCCAGCGGGCCAATTGCTTGGACTGGGCGATGAGGGTCCATTTCAACGCCGCCAGCACGACCAGAATCGGGGCGGCGATGGTAAACACGGAAAGGAGGAAGTCCATGACGCCAAACACCGCCGGAGTTCCCCCGGGCACGGCTTCCTTGTCCGCATAGTTGAGGATGGTTTTGATGACGGAACTGATCGCAGAAATGGTCATCAGCACGCCGGCAAACCAAAGCATGGCCCGGCGCCAGGCAGCGAAATTTTGGGCAATGGGGGCCCTGACCGGCACGGGGGCGGCTTCCAAGGCCTGCCGTTCTTCAGCGGAAGCATGACCGCGGGTGAAATTTCCCAGGAGGATGCGGCGGGCGAACAGCGTGGTCAACCCGGCCAGTTCCTTGCCGTGTTCGGTGATGGCATCCAGCGCCTTGCCGGCGGCGCTATCCACCGGCGGTGCCATTCCGGAGGGAACCGGCGGAGGGTGGGTGAAACACTGCGGCAGCATTTCGGCCGCCGTGCGCCAGGAATCGGCTCCCACGAGGCAGATTTTTGTTTGCGGCAGCACTCTGCCGTTTGTGACCTCGGCCTCGATTTCTTCGAGGGTCATGGCCTGCGGGGTATTGTCGATGGCAACGTAGTAGCGCGTCATGGGGAAGGAAGCGGTGCGGAAGTGTAACGGGAGATAACCATCCTGCCAGAAAATCCTCCCGCCTGCCGCCTCACATGGCCGCCCGGAGTTGGCCGCAGCCCGCGGCAACGTCCAACCCCCGGCGCTGGCGGATGGTGCTGGGAATGCCGGCGGTTTGCAGGATGCGCTGGAAGAGAAGCGTCGCCCTGCCTGAGGTTGCCGTGCCGGTGAAGCCGTCCGTGGGATTCAGGGGGATCAAATTGACATGAACGTCCATTCCGCGAATCAGCGTCACCAATTGATGCGCATGGTCCGGCGTATCATTTTTACCGGCAATAAGCGTCCAGGCCAGAAAGAGCCGCCGCCCGGTGAGTGCTGCATATTCCCGGCAGGCATCCATCAATTCGGCCAGCGGCCAGCGTCGGGCGACCGGAATGAGCGCCGTGCGTTCCGCATCGGTCGCTGCATGGAGACTCACCGCCAGATTGTAGCGGCGCGGATGCCGGGCCAGCCTGCGAATGCCCGGCACATGGCCGACGGTGCTGATGGTGATGCGCGAGGCACCAATGTTCAGCCCGCGGGTGTCGGTGATGGTTTCCAGTGCCTGCATGGTGGCGTCGAAATTGTGCAACGGTTCGCCCATGCCCATGAGCACCAGATTGCGCAGACGTTCGCCGGATTGATTTAGCAAAACACGCTGGATTTGAACAACCTGTGCTACGATTTCACCAGGGAGCAGATGCCGGAAAAATCCCATGTGACCGGTGGCGCAAAAGACACATCCCATCGCACAGCCAACCTGGGTGCTCAGGCACGCGGTGAACCGCCCCGGAAATCCCATCACGACCGTTTCAATGGTCTGCCCGTCGCCCAGCCGCAGGAGAAATTTGCGTGTCCAACCATCCTCACTCACCGTTTCGGCTGCCACCTCCGGAGCAGTCACCCGCAAGGGGATCCCGGGAGCCCCGGTTTGGAGAATTCGCTGCAGAGGCGCTGGAAAATCTCCCCGCTGCTCCGGATGGAATTCCAATTGCTGGTAGAGCGCTTGATAGAGCGTCAAGGCATGAGCCGGGCGGATCCCGTTTTCGACAAACAGCCGCTCCAGTTCCGGATAAGTCAGATCGTGCAGGGAAGGGGAGGCCATGCCGCAGAAAAAGTGGTGGTCCTGACAGGAATCGAACCTGTATCCCCGGCTTCGGAGACCGATGCACTATCCATTGTGCTACAGGACCAAGCGCCAATGCCGCGCAACTTGCCCAACCCGGCCCGTCACGCAAGGGTAATCTGCTCATCCCCGCAAACTCCACAAGGCTTGCCACCTTGCACATGGCCAGGACTGGTGCGGATCATCTGTGTGGCTGGCGCATGTCCGGAACGGTCAGTGCCTGCTTCAGGGCGCCGTCTGGGGCGACGACCGGATCGTTTCAATGGTTGCGGGAGACGAGTCGGAGGCGTAGGGTTCGCCGAATGAGCAAACTCCTGGTGAACCGGTGAATCGCTGAGGCTGAGGCACCCATGAAGCGATCTGTGATTATTTTCCTGTGCAGCGTGGTCCTGCTGGCTTCCTGCAAGTCGCCCCACGTCTCCCGGGATTTTCCGCTGCATCCCTGTGACCGGATTCCGGACAGCGCCTACAGCCGGGTCTGGAGGATCACCTTCAAAAGCATTCCCTACGTGCGCAAACATGCCTTTTACGGACGATACGGCGGCTCCGGGTATTCCGGTGGACCGCCGATTGATGCCATGGATTCCATCTGCCGTTCGCATGACAAAATTTACTCGGCCACGCGATCCCTCGACATGATGCTGCTCGCGGACAAAGTGTTTGCAGAGTTGCTGAGTCAAATTGCTGCGTCCGACCTGACACCGGAAGGGCGGAGGTTTCGTGACCGGGCGGTGAAATTCATGCGCAGCTTCTGGGCGAAGGTGCTGGCAAAGCCGCCGTCGGCCTGGTTTTTGTCGAGCGAACGGCCTGACGCACCGTTTCAATCGGAGGAGGACATCCGCCGCTATTATCTGAAATGCCAGGAACGGAAGGACTGGATGCGTCCTGCGGAATGCTGCAAAAAATCATAGATTGGCAGCATAAGCCAGCAGTTCCCGGTATTCACGCAGCATGGTCCGGACGGCCAGCACGGTGGCGCGCACCTGAGCGTCCAAGGGGGCCAGGGCGGGAGTTTCAAAGACGATTTCCAGAGCCCGGGGCCTTTGTTCCGGCGGCGCGCTCAAAACGCCGGTGTATCCCTCCCGAATGATGCCGCGGCTGGCGGGGAACCCGTCGATGACCGCCTGGAGGTTGCGCGGCAGCACCGTGGCTGCTGCCGCCAGGGCCGGTTCCAGAATGTGTTCGCTGAGCAGCGCCCCGCTGACAAATCCATAGACGCCTTCCGAGGTGTCGTCCGCATGCAGGGAAATGATGCCGTCGTAGCGTTCGCGGCGCAGTTCGGATTCCAAATACCGCACTTCAGGCAGGCTGGAGCCTTTCCAGAATTCGCGGTTGAGGTCAAAGCCGCGGCAGCATTCGCGGGTGCGCCGGTCAGCGCCGGTCGGGTTGCAGACCGGATAGAAATGCAGTTCGTATCCGGCCAGTTCCGGCGGCAGTTTTTTTGTCCATTCGATGAGTTCCAGACAGGCCAGCGTGCCGGCCTCTTCATCGCCGTGCACGCCGGCGAAGAAGCCCACTTTCAGGGGGTCGCCCGCGCCGGGCTGCGGCGGGCAGACGGTTTTGGCAATCGGTTGGGCATCGCTCATCGCGTCTCAGTCCGCAATTGGAGTCATCCTTTGGTCAGCCGCACCAGCAGGTCCTTGCTCTCCACGCTTTCACCCACGCGGGTGCAGATTTCCTGCACGGTTCCCGCAGTGGGAGCAGCCACCGCGGCGAACATCTTCATGGCTTCGAGCGTCAGCAGCGTTTCCCCCTCCCTGACCTTCTGGCCAACACTAACCGCAAGGCTGGCGACCATGCCGGGCATGGGTGCGCCCACCTGGGTGGCATCCGCCGCATCCGCTTTGGGACGGGTTACGACGTTCTTCGCCAGCAGGTGGTCTGCGATCTGGACGTGGCGGGGGTAGCCGTTGAGTTCGAAAATGACGGTGCGCATTCCCTGCTGGTCTGCGTCGTTCAGGTTGAGGCGGCGAATGAAGAGCGTCTTTCCCTGTTCGAGGTCCACATGGATTTCCTCATTGTCGTGCAGGCCGTAGTAGTAGGCCGGTGTGGGCAGCACGGAAACATCCCCGTGGATCCGCCGGAATTCGGCAAACTTCAGGAACACGTCCGGATACATGAGGTAGCTCCAGACATCGTCCTCCGAGGGGGCCTTTTTCAGTTTGGTCTCCAATTCTTTGCGGACCGCATCCAGGTCCACTTTGGCTGCATGGTCGCCCGGGCGTCCTTTCAAGCGGTGGCCGGTGCCGACGATTGCCGTTGCCAGGCTGTCCCATTTGCCGCGGGAGTCCGCCGCTTTGTCCGGGGCCATGCCATAAAACGGTTCCCCCAGCCAGCCTTGGAACATGCTGGTCACGTCCTTGCTCCACTTGGCTCCGGTGAGGTTGAAAATGTCCGACGGTTTCACCCCGCGGACCACGCATTCAATGGCCAGGTCTCCCACCACTTTCGATGACGGAGTGACTTTCACGATGTCCCCGCAGAGCTGATTCACCTCCGCATAGGCCCGGGCGATTTCCGGCCAGCGGTGCGTCATGCCCATGCCTGCGGCCTGTTCCTTCAGGTTTGTGTACTGGCCGCCCGGCATTTCGTGCAGGTAAACTTCCGCTGTGCCGTAGGGCTCGCTGGTGTCGAATGGGGCGTAAAATGCCCGGACGGCGGCCCAGTAATCGGCAAATTCCTGCAGCGCATCCAGGTTCAGTTCCGCATCCCGCGGGGTGTGCTGCAGGGCGGCGACGATGGAATTGAGATTCGGCTGCGAGGTGCCGCCGGAGAGCGAGGCGATGGCTGCATCCGCCACGGCGACGCCGGCTTCGGCGGCCTCGATGATGCTTGCGGCGTTGAGGCCGCTGGTGTCATGCGTGTGGAAGTGAATGGGCAGGCTGGTTTCCCCGCGCAGCACCTCCACCAGCTTTTTGGCGGCATAGGGGCGCACCAGGCCCGCCATGTCCTTGATGCAGAGCAGGTGTGCTCCCATCTTTTCCAGCTCCCGGGAGAGCCTGACATAGTACTTCAGATCATACTTGTCCCGCCGCGGGTCCAGGATGTCGCCGGTGTAGCAGATGGTGCCTTCGCAGATGGCGCTGGTGTTTTCACGCACGGCCTCCATGGCTGCGGTCAGGTTGGGAAGATAGTTCAGGCTGTCGAAAATCCGGAAAAGGTCCATGCCGTTTTCGGCGGCGTGGCGGATGAAGCCCCGGACGACATTGTCAGGATAGTTGTTATAACCCACGGCGTTGGAACCGCGAAAGAGCATCTGCAGCAGGAGGTTCGGCACCTTTGCCCGGATGCTGCGCAGGCGCTCCCAGGGGTCCTCGCGCAGAAAGCGCATGGCCACGTCGAAGGTGGCCCCGCCCCACATTTCGAGGCTGAAAAGATTGGGCGCCCGGTGGGCCACCGCTTCCGCCACGGCCAGCATGTCGTAGGAACGCATCCGGGTGGCGAGCAGCGACTGGTGGGCGTCGCGCATCGTGGTGTCGGTGATGAGCAGGCGTTTCTGGCTGGCCACCCAGTCACGGCAGAATTTCTCCGGCCCCATCTCCGTCAGCAGTTGCTTGGTGCCGGGCGTTGGCGGCGTCCGGTGGTCGTATTTGGGAAGTGGGGCTGCAGTGAAGGGACGGGCGGGTTTGTGCCCCTTGGCGAAGGGGTTGCCGTTGACGATCACATCGGCCAGGTAACTCAGGAGCCTGGTGGCGCGGTCCTTGCGGGGAGTGAACTTCAGCAGGTCGGGGTTGTTGTCGATGAAGCGCGTGGTGGTCCTGCCGTTGCGGAAGTCCTGGTGGTGGACCACATTGAGCAGAAAGGGAATGTTGGTTTTGACGCCGCGAATGCGAAACTCCCGCAGGGCACGGTCCATGCGGTCCAGCGCCTGGCGGTAGGTGCGTCCATAGACGGTGAGCTTTACCAGCATGGAGTCGTAAAACGGCGTGATGACGGCATTGGTCGCCCCCAGGGCCCCGTCCAGGCGCACGCCGAATCCACCCGCGCTGCGGTAGGTTAGGATCTTTCCAAAATCCGGCGTAAAGCCGTTTTCGGGATCCTCCGTGGTGATGCGGCACTGGATTGCATAGCCGAATTTCTCCACGTCCTTCTGCCGGGGCAGGCCCACCGGTTCCTCGTGCAGGTTGCACCCCTGAGCGATGAGAATCTGCGAGCGGACGATGTCGATGCTGGTGATTTCTTCCGTGACGGTGTGCTCCACCTGAATCCGCGGATTCATTTCGATGAAATACCAGGCACCGGATTCGGCATCCACGAGGAACTCCACCGTGCCGGCATGGGTGTAGGAGACTTCCCGGGCCAGCTTCAGGGCGGCTTCACACAAGCTGCCGATGATTTTCTGGTCCACGCCGTAGCTGGGGGCCTGTTCGATGACCTTCTGGTGGCGCCGCTGCACCGAGCAGTCGCGCTCATGCAAATGCAGCACGTTGCCGTGTTTGTCCGCCAGGATCTGGACTTCGATGTGCTTGGCCTGGCCGATGAACCGCTCCAGAAACACCGCTCCGTTGCCAAACGCCCGCGCTGCTTCGCCCTGGGCCTCGGCTAGCAGCTTTTTCAAGTCCTTTTCCTCGCGAACCACGCGCATGCCCCGCCCGCCGCCGCCAAACGCCGCCTTGATGATGAGCGGAAATCCGATTTTCCGGGCAATTGCCGCGGCTTCTTCCGGGTCGGAGACCGGTTCATCCGTTCCTTCCAAAATGGGCACTTTCAATTTCCGCGCCACTTCCCGCGCGGCCGTTTTGTCGCCCATCATTTCCAAAATGTCCGCACTGGGGCCGATGAAAAGAATGCCCGCTTCCTCGCAGGCTCTGGCGAAACTGGGGTTTTCCGACAGAAAGCCGTAGCCGGGATGAATCGCATCCACCCCTTTTTCTTTTGCCAGGGTCACGATGCCCTCGCAGTCCAGATAGGCCCCCAGCGGTCCTTTTTCCCGGTTGAGTTCGTAGGCTTCATCCGCTTTGAACCGGTGCGGGCAGAAGCGGTCCTCCTGCGCATATACTGCCACCGTGGTGATGCCCAGTTCGGTGGCAGTATATGCGC
>JAGNEJ010000084.1 GCA_018003315.1 Verrucomicrobiales bacterium
CATGTTCGCGATCTTCAAGAGCCTGACCGAAACGATGAAACTGCGAACGGAAAGCCTCATCACCGGCATCGCGGAACTTTTCAACGACCAGCGTCCGGTGCCCAATGGGTGCTAATCAGTTACGAATCTTCCGCCTCGCTTGTTCGGATCTTGCTGGTCAAATGTTGGTGGTTGCCAAGCACCTAACTGAATGTGATCAGGCACCTCACCCTCGGTGCCTTTGCCCTGGACGACTTTTTTCGTTAAGTTCCCGTGCCCATCAGGTGGCCCACCAATCCATTCTGGATGTTTTCGTTGGGAATACCATGGATCAAGCGTGAACCATTTCGTCAGAACAGGGTCGGCTGCGGTTTCTCCGCCTTGGAGATTATAGAAGCAAACGTCATCGGGACCAAAATACCACTTTGCATGAAACTCCATTCGAATGCCCCCTTGCCCAACATTGGGATCGACCGTGATTCCACTGGGATCGTAGTTGAAGCCTTGGGGTGGAGCAGTCTTCTCTAAAGTGATTGTCTTCGGAGTAATGACATCAAAGCTAACGACAGCCTTCGCGTTTTGATAGTTCGTCAGTGTCGCTTCGATCTCGGCCTTCTTTTCTTGTTCTGAGGCGACAAACATTATCGCGTTTGCCGGGTATCCAAGCGGGCGAATCAATTGACCGTGGCTCCCAGATTTCAATGCCCAGGTGACTTGTGCATCTGCTGGCGAAGTGAGATCGAGGAGGACTTCTTCACCAATGCCTATCTTCTTTCGATCACGGTTTGCTGGCTGGTCAGCTATGGTTTCCGTCTTTACCTCCACCGGCAGGAGGCGGACGGTGACCTTCTCCCAGTAACCCTCCGGCAGGAGGTCATGGGAGAGGAACGAGGGGAGGAGTTCGATGCGGTTGGAGTGGGTTGAATCGGGATCAATGGTGGCGGAAAGGACTTCAGTCGTGATGACGGGCTCCGGTTGTTTGTCGGAAAGGCGTTCGGTGATGCGCAGCACCGGGCGGACGATCGGCTTGGTTGCGGCAGGGGCGACTTGCAGCCAGACGGCGCCGTGTCCCAGTGTTGCCTTGGCCAGAAGCACCTGCCCTTCCGAGTTGGCAGGGCTCTCCAGCTTGACTGAGGCCTCTCCCAATTTCACCAGATCCCATGTGGGCAGTGCGGCTGCTGGCGGAGTGGGCGGCAGGGGGACGGACTGTTCCAAACGGCTGCTCAGGCCGGAAAATGCGAGCGGGGCATCAAGTGATTCATTGATATTGATGTCATCACCCCAGTGGTCACGCATTCTCAGGTGGCCCGTATTCCCTGGGCTGGGGTCCGTGTTGGTGGAAGTTCCCTGTAGGACTGCGAAATCATAGCTCAATGCATTATCGGTTAAGATAAAACGCGGGGGATAGGAGTTGTTTGAGTTTGGATTGGTTCCCTCGCGCACCTCCTCGCCGTCGGGCGAGCCGTCGAAATCGGTGTCGGAATTGTGTGGGTTGGTGCCGCGGGCCTGCTCCTGAGCGTTGGTCAGGCCGTCGTGGTCAGGGTCGGCACTGGGGGCTGCGTAGCCGCTTTGGCCTTCCACGGCAAAGGCGCTGAACTCGTTGGCCAGTTCGAAATCGTCGAACAACCCGTTGCCGTTGGTGTCGATCTGCTGGCGGCGCACCCGCAGCAGCAGTTTCGCGCTGGTGAGCGCCTGGGACGCTGCGGTGCCAGCGGGGCGAGTCAGTTCCCCCACGATGCGCGGCAGGTTTTCCTCCAACAACTGCGCCTCGCGCAGATGGCGCGGCAGTTGCGGCGCGCCGGACAGGTCGCCCGGGAATTGCTCCGCGGGGACGTGGAGCAGATTGAGCAGGAAATCGTAGCGGGCGTCCGGGTCCTCCACGGAAAACCCCAGCAGGCGCGATTGCCCGGCCGGGGTCGGCGGAAACGTCCCCTCCAGCAGCTTGCGCCAGTGATCCGGAGTCGCGGTGGTATCCGCCCGGTCCACCGCAGCACCCCAGCCCCCAATGGCGGAGAAATACAGGTCTGCACTGACAAAATAAGCCGGTTTTGTCTGCGGGTTCCCCCAGTTGGGCGGCGGCGTTCCGCCCGGTGGCTGTGGAGGCGGCGGAGGCGGCTGGCCGTGGAGAAAACAGTAACGCAGTTCCTCACCGGTTCCGTAGTAAAACCCGCCTGGCGCTGGCGTAAAAGCCGTACCGTCCTGCGACTGTTCAATGGTATAAAACTGTCCCCGCACGGTGGGGAATGTCAGGAAATGACGGCCATCCGGCTCCTGCACCAACTGCGCAGAAAAGGAATCGTCCGCCATTAAATTCACCATCCCCGCCGCCAGCAGGAGGAGCGAAAGCAGGTGGACGGCGGAAGTGCGGAAAAACGGAAATACGGAAATGCGGAAACGCATGGGAGTGGCGGGGAGCGAGGAGGTTGCAGGACTGTTAGTTCAATGGAGGATGGTGCAAGCGAGAAATTTGTCAGGATGCTTCAACAGGCACCAGACACACGGTTGAATGTGGATTTTTGAAACACAGGAATGGACTGTGTTTACCCTGCATTTTTCAGGGTGTTTCGAACAAAGCCGTTCCAACCGCCTGTACGTCATGGCCCTAGCCAAAGAAGGCGTGATGATCGATGCGAGCTTTGTCGAAGTGCCACAGAGCTTGCAGGACAACGCCAAAGTCCGAGCACACAAAGACCTCGACGCCCACTGGACAAAGAAGAACCGCGAAACGCACCAGAGCTACAAAGACCACGTCCAAGTCGATGTGAAAGACAAGCTCATCCTCAAAGCCGTCATCACGCCCGCCAGCACGGACATGACAGCCAATCGCTGGACGCACTCATCGAAGGAGGCGACCGCGTCGTGTATGCCGACTCGGCCTACAGCGGAGCGCCCATTGAAGGCGGCTGGCCGTCAAGAAAGTTAGAAGCCAGAGCAACGAAAAAGGCACACGCAAGCACCCGTTGACCGAAGAGCACAACGCCAACAACCGCGAGAAGTCCGGGACGCGCAGCCGGGTGGAGCATCGGTTCGCGCAAATGAGCGGGAGCATGAAAGCACTGTATCAGCGGTGCATCGGCATGAAGCGCAACGCCGCGTGCCTGCCGCTGACCAAGCTCGTCGATCACATGCTGCGCTTTGAGCAGATCGCGCGCCTGAAGCTCAACACTGCGGCGTGAGCAGTGCCCGGAAGGAGCCAAGCGAAGTGGTTACCACCGGCAACCATCCCCTGACACCCTCAATAGGAAGCATTGAAGCCACTCAAATGCTTTCAAGATGACCTCCGCGTGCGGAAAGCCCGTTTAGCGAACACCGTTTCCGGGAGTGCCCTTTATGCAATTGCGGACCGCTTCACCTGAAAAGTGCAGCACTGCGAGGCGAGCAAAACATACGTCTTCCGGGTCGCCGTGCATTCCCCTATCGACAACCCCTGCGGCCCATTCTAATCATTCTCACCATGAATCGCCGCACGTTTCTTTCCGCCACCACCGCCACTGGCGCTGCCGCCGTCGCCAGCGTCCGCACCGCCCAGTCTGCCCCGGCAGGTCCGGCTGCCAAAGTCACGAAAAACCGCATCGGCGTTTCGACGTATTCCTTCTGGGGATTTGACCGAGGGGAATACCAGTCGATCGAAAAGTGCCTGGAACTGGCCGCCGACATGGGATTCGACGGCGTGGAGCTGCTCCAGGTGCAGATGACTGACTGCACCCCGGCGGCGCTGCGCACCATCAAATCCCGCGCCTTTTCCCTCGGTCTCGACCTCATGGGATATTCCACCCACCAGGGGTTCCTCAGCCCGGACGAGCAGAAGCGGCGCGACAACATCCTGAAAACGGCGATGTTTCTCGAACAGGCCTACGACCTCGGCATCCCCACCATCCGCGTCAACACCGGACGCTGGGGAACGAGCAAGGATTTCGACGAGCTGATGAAGAACCGCGGCGTCGAACCGCGACTCGAAGGTTATAGCGACGACGACGGCTTCAAGTGGGCGATCGACGCCTTTGCCCAACTGGCAGCGGAGGCGGAAAAGCGAGGCGTGATCATGGGGCTGGAAAATCACTGGGGCCTCGGGCTCACCGTCGAAGGCGTGTTGCGCATCGTCGATGCCGTGAATTCCCCCTGGCTCCAGGTTACGCTCGATACCGGAAATTTCCTCGAAGACCCGTATGAGCGCCTGGCCAAGCTCGCTCCCAAAACCGTGCTCCTCCAGGCCAAAACCTATCATGGCGGCGGACGGTGGTACACCCTGGACCTCGACTATGCCCGCATTGCCAAAATCATGCGCGAGGCGAACTACCGCGGCTATGTCTCACTGGAATTTGAAGGAAAGGAAGACCCGATGACCGCCGTGCCCAAAAGCCTCGCGGAACTGCACCGCCATTTTGGCTAGTGAAACCGTCTCCGGTCCCCATGCTAATTCACGATAACATTTCCCGCGTCCGGGAGGAAATGGCCGCTGCTTCCGCCCGTGCCGGACGTCCCACCGCAGAAACGGAACTGCTGATTGTCTCGAAAACCTTCCCGCCCGATCTCATCGGGGAGGCCGCTGCCTATCCACACCGCGACTTTGGGGAAAGCCGGGTGCAGGAGGCCATGGAGAAAATTCCACAGCTTCCAGCATCCCTCCGGTGGCACTTCATCGGCCACCTGCAGGCGAACAAGGTGCGCCGCATTCTCCCGTTCTGCGAAGTCTTCCACGGCGTCCATTCACTGGGTTTGGCCAGGGACCTCGACCGCATCGCCGCGGAACTCGGCCTGCGCCCGCAAATCTATCTCCAGGTCAATGTCGCGGACGATGCCGCCAAATTCGGCTTTTCACCGGCATCCCTGCGCGAGGCATTCGAGTCGCTGCTGCACTGCAGACGCCTCGACATCCTCGGCCTGATGACCATTCCCAGCTATTCCCCCGACCCGGAAAAATCGCGCCCCCACTTCGCCGCGTTGCGGAAATTGCGCGATCAGATCGAAACCGAGTTCTCCGTGCATCTGCCCGGCCTCTCCATGGGCATGAGCGGCGATTTCCCTGTAGCCATCGAGGAAGGCGCGACCATCGTCAGGGTAGGCAGCCGCATCTTCGGCTCGCGTCCCGGCAGCGCGGCCCCGCAGTGACGCATCAACCAGCCGGTGCGCTGGATGCACGGAATTCCGGTTGGCCATTTCATCTCCCTGCTCTCCCGGCAGGTTCAAAATGCGCCTGGCACAATCGGCGGCTTGCCAATGGTCGGGTCCGCGGCGATGAACCACGGATGCCCGCTCTCTCAGCCATGCTTGCCACCGGACTGCCCCCGGCATTTTCGCTGCTGGCGCTGATGCTGGTGACGGTGGTGGGAGTATCCCTGGCGCTGCTGCGCCTGCGCCAGTCCCTGCTGGTGGCCTATTTCCTGTGTGGACTGCTCATTGCCAACAGCGGCCTGCTGAATCTGCTAGGGGAGGAAGGCATCGAGCAGAGCCTGCAGCCGATGTCCGAACTGGGAGTGATGCTGCTGCTCTTCACGCTGGGCATGGAATTTTCCCTGGGAGACCTGCGCTACCTGCACCGCATGGCTTTTGTGGGAGGCGGCTGGCAAATGGGCACCACACTGCTGCTCGCCCTGGGTGCCGGGTGGTTGCTGCTGCCGCTGGCGGGCGGGCACTTGGTGGTTTTCGGGGTGGCCTGCGCGCTCAGCTCGACCGCCATCAGCGTCAAGGTGTATCAGGACCTGGGGCTGAGCGCCAGTCCCGGTGCCCGGTTTGCCCTGGCAGTGGCCATTTTCCAGGACATCTTTGTCATCGCTTTCCTGGTGGTGCTGCCGGTGCTTTTTCCGGCAGCCGATGCCGCCGATGCCGCCATGGGAGCGCGCTTTGGGCTGGTGATTGGGAAAGGGCTGTTCTTTGTGGCGCTGGCCTGGGTGCTGGCCAAGTGGGTCATTCCCCACCTGCTGCACGCCGTCACCCGCACCCGCAGCCGGGAACTGTTCACCCTGACGGTGGCCGGGCTGTGCATGGGAGTGGCCATGCTGGCGGCGGTGCTGCAGCTCAGCCTGGTGCTGGGGGCTTTCGTGGCCGGTCTGGCGGTCAGTGAAAGCATCTACAAGCACCGCATCCTGGCAGACGTGCAGCCGGTGAAGGATCTCTTCCTGACACTGTTTTTTGTATCGGTTGGCCTCATGATCGACCTGCCCGCAGCCCTGCAAAACTGGGAGGCCATCCTGCTGACCACGGCGCTGCTGCTGGGGTGCAAGGGCCTGCTGGTCTGGGGCATCACCCGGCGTTTGTTTCGCCTGCGGAGCAAGCCGGCCGTCTATGCCGCGCTGGGTCTGGCGAGTGCGGGGGAATTTTCGCTCGTGCTCATCCAAAGGGTGGCGGAACTGCGCCCCTGGCCGGATGAAGTGGAGCAGATTCTCCTCGCTTCCATGGCGCTCTCCATGGCCTCAGTTCCGCTGCTGATCCGCCTGGCGGAGCCTGTCGGCGGCTGGCTGGAACGCCATTTGCGACAGCCGCATGACAGCAGTTCCGTCCCTCCCCCAGCCCGCCGCATCAAGGCGTTGGTGGATCATGCCATCGTCTGCGGGTATGGTCCGGTCGGGCAGGCTCTGGTGGAAAATCTGGCCCGGGAAGGCGTGACCTCGGTGGTCATCGAACTCAACTCCGACACCGTCCGCATGCTGGCCAAGGCCGGCCAGCCGGTGCTCTTCGCGGATGCCCAGCACGAGGAAACCTGGCAGCTTGCCGGGGTCGAACGCTGCCGCCTGGTCGCCTTTACCTTCCCCAATGTGGAGGCTTCCGCGGCGGCACTGCCACTGGTGCGCTCCATCAAGCCGGAAGTGCCAATTCTGGCCCGCACCAAGTTTGCTTCCGAAGCAGAACGGCTGCGCAGCCTCGGCGTGACAACGGTCATCCTCGACGAACAGGAAAGCGGAAGGGCGCTAGTCCGGGAGGCCCGGTGTGTCTTCGACAAACCGCTGGAAGCAGCGGATTGATGCCCCGGATCAGCGAGGGAAACACAGGAGCGGCAGCCTTCTCCTTTACGGATTTTCCAGCGACGCCGCCTTTTCCCGTGCACTGGCTGGCAGCGCATGGTCTGCGGCTGCTTGCCCGGTCAGATCCGGGGTCGCATGCGTCCGACGCTTGTGGGCGATCTGACCGATCTGGAACAGCATCCGGGAATCCCCGCCCACGGCGTCCATGATCCGGCGCAGAATGCGCTCGGCATCACCCCAGCGGTTTTTCGCCATGAAGTAGTCGGCCACTTTCAGCGGCAGATCCATTTCGTCAGGAAAGGCTGCCGTCCAATCTGCCATGGCCGCCATGCGAGCTTCGGGGGAGATGCGTTCTGCCGCATCCACCCGCAACATGAGCACGCTGCGTTCGCGCGCCACCTCCCCGGGCAAGGATTTCCACAGCGTGATCACCTGGGAGTATTTCCCCTGGCGCATCGCCCGGTTCAGCTCGGCGATGGTTTCGATGTTGTCCACGTAGGACTTGCCCAGAGGATTTTCGTTGCCGGCATCCGGCGAGAAACTGGCCAGCAGATACCGGAAGGTGCGGCCCAGCGCTTGGCTGGTAAATTCATTCAGTCCAACCGTAAAAATGTCCCGAACTCGAAGACCCTCTTTGGCATCAGACATCACGAAGAGATAGTAATTCAGCGAACCCAGCTCGGACTCCGAGCGAAAAAGGAGTCCGCCGCGATGCTGAAACGTCCGGGTGCGCAAAAACCGGAACGAGGTTCCGGCATAGTCATTGGCGGGATTGTTGTCGATCCACGCCCGCCGGGTGCCGTCGCAGAAAACATCGCGGAGCATGGGTGTTTCCTTGCCTTGAAATCCGGACGTGGCCTGTTCCAGCACCTGGTCGGCGTCGATCAAGGAAGCAAGGTAGGTCGCATCTCCAACCGTCATGGTCGATTCAATCCGCTCCACCATTTCAGACAGTTTTCCGCGTTTTTCCTGCAACCGAGCCTGCAACTCATTTTCCGTCAATTCCACCGCAGACATGCTGAAATTCAAGGGAATGCCCGTCATGCATACAGTTAGAATCAGTCTGAACAGGGGAAACGGAGAGCAAGAAAACATGAAATCAGTCTTTTTCTGAAAATTGCAGAACGTGCGATTCATTCCTGAGAAACACGGACGTTGCAAGATGTTTCCGATCATTCTTGAAATTTTTCTCAAATTCAATAAGTGGGATTTTTCCTGCAAACGGCCTGGAAAGCGGCGATGCATTCGCCATGTCCTCGGTGGTTGTGGTGCATTATCATTGGCGTCCCGGTGGGGTGCGCAGCGTCATTGGGCGCAGCCTGTCGCTGCTGCCGCGGGCATTGGGGCGCTTTGGCGTGGACAAAATTGTCCTCGCGGGAGGAGCGGAATTGCATCGCGCGGAGTTCGCGCAGTGGCAACGCCTGCATCCGGAAATCGAACTGACCCAGGAGGTGGTGGCGGAATTTTCCTATCTTGCTGAACAACCTCTGGATCGGATGTCTGGAATGGGGGATCTGGTCGCTGCGGCGGCCGACCGGCTGCTGCGTCGGCACCGAGCGGCGGTTGTTTGGGCGCACAATTTTTCGGTCGGAAGAAATGTGTTTTTGGGTGACGGCTGGCGGCGGGCAACGGCGGATGCTGGAGTCATGCTCTGGTGCCAGCACCACGATTGGTGGCCGGAATGCCGCTGGGAACGCTGGCCGGAAATGAGGCGATGGGGCATCCGCAGTCTGGCGCAGGCAGCCCGGGGCACCGTGCCCGACGGCCCGGGAGTGCGCCACACCTGCGTGCATCCGCGGGATGCCGCGCTGCTCCAGCGGCGGCTGGGCCGTCGTGCCGCCTGGCTGCCCAACCTCAGTTCCCACCCGGAACCTGCCGCGCCGGAACTCATGGCCGCCGTCCGCTCCGCAGCAGATGGCGGCAGGCGTCCGTTGTGGCTGGTTCCCAGCCGCCTGTTGCGCAGGAAAAATCCCCTGGAGGCCGTGCTGCTCGCCGCACTGCTGCGCCCCGACTGTCGGCTAACCATTTTGGGCGATGCCTCTGCGGCACAGGAAAGCCCCCTTGCGTCCGCGCTCCGCGAGGCCGCGACGGTGCTTGGCATCGACCTGGACTTGGGTGCCACCCGTAAATTTCCTGTCCCTGCGCTGCTGGGCGGGGCAGAGGTTCTGCTGCAAACCTCCGTCTTGGAAGGCTTCGGACTCACGGCGCTGGACGCCGCAGCCTGGCAAAAACCACTGCTGCTGCGCCGCCTGCCGCAACTGACCACCGCATTGGAAAAGCACCTCGTCCACCTGCCAACCACCTATGCCGATCTCGCTCTGCCGCCTGAAATTGCCACGAAAATCCCGCAGGCCATTTCCCCTGCTCCGGAATCACTCCCTCCTGAATGGCGGGCGCTGCTGAAACAGACGGAAGATTTCCCCGCCACCTTTGCCGGACTGACCGTTGCTGGGCAGCAGCAGGCGCTCCCGACTACTCCCTGCGCCCTCACCGCATTCCGCGAGGCCAATCCCTGGCTGGAAAACTGGCGGAAAATGTCTGCTGACCATTCCCTGCCCGCAGTGCAGCGGAACGTGACTCTGGCTGAGGAAGAAGCCGCCTGGCTGGAAACGGTGGAGCAAGTCCTGACTGCGCCGGACACCCCGGAAGCAGACAGCGGGCAGATTCTCAGCGACTTCGCCCGCGCCGTCCTCACCTCCGCCAGCCGGCATCCACTGCTCACGGAAGCCGCAGGCACCGGCAGCCCCTGAGGGTGCTTCCGCCGACTTGCAGCACGCTTCCGTCCGTCAGGATCTCAGGCAATGTTAGGTCGCCTTGCGTCCCATGCTCAGTGTTTCGCGACAGTAGGTCAGGCTGCGTTCGAGTTCCGCCTTTTGATAGTCCTGCTCGGCTTTTTTCCTGTCCGGCCCGTCAGCCTTGAACGGGGGAATCGGCTTGCCAAGGTCCGCCAGTTTTTGGAATCGGCGGAATTCCGCAGCGCGGACCTCGCGGTAGGGTTCCCAGAACTCCGCTTTGTCGTAGGGAAAGGGGCGGGAAAATCCGGAGATGATTTCGAGAATGAACGGGACCTCCGGAGTCAGTTCGCTCCAGCGCCGGGCGATGGTCTTGAAATCCACGCACCCCTCGCCCACCGCTGTCCATTGCACGACGGCACCGTGCTCATCCTTCCAGATCATCGAGTCGCGGATCCCGCTGGTCAGCGTGTGCGCAGCAAGCGTCTCCATGCAGCCCAGCGGGTCTTCCAAGGTCCAGGTGGCGTTTCCGGTGTCCACGGTAGCGCCGACGAAATCCGCGCCGCAATCCTCAATGAGCTGGACCAGTTCCCAGGACTGCATGTCCCCGGCGTGATTTTCCACGGCAAATTTCACGCCGCAGTCCAGGGCGAAGTTTCTGGTTTCCCGCAGCACTCCGGCCAGATCCTTCATGCGGGCAAAGATGCCGCCGGGAGTTTTGCGGTCCTCGGCAAATCCCACCACGCAGCGCGCGGTCTTCACGCCAAGGTCCCGCGCCACGCGAACCAGCAGTTTGGCATGTTCCTGCGCAGTGCCGCGTTTGTTGTCGAAGCGCACGGAAGAGGGACAAAGACTCAGGGTGCCGCAGTGCAGCTCGATGCCAAGGCCACGCGCCTTGTCGCCGATTTCCTTCAAATGGGCAGCGTCCAAGCTGTCATAGGCGTCCAGATCGGAAATGAGCAGGGCATCCACTTTCTGCTCCGCGGCATAGTCCAGAAGCTGGTCGGCCTTCCAGCCCAGGGCGCGGATGGAAAAGTTGTCGAAACCCAGCTTGAGGCGCTTCGTCGTGGTTTCTGCGGCGGCAGAAGGGCCGGTTAGTCCAGCGGCAAGCGCGGCGGCGGCAGTTGATTTCATGAAGGTGCGGCGGGTGGCGGGCGATGGCATGGAGCATGACAACAGGATTTCACCGCTGCTGGCAAAGGAATTTTCGCGGAGCGGATCTGCTCCCGCTCCTGCTGTCAGGAATCCAGCGCCGAACCGATGCCAAGGAGCCGCTCCAGCCCGTGGCGGATTTGATCCATCAGCGGATCGGTGGCCCGCTTGTCGCGATGGGCGGGAACGGCGATGGCATCGCCGATTTCGATGCGCAGGTGCATGGGACCGTGGGTTTTCGGGGTGGCGCTGCCCAGCACTTCCTCACAGCGTTCCACGGTTTCGATGAGCCGTTCCGCACTGGGGTTTTCCCCAAGGTAGTCCGGTGGAAAGTGGCAGATCTGCTGAGCCACCTCCAGGTCAAAGAGCTGTTTCCACCGCCGGTGGCGCTCCTCCTCCGACAGTTCGCCTCCGATCAATCCCGGCAGGATCGCTTTGCGCAGGGCTTTGACGCGCAGGACCGTGGTCGGTTCCCGGTGGCCCTTGAGCCACTCGGCCTCCAGCGGTGCCAGCACCTGGTCCAGCAGCGCAGACAGCCGCTGCTCCGGAGGCCGGTCCGGGGATTCAGGAGCGCCAAAGTACTCGATTTCCTTGAGGGCGAGCAGGGCAAAGCCGATGCGGTGGATGCGCTCCACCAGGGATTCTCCGGATCGCGGGTGCCAGGAGAGGCGGGTTTCGATTTCATCGAGCACCGGCGTGAGCGTCCGGGCCAAGTCCCCACGAAAATGATAGCGGAACGCCACCGGGTGCGCCACCACTCCGCCCGCTGCATGGCGGGCGGCCCGCTGTTTGGCAGCGTTGTGGGCGATGAAGGACACCCCATCCTGCAGGTTGATGAGCCGGTCGTTGGTCCGCGTGACCACGCCTTCGGCAAAAATCACCAGCGGCGACGCGGCCTCCACCAGGGTGTCGATCGCGGTCTTGAGCGCTTCCCGGTCCATGCCCTCGCGATATACAGAAAAGGCTCCAATGCGGGGCAGGATGAACCGGTGGAAACGGCTTTGCTGAAAGAGGTGGGAGCTGGCCATGATCCGCACGCCCAGCCGGTCCTTGCAGTAAAACAAGCCCAGCGCCACCGGATCGGTGGGGCGCGGGTGGTTCGGCACCATGAGAATGCCGTGCCCCGCCTGCTGCGATGCGCGGATTTTTTCCATCCCGCAGATCTCCCATGACTCGACGCCGGCGTTCTTGCGCAGGAACGGCTGGATCGAGTGCTTCATGACAAAGCGCCAGAAGCCGCTCTCGCGAGGAGGAATGAAATGATAGGGCTTTTCGCTGATGACCGTGGAGCGCTGCATGCGAAGGCAAACCGGTGCGGAAAACCGCGGCTAGATCGGTGAATCTGCAGGCGTTTCCGGAACCGGCGGCAGGAGATCCTCCCGCTGGAGGAAAAGCTTCAGGTTCAGTTTGGCCAGCTCCGCGGTGTCCATTCGCAGCAGCAAGGTCAGGAATGGCGTGAGACGGTCCATTTCCGCCAGGGCCGAATGCACCAGGCTGCCGATGATGTCAGGATGCCCCTGCGACTCCGGGAAAATATTGGTGGCGCGGAACAGCACCTGCCCGGTGTCATAATCCAACTCAAAATTGCCCACGGTCAGTTCGTGGTTGGTCCGCATCAGCATTTCCGCGACCAGCCCCATGCGGGATTCCGGCGTCCTGCCAGGGGCAGTGGCGACCACGCTGACGGCACTGAGTTCGGGGAACGCCTGCACATGCAGTCGAACCCTGGTGTGATAGACCTCAAAATCTGCCTCCAGCACCTCCCGCTGTTCCACCTGGCGTCCATTCCAGCCCATGCGCTGGAACGCCTGCTGGACGGTTTGGAACAGCGGGGACATGCGGGCAGAAACCGGCAAACCGTGAATGCTGCCGAAGCTATTCTTTTTCACCCAGCAACCTACTCACGTTTTGTTCGATGGCATCCGCCCAGATTTGATAGCCCTTGGGCGACAGGTGCAGCAGGTCGGGCATGATGGATTTGGACAGCACGCCGTCGGGCTCAAGGAATTTGCCGCCGATGTCCTGGAAGAAGATGTGCTTGTCGTCCGCGAATTTTTTGATCAGCGCATTGGTTCCATCATTGATTTTGCGCAGTTCGTCTCCGGAATTGGCCCCGCGGGGGAAAATCGCCAGCAGGAGAATCTTCGCTTCCGGACATTTGGCCTGCAGTTTGTCCAGAATGGCCTTCACGCCGGCCGCGGTGTTTTCCGGTTTGTCCTTGCGGTGGCCGGTGTTGTTAGTGCCGATCATCATCACGATCAACTTTGGCTTCAGCCCGTCGAAGTTTCCATGTTCCAGGCGGTAGAGGACATGTTCGGTGCGGTCTCCGCTGATTCCAAAGTTTGCGGCCTTTCGCGTTTCATAACATTTCTTCCAGGCCTCGCGTCCCGCACCGGCCCACCCCTCGGTGATGGAATCCCCCAGAAACACCAGTTCCGCGGCACCTTCCTTGGAGATTTTGTTGAAATTTTCGATTTTCCCCTCTGTGCCCGGATGGAGTTCCGGCGTTACGGCCTTTGGCGCGGCAGCATCCTGCGCGGTGGCGGTGGCGGTAAAGCAGCAGGCGAAGACGGCAGCGAGAGCAAGGTGCAGTGGTTTCATTTTGGACGATGACAAATTGAGTGAAGGACGGCAGTTTTCACCGGACACCAGCCAAAGCAAGCGATTCCCGTTCCTCCACGCTTCCGCGGAAGCGGGGGGGGCGGATGTGTGCCCGGACTTTTTTGGGATCAACCGTGGCATGGCCTGCCCCCCACCCCGGCTTCCCTGCCATCCAGCGTGCCACCCACCGAAAACAGAACGACCGACGGTACAAAAAAGGCGGCAGGACCCGCCTGCCGCCCAAGTTACTGCCAACCAGAAGCCTACTGCTTCACAATGCCAAGCAGTTCGACCTCAAAAACCAGCGCGGCGCCTGGCTTGATTTTTCCACCGGCGCCACGGTCTCCGTATGCCAGGTCGGACGGAATGAAGAGCTTGTATTTGGAACCGACAGTCATGAGCTGCAGCGCCTCGGTCCAGCCCTTGATGACCTGAGTGACTCCGAATTCGGCAGGCTCATTGCGTTCGACAGAACTGTCGAAAACCGTGCCGTCAATGAGAGTCCCATGGTAATGGACACGGACGGTGTCCTCGGGCTTCGGAGTTGCTCCGTCGCCCTTTTTCAGCACCTTGTACTGCAGGCCGCTTTTGGTGGTGGTGACGCCCTCCTCCTTGCCATTCTTGGCCAGAAATGCCTTGCCTTCCGCCGCAGCGGCTTCCCCCGCCTTGGCCATGACTGCCTCCATGTGCTTTTGAAATTCATTGAGGACATTCTGCGTTTCCTCTTCGGAAAAACGCGCTTTGGCGCCAGCCAGCCTGTCCTTCAATCCAGTGCAAAGGGCTTCGGTGTCGAAATCCGATCCCTGGCCTTTGATGTTTTTCGCAATCGACATGCCCATGACATAGCTGCCTTTCTCCGCCAATTCCTTGTCGGCGGCGGCGGGTTCGGCGCCTTTGGCGGGATCGGCGTGGGCTGCTTGTGCGTTTTTCCGCAGATCGCCCATCACGGCGTTGGCTTCGGCATCCGAAAAGCGCGCCTTGGCACCGGACAGAACATCCTTCAGTCCCGCCACGCAGGAGGCTTCGACCAGTTGAATGGGCTGCCGTTTCACCTGGTCCGCAATAATGCCACCGACGACATATCCGGCCTTCTGTTGCAGTGTTTCTAGTTTCATGTTGGAAGGGGCTGGTGCCTCCTCCGTTTTCGATGCCGCTTCCGGAGCAGGCACCGGTTTGGATTCAGCAGACGCAGCAGGTTTCGATTCATCCGCGGCGAGGCTCGCCACGGTTCCGCTGCAAACCAGCCCAGTGATCAATGAGAAATGCTTGAACATGGGCGCGAGGCTACGGGCAAGTTGCTCAGAGTCAAGCAGCCATTCCTTCCCCGAACAATGCCGTTCCACGCGACTCCGCCATCGCCTGTCCATGCAGCGTGATGAACGGCTTTTCGATTGTTTCCTGGACTCCAGCAGCACGCGCCACACCGCAGGCCCAGCCTCGCCACTTCGTTGAAACAAGCGCGGACTCGGCGGGTAATCCTGTCCCTGATCATCCAGGATTGTGGATTTCTGCCAGCCAAACCTCAGGCCAGCGACCAAGCAGTGCATTCGAGAAACCGTCCCCCTCTGGCTCCAGCCACCGCGCATTGATGCCTTTTTAACGCTCCGGGGCGAGCCTTTGACTCACGCTCGGCGTCTGGGGCATCCAAGATGGTGTCGTCATGATCGACCTCATCTACCTCGTCACGCTTGTAGCCTTCTTTGCCATCTGCGCCGCCTACGCGAACGGCTGCGAAACCCTCTAACCTGCCCTGCACCATGGAAACCATCCTCGCCGGGCTCATCGCCCTCGCCCTGCTCGCCTACCTGACGGTGGCGATGCTGCGTCCTGAAAAATTCTGATCTCCACTCCCATGAACGCAACCGACTGGCTTCAATTCGCCCTCTTTCTAGGCCTCCTCACCCTCATCACGAAGCCTCTGGGTCTCTACCTCATGCAGGTGCTCGATCCGAACGGCCGCACCTGGATCGATCCGGTGGTCAAACCGGTGGAAAAGCTCACCTACAAGCTCCTCGGCGTCGATCCGCGGCGCGAACACGGCTGGAAGCAATACACCTTCGCCATGCTGGCCTTCAGCCTCGTCGGCGTCGTCTTCACCTATGCCATCCTGCGCTTGCAGCATCTGCTGCCGTGGAATCCGCAGGAACTGCCCGGCCTCAGCCATCACCTGGCCTTCAACACGGCGGTGAGCTTCATGACCAACACCAACTGGCAAAGCTACGGCGGAGAGAGCACCGTCTCCTATTTCTCGCAGATGGTGGGACTCACCTATCACAACTTCACCTCTGCCGCCGCCGGCATCGGCATCGCCGCGGCGCTTGTTCGTGGCATTGCACGCAGCTCGGCGAAGACCCTCGGCAACTTCTGGGCCGACCTCGTGCGCGTCACCTATTACCTGTTGGTTCCGATCTGCGTCGTTTCCGCGATCATTCTCGTCTCGCAGGGCATGATCCAAAACTTCGACCCTTACACGAAGGCGAAGACCCTCGAAGGCGCGGAGCAGATCATCGCGCAGGGCCCCATGGCCTCGCAGATTCCCATCAAGGTGCTCGGCACCAATGGCGGCGGCTTCATGAACGCGAACGCCGCGCATCCCTTCGAGAACCCCACGCCCATCTCGAATCTGATCCAGATGCTCTCGATCCTCGCGATCGGCAGCGGCCTGACCTACTACCTCGGCCGCATGGTGAAGAACCAGGCGCACGGCTGGGCCGTGTGGGCCGCGATGATGGCGCTCTTTGTCGGCGGCGTGCTCGTCTGCGCGCACTCTGAAGTCGCCGGCAATCCGATCCACCAACAACTCGGCATCGCTGACGTGGACCGGGTTTTCCAACCCGGTGACAACGATGAAACGAGTTGGAAAACTCGTTCTACGAATATCGGCAACATGGAGGGCAAGGAAGTGCGCTTCGGCATCTTCAACTCATCCCTCTTCGCCACCGTCACCACCGCCGCGTCCTGCGGCGCGGTGAACGCGATGCACGACTCCTTCACGCCCATCGGCGGCATGGTGCCGCTGTTCCTCATGCAGTTGGGCGAAGTCGTCATCGGCGGTGTCGGCGCGGGTTTGTATGGCATGCTCGTCTTTGTCATCCTCGCTGTCTTCATCGCCGGCCTCATGGTCGGCCGCACGCCGGAGTATCTCGGCAAGAAGATCCAGGCCAAGGAAGTGAAGCTGGCCATGCTCACGCTGCTCATCCTGACACTCAGCGTGCTCGGCTTCACCGCCTGGGCCAGCGTGAGCGCCTGGGGCGTCACGGGCCTCAACAACGCCGGTCCACACGGTTTGAGCGAAATGCTCTACGCCTACAGCTCCACCACCGGCAACAACGGCAGCGCCTTCGCCGGCCTCACCGCCAACACGCCCTGGTTTAACACCACACTCGGCTTCGCCATGCTCATCGGTCGTTTCCTCATGATCGTGCCCATCATGGCCCTCGCCGGATCGCTCGCCGCGAAACAAGCCGTCCCCGCCGGCCCCGGCACCTTCCCGGTGAATGGCGCCACCTTCACCATCCTGCTCATCGCCACCGTGCTGCTCATCGGCGCGCTCAATTACCTCCCCGCCCTCGCCCTCGGCCCCATCGTCGAGCACTTCCTCATGAAGGGAGGCAGCTTGTTCTGAATGTGGTGCTCGGAGGTGAACCGCTCGTTCGCCATCATGGATACGCCGCGAGAAACGCCTCCGGCGTCATCACGGGAATCGGGCTGGACTTGAAGTCCGTGGTGTTGCGCGTAACCACGATGTCTGCGGAGCATGCGGTGGCAGCCGATAGTTGAAGAGCGTCTTCAAAGTCATTCATCCCGGACTGAGCGGCCCGCAAAGCATCGGCTTTTGTTGTCACGGCCACCTCCGCCCAGCTCAGCAGGTCGGTGATGAACTGAAACGCGGTCGCAGCGGACTTGGAATGACCTCACACGAGGTAAAAAGCGTTGGAGAGCGTATGCCAGGCTATTATTCCGGAAAGCGTCGTCCCATCGCAGCGTGCGATCAGCACATCGCTGGCAGCGGCTCCCGTCCTCTGGAAATACCCGTCCAGGAGCACATTGGTGTCGAGAAAGAGCCTCATGGATCAGCGCACATGCTTGGCCGTCAGCGCGGCCAAGCGTTCGTCATCGCCTATTTCGGCCTCGGAAAGCAACCGTCCCTGGCCTGACCACCTCGCCACAAACGACCGCGCTGCCGTCGCCCGCCGGGAGGGCACCGGGGAAGCCGGTGCCTGCGCAGGCAGTGACGCCGCTACTTCAAACGAAATGGCGTCATCTTCCACATGAAACCTCACCCAATGATCCCCAGAAGTCAGTCCCAGGGTGCCGAGCGGTGAGCTTTTGGTCAGCGTGTTCATAGAGAAAGATTAGCTTTTGAGAGCTGGCCCGTCAATTCCGGGTGCAGTGCGCGCCCGGCCCCGGCACCTTCCCCGTGAATGGCACCACCTTCACCATCCTGCTCATCGCCACCGTGCTGCTCATCGGCGCGCTCAATTTCCTGCCCGCCCTCGCCCTCGGCCCCATCGTCGAGCACTTCCTCATGGGGAAAGGCGGGCTGTTCTGAAAAGTGGCCTGCGTTTAATCAAGCCCTGTTGTGGCGGGATGGCGTTGATTGCCACGGTTAGGAAAACTTTTCCCTCCTTGTGCTACGATCCAGAACTTCTTTGAGTGTGGGCCGATGCTTTTGCAGTGCGATTGAAAGCCAATTGCGACCATAAAGGTCGACCGAACAGATTTCTGCCGAACGCTTGGTTCGACGCCCAAAATTGCGGGCAGTCGAATGAAGCGCTTTTCGCGAGAACGCCTCGCCCAGTGGGCGCTCAAAAAACGGAGCTGAACTCGAAACGGCACGAACTCCTTCCTCGCTGTCATACTTCTCGGCTTTCGTAAACTTGCACTGAATGAGCACATTCTCTTTGCGCACACCCCAGCCGAGAGCAACCACATCAGAACCATGGTCCGCAGTGTGTGGCGTGAGGATAACACGCTCCGATTCCCGCTCGTAGAGAACCGCTATTAGAGCTTCGAACATCTGCCATGACAGATGAAGCGCATCATCAAGTGAGATCGGTGCACCAAATGCTCTGTCGTTGCTTCGAGTTTGTCCAAACAACTCTGCGATCAACTCTGGCGCGGAAACAGCGTCAGGTGGGACTAGCCCAAGTGCTCCCTGGAGCGCTCGCTTCTTCTCCAGAAGCTTATGGAGGATCGTGTCAAATGAAGCGAACTTGCCGTGCGTGGCGCTAGGCAGGTAAACTGTCACTGCCTTTTGCTGTCCAATTCGATATGCGCGATCCGTCGCCTGATCCTCTTTGGCTGGATTCCAATGACGTTCAAGATGAATGACATGATTCGCAGCTACAATGTTCAACCCCGCACCAGCCGCTATCGGCGAGAGCACGCAAAGCGCGAACCCGTTTCTGCTCGAGAACTCCTCAATCAATCCAAGCCTTGTCTGGCCGGGATCCCGGCGCGAGGTGGCTTTGGTATCTCCGTTGATGATTGGAACTGGAATCCCATAGATCACCTCAAAGTGGGAGGAAAGAGCCTCTTGCAACTCCTTGAGCACACAAAAGATGAGGGCTTTCTCGCCTTTGCTGCGAATTCCGTCCAACAACACAAGCAGCCACGCGAGTTTGCCTGAACGGCTGAGAGTTTTTCGACATTCCGTCTCTGTTTTCCCACTTCGAATTGAACCGCCTCCGATCAGGTCAGGGTGAAGAGAAACCTGCCGCAAATGCCAAAGCGCGGCAAGATGGCGGCCTTTGCACGCCGGCTCCTCCGTTGGGTCGGCGTCTGTCACTGCCTCCCGTGCCTCAGAATACATCTCCTCCTGTTCTGAAGTCATGGGGCAACTGATTGGCACGATGGACTTACCGGGAAGTCCAGTGAGGCGTTCCTCTTTCGTGCGGCGGAGCATCAAACCACCCACCATGTCACGAAGTTCTCTGCCAATTTCGTGCATTCTTGCCCTTTCGCGGATCATCGGCGCAATCCATCGTTTGCGAAAATCCGCAAAGGCTCCCAATGGGCCGGGCTCAGCTGTGTCGAGGATGCACCAGAAGTCACCCAGATGATTTTCTACTGGCGTTCCAGTAAGCGTGATCCGGAACAACGCACGAAGAGCCTTGGCTGCAATGGTTTGCTGAGCGTTCGGGTTTTTGATGTGCTGTGCTTCATCAAAGATAGCCGCACCCCACTGGGCTGCGGCAAAGGAAAAGCGGTAGTCACGGAGGGTTTGATAAGTGGTAATCACGCATGATCCCGGCATATCCAGGCTTCTCTCCGTGCCATCGCCAAAACAAAGCCCGAACTCTCTGACGTTGCCAGGTTCAGCAACATCGACGGCTCCGGGACTTCGCCTGTATTGGTGAAGTTCAAAGTCCGGTTGGGCCATTGCCACACGAAGAAAAGGACCGTTTGCACTCCCGAATGCTTTTTCAATTTCGGATTTCCAATTCTCCATGAGTGAGAGAGGAACAACGAAAAGCATTGCCGGCGGCTCAGTGGTCGTGACACTTCTCCAATGCCGCATCCATTCAGCGAGTGCAATCAATGTGGTAAAGCTCTTACCAAGGCCCATATCATCAGCCAACAAAGCTCCAGCTCCCCATGCGCGCTGTTCAGAAACCATTTCCTTGTTTTTGAGCGCGCGCTTGGCATGGCCCAGCAACCAGCGAATGGCCTCTTCCTGATGCAGCATCGGCTGTCGTTGATACTGCGAGAAATTGGGCTGAAAAGGTTCTTCCCGTGTTTCCTCAACCGCTTGAAAGGACCAACCGTAGCCAAGCTCAACATCGTTGGGAATAATGAGCGGATGTAGGACTGGAGGCTTTTCGGTAGGCGCAGCATCCTCTTCTTCGTCATCATCACTACCCGACTTGCCATTTACAGTCTCCGGTTTTGAAATTGGCTTCTCGATCTCAGGCTTCGCACCAAACCAATCTTCGGGATCACCGTTAGCTCCCCCGAGGTAGCCGCCCCTCCATTCACCAATGCCGGTAACACGAGGGCTGAACTCTACCGGAACATCAGGAAACACATGATCGCTCATCCAGCGGATCGGGTCTCTCTGGAAATCTTCTCGCGCAGCACGCGGCACCCTTGGGCGTGATTTGACTGCACGGGCCACGGCGGTCTGTTCTTCATCAAGAAGAATGATGCGTTTCCCGACGCGGATTACTTTGCCGCGTCCGCTGCCATCCAACTGCGAAAGACGCCGCTGTATCTCTTCAGTGGTGACATCCTCAAAATCACCTTGAGGGAGGGGGCATAGAATCAAATCGCCACTGGTGGCGTCTTCTGCGGCATGGACAACCAGATCACGGGCGCGGACAATATTTGCACCGTCGTCACGATAGGCTTCGAGGTCGATCAGACAACCTGCCTCATGCGCTTCTCGGAACGAGGCCAGCAGCGAAAGATGGTCGAGTTCTTCTCTGCCAGGTCTCGCCTGCCATTCTTTGAAGGCTGAGAGTGCCGCAAATTGGGCCGCTGTTGGGAGATATGAGTTTCCATTCACCTCAAGGACTGGACCTCGCAGTTCCCAGTTCCAGATGACTTCAGCCAGAGGATCGACCAGTCCTATGCGTGCAGAAAAACCCGGCAGGTTCGGCGCTGACTCCGTGGTCAATCTCATCCCGCCATGCCAGCACTCAGGGAGATCAAGAGTCCTTCTGGTGTAACTGATTAGCACCCATTGGGCACCGGACGCTGGTCGTTGAAAAGTTCCGCGATGCCGGTGATGAGGCTTTCCGTTCGCAGTTTCATCGTTTCGGTCAGGCTCTTGAAGATCGCGAACATGG
>JAGNEJ010000024.1 GCA_018003315.1 Verrucomicrobiales bacterium
AGTCGGCAGCACTTCCTCCACCGCGGCCTGATAGGCGGGGCTGCGATCCATCGTTTCGCCGCTCGTGGGATTGCGCGCCCGAGGACCCCTGGCAGATGTCGCCAAATGCGCTCCTGCCCCCCCCCCGTAGAGGTGCAGCGCTACGCCGGTGGCGGGATCGGCCCATGTTGTCGCCGCACACTCCCCACGCAACCGCACCGTGCGGGCCTCATGGCCCATCACCAAAGAAGTAACCTACCAAGCTTCCACCAGGCCCAGCATCTGTTCGAGGTCTTTCGCAGTCATCCCCCAATCTCCTCAAAAAAGCCCGATTCGCAGACTTTTTCCCACACGAATCCGGGAAGGGCCCTTTGTCTTCGGGTAAAAGGGCGGCACTGACGGTGAATTCACCCCAGCCGGCCCACGTTGTCGGATCGCAAGTTACAGGTGCAGTCATGGCAGCCTGCACTGGACTTTCGAGTGGCAATGGTGCATCTCGAAGTCTCAAACCCCTGACTCACAGCGCCCCGCCGCGGGACGGGCAGAAACCCTGGATGGCCAGCCAGAGCCGCAACGCGCTGATTGACTCAAGCAGACTAACCTGCAAAATTAGGCTATGGCTTGGCAGCCTGGCATGACACAGGCAGGCACTCATCATCATGTGGCCGTGGTGTGCTGTGCACGGCTCCTGTGGCGCGTGAAGAGCGGTTTGAAACCTTTGAGAGCTGGCCGCTTGCGGGGTCACAGTGGAATGACTGATGCCGTACGGATTCAATCACCCTGTTCCGTCGAACCACGCCGGATTTTTTTCCCCAGCACACGATTTCCGGCAATTCCACACGGCATCGGTCATCTACCTGAAAGCAAAGGACCATGAACTCAAGCCGCATGAGCGCCGCAGCGGGAGGTGGCTTCACCCTCCGCATGGCTGTTATCGTCGCAACGGCATGGCTGGTCGGCTCCAATGACGCCCGCGCGGATAGCGGGCAGTGGACGGGGGCGACGAATGCCAACTGGGCCACGCTGACAAACTGGAGCTCGAACCCAAATCCGGTGCCGGGCACGGGCAACACGGCGACTTTCGGCAGCACGAACAACGGCAACACGACGATCTCGCTCGGCGCGGGCGTGACGATTGGCACACTCAATTTCACCTCGACCCCATCCTACACAATCGGCGCGGGTGCTGTCGGCAGTGAAACCCTGAGATTTGATCACGGTGGGAACATGGGGTTGGGGGGAACCAATGATCAATGGATCAACGCCGCCGTCGTGCTCGGTCCGAATGCGAACACGGCGAGTTACCTCTTCGGCAGTTTTTCTTCCGGGAGCACGTTGACCTTTGCGGGGCCGATCACCGGCGGCACTGGCGGCGTCGCAGGCACGAAGACGCTCACTTTGATGACATCGACGGGTGCGACGACCGTTTTCAACGGCGCGGTCGGCGGCGGTGGCGGGAGCATCGCGGTGACGAAGAGCAACGGCACGGGCACGCTCGCGCTCAACGGCACGAACACCTTCACCGGCGCGCTGACCATCGACGAGGGGAAGCTTGTGGTGCCGACGGTGAACAACGCCAGCACCGCAGGCCCGCTGGGCAACAGCGCGACGCCGGTTGCGCTAGGCGGCAGCTTCGACGCCACGCTGCAATACACGGGCGCGACGGCGAGCAGCACCAAGCGCTTTACTGTGCAGCGCATCGCCACGTTCCAGATCGACTCGGCGGCGACGGACCTGACGCTGAGCGGGATCATCGATGGCACGGGCGGCATCTTGAGAAAGACCGGTTCCGGCACGCTGACGCTCACGGGAAATAACACCTATTCCGGCCAGACGATTGTCTCCGCGGGAACGCTCAAGCTATCGGGTGCGGGCGATCTCGGCGCGACGACTGCCTTCCTGGAGGTCAATGCCACGCTCGATCTCGGCGGCACTTCGCAGACGGTCGGTGGGCTGTTCGGCTTCGGCAGCGGCCTCATCGTGAACAACAGCGGCGGCGGCACCTCGCTCCTCACGAGCAGTCCCACCTCGTTCGGCAACGACTTTTTCGGCGTGATCGCCGATAACAACAACGCCACGGCGGGCACCGTTGCTTTCACCAAAGGCGGGGTTGGCTCGGCCGCGCTCACCGGCGCGAATACTTATAGCGGGGCGACGACGGTGTCCGATGGCGTCCTCACGATCTCGGGCAATGGCACGCTCGGAAATACCGTTGGGGGCACGACGGTCGCCAGCGGCGCGACTTTGCGACTCGCGGTGTATTCGAGCGCCGAGGCGATCACGATTTCCGGCGTGGGATTCAACACCGAGGGCGGCGCGCTGGAAGGCTACGACACGACCTTGTCCGGCCTGCTCACGCTCGGCGCATCCGCGACCGTTTATGTTGTCGCTGGCGGCCCGTTCGCGATCACGAACCCCGGTACCATCACCGCCCCCGGCGCGACAAAGACGCTCACGCTGGACGGCTTCGGTGAGGGCAGCATCGCGAGTATCATCGGCACGGGGACCGGCGGCGTCACCGTCACAGGCGGCAAGTGGACGCTCACCGGCGCGAACACCTTCAGCGGCGCACTCAATGTCAGCGGCAACAGCAGGCTTGTCGTGCCGACCGTCAACAACGCCAGCACCGCCGGCCCCTTGGGCAAGAGCGCCACGGCGGTGACGCTCAACAACAGCGCACTGGAATACACCGGCGGGACGGCTTCGAGCACGAAGCCGTTCGCGCTCTCGGCCACCGGGGTCTTTCAAATCAACTCCGCGGCGACGGACCTCACGCTCAGCGGCGTCATCAGCGGCACTGGCGGTGGCATAAGAAAAACCGGTCCGGGCACGCTCACGCTCACCGCCGTGAATACTTACACCGCCGGCACGGAGATCCAGGAAGGTTTGCTGAAACTCTCCGGCTCGGGGCGACTCGGCACAACTGCCGGCTTTCTCCTGGTGAGTGCAGGGGCGACGCTCGATCTTGGCGGAACCTCGCAGACGGTCACTGGCTTAGGCGGCGGCGGCACGATTTTGAACAACGGCGGCGGCGCGTCGGTGCTCACGAGCATTCGGAATGCGAGCTTCGATGGGTTCTCCGGCGTCATCGCCGATGGCGCCGGCACGGTTGCCTTCACGAAGAGCGGTACGGGATACTTCACCATCTCCGGTCCGAACACCTACAGCGGCCTGACCACCATCACCGACGGCACACTGGTCATCGAGCACGCGATGGCGCTAGGCAGTTCCGCGAATGGCACTTCCATCACCTCGGGCGGGACGCTGGGGATTCAAGGCGGCATCACCGTGGGCGCCGAGGCGCTGACGATTCGCGGCGCTGGCGATGCGGCAAATGGTGCGACGGGTGCCTTGGAGAATGTGAGCGGCACGAACAACTACGGCGGCTTGATCACCCTCGGTGCCGCGAGCACCATTTCCTCCGACGCCGGATTGCTGAACATCACCAACCCCGGCACCATCACCGGCCCGACCTTCGATCTCACGCTCACCGGCCCGGGCGAGGGCTCCATCGCCAGCATCATCGGGACGACCAGCGGCGATCTCATCAAGAACGGCACCGGCAAATGGACGCTGACCGGCGCGAACACCTACACCGGCACCACCACCATCAATGCCGGCATCCTGAACATCCAATACGCCAACGCGCTCGGCGCCGACACGTCGAACGACACCACCATCACCGCTGGAGCGACCCTGCAGATCGAGGGCGGCATTTCCACACCGCTGGCCGAAGGCCTGACCCTCCGCGGGAATGGCGCCGCTGGCACGACGGGAGCGCTGCAAAGTGTTTCCGGCTTCAATTCCTGGAACGGCATCGTGACCCTCGGTGCGAACAGCACCATCTCCGTTGACGCCGGCGTTCTGCTCATCGCCAGCACCGGCAACCTTACCGGTGCCTTTGACCTCACCCTGACCGGCGCTGGCGAAGGCTACCTCAGTGACATCATCGCGACCGGTGCGAACACCGTGACGAAAACCGGCACCGGCATCTGGAGGCTGACCGAGGCGAACACGTTCTCCGCCGCGCTCACGGTGGCAAATGGCACGCTGATCGTTCCCGCGGTCAACGACGCGGGCGACCCTGGGCCGCTCGGCGACAGCGCCCTCGCGGTAACCCTCGGCGCCGCCGGCGGCCTGACCGGCACGCTGCGCTACAACGGCTGGGCCACGGAAACGAGCAACAAGCCCTTCATCCTGGCGGCCGGCGGCACCGGGCGGATGCTCTCTGACGCCTTCCCGCTCAGCCTCACTGGCGTGATCAGCGGAAGCGGCGGACTGGTGATCGGCAACAGCGACATCACGCTCACGGGCGTAAACACCTTCACCGGCACGCTCACGATCACGGGCGAGCTCAGCGTTCCCACTTTCAACAATGCCAGCACCAACGGCCCGCTCGGCAACAGCGCCAGCGCCGTCGTCCTCGGCCCGCCCGACTCCGGCAGTTCGGTCACGCTCGCCTACACCGGCGGCACCACGACCACGAATAAGCCGCTGTTTCTAGCAGCCCAAGGCTTCGTCGATGTGACAAACGCTGCCACCGAGCTCACTCTCAGCGCCAGCATCAGCGGCGTCGCCAATTTGGGCGCCAGCCTCGCCAAGTCCGGTCCCGGCAAACTCATCCTCCCGGTCGCCAACAGCTATCTGGGCACCACGTTCGTTTACGACGGCACGCTCGTCGTCGCCGCCGCGGGAGCGATCAGCGGCACCGCCGTCAGCTTTCAAGGCGGCACGCTGCAACTCGCCGGTGCGCCTGGGATCAATCGCATCACCGACACGTGCGACCTCAATTTCCAAGGCGGCACCCTCAGCATGGCAGGACTGAGCAATGCATCCGAGTCCGTCGATCTTCTGCGCCTCTCCGCCCACTCCGGCATCGACTTCGGCACCGGCACCGGCAACTCGCTCCTTTTCTCCGGCATCTCCACCCACACAGCCGGGACGAAGCTGGCCATCACCAACTGGACCGGCACCCCGGGCGTCCTCGGCACCGCCTCCACCGACCGTCTCATCTTCACTGGCAGCGCCAGCGCCTTCACCGCCGCTTACACGCAGTCCGACGTTTCCTTCAACGGCGTGGCCGGCTACATGGCGATTCAGGACGGCGGGCAATACGAGATCGTCGCCATGCCGGCGTCTTCGTATCCTTCATGGATCGCCGGCTTCGGCATCACCGGCCCGGACAGCAACTTCGATGCCGATCCAGACAAGGACGGCGTTGTCAACGGCCTCGAATGGATCCTCGGCGGCAGTCCGCTCACCAGCAGCGTCGGTTTGCTGCCGCAGATCACCAGCGATGCGACGAATATCTTTCTGACCTTCACCCGCAGCGATGCCAGCGAGACCTCCGCACTCAGCCTCGAATGGGGCACGGATCTCTCTGCATGGACGAATGTGCCCATCGGCGCCACCTCCTCCGGGCCGAATCCACAGGGCATCAGCGTCACCGTCACGGAGAATGGTGCCGCAGCCGATACGATCGTCTTGACCATTCCGCGAGCCAATGATCCGCCGGGCATGCGCTTCGTGCGCCTGAAGGCGACACTGCCGTGAACTCATGGCGTCAGCAAACCGAGGCTGGGGAGAATGCCTTCGGCGGTCTCCTGTTGAAGGCGGAGCTGGCCTCAGGCGGCGTCGATGTCATGGCCTTTCTCCAAGCGGATGGTGGCGGGGATGCCGACAGCGTTGAGGATGTCACAAAAGGCCGTCTGCCGTGCGGGCCGCATGGCGCGGCTGCGTGAGGAGTGTGCGGCGACAAGGTGGGCTGATCCCGCCACCGGCGAAGCGCGGCACATCAACGGATGGCAGGAGCGCACTTGGCGGCATCTGCCAGGGTTCCCCGGGTGCGCAATCCCACGAACGGCGAAACGATGGATCGCAGCCCCGCCTATCAGGCTGCGGTGGAAGAAGCTCGGGCGCAGTTTCAAAGCCAGCCTGCCGCGATGACTCGACTGGTTTGCCCACCCCATCAGCAACGCCTTGGCCGAAGGCTTCAACCGCGTGATCCGAGCCATCAAATCCGCCGCCCGAGGGTTCCGCAACTTCGCACACGACCTCTCGCTGCCGTGAAAATTCCCACACGAATCCGGGAAGGACCGGAATCAATGGAGGCACCGTGCCGGGGTTCCAGGCGAGGGAGTGCCGCCTACGTGTGGTTCACGCCGGTGAGGAGCAGTTGCAGCGAGGCTTTGGCATCGCCAAAGAGCATGCGGCAGTTGTCCTTGAAGAACAGGTGGTTTTCAATGCCGGCAAAGCCTTTGCCCATGGAGCGCTTGAGGACGATGACGGTTTTTGCCTTGTCTGCGTCGATGATGGGCATGCCGAAGATGGGACTGGATTTGTCCTCGCGTGCGGCGGGATTGACGACGTCATTGGCTCCGATGATGAGGCAGACGTCCACGCGGTCCATCGATGGATTGATGGCATCCATTTCGACCAGTTGATCGTAGGGCACGTTGGCCTCGGCCAGCAGGACGTTCATGTGTCCAGGCATGCGTCCGGCGACCGGGTGGATGCCAAAGCGAACCTCGACGCCGTGCCGGGCGAGTTCGTCCGACAGTTCCCTGACCTGGTGCTGCGCCTGGGCGACGGCGAGGCCGTAACCGGGGACGATGACCACCTGCTGGGCATAGCTCAGAAGCACTGCTGCTTCATCCGCCTGGATCGGCTTCACGGTGCCGGCAGTTTCTCCCTGTCCGCCCGCAGCGGCAGCATTTCCGCCGCCGAAGGCCCCAAACAAAACATTGGTGACTGGACGGTTCATGGCCTTGCACATGAAAAGGGTGAGCAGCGTGCCGGAGGACCCAACCAGTGTTCCGGCGACGATCATGGAAACATTGTCGATGGCGAATCCATCCGCCGCCACGGCGAGACCGGTGAAGGAGTTGAGCAGGGAAATGACCACGGGCATGTCTGCGCCGCCGATGGGCAGGACCATGAAAACACCGAGGGCCAGCGCGAGTGCCAGCAGAATCAGGAAAAGGGAAACGCTCTGTCCGCCGCGGCAGAGGATCACGGCCAGAACCACGGTTCCGAGCAGGATGGCGGCATTGGCAATCTGCTGGCCGGGATAGGTGAGGGGTTTTTCGAATTTCCCCTGGAGTTTTAGATAGGCGATGATGCTGCCGGAGAAGGAGACCGCCCCGATGATGGCGGCGGCGACCATGGCCAGGATGAATCCGAGACCGGGCGGGGAGGCATGTTTTCCAGAATACTCCAGGACGGAGACCAGGGCGGCGGCACCTCCGCCGACGCCATTGAACAGCGCCACCATCTGCGGCATGGCCGTCATCTTCACCGAATATGCACCCCAGGCGCCGGCACCGAGTCCGATGCCGATGGCGGCCAGCATGAGCAGCAGGTTGGCGATGGGGATGCCGCGCAAAAAGGGCGCGGAACCGGCCAGAGCGAGGAGCATTCCGCCAGCGGCCACCAGATTGCCCAGCCGTGCGGATTTCGGCGAGCTGAGCATCCGGATGCCCACGATGAACAGCACCGATGCCGCGAGATGAAGGAGCGGGACGAAATGGTTCATTTTTTGCGCTTGAACATTTGCAGCATGCGGTCGGTGACCATGAACCCGCCAAAGACATTTGCCGCTCCAAAGACCACGGCGATGAAGCCCACCGCCTGGGAGGGAATGTCCTCTGCCTTGGCCAGGACCATCATGCCACCGAGGAGAATGATGCCGTGGATGGCATTGGTTCCTGACATGAGCGGCGTGTGGAGCATCGACGGAACTTTGGTGATCAACTCCAGGCCGAGGAAGATCGAGAGGACGAGGATGAAGAGGGAAAGGTATTCAGGACTCATGGTGCGGGTCAGTTGGCAGCGAGCTTTTCGTTGACGATTTTTCCACCGTGGGTCACGAGGCATCCGCGGATGATTTCATCCTCCAGTTGAAGCTGAAACGCCTTGGTTTCCTTGTTCCAGAACTCCTCGATGAGGCCGCAGAGATTGGCGGAATACACCTGGCTGGCATGGGCGGGCACGCGACCGGGAAGGTTGGCATGGCCGACAATTTTCACGCCGTTGCGCACGGTGACCTGGTCCGGGACGGCTCCCTCGACGTTCCCTCCGCCTTCGATTGCCAGGTCCACCACTACGCTGCCGGGCTTCATGCCGTCGAGCATGTCCGCAGTCACCAGAATCGGTGCCCGCCGTCCGAAGACCTGCGCAGTGGTGAGAACGATGTCGCTTTCCGCGCAGATTTTCTTCATCGCCTCACGCTGCATTTTTAATTGTTCCTCCGTCAGCGGCCTGGCATAGCCGTCCTTGGTCTGTCCGGTTTCACCGACATCGATTTTCACGAACTTTGCGCCGAGGGATTTGACCTGTTCCTCGACGACCGGACGGGTGTCATACGCCTCCACTTTGGCTCCGAGGCGTCGGGCGGTAGCAATCGCCTGCAGTCCTGCGACGCCCGCACCAATAATGAAAACCCTGGCCGGCAGGATGGTGCCCGCGGCCGTCATCATCATGGGGAACACCTTGTTGGACTCCGCTGCGCCGAGCACCACGCCGACGTAGCCGGCGAGGTTGGCCTGCGAGGAGAGCACATCCATTTTCTGCGCCCGGGTGGTGCGCGGAATCAGCTCCATGCTGATGGCGCTCACGTTGGCTTCGGCCAGGCTGGCAACGCAGTCCCGTGCCTGAAAGGGATCGAGAAAACTGGCATGAATGGCGCCGGGGCGGAGCAGGGAAATCTCCGCGGCATCCGGTCGGCGCACCCGCAAGACCATGTCTGCGGTGGAAAGCAGTGCGGCCCGGTCGGCAATCACCGCGGCCCCGGCATTTGCATAGGCAGCATCCGCATGGCCGCTGGCCAGTCCCAGCCCGGACTCCACCTCGACCTGCGCTCCCATTCTGACCAGCTTTGCAACGTGTTCCGGCACCAGGGCCGCACGGGTTTCACCGGGATGGGTTTCTTTGGGGGCGGAAAGCTTCATGCGCTGGTTGGCTTGGCTATCATAGACACTTCCAGAAATATTCAATCCGGAATAGCCTGACACATTGCCTCCTGTCAATATCCTGCCAGATTCTGCGGCGCTCACCCATTGGCAGCGGCGCGTGACTGCCCGCGGTGCCGCACTACCGTGCCAGAATCGCTTCGTCCCAGTCCTTCCAGACGGGGTCAAAACCCCGGCTGCGCAGCATCTCTGCGATGCCGGCGGCGCTGCGCTCGTCGGAAATGGTGAACTGGCCCTCGGCTTTGTCGCCGGACTGCTGGCAGGCGCGTTCCACCCGGCGGCCTTTGACCGTGAGATGCAGGTCTTGGCCTCCCTGACCGGTGTAGCCGCCGGGTTCCGTGTGGCTGCCTGCGCTCATCGATGTAATGCCCAGCGGCAGAAGGCCGTCGCGCAGGGCTGCGGGCTCCCGGGTGCTCAGGACAATGCCAGTTTCCGGAAACGTGACACGGAAGGCGCAGATCAACTGGACAAAGTCCCGGTCGGTCACCGGATGCCGGGGGTGGAAGCCCCCTGCGGCCGGGCGCAGGCGGGGCAGCGAAATGGTGAAGCCAGCCTTCCAGCAGTGTTTTTGCAGCCATTCCAGATGGGCCGCCAGCGCCAGCGCCTCGCGTTTCCAGTCGGCCAGGCCCAGCAGGGCACCAATGCCGATGCGGCGAAAGCCCCCGGCATATCCCCGCTCCGGACATTCCAGCCGCCAGTCGAAATTCTTTTTTGGTCCCGCGGTGTGCATTTCCGCGTAGGCCTGCCGGTCATAAGTTTCCTGATAAACAGTGAGCCCTTCCGCGCCGGCTTCCACCATCCGGGCATAATCGGGCGTTTCCATGGGGCCGACTTCGATGCCGAGCGTGGGGATGAGGTGTTTCAGGGTCCGGAGGCATTCCTCCAGGTAGCCTTCACTGACAAAGCGCGGGTGTTCGCCCGCCACCAGGAGAATGTTGCGAAATCCCTGGGCGGCGAGGTGCTGCGCCTCCCTGACCACCTGAGGGATGTCCAGCGTAACGCGCAGAATGGGATTGTCCCGCGAGAAGCCGCAGTATTTGCAGTTGTTGATGCATTCATTGGAAAGATACAGCGGCGCAAACAGGCGCATGGTGTGGCCGAAGTGTCGGCGCGTGACGGCGGCGGCCTGGTGGCAGAGCGCTTCGAAATCCTCCCGCGGCAGTGGTTGCAGCAGATTTTGAAAACGGCGCAGGCTCGGGCTGATCTGACCAGGAAACTCCTTGAATTGGGAGGCAAACGACATGCAATGAATGGGCGGGGAGCCTGATTCATCCCCCCTCCGGCACGCCTTGCAATCGCAAAATTCCCGTGCCGCCTGCCGGTGCGGATTCCTCGCAGCGGCTTACTTTTTTCCCGTGACCGAGCGGATGAACTCCACCTCCTCCCTGCGGTAGGGAGTGCCGTCGCGGCGGAAGATGTCGTGGAACCAGACTGGCGGTTCCTTGGTGTAGGGTTTCTGCCAGGAATCCCAGGGGTAAATCGTCTGGGATTTCCCGTCCACAAACCCCCAGTTGTAGGCGGCGACGTGGTTTTCCTGCATCCATTTCAGATGGGGATCGAAAGTGCTTTTCACCGGGCGGGCCATGTATTCGGTGCAGAGCAGCGGGCGTCCGAAGCGTTTGAGCGATGCGGTGCGTTCCTGCAGCCGGGGCAGGGGGTCGTAGGAATGGAAGCTGATGACATCACTCTGGTTGAGCTGCAGTTTCTGCATCGGGGAAAGGTTTTCGTCCTTTCCCCAGTCCGGACCGGCCCAGACGCCGGAGGTCAGCGGCTGCACCGGATCACACGACCGCGCCCAGGCGAAGGTTTTTTCCAGCAGTCGGTGCACCCGTTGCGGTTTGTCGGGGAGTTCCTGCCGACTGCCGTTCTGTCCGTAGGAATTGCCGTTGGTGTTGTCCGGTTCGTTGTAGAGGTCCCAGCATTGAATGCGCCGGTCGTTTTTGAAATGGCCAATCACTCCCGTGATGTAGGCCTCCAGCCGGCCCCACTGCTGTTCGTCCTTGAGTATGGCGGCGCCGGGACTTTGCATCCAACCGGAATTGTGCAGGCCGGGCTTGGGTTCGCGCTGTTTGCCGAGGGCCGGATGCGGGTCCCACACCGCATCGAAGGGAACAAACATGACGCCGATCCGGTGTTTGGCGGCGATGTCCAGAAACTGTTCCATGCGCTGCAGCAGACCTTTGGGATCCTGCTCCCACAGCAGGTCGTGAAGAAAGACCCGCACGCTGTTGAATCCAAGCGACTCTGCCCAGCCCAGTTCCCGGTCGATCGTCTTCGGGTCGAAACTTTCCGCCTGCCACATTTCAAGCTGGTTGATGGCACTGCTGGGAATGAAATTGCAGCCGACCAGCCAGCCGTGCTGCGTCTGCCAGTGGCTGGCCTGTTCCGGAGTGAACCGTTCACGAGCCTGAAGCGGAAGGACCGGCAGCGCGGTGGTCAGCGCCAGCAGGAGAACCATCGGAGAAATCAGCATCGCACGCATGGCACGTTTTGAACTCCAAATCCTTCATTCGGTCAACACCGGTGTTTGAGCGTGTCGGCGTGAACGGTCCGCTTGTTTCCCTGAAGAACGCGGTGCGGATGCAGGGAAAAATGCGCGGACGGTGGTTCGCTTTGCACGCCAGCCCATTGCTGACAAATGGGGCGCGGCCATGATCTCCACTGTGCGTTTCCTGCAAATCACGGACACTGCTCCCATTGGAGCGTGCCTTGGTGCAGGCGGCCCACCCACTGGAGGCGGCGGGCCAACTCTGGATTGTGCGTGACCATGACGATGGCCACTCCGGTTTCCTGGTTGAGTTCCACCAGCAGATCGACTAGTCCGGAAGCATTGGCCTCATCCAGAGCACCGGTCGGTTCATCCGCCAGCAGCAGCTTGGGACGGTTGATGAGCGCCCGCACCACGGCCACCCGCTGGCGCTCCCCGCCGGAAAGCTGCGCCGGACGCTTGTCCATGCTTTGCGCCAGGCCGACGCGCTGCAGCAGCCGCCGGGCGCGATCCTCCGGGGGTTCGGCGTCCGTGTGGCCGGGTGCCACGGCAAGGGTGGGCACCAGCACGTTTTCCAATGCGGAAAGCTGCGGCAGGAGGTGGTGGAGCTGGAAAATAAACCCGATGGTTTCCGCCCGCTGGGCCGCCAGTTCCCGTTCCGAAAGCCCCTGCACGGCACGCCCAAAGAGCACCACAGTCCCGGTGGTCGGCTGGTCCAGCGTGCCCAACAGGTTCAGGAGAGTGCTTTTCCCACTGCCGCTGGCGCCGATGATGGAAAACGTGTCCCCCGGAGCGATGGCAAGGTCCACTCCCGCCAGCACCGCGTGCGCTTTGCCGGTGTCAAGGCCGTAAAGCTTGGTGACTTGGTGCAGTTCGGCAATCTTGGGGTGGAAACTCACGGGGAAAAGTCTGTGGTGGGTGGTTTGGCGGCCTCCTTGATCCAGCGGCGGGCCTTGAATTCAAAACGGGGCAGCGCCCCAGGTCGCAGCACCTCCACCGGAATGCGCATGGAAAAGGTGTCGCGCAAAACCTGTTCGATCTGTTTTTTCAGCGCTGCCGTCTGGATCGGACGCAGTTGGGCGGACAGCTCGACAAACACCCGCAGCTCCAGCAGTTCGCCGCGGCGCTCTTCCCGTACCTGATATTCCTCCACCTGTGCATAGCGCCGCAGGACCGCATCCACGGCGGATGGATACACGTTGACACCGCGAACCACCACCATGTCATCCAGCCGTCCCAGCACGCCCCCTTCCAGGGTCAGACGGCCGGTTCGGGTGTAGCCTTTCCTAACCAAATCTCCGGTTTTGTAGCGCAACAGCGGGCACCCCAGCCGGCGCAGCGTGGTCACCACCAGTTCCCCCTCCGCACCGGGCAATACTTCGCGTCCACTTGCCGGGTCGATGATTTCCACCAAATAGGTATCCTCCACCACCTGCAGGCGGTCGGGCGCCTTCGGATCCTGAAAGCTCATCGGACCCACTTCCGTCAGCCCGTGGTGGTCGAAAACGCGCACTCCGGGCCAGTAACCTGCAATGCGGTCGCGAATCTCCTGAAGGCTCCCTCCGGGTTCGCCGGCCACGATGAAGGTCTTGAGCGCCCACGGAGCGCGGTCCAGCAGGGGATCCGCACGGCGCACCTCACCCATGTGCAGCGCATAGGTGGGCGTGCAGCACACCACGGTGCACGCATGGTGGTGCATGAGCTGAAGCCGTGCGGAGGTGGTGAGTCCGCCGCCGGGAATGACCAGGCAGCCCATGCGGGCCGCAGCTTCGAAGGCCGTCCAGAATCCCAGAAACGGTCCGAACGAAAACGGAAAAAACATCCGGTCGTCGCCCGCTTCCACTCCAGCCTTGCGGAAAATGTGTTCCCAGCAGTCGAGCATGGCCCGCCAGTCGTCGCGGCTGTCCAGCCATGCCAGCGGCTGTCCGCTGCTCCCGCTGGTCTGGCAGAATCGGGTGTAGTTTTCGATCGGGTACGTCAGGTTGCTCCCGTAGGGCGGAAAGGCTTCGCGGTCCTCCACCAGCGCTTTTTTCGCCAGATAGGGACAATGCTGCAAAAATTCCTCCAGCGTGTCGAGCGGCAGGCCGTCCAGCCGCTTCGACCAGAACCGGTTCATGGGGAGCACCGTTTTGAGCAATCCCTGCAGGCGCTCCCACTGGCGGTGCCGGATGGGGCGGCGGCGTGTTTCGATGTCGGACGGAACCGGAGGCATGAGGCTCTGCGGAGAATCCGCGTCAGGTAATGTGATAGACGCGGGTCGTTACGTCCTGGTAGCCGGGTGCCACCTGCGCGTGCTTTTTCCCAGGTGGCGGACCCGCCTTGGGACCGTTCATCAGCGCGAGGACCATGCCCGCCGTCGCCAGCACCACCCCCACCCAGAACAGCGGCGGTATCCGCCCGAAAAGGTTTTTCGCCGCCGCTGTGACCAGCACATTGACGATGGGTGCGCCGGCAAAAACGATCGTGGGCACCATCAGCGCCAGATAGGGAATCCGCGTCCTGTCACCGCCAGTGGCGCTCAGCGCCACCAGCAGGAAAAACGCCCCAATGGCCCCCGCGATTCCCGCACCCAAGCTCCATGTCCAGCCCTGCCGGGGCATTTCCCACTGCGCTCCACGCAGCTTCAGGACGACGATGGGACCCACCACCGCCACCAGCACATAGGCAATCCCCACTAGCAGAAAGGCTTTCATGCGGGCATTGGTCAGGTCTTTCTCCGTGGAGTATTCCATGAAGTGTTCGCTGCCGGTGCGGAGGACAAAACTGTAAAGTCCCCAGCTCAGGACAACGCCGAGGGCGAAGATCAATGCGGTCCAGGTCATTTTTGATTTGCTCATGGGTTGAAGGTTGATGGGCATTCCCTTGAAATCATGTCAGGGCAGGGTCGGAAGCATTCCGGGAGGAGCCGTGGTAATGCGGCTGCGGAAGGCATCGGGGATGGGAACCGCTTTCATTTCACGGGTTCCGGGAGCCGCACCCACTGCCACGACGGTGACGTCTCCCGTCGCCGCCACCGTGCGGGCGGCATCGCCCTTGCGGATGCAAAAACGGTAGCGAATCGCCTTGGTCCGCATTTCGGCGACGAAGAGTTCCACCTCCGCCTCCTCCTCGAACAGCAGCGGAGCATGGAAATCGCACCGCACGCTGACCCGCGGCCAGCCCACCTGGATTTCCGCCCCGCCATGCTGGGATGGATGCACGGAAAGCCCCAGCGACCGGTAAAATGCGTGCTCCGTTTCCTCCATCCATCGAAAGAAATTCGCAAAATGCATGATCCCTGCCAAGTCGGTTTCCGCAAAGTTTACGCGGCGGCGCTGCACAAAATTCCAAGCCATATACGGCGGGGAATCTGGCGGGGGCCGGGCGCTTGTCCACTACGCAAAAGGCGGTGCGCCACGCGGGTGCAATCAATCACCGGTTTCCAGAATGGTCAGGTTGCGAAACCACACTTCGTTGCCGTGGTCCTGCAGCAGAATTTTTCCTTTCCGATTTTGCGCCCAGTCCGGTTGCTTCCGAAACTTGCTTTTGGCCACCGCGTCTTTCCACGCGGCGTCGGAGGTGTCGCATTCCGCCACTTTGGCCCCATTCAACCAGTGTTCAAAATGGGACCCTCGGACCACCACCTTGCTCCGGTTCCATTCACCCACCGGCTTCACCGGTTTGTCCGCCGCTGCCGCAAACAGGTCATAGATGGAGGCTGTCCGGTGGGTGGCCGATTTCCCGTCCGCATGTTTTGCATCATCCAGCAGTTGGTATTCGATCCCCAGCAGGGCGTTTCCATACCTGGTGACCCGGTATTTCACGCCGCTGTTGCCGCCGGGACTGATTTTCCATTCCCACTCCAGGACAAAATCACCGTATTCCTTCGCCGTGTAAAGATCTCCGCCCGCTCCTTTTCGGTGCAGGATCCCATCCGCCACTTCCCAGCCGGAACCAGCCTGTGCCGGTGTTCCGTCCGCCTTCACCCAGCCAGCCAGCGATTTGCCGTCAAACAGCGGCGCGGGAACCGAAGGTCGCACCGCATCATCGGCGGCACAAATCTGCAGGGACAACACAACCGCACCGCAACGTGGAAAAATGTTCATGCTCCCCGAGCATCTCCACCGGCCCGCCGCTGTCAAAGCCGCAGAACCGGAAGGCCAACCGCACTCGGCCACCCTCAGCGCGACAGCACCGTTGTCGGCAGATTCAATGCTTGCAGGTGTTCCTTCAGGGTCGGGAGAAACCTCTCACACTCCGCCAGCACCCGGCGGGCGTCCGTCTCCGCAGCAAACAGTCCCAGCTTCGGCAGATCCGCCGCGGCCAGTCCGCTACTGGTCACATAGGCATGCCGCCAGTGATCCCCCACCAGCGCTGCCGCAATCAGCCCGGGGGTTGTTTCCGATGGAGAACTTGGAAAGGAACGCAGCGTCAGGTCGATCCCCTCCTTCGGCACCGTGCACTGGGGATTGAGCCGGATGTCCATCTCCATCGTCATGCCCGGGAAAACCGACTGCGCCTTTTCCTTCAAACGTTCGCGCAGCACCTCATTCGCCACTTCCCCCCGCAGATACACCGTGCCTCCGGCGCAAAGCATTGCCATGTGCCCGTGGGAATGCGGTGGCAGCGGAGGAAGATCGGGGACCGATGCGGGCGCCTCCACCGGCGGGGGCGGTTCCACTGCCGGCGCTTCCAGCACCGCCACCGGCGATGATTCTGCCAACGCCACCAACGGAAATTCCAACGGAGACAGCGCTCCCACTGCATCCGCTGTGATGAAAGGAAGCCCCTGCTCTGATGCTGCCGCGGGCTCCATTCCTGATCCCGTGGCGGGTGCCGCACCGGGCTGTGCCGCAAGCACCGACGGCACGGACGCCGCCGCAACGTGGGGCATTGCCGCCTGCGCCCGATGTTGGTTCCGCACATGCCCCAGATAGCCAATGCCAGCAATGGGACAAAGCAGCAGCAAAAACTGGAAGAGATTCCGTTTCGTCATTTCGTGTTGAGAGGGTCACCCAAGATGAAACACCTCCACCCTTTTTCCAGTGGCTTCTGCAAAAGTTTGCTATGGAAAATGCAGCTATTTTGTCAGGTTGATATTCTGCACGGTTTCATTGTCCGACCACCAACGCAGCCTGCGATTTGTTGCCTCGGCGAGCCGGAAATTCCCGTTCGGCTTCCTGATCGGCATCGCCCCAAAGATCGGTCGGCAAACTTGCGGAAAGCCTCCCCAAACCCGCCGTCTCGAGCAGGGAATCAACCACGCTTCATGCGAACCAATTGGACGGCAGAATGGGTATGGTTGCCGAACCCGCGACCGGCACAACCGGAAACGGAACGCCGCGCCGGAAGCCGGGTCATTTCCCGCTGGTCACCTGTTTCGCAGAGCGCTCCAGGTGTTCCAGGCGGACACGAATTTCCTGAGGAGCGGCGGCACGGTCCTGTTCGGAATTCCAAGGGCCCTCAAAAAGCGTTGCTCCCGCCTTGTTTTTCACGATGGCGGTGCGCCGTCCGCCGGACTGGCGGATTTCCAGTGTGCCTTCGGCGTCAAGCATCATCTGGGATGCTGCGGAAGTTCTCGACTCCTGGCCGGTGCCGTCCTTGAGCCGCTGCAGGATCTCCGGCAGCAGCCGCGAGGCATCCGGATGCGTGCGCAGCAGCTCCATCATTTGCCCGATGGCTTCATCGCCGGATTTCAGCGCCATCCCCTGGGCGGCGGCGCTGGCTTCGCACGTTCCCAGCAGGACTTTGACGCTTTCACTTTTTCCCCTGCGCAGAGTTTGCAGCATGACCTCCTGGCCGGGTTTCGCGTTCTTCACCAGCGCTTCAAACTGCACCGCGGACAGCAGCCTCTGGTCGCCAAACGCAACCAGAATGTCATGCATTTTCAATCCGGCGGCGTCAGCGGGTGAGGCGGGCTGAACGAAGTCGATGAGCAGTCCCGCTCCTTCTTCCAACAATGTCTGGGCGCGCACTTCCGGCGGAACGCCGCGCACATGAACGCCCAGAAACGGACGTTCCTGTGCAGTGGACCATTGCGGCTGGCACAGCATAGCCACGCCGCACAATACCGGCAGGAAAAAGGATAATGGGAAGGTGGAGGGCATTCGGTTGAATGAAAGGATGGGCCAGGCAAACGGCATCCCCGACTGCCGGCGGTCCGGCAGAAGAAAAAACGCGATGCAGAACGGCGTTCGGGAAACCTACTGAACGCCGGCAGGAACCTCGATGACATCCTGCACCGGGAACTGGATGCGCAGCACGGATCCGGAGGAGGGGTCCTGGAATTCCTGCTGTTCACTGAAATTCACGCGGTAGCGGCGGACCGGACCGCGCACCGGATCCAGAACAATTGCTTCCTGCTGGAGGCCGGCAAATTCGCGATCCAGCCGCACCGGCTGAAAGTTCAGGCGTTCCTGCTGGCCGGTTGGACGCACCGCTGGAGTCGTGGCGAAAGATCCTTTTGCCGGTTCGTTTGCCGAAACCGCATCCGATGGTCGGCGCAACACCTGTGGAACAGTCACGGCGGCGACGACGGCAGCGGCGGCGGCCCACGGAATCCACTGGTGCCTGGCAATGGCAGCCGGGAAATGCACGACGTTCGGCGATTCCCGCCGGCTCTGCTGCGGCCGCGCGGGCACCGCCTCTGCCGCGGTGTTCATGCGCCGCTCCAGTTGGGCGCACAGCAGCGGGTCTGGAGCCAGTGGTTTCAAACTCTGAAGTTCGCGCTCCAGCTGGGCGATCATCATGTTTTCGTTCTCGTTCATGACAGTTTCGATGGCGTAAGGGTTCGGCGGAGTTTCTCCAACGCGTAGCGGTAGCGCGAGGCGGCGGTGTTCATTGGAATGTCCAGCGTTTCGGCGATTTCTTCAAAAGTCAGTTCGCCCCAGATTTTGAGAATCACGACTTCCTTGTTGAAATCCGGCAGGGTTTTCAGGGCCTTTTCGATCTGTGCGGCGCGTTCATCCTGCTCCAGCGTGCTGTCAAACCAGACACTGGCATCCTCCATTTCCACGGCTCGCTCTTCCCGGTTGGCACGGCGGATGTTTTTGCGGGCCTGGTCGATCGCGGCACGCCGGACCTGGGTAAAGGCGGCGGCCAGGCTTGGCTCGACCACTCCGTTTTCCTTCGATTCAACCAGTCCGGATTTCCACAGGCGCACCATCGCGTCCTGCAGCACATCTTCGGCATCCAATTCGGTGCGGGTTTGCTGCCGGGCGAACATGAGCAGCCGGGAGCCATTCCGGACAAACCAGTCTTTCCAGACTTCGCTCGATGGGTGGTTGGGCGTTGGGTTGGGCGTTGGGTTGGAGGATTCCATGGGTTTCTCGCTTTTCACCCCATTGAGCGTCGGCCGGGCCTCCATTTGTCTAAGGAGGTGACATCCCGGGAAATTTTTGCCTCCTGCCGCCGGAGTCAAGAGGCGATTGTTCCGGGATCAGCCCTCGCGCTGGGTGAGTTCCACAAACACATCTTCCAGGGTCAGGCCCCGCAGGGAAAGTTCCCGCAACAGCCATTGGTTCGCGGCAGCCAGTCGGAAAATTTCCTCCCGCACGTCGGCTCCGGGATCCGTTTTCACCAGAAACTGCGTCCATCCGTCCGGCAGGGCTTCCCGGACGACTCGACGCACGCCGGCAAGCTGCTGGAGCTTGTTTTGCACGGTTTCTCCGTCTGCCTTGGCTTCCACCCGCAAGGCACCGCTGGCCCGGATTTGCTGGATGAGATTGTCTGGCGTGTCATCCGCCTTGATCCGGCCCTTGTCGAGAATCACCACCCGGCGGCAGATCATTTCCACCTCGCTCAGCAGGTGGGTGGAAAGCAGAATGGTGTGTTCGCTACCCAGTTGGCCGATGAGGTTGCGCACCTGGCGGGTCTGGTTTGGGTCCAGTCCGTTGGTGGGCTCGTCCAGGATCAGCAGGGCCGGTTTGTGCACCAGGGCGTCGGCCAGTCCCAGCCGCTGGCGGAATCCCTTCGACAGCACGGAAACCAGCTTGTTGCGCACCTCGCCCAGTCCGCACAGGTCCATGACCCGGTTGACATTTTCGGTCACTCCTGCGCGTTTCAGCCCTTTGAGTTTGGCCCGGAACACCAGGTATTCCTTCACCCGCATGTCATCGTAGAGCGGGACGGATTCCGGCATGTAGCCGATCTCCCGCCGCGCCTTCAGCGAATCGTTGAAAATGTCGAATCCCGCCACCTTGACGCTTCCGCTGGTCGCCGGCAGATAGCCGGTGAGCATCCGCATCGTGGTCGATTTTCCGGCCCCGTTCGGTCCCAGAAATCCCACGATTTCCCCCCGCTCCAGGCTGAAGGAGAGAGCATCCACTGCGGTGCGTCCCGCAAAGCGTTTGGTCAGGTTTTTGGTTTCGATCATAAAAACTCTCCGGACGGGTTTCGCCAGCCGCCGGGCTGCGCTGCCGCGGCTCGTCCCCATCCGGCGCTCACGGTGATAACCGCGCCTGCGGTGTTTGACAAGGCGCAAGCGGCTGAAGCCGCGAAATGCTTGCGGACTTGGATTGCGAGCTGCGTTGTTCACTGAATGAAGTTCAGCCTTTTTCACGTCCGCATTTTCGCGACAGGATCAAACCTTGGAAAAACCTGTGCCATTTCGCATCCGCACTTGTCATCCACTGCGGCTTCGCTACGCTCGCTGGCATCTACAGCACTCCGCGCATTCACCCACCACATCATGAGCAAGAACGTTCGCATTCTCGTCGTCGGCTGCGGCCACATGGGCATCTCCCACGCCAGGGCCTATCACCAACTGGACGGGTTTGAAATCTGCGGCCTGGTGAGCCGCCGCCCGGAAAGCCGCGGCAAGCTCAACCAGGAATTCGGGGGAGTTTATCCGGAGTTCAGCGACTACGCGACGGCGATTCGGGAGGCGAAGCCGGATGCGGTGTCCATCAACACCTATCCGGACACGCATGTGGAAATTGCACGGAGCGCATTCGAGGCGGGCTGCCATGTATTCATGGAAAAACCCATCGCGGAATCGGTGGCCGAAGCACAGGAAATCGTCAGCATGGCACGGCAGCACGGGAAAAAACTCGTCATCGGCTACATTCTGCGCCACCACCCTTCGTGGATCAAATTCATCGAAGTGGCCAAAACCATGGGCAAGCCGCTGGTGATGCGGATGAACCTCAACCAGCAGAGCGACGGGGAGATGTGGGCCTTCCACAAGGAACTGATGCGCAGCATGTCCCCCATTGTGGACTGCGGGGTTCATTACGTGGATGTGATGTGCCAGATGGTCGGCTCCAAGCCCGTCCGCGTCAGCGCGGTCGGAGCCCGGCTGAGCGAGGAACTGGTGCCGGGAATGTACAATTACGGGAATCTTCAAGTCACCTTTGCCGACGGCTCCGTGGGCTGGTATGAAGCCGGCTGGGGACCCATGGCCAGTGAGAATGCCTTCTTTGTGAAGGACGTCTGGGGGCCCAAAGGGTGTGTGAGCATTCAGGCCCGAACGGGAGCCTCCGAAGGGCAGAGCGGCAACATCGAGGCCCACTGCAAGGCGGAAAGCCTCAAGGTCCATTCCTCCGATCGCGGTCCCGACGGCAAATTCGTCAACAAGGACGAGTGGATCGACCTGAGCGACGAACCGGACCACGACGGACTTTGCTTCCGCGAGCAACAGTATTTCCTGAAGGCCATCCAGGAGGACCTCGACCTCACCAGCCACATGGAAGACGCCATCAGCAGCCTGGCCATCGTCCTGGCTGCCGACAAGGCCTTCAAGGAAGGCCGGACGGTCGATCTTTGATCGCCGCAGCCTCCGGAACTGCCGCGCCGACACCCAGCCGGTGACTACCGGCTCTGCGGCGACTCCACGTCCAAATCCGGCACCGCTTCGGGGCCTGGAGGCGTCTGGGCAGCGGCTGGCTGCGACCAGACCCAGCGTCGGTTTTTCATGGCGTGCAGGCCGTAGAAAATGGCGGCCAGTGAGCAGAGAGCCAGAACCACACGAAACCGCCCAAAGCCATGCCCCTCGAACAGCGACCGTTTCGTGCTGTTCCTTCGCTGGCGGTGCGGCCAGCTTGCAGACCTGCCAACTCCCATTTCCTTCCAGTCTGACCCCATTTCCCTTTCTGCTGCATTTCCTGACAAGTGGGCTGGCGGCAAACTCCGCTCAGCTTCCTTTCGGACAAGGGGAGCCTGAATGATTTGTCCACAGCTCGGACAGGGACCGCTCACCCCAGCCAAGGCCGCAGGCACAAGCAACCCAGCCTGGCAATGCAGGCAGCTAAAGCTCAACTGGTCCTCAGAAACTGGAGCAGCGGTCATCGTGGAAAATTGTTTATCACGCCATAAAGTTAAAGTCCATGAAATAGTTGGTCGCTGGAATTCTGGGATGTCGGCCTCCCATGCTGCCTCGTTTGGGCTGAATAACGTGCGGCTCGTAAGCGGCGTAGTGAGATTGGGCAGTCCTCCAGTGTGTGCATGGGTGTGCCGCACAGGGGACTGTGCGGACCACTCTCTGTGCGGACCACTCTTTTGCAGCGATGCCCCAGCCTACTGGCCTTGCGGGACCGGACCGAGAGTGCCGCCGGGTGGGGGCGTCTCCCCTTCCGCCGGAGGAGTGGGAGGCGACGGTGGGACAGTTCCCGCCTCACTGGCTGGCGGGGGCGACTCCGGTTTCGGTGCGGCGGGTTCCTTCAGCGAGGAATGCACTTTCTTCGAGCGCTTGGGGGGCTTTTGCCGGGTGCCCAGGGGCACTCCGTTTTTTTCCCCGTTGATGAAAACGGGCACTCCGGCGGGAACATTTTCGAAAAACCATTTTGCCATTGATTCCGGCAGGCGCACGCAGCCGTGGGAGGCTGGACTGCCCGGCAGCACGCCCGCATGGAATCCCATGGCAGTGGAGCCGCCACCGGCTTTGTCGAAACGCTGGAAGTAGCGCATCAGGGAGCCTTGGAATCTCGCTCCGGGAGGTTTGGGATCGAATCCGCTGGTCACATCCTTCACCATCATGGAACCGGACCCGGTGGCGACGTAATCGCCGTAGATATTGGACCGGTGGTTCAGTTCCCGCTGGCCGATCAAAAATTCACCCGTTTCGGTGCGGTAATTGGGACGTCCGCTCGAAATTTTGCTGAAGGCCACGAGCTGCGGACCGCTGTAGAGATAAACGCGCTGCTGGTCGAGTTCGATGACATACCCCGCCTGGTCGCGTGTCAGGGAGGGTCGCTCCGGTCCGGATGCGGGGACCATGCCGCGGGACTTGGACGAAGAAAAAAACGCATCCGCTGCGGCAATGTCCTCCGGACGGGCCTGCCTGGGCAGGGCGGTGGAGCCAGGAGTCGGCGCTGTGGAACAGGCAGACAGCAGGACGGAGGCGGCGGTGGAAATGAGAATCAGCAGGCGCATTCGCGGGCCAAGATATGGAAAATCTACGGGATGCAATCGCAGAATGGTTGCCGAAGCACAGTCAATCCGGCGCGGTCGCACGCTTCAGAGGCAGCCACGTTTCGCTTAGCCAATCGTAGTAGGAGAGTGCGGAAAACTGTTTTTTGTAGTCGTAATGGCTGGATTCCCGCGTGGCATAGCCGGGGTAGTAATAGCGGTATCCGCGCTGTCTGGCCCAGTTGATTTCCGCCAGCATGGTAAAAATGCCCAGACTGCGATGGGATTCCTCCGGTTCAAACAAGGCGTAAACCGAGGACACCGATTCCTTCCCGGCATCCAGGAAACTGACGGCGATGAGGGCATCCTGGCAATGCACCTGGAATTCAAAACAGTCGATGACCCGTCCGGGTTCCGCACCGAGGAAAACCGCCAAGTTTTCCGGAACATTCGAGGTGAAGCGTTGCTTGTGCCGCTGGAACATGCGGCAGACCTCCGGCTCCAATTGGACAGGGCGAATTTGCACCACCGCATCCACGTTTTTCCGCAACACCCTGCGCTGGCTTCGGCTGGGCTGAAATGCAGCGAGATCCATCCGCAGTGGCTGAATGACCCTCAGTTCGTCACCGCCCAGACTAATGCTGTAGCGGAAGAATTCCGGACCGAAATGACGCCAGCCTTCGGCCCACAGGCGGTCCATTGCTTCCGGTTGCACCGCGTCGAAGTGGGCTTCGTCCATGACCATGGGCGGCAGGTCCATGCAGCAAGTATGGTGTTCCAACCAGCGGGACCTGCAACTCCAGTCGGGCCGCAGGTCGGGATGCCGCCGGAAGGCTTCCGTTCAGCGGGTGGCCATTTCCAGTTCGTCGCCCGGCAGGGTGGTGAGTTTTTCCTGCGGACAAAGTCCGAACTTCGCCGGATCATACATGGCCTCGATCTTCGCAGCGGGAGCAGTGACGGTGCCGGCACTCACCACGCGGGCCAGGTATTGGAGATTGAAGCGCCCATTGCCTGAGAACTGATCGCGGAAGAACAGCACCCGGTCACGGCGCATTTCCTGGTGGTCGTAAACCCACCAGTTCATCGGCTGCACACCGGCGCGCGGATTGGCCGCCATGCTTTTGAATTCCGGATTCACCCCTTCCAGCGTCGCCGGCAGGGGATCGTCGATGGCCAGATACTCGCTGTCTCCCGGTACATCCAGGGTGAGATTTACCAGCACCAGATCCCCCACTTTCAAATCGCCCGGCTGGGGGGCGCCCTTGGGATCGAGTTTTTGATAGGTCCGCGCAATGGCGAATCCGGCGGCGCGTTCCCTGTCCAGTCCCTTGGTGGCGCGGGCCTTGGCCTCGACCCTGACGTAGAGCTTGCGTCCTGCGGGCACGGACACATTGAGCGCCGGCAGTTTCCCGCCGCCCTGCGTGCTGTAGGCAAGCTTCTGACCGAGCGGAGACGGTCCGAAAACCAGTTTTTGTTCCTTTCCGTTGAAGGCAACCAGCGCCGGGTCCTCGGCCTTCCAGGGCGTCTGGTCTTTCGAATACTCCGCCAGGGCGAGCAGCACCCAGGCGTTGTTGAACGTATTCTGCCAGTCTCCGCGGGCGCTGCGTCGGCGCAGCAGATGGTCCATGGCAGCCTCCGTTTTCGCAGCGTCCTTGAGCTTCAGATAAACCAGCACGTGCACCGCCTCCTCGCTCGCGTCGCCAAGCCAGTCCCACTGGCTGGCCGCAGGCCCGGGCTCCAGCAGTTTGCGGATCATTTCAGCCGGACCGCCGCTCTGCGCAATGGCCAGCGCCAGCAAGGACCGGGCGGAGGAAGGGAGTTCCGCGCGCTTCTGGAAGAGCACTTCGTGATAGGCAGGCTCCGCTTTCCCGGCCAGGGCCAGCGTGTAGGCCGCAAGCGTGCGTTCCATCGTGTTCCATTCGTTATTCCCGGCGGCGGTCTTTCGCAGGGATTTGCTGAGGTACTTCAGCAGGGAATCGAGTCGCGGCTGCGGGATGTTGGCGCCGGACTTCTGGGCCAGCACCAGGCCCATGCCGCCATGAGCCGAGGCCCAAAGGCTGGGCTCGGAACTGCGCGGCCAGTAGCCGAGTCCGCCGCTGCGGGTCTGCATGGCGAGCAGGTGGTCCACGCTTTTCTGGGTAACCGCGGCAATCTGCGCATCGGTCCGGTCCAATTGCGGGATGGCCTTGCGCAGGCCTCCGCCCAGCGCCACCCAGGGCAGCATGGCCGAGGTGGTTTGTTCGGCGCAGCCGTAGGGGTATTCCAGAAGCTGATCGATCGCCTCCGCCGCTTCCAGCAGGCGGGAGTTGGAAAGTTCGATGTCCAGGCTGCCCTCTGCATCCAGCAGTTCGGGCCGCAGGTTTTCCAGAAGGTTGCGTCCCTTGGCATCCTCGGAAACGGTTACGAAATGGACATCGCGCAGCATTGGCTCGGTGGTGCCGATGGTGACGGTGTTCTGCACGGCATCGGCCAGAGCGGCTGCTCCGCCCTTGCCTGTGGCGGACCATTTGAGCATACCGGAACCCATCTTGACAAAGCGCACCGGGAAAAAGACCGCACGGCTCTGGCCGCCGGCGATGCTGGCGGTTTTGACCAGTCCGTTGCCCGCCGGTGCGGCGGCTCCCGGTTCCTGGGCGAATTCCAGATGTTCATTGAGCTGGAGTTTGATCTCGAATTCTCCGGCCTGCTGCGTGGTGTTGTGCAGCACTGCCTTGAGCAGCACCTCATCGCCCACGTTGGCAAAGCGCGGCAGCGCCGGCTCCAGCATGAGCGGCTTGTTGACCTTGAATTTGCCCTCGGCCACGCCAAAGCGGCTGGTCCCTTCATTCACCACGGCCAGCAGGCGGAATTTCGTCAGGTTGTCAGGAGCCGTGAATTTCACGGAAACCCTGCCATCCGGTCCGGTGCGCAGGCTGGATTCCCAAAATGCCAGCGGCTTGAAATTTTTCCGCAGATCCTGGCCGAGTTCCCCCACCCCGTCGCCGCCGCCGCCGATGACAAAGCCCTTGTTTGAATAGTCGCGCTGTTCGGGATTTTCCGGAAGCAGATTCGACAGGGAGACTCCCGTCGTCACCGACAGACTTTCGCGATAGTGGAAAGCCTGGTCAGGATTGGGCGCTTCGTAGGTCACCAGGCTCAGAATCCCCTCATCCACGGCCCACACCGCCACTTCCGCATTGGCGAGCGGCTTGCCGGCACTGTCCTTGACCAGCACGGACGCGCTGGATTCGCTGCCCGGCAGGATTTCCGGCTGCACCGGCTGCAACTCGACCGTCAGGGTGTTCTTCTGACTCTCCACTTCCAGCTCGCAGAAACCCACTTTGTAATCCGGCTCCTTGAACTCGCGCGGGTCCTCCGCTCCGCCGCGAACCTGCAGCACGGAAACATAGCAGTTCGGCGCAAAACTCTCCTCCACCGGCACCTCCACGACGCCGCCGTTGCCATCCACCTCCGCAAGCCAGGTTTTGAGGACACGGTCGCGTTCCACCGAAATGAGCGCCTGTCCCTTGAAGGGGGACTTCACGATGATTTTGGCGGTGTCTCCGGCCTTGTAGCTGTCCTGGTCCGGCTGCAGTTCGATCTTCACGCCGTCCTGCTGCGCCCAGGTGCCGGCATCCCCGCCATAGACATCGAAGCTGATGATGGTTTTGACCTCCCTGCCCTCGGCATCTCTTGCGATGGCGGTCACATTGTAGGTGCCTGCGGCCCTGGGTTTGAACGTGGCGGCCAGTTCCTGCCCGATGGCTGGATTCAAGGCCACATCCGATTCCATTTCCTTCAGGGAGGAAAGATCGTGGCGGATTTCGGTGCCGCCGCCAGCCGTCTGAATCTTGACGGCATTCCATTGCAGCCGCTCGACCAGCAACTTCACCGCCACGGCCTGGTCATGGCGCTTTCCATTGGGCTGCACTGCCACCATCTGAATCGGAATCTCCGTTCCGGCATGATAGGCGTGGCGGCCCTTCCCGTGCTTGATTCCCAAATAAAAGTCAGAGGTGTGCTCGACACGGTTGTAGGTTTCCGAAATCGTCTGCTGGTTCAGATCGGTGATTTCAGCCTGGACAGACACCTCTTTCGGGCCGGGCACCCCAAAGGTGGCGGGGACCTTGGCCGGGACCACCGCTTCCCCTTTCGGACTGAGCTTGATTTCTCCCTGGCCGGTCGCCAGCGGCACCTGCCATTCCTCACGGCTCAGCTGTCGCCATTCATCGCCATCGTAGGCGTGGTAGCTCTTGGCGTGGCAGAATTCGTAATCGCCAAACTTCTCGGGATAAAAGCGCTGCTGGGAAATGCTACTGTTCCACTTCAGGGTCGCCTCGCTCAGCGCCTTGCCCATGAAATAAGCGGCCCTGACGGGTACGTTCAGGGTTTCACCGTCCTTTCGGGCTGCGGTTCCGTCGAACGTGATGCGGAACGAGTTCGGCTGGTATTCCTGGACCAGAACGTAATGATAGACCGTGGATTCGACGCTGATGTCCTCCGCTTCTTCCTCGTCGGACGATTCCTCTTCACTGCCTGCGTCGTCTGCGGCCGCTGCTTCCTCGCTGCCTTCCGCATCTGCGTCCCCATTTCCTGCCTCTGCTCCAAGGGCCGCACCGGCCGCTGCGCCTTCACCGGCCCCTTCCTCCTCGATCGCTTCCCCGTTTTCCTCTGCCTCGCGACGGCGCTGTTCCTTCTCCGCCTTGATCTGTTCCGGTGACTTGAAAAACTGCAGCCGGATATGATAGGCTCCGACGCCATTTTCAGGAAGTTTGATTTGGTCCGCAAACGATCCCGTCTCATTCACCACGACATCCTTTGTCAGGAACATCCGGTGCTGCGGGTCGGTGGCGATGAGCCGGGCCTTGCGGTTCGGGTGCAGAGCCAGCCCGTCGGGGCCGTGCTGGCGGGTGATCGCCTTGAGGAACACCGTCTCTCCGGGCTGATAGACCGGACGGTCCGTGAAGATCAGCGTATTCCGCTTGGCGGAGCCGCCATTCTCCTCGAAGGCCACATCCATGTCCCACATGTCCAGGCGGTCCATGCTTTCTGAAAACTCAATGCCGTGCCAGTCACCGGCTCCGGCCGCCATGAGCCAGCGGGCGCTCTTCGTCATCTTGAGCACCGCGAGTCCCTGGGCATTGGTGGTGGCATTTTCCAGAGGATTGCTGTCATCGTCGAAGCTCGTCAGCCGCACCTCGCCCAACGGCTTGCCCGTCGTGTGGCTGAAGGCATACACCGTGGCTTCCCGCGCCGTAAATTTCCATGCCAGCCCGATGTCCGTCAGCTGAATGAGCGATTGGGCTCCGATTTTTTTGCCGTTTTCCACCCCTTCCTTGGGCGTGCCTTCGACACTGACAAAATACATGCCCGGCGTTTTGCCGCCGAGCGCTTCCTCCCAGGTGAATTTGAAGTGCTCCGTGTGGTCGATGTCCGCCTCGCTTTTGAAGCGCTTTTCCCAAACGGCTTTGCCCGGCACCGCCGGGAAGGGAATGCGCGTGAAGCCGCCTTCGCCGCTTTCGTCGTGCTGGTAGGCTTGGTAACCCCGCAGGGCATACACCATGTTCTGCGGGTCCACCCGCTTGATTTGAACACGCACCGGATCACAGTTGCCGGCGATGACCTCGAATTCGCGGCGCCCTCCGACCCATTGGATGTGGTCGAATGCGCCCAGCGCCAGCGCAGGTGCCGCAGGCAGGAAGCGCAGGGTTTGTTCACCGCCCTTGTCCAGCAGCAGGCCGTCCATGGATGCCAGCCCGGGCCGCACCTCCACATGATAGTCCGTCTCCGTCTCCCAGCTTCCGGAAATGGTCACGGCATGGCCTGCCACTTCCCACACCGCATCCTCGGGCAGCGGCGTGATGCTGACAAACCGCTGCACGGCGGCGACCGGAGCACCCTTCGGCAGCGCTTTTGAAAAGGAAATGGTAAGCACCCGGTCGGTGTCCATGGGACTTTCCGCCGTGATGTCCCGCAGGCTCATGGCAAGGATGTTGCCATAATTGAGGGCAAACGGAGTGGCCAGCACCGCCCTCCCCGCCGCATTGGCAACGCCAGCCTCAATGACAAGACGCCAGTTTTCTCCTGGCGGCAGCGGCTGCTGCGGGGTGATCCGTGCCACGGAGGGCAGCGGCTTCCCGGCCTGCCGCGGCTTGGTGTCGTTCATTGCCTGCTCCAGATAGGTTCCCACCGGCACCGCTCCGGATGGCAGTTCCTTTGGCAGGGGCGAGGTGACCGCCACCGGCACTTTTCGCCCGCTCTTGTCCACGAATCCGGCCAGGGCGGCCAGCTTTTTCACATCCACATGGTCGTTGAAATAAACCAGGATGGCCGGCGTGCGGTTGATTTCCGAAAACCACCGCGGGAAACTCTCGCGAATCACGAAGCCGGGCGCGGACGCCTTGACTGGATCGGCAGAGACCGGTGTGCCTTCCCCGTCCTTCAGCCCGCTGGCCAGCGAAAGCAGGTAGTGCGCCCCCAGGGCCGGAACCTCCGCGGGCAGAAAGGCCCCGCTGTAGCGGCTGCGCCACTGGAACGTCCCTTTCAGCGGAGGTGCAATCGAAAGCACGCTGGCCGCATCGACCGAGCCTCCCACCGAGCCATCCGGGACCATCGGATGCTGGAATCGAATCTCCACCGGAGCCAGCCGGGAAAGCCCCACCTGGGGCACCAGGATCTGGGCGCTCGGTTTCACGGCATCGGCTGGTTTCCCCGCAGTGACTTTGACAGATTGCTGCCGGGGCGTTGCCGCTGGACCCTGCGGTGCCTGGGCTGGGGCGCTGGCTGGAAGAAAAGCTCCGGCCAGCAGGCTGGAAAAAAACAGTCGGGTTTTCATGAAACGGGAGTAGGAGGTGGAAGCAAACGAGGGTGACAGCCCATGCGCCGAGGGCATGGACAAGTCTAAACCCAAATACGCGACGCCGCACGCAGTCGTTTCACCGAAATGGATGATTTTTCCCATTTCGCATTCTACGATGTCCGCCGTGAACCTCTCCGCCATCCGCTTCCTTCTGCCGCTCTGCATCCTCGCAGGCATCCTCACCGGCTGCGTCCATGCGCCCCAACCCCGCAACGCGGCACCCCACGACTCCGCTGCTTTGCCGCATCCCCCAAACCATGACTACCACGGCGGACGCGGACGGATTTATGACGCAGGCTTTGCCTTGGGAAAACGCGACCGCGAGCATTCCCTGAACGCCGACTACACACGGCACTCCGGTGAATACGCCGTACGCTCCGAGTCTGAATTTGCCGCCGGCTACGCTGCGGGCTATTCGGGCAGATAGCGCCGCTGGTGCGCGGCGCTTTGCGGTCTCAATGCCCCGCCGCCTGGTGTTCCTGAATGTATTCCTGCTTGAGCCCCAGGGATTCCGGGGCGTGCAGCACCAGCATTTTCATGCGGATGTCCTGCGGAACCGAGGCGGCGGTCGCCTTGGAAACGAAATACATCAGCAGCAGAGAAAGCGGCAGCCCCCAGATGGCCGGCTGCTCGGCCAGGGTGCGCAGCAGCGGGTGTTCGGCATACCATTTGGAAAGCGCCAGTCCCAGCTCCATGGGTTCGCGGTTTTCCTTGACGGCAAGGACGGCCAGGTCCGCCATCATGGTGCTCACCACCGTCCCCAGACTGCACAGCCCGCCCACCAGCATGCCGGTGGCAGCGCCCCGCATGGTGATGCCGCGCCACCAGGTGCTCAGAAACAGCAGCGGAAAATAGCTGGTGGCGGCAATGGCAAATGCCCAGCCCACCAGCTTGTTGATTTCGAATTTCTCCACCACCAGGCCCAGACCGATGGCGGCTGCTCCGCAGAGCACCGCGCAAAGCTTGAACATCTGCATCCGCTCGGACGGGGTGCTGGAAGGACGGAGGATGCGCCCGTAAACGTCATGCGCCAGCGCCCCGGTGATGGACACTAACAGGCCGCTGAACGTGCTCATGAACGCGGCGAAGGCTCCGGCACAGGTCACCCCGCTCAGCACTGATCCCCAGACGCCGGCGACCGCCTTCTGCGGGAGTTTGAGGACGAGTCCGTCGGTGCCTTTCACCCCAGTGAGGCCGTTGTAGAGTTCCGGCATCCAGTTGCGCCCCAGTGCCCCGATCAGCGGCGGAAACAGATAGAAAATGCCGATGAGAATCATGACCCACATCGTCGTCCGCTTGGCAGCGGCTCCGTCGGGATTGGTGTAAAAGCGAACCAGAATGTGCGGCAGCCCCGCCGTGCCGCACACCAGCGCCACGATCAGCGAATACGTGTAGAGCAATGCATACGGCTTGGCCTCGGGACCGGTGATTTTGGCGGCGGCTGCCGGTTTTGTGGTCATGGGACCAAACGGGGAAATCCACGTTTCATCCTTCGGGGCCTTTTCCGGAAGCACCCGTTCCGCCACCACCGCCGGTGCAGCCGCTTCGCCCGGCGCCCGGTTCATTTCCATCTGCTTCCCGTAGCCGCCATACACCGCCAGCAGGACGAAGACGGGAACGGAAATCGCAAACATCTTCAGCCAGTATTGGAATGCCTGGACCAGCGTGATCCCTTTCATGCCTCCCAGCACCACATTCAGCGTGATGACCGCCCCCACCACCGCCACGCCCACCCAGTAGGGCAGGCCCGGAAAGATGTAGGCGAGCGTGGTTCCGGCGCCCTTCATCTGGGGCATGGTGTAAAAGAAGCCGATGAAGAGCACGAAGATGACCGCGATCTTCCGGAACAGCGGTGAATCAAACCGCCCTTCCGCAAAATCCGGGATGGTATAGGCCCCGAACCGCCGCAGCGGTCCGGCGATGAACAGCAGCAGGAACAGATAGCCGCAGGCATAACAAACCGGATACCAGATGGCGTCGTAGCCGGAACTCATCACCATGCCGGCCACGCCCATGAACGAAGCCGCGCTGAGATACTCGCCGGAAATGGCGGCGGAATTCCAGCCCACCGACACGGACCGTCCGGCCACGAAGAAGTCCGAGGCGGTTTTGGAAGTCCGCGCGGAGCGGAATCCCATCCAGATGGTCACCGCCACCGTGATCAGGGAAAACCCGACAATCCAGGGATCGATGCGCCCTTGCACCGCCGCTGCCAGGAGAAATGGAAAATGAGCCATGAGCATGCAAATGCAGGTTATTTCCCGGCCGCCTCCGTGCGTCCTTCACGGACTTCCTCGCTCTCCATGCGCAGTGAGCGCTTGATGAAAATCCATGAGATGACCCACACCGCCGGAAAAAAGAGCACTCCCAGAATCAGCCAAGTCAGGGTGAATCCACCCACCCGCGCCGCCATCGCTTCCGGCGCAAAATAGTTCGCCAGCGGCAGCCCGAGCAGTACCACCAGAAAGGCCGCCGCACACGCGATGCTCAGCCGGAGTTGTCGTCGCATCAGAGAATGCAGAAACGCCTCGCTGTGCATGAAATCGTCAGGCGCGGGGGCGTTGGTCGGATCATTGGATTCATTCATGGCCGCCAGCCAGTAGCAGAGGCATCCGCCGGTTGCCAAGCGGCAAATCGAGTGATTTGCACCCGGGCCCTGATGCAGGGGTCCGCTTCAATGCTCAACTGACTACCCCCAGACGCCGCATGAGATCATCGCGGTAGGACTCGCCAATCGGAATCTTGTGGTGCCCAATGACTGCATTTCCATCTTCGATGCGGCTGATGCGCCGCCGGTTGATGATGTAGGACCGGTGCACCCTCAGAAAGGGATCCGGGAGCAGTTCCTCCAGGCGCTTCAGGCTCATCAGGCTGAGGAACGACCCCTCGTCACTGACGAAGTCCGCATAATTCGCCTCCGCCTTCACAAAGAGCAGGCGGCTCAAATCCACCCGCTGAATGCGCGTTCCATCTTTGACAAAAACCTCCCCGCCCTCAATGGAGGCGGTTCCAGGGGTTCCGGAAGCCGCGGAACGGCTGCGTGCCTTGACCTTCTGCAGGGCTTGGAGGAACCGGGGGAACTCCAGGGGCTTCACCAGATAGTCCGCCACATTGAATTCGTAGGATTTCGCCCCGAATGAGGAACTCGCGGAAACCACCACGACCGGCAAATCTCTCGGCAGCGCCCGCAGCAGGGATTCGCCGTCCAGTTCCGGCATCTGCAGGTCCAGAAAGACGACATCGAAACTGCCAGTGGAAAGCAGATTCAGCGCAGTCAGGCCATCGGTGGCCTTGATGCAGTATTCCACGCCTCCCGCACGCGAGAGAAAGCTTTCCACCGTCTCACAAACCAGAGGGTCGTCATCGACAACAAGGCATTTCATCATGCCGGGAGGATAGCGTGGCCCGCTCCGCTCGGCAATGATTCGCCGCGGCTTTTCGTCCTGCCGCAGGGCAGATTCATGCGGGAAAACCAGCCGTTCGCCAAACGGAATCAGCCCACCAGTTTTCGAGACTGGTCGTAGGAGGCATGCACATTGGCCCGGACCTCGGCGAGGCTGACATCGTAGCGTTTCCTGGACAGGAAGTAGCTCAATTTGGTGAACCCCGCCTCCTCCACCACATCCAGGGCATGCAGAAAATCCGCAGCCACCCGCCGCGGGCTGTGCGCATCGCTCCCGAAGACGATGGGGATGTTCCGCTGGTGCATCAGCGCCAGCATTTGCGGCCCTGGATTGATTTCCGGAAACTTTTTATGCACACCGGAGGTATTCACCTCCATGGCCACCCCGGTGGCGGCAATGCGGTCCAGCGTCACCTCGACGGTATCGCGCAGACGGTCGAATGAATACTCGTCGGGCTGGAGGTTTTTGATCAGATCCGGATGGGAAATCGTGTCGAAAAGCCCGGTTTCGGCACAGTCCGCCAGATGCTGGAAATACTGCCGTTGAAATGCAGGCAGGTTTCCCTTCCAGAAACGCTGCTTGTATTCCGGACCAAAAAAATGGACCGACCCCAGCACATGGTGCAGCTCCGCTTGTTCATTCAGCTTCTCCGCCCACCACTCGTAGCCGGGGAAATAGTCCGTCTCCAATCCGAGTCGGACGTCCAGTTGTCCGGCGTATGCCCGGGTGGTGCGGTCCACCATTTCCACATACTGGTCAAATTCCTCCGGCGCCATCCGCACCGCCGGCCAGAAGTTGTCCGGCATGGGACTGTGGCAGGTGAACACGATGCCCTTGAGTCCGCGCCGCAGCGCCATCTCCGCGTATTCCTCCGGTGCGCCCTCGGCATGTTTGCAGAGGGGAGTGTGCATGTGGCTGTCGAAATAGACGGGTTTCATGAGGAAGCATTCGGGGAAATTGACCGACCGGTCAGGTTCAACGCAGTTCCCTGCGTATTCCAATTTTGCGAAATAGCAACCCGGGAGTCGCCCCCGGAATTTTGACCGCAGAGGGCATCGCCACCAGGTCCAACGGTTTCCACCGCGGGCTTGGGCGTGTTCCTTGCCCCGCGGATCTGGCTTGCCGAATGGCCGCCTAATCCACTTCCCAGCGCCAAAAGCGTTGCTGTGTGCTCAATGGCAGTTGCCAGAAGCGGATGCCACGGGCCTTGTCGGTCTGCTCTGCGGCACTTTCCAGCATCCAGAACTGCAAATTTTGCGAAACGTGCAGCACGGAGGTCGCCTCCGCATGGGCACTCCAGGGAATCTCCAGCCTCAGTCCGCCCCCCTGGTCCGGCTGCAAATTTAGCAGCGAAGCGGAGGACTTGAGCGGGTTGCTCCCGGCAGCATATTCCGCCTTGTTGCGAATCCTGTCGCCATCGGGGTCGGCAGAAGGTCCGCTCACGGCATCATTCTGGAAGGCGGCTGGATTGTTGAAAAACTGCCAGCGCCAGCGGGAGAATTGGATTTTCGGGCCTGCCGCGCCTGTCACCGCCGCTGTTTGCACCGCCTCGGTGGCAGGATTCCCGCTGCCCACCACATAGGTCGAGGCTTTTGCCACATTCAATACCACGGGAAATCCCAGGAGGTTGCCGGCATCGGGCATTTTCCAGCTTGCATCCGCAGCCAGCAGCCATTCCGAGGCGGAGTTGCTGATTTCCTTGCTGACCCACACGTAGAGCGGATTCCCCATTTCAAAGGGTGCCAGATTGTTCTGCACGACAAGGCTTCCACTCATGCCGCCGTAGGTCACTCCACCCAGTTCCGTGGTTTGGTAGGACCAAACACCCACGGACTGCCAGTTTGCCGCCCACGATGCGACATTGGCGGCAGTGGGGACAAATCCGCCGGTAAACAGACCCAACTGCATTTCCGTTCCCACCGGCATCGGCGCTCCATCGCTCAAAGAATGGCCGGCGGCCTGGGGAAGCACGGCCAGTTCCGGGCCGATTTGCGCTGCCGGGGCGGACGCAATCAAGACGCTGGCGAATCCGGCTGCAGCCGCCGCCCTGTTCCATGCATGCTGAATCATCAAGCTCATCCTTTGGTTATGAATTATTCAAATCAACGTCACACTTCCCGCGCCGAATTTCACAATGTTTCATCCGTGCCGGTGTCCACGGCATCAATCCTCCGGCTCACCCTGGTTCGCAACGGTTCGTTGTGGATGCGTTTGACCCACTCGCGGCAGGCGGCGGCATCCACTCGGGCATTTTCCTGGGCCCAGGCGGCGATCATGGAATCGCGCACCCGCCCTGCCGAAAGACCGCTCAGCCACGCTCCCATCGCTTCCGCAGAATACGCCTCCGCGGCACAAATGGCCGATACCGTGCGCAGGGCGGTGGTCTCCATTGTCTCCGGGCTCCATTCCCGCTGCTCCAGCCAGGCTGCCAGCCCGGCCCCGTCACCCCGGATATACCAGCGGGCCAATTCCCCGGCCAATACCCGCTCAAGCCCGGGCAGGTTTTCCTGCGTGCTGAGCCACTCTGCCCTCGCCTGTGAGGCGTTGGGCTCCGCTTGCGCCCATCCTGCCAGCAGTCCATCCATGAGCAACGTTCGCTCAGAAGTCTTCGGAAGCCCCTGCAGCCATTCGCCGGCCAACCGGGGATTGCCCGCTGCCCACCCTTTCAGCACCGCCACGGAAGCTCCGGTCACACAGCGCAGATCCTCGCTCCTCGCCGCCTCCCATGCGGCCAGCGGGTCCAGCGCCGCCCATTGCTCAAAAAACTTCGCTCGTTCCTGCCCCCAGCTTCCCTCCTCCTGCAGTCTCATCCGACGGGCTGCGGGGCTTTCCCCATGCCAATCCCGTGGGATTTTGCCCGTTCTGGCGAATTCCTGCCTGTCTCCCAGCTTCGCCGCAAAGCCGGTTTGTTTTCCATCCCCCAATGCAGCGGGCTGACTTCCGTCGCCGTGCCCGGGGAGGTTTTCCTTTTGCTCAAGGGTCGATCCCGCAGCTTTCTCCCCATCATCACGGGATTTGCAGGAGGTGGCGCTGTTGGCAAAGCCTGCAAGCAGTCAGCCAAGAATGAAGGGCTTCCCAGTGAACGCGGGCGGGTTGCGCCGCTGGTTCCGTGGTGTTTTCCAGAATCGTTGCGATTTCGATTTCATGCGCTGCCCGCATTATTCGGCCAAAGAGATCATTCCCATGCATCGCACTTCGGGACGAATTCTTCGCCCACCCGATGCCAAAATGATCGAGCGGTGAACTCACTGTTGCTCCTGGATGCCCGCAGAACGTTCGATCCAATATGCAGCAAGTTCACCGCTCGCGTGATGTTCCCGGAAAGATGTTTCCGGAAACGCAAAAGCGAAGCCTTACTTGCGGCGACGGCGCAGCAGCAGGGTGGCTCCGAGAAGCCCCAGAACGCTCACCGTGGAAGCCTCAGGGATCTGGGCGAAGGTGGCCGTCTGGTATTCCCATTCAACGTTGGTGGCATCCGGCAGCTGATTGTGGATCAGGCCGCCGCCAGTGGAAACGCCTCCCGGGCCTTCGATGGTCCGGTCAACCTGGCCAAAGATCACCGTGAAGGCGTCGTCCCGGCTGTCATTCGGATTGTTTGCGATGTCGAACGTCGCCGCCGGGGCATTGACGACCGAGTTGTATTTGAAGTTGTTTTCCGTGAAGAGAATCCCCTCAAAGCACGGCGTTCCGATCAGGCCCATGTCATTGTAACCAAGAATGTAGGCCTGCTTGTTGTATTCGGGATGGGCTCCGTTGGAATCGGACGTGAAGGTTTCGAAAAACCCATAGACGTTCGCGCCGAGTCCGGCGTTGAACTGCACGCCTGGATCATGCGTCTGGAGCACATTGAAATTTGCCTGCCAGTCCGCCCAGTTCGATGCGGTTGGGGTGAAGCCATCGTTAAACCACCCCAGCGCCAGCGTGAAGCTGGTATTCAGGGCGTTGCCGTGGGAATCATATCCCACCGGGTTCGTCCAGATGGAGGTCCCCCAGTTGTTTGACTGGGCCTTGGCAGTCCCGGTCAGACCGACCAAGGCAAGTGCCCCTAGTAATTGAGTGATGCGTGTTTTCATAAAATGAGTGTGAACGGGAGGTATTGTCGTTTTTTTGTTATTCGCGTCAATGGATTTTTTGGAAATTTAGATTTTCTATGGATTTTTTGATGAATTGGCTTTTCCCCCGCCATTGCTGGCGGGGGAAAAACCGTTCGAATCAGGGTTGCACCCAGGGATTGGCGTTCCAGGGCATGGCGTGTTTCCAGTCCAGCTTGTTGCTCTGAACCTAGACGAACGTGCCCCGTCCGGCGCGGAACAACTGGAGGTTGCCGGTAGGCACCTGGGCCGAGTCGATCCGTTGGAGCACCGTGTGGAGCACACTGATGTCGTAGCCGCTGGCGTTGACCATGTTGTCGCCAACCCAGCCCTGGATCTGACTTGCGGAACCGGCACTAAGTGAGGTGGAGAATCGGCTTGCAAGTGTCCGCTCTGGCTGGTTTGTTTCGGCCTTTTCCCCGCACCACCATGTCCTCCCTGACCCGCGAAGAACTCAGCACCCACTCGCAGTGGGTCCACTCCAACGGAGCAACCGGCACACGCCTCGACCGCGCAGGGGTGGACTGTTCCGGGGCCGACCTCACCGGGGCGAATCTGGCCCGGGTCAGCCTGCCAGGAGCCCAATTTTCCAAGGCGAAACTCATTGGCACCACGTTTACCGATGCCGACCTCCCCCGTTTTCAAGCATGCGGAGCGGACGGCAGCGGAGCGAATTTCTCCGGCGCCCGACTTGATCACGCGGATTTCCGGGAAGCCGATCTGGACGGAGCCCAATTCCAGCGCGCATCCCTGGCTGGCTCCTCATTTGCCGGGGCGGATCTTTCCGGGGCACAATTCGACGGCGCTGACCTGAGCGGTGCGGATTTCACCAATGCCGACCTGTCAGGGGCCGACTTGACCGGAGCCAGGCAGGAAGGGGCCGTCTTTGCCGGTGCGGACTTGACCGATACCCGCGGGCTGGTGACTCGTTAGGGTTTCCCCCGCCCCAACCGGTGCGGCCTCACAAATGATAGTCACCGGCCGCTTCCGGCTGGTAAAGCACCTGTTCGATGCGCAGCAGGCGAACGCCGGATGGCACCGGCCATTCAATGACATCGCCTTCGGTGTAGCCCAGGATCGCCGTGCCCACCGGGGCGAGCACCGAAATGCGCCCTTCATTGATGTCCGCCTGATCCGGGAACACCAGCGTGTAGGTCATTTTCTCGTCGGCTTCCATGTCGCGCAGCACCACCTTTGAATTCATCGTCACCACGTTCGGCGGCACCTCCTTGGACGGCACCACTTCCGCCCGCTCCAGCTCCGCCGCCAGGTCATTCAAGCTCTTCCGGTCGCGCTCATTGAGCCCGTCAGCCATCGCGATGACTTTCCCCAGCCGTGTTTTGTCGATCTGAGTGATGTATAACTTTCTTTCCGCCATGATGGTGTTCCCATTATGATCCCCCTGCAGATTTTCAACTTGGTTTTTTGAAAGAATGGCTGGCAGGGAAGGCATCAGCCCGCGGCAGTCCGGCAGTTGCAATCCCGCCGCCAGGCGGTCAAGGTGACCGGCATGTCGCTTTCCAGATTCCTGCTCCGCAGCGTGGTCCATTACTGGCGCTGGCACGTCGGCCTGCTGGCAGGGGTGGCGCTGGCGGCGATGGTGATTGCCGGGTCCATGCTGATCGGGAATGCCGTGAAGGAAACGCTCCGGCATCAATCCCAAGTGCGGCTGGGAAAAATCGACGAGGCCGTGAGCGCTGGAGAGGGATTTTTCGCCCAACGGGTGGTGGAAAAGATCCGTGCCACGATGCCGCCGGAAACGGTGGCCCCCGTGCTCCTGCTGCGCGGGACGGTGGCGATGCCGGCAAATTCCCGCCGGGTCAACGGAGTCAATGTGCTGGGCGTCGATGCCGCTTTCTGGGGGCTGGGCCGCACCGCGATGCCGCCGCCGGGAGGCATTGCGGTGAATGCGGCGCTGGCAGAGGCGCTGCAGGCTGCCGCGGGGGATGAGGTGGTCCTCCGTTTTGAAAAGCCCAGCCTGATTGCGCGGGATGCGCCGCTTTCCGGCGAATCGGACCAGACGGAGGTTTTGTCAGGCCCCATCGCGGCGGTCGCCGGTGCGGAAACCATGGGGTCGTTCAGCCTGATGGCGGAACAGACGCCTGCGCTGAACATTTTTGTGCCCTTGCAGCAGCTTCAGCAATCAGCCGGACAAGCAGGAAACGTGAATCTGGCGGTGGCGGACCGGCTGCAGCTTCCTGACAAAGCACCGCAGGGTCTGCTGCATGCGTTTCGCGATCCCGCCACCTGGAGTCCGCAGGATGTGGGATTGAACATCGATGCCCCGGTTGCCAACGGCCATTTCCGGATCAGCACCCCGCGGGTCTTCCTGGCGGACTCCGTGGCTGGGAAAATCACCGGAGGGGCCGGGGTGCTCACCTACCTCTGCACGGAAGCCCGCGGGGCGGCGGAGCACACGGCCTATCCCATGATTTCTGCCGTGGCTCCGGAACTGGGAATCCTGCCGGAAGGATTTCCTGAGGATGGCATCCTGCTCAACCAATGGACGGCGGACAGCCTGAAATTGAAAACCGGCGATCCGGTGAAGGTGAATTATTTCACCGTCACCCGGGCCAGACAACTGCAGGAGGCGGAGGCGTCGTTCGTGGTCCGCGGCATTCTGCCCATGGACCACCCGGCGGTGCATGCGGCGTGGACGCCGGATTTCCCCGGCATCTCCGAAGCGGCCAACTGCCGCGACTGGAAGCCGGGCATTCCCATGAAGACGAAAGGCTTCATCCGGGAGGCAGACGAAGCTTACTGGCAGCAGTGGAAGGCGACGCCAAAAGCATTCATTTCGCTGAAACGCGGACAGCAGCTCTGGACAAACCGCTTTGGCAGCCTGACTTCGCTCTGGCTGCCGAAGTCCGTCTATCGCACCGAGGCCAGCGCGGCCCGGCATGTGCAGGAATCGGTCACGCTGGAGGATCTGGGAATCGCCCTGGTGGAGCCGGCGAAGCTGGCGCAGGCGGCGGTGGACGGAAGCATGAATTTCGGATCGCTGTTCCTGTCGATGAGCATTTTTCTCATGGTGACGGCGTTTCTGCTCGCAGTGCTGCTCTTTCTCTTCAACCTCGAATCCCGCGCCGCACAGGTGGGACTGCTGCGCGCCGTTGGCCTGACCGGCGACCGGGTGCGGCTGGTCTTCCTGCTGGAAAGCGGCATCGGGGCCGCAGCCGGAGTGATGCTCGGCGCCGGGCTGGCCGTGTGGTATGCGGACTTCACCCTGGACCGGCTGGAGGGAGACTGGGCGGGTGCAGTGGCGGGGATGAAATTTGTCAGGACAGTGGCGGTGGCGTCGCTGGCCAACGGTGCCGCCATGACGTTCTGCCTGGTGCTGCTGCTGGTCTGGGCGGCCAGCCGCAGACTCTCCAAAGCGGAGCCCCACCGGCTGCTCTCCGGCGCATCGTTAGAGGCGGCGGCGGCGCGCGGTTCGCGGCGTCCCCGGCGGCGGGGATTCGGCTTCTGGCTGGCGATGGGCTGTTTGGTGCTGGCGGCGGGCATGGTTCCGGCAGCCGCTTCCGTGCCCCGCGACCTGCAGCCGGGTGTGTTTTTCGGGGCGGCCACGCTGCTGGTGCTGGGGGGCATCTTTGGTATCAGCGACTGGCTGCGCAGCCTGGACATGGGCGCACCGTCCGGGCGGATCCGCTCCGCGTGGCATCTGGGAATCAGAAATGCGGTGCGTCGGCGGGGCCGCAGCCTGGCTGTCTGCGGCATGCTGGCTGCGGGAATTTTCCTGGTGGTGGCATTGAATGCATTTCGCCGGGAGGCGGACACCGTCCGCAGCCGCGGCACCGGAGGCTTCGCTCTCATGGGCACGGCGGACTCTCCCATTTACGAAGACCTGACCACGGCGTCGGGTGCGGAAGCCTACGGCCTGGAAGCCGCGGACCTGAAGGAGGTGGACATCCTGCCGTTCCGTCAGCGCGAGGGCGAGGAGGCCAGTTGCCTGAATCTCAACAAAGCACAGTCGCCCAGCATCCTCGGCGTGAATGTGGCGGACGCGGTGCGCTTGGCAAAATTCAAATTCGCCGGGGTGGCCGCCGCTGCGCCGAAAGTCGGCAACCCGTGGGAACTGCTGCAGGCGGATGCCTGGGGCCCGGAGATTCCAGTCATCGCCGACAAAAACTCCGCGCTGTGGGCGCTGAAGGTGTCGTTGGGCGATGTCATTGAAATCCAGGATGCCCGCGGGCGTCCGGCCAGACTGCGGCTGGTGGCGTGGCTTTCCGATTCCATCCTCCAGGGGCATCTGGTGCTTTCGGAATCCCACTTCCTGCGCCTCTTTCCCGACACGCCGGGCTACCGTGTGTTTCTGGTGAATGCCCCGGATGCCCGGCTGGAGGAAACACAAAAGACACTCACCCGGCAACTGCAGAACCGCGGACTGGCGCTGGAGTCGGCATCTGGCCGGCTGCGCCGGCTGCAGGCAGTGCAGAACGCCTACCTGGGGATTTTTTCCGCCCTGGGCGGGTTCGGACTGCTGCTGTCCACGCTCGGGCTCGGACTGCTGGTGGCACGCAATGTCCTGGAGCGCCGGGCGGAATTCGGGCTGTTGCAGGCCTGCGGATTCCGCCGCGGGCAACTTCGCCAGGTCATTCTGGGCGAACATCTGCCGCTGTTCCTCGCCGCCTTCCTCGTGGGCACGGCGGCGGCTTTGCTGGCGCTGTGGCCGCACCTGCGCGACGGCTCCGCGGGCCTCCCGCTGGGGTGGACAGCTTTCCTGTTGACGGCCCTCGCCAGTGGCGGAGTTTTTTTCTGCTGGTTGGCAGCCTGGCTTGCCTTGCGCCAGCCGCTCATTCAATCCCTGCGCCATGAATAAATTCCTCTGCCTGATGCTCGTCGGAATCGCCGCCAGCCTGACAACCTTCAGCCGCGCCGACATTCCTCCGCTGCCTTTCTTCAACCCGGATGCTCCGAAACCGCCACCGGCGGAGCCGCAGAAAAAACCACAGCCCGCAGGAGCAGTGAGCGTGAAGGAGGATTTCTCCAGCATGGCCGCGGGCGAGGTGCCTGACGCCTTGATGGTGGTGGACGGGGCCTTTGAAATCGCGGAACTGTCCGGAAACAAATGCCTGCAGCTCAATGCGGAGCCCTTGGTCGATGCCGGAGTGCTGCTCGGCCGGAGCCTGAAAAACGGAGGCAGCGTGAAGGCAAAAATCCGCGCCACCAGCCGCAAGCGCAGTTTTCCAAAATTCGGGATCGGCATCGGCGGCACCAGCGGCTATCGGCTGCTCCTGATCCCGGCGCAAAAACAAATCGAAGTCATCCGCGATGACGAAAACCTGGCCACGGCACCAGCCGCCTGGAAAAGCGGCGCCTGGTTCTGGATGGAATTTTCCAGCGTGCCGGCCGCGGGTGGCAAAAGCACCCTGGAGGGCCGCATTTGGGAGGACGGACAACCCCGACCGGAAAAACCCCTGGTCACCCTCGCCGCGGAGGCGCCGCCTGCCGGAAAATGCTCTGTGTGGGGTGCTCCGTATGCAGGCACTCCGGTGCAGTTCGACGACATCGAAATCACCTCCGACAAGTAACTCCACGCCGCGTTAGGCTGCCACCGGCTGCCACCGGCGTCCGGCCAGGCGCAGGAGAACCTCGACGCCGACGAATGGTGCCCTCCCGCCGGTTGCCTGGCAAAATTGGGGCAATCATCCATTTTGCATTGACGCAGGCATCATTTTTCGCCAGAGGTCGCGCAGATTTCGCGCCTCACTTTATGAAAATCCACACCACCGCCTTGTCCCTAGTCTTTCCCCTCAGCCTGTCCGCCTGGGCCGGTCCGACGACGAATATGGGAAGTTCGCTGCTCGAATATTCCTCCACCCAGGGGACTAATGGCTGGAACTACGGATATTACAACCGCACCACTGACCCTGGCGGCGTGTATTCAGGGACGGAATTTGTGCTGATGCCCACCGACGGTGGGGGCGGCTATGCCGTGGGAGGCAATCCCCCGTGGACATCGATTTCCAGCAACCTCGGCGGGCATCCGAACCTGGATGGCACCAACGGCGAACACTGGATCATCCGCCGCTACACCGTGGGTGCCGGTGAGGGAGGGGCAGTGGATCTGAACTGGTTGGTCAGCAAGGGCAACGTCGGCTGCGGCGATGGCGTGACGGGCATGGTCTATCACAATGGCAGCCTGGTGGATTCCGCATCCGTTGCCTTCGATAATGGCACGGGCGTTTATCGCAAAGCAGCCATTCCCATGGTCAGTCCTGGCGATACCATTGACATGATCGTGTCTCCTGGAACGGGGACGGATTGGTGCGATGGCTCGAATTTCCGCATGGAAATGAACCGGGTGAATGTGTATTCCGGCTTGACCACCACGCTCATCGCCGACTCGCGCAGCGATTTTGGCCAGAACACCAACGGATGGACCTACGGCATCTACGACATCACTGCCAATGGCAGCCCTGGGCCGGGGGAATTCCAGCCGTTTGATGGCAGTGCCTGGACGGGCAGCTCGTGGGATTTGCCGGGGGGTGGTGCGCCCTGGACGGGCATCGATGCGAATGGCGGTCACCCCAACGGCACCAACAATGGTGTCGAACACTGGGCCACCCGCCAATACACCATCGGTGCCGGTGAGGAAGGCCTCATCCTCCTGGAGTGGGACCTTTCCAAAGCAAACGCCAGTGGCGGTGGCGGCACCAGCGTCCACATTTTGCACAACGGCACTGAAGTGGCCAGCACCGGCGTGGAAGGCTGGGACAACCTGGGATTCATGGGGCGGCTCCTCATTCCAGGCGTGGCCGTGGGGGACACGTTGGCAATCGCCCTCGCTCCGCAAGGGCTGGATGTTGAACTGTTCGGCACCGGGGACATCGGCGATGGGAACGACGGCAGTATCTTCGGCATGAAAATCTACAGCGTGCCGGAGCCAGGCGTGCAGTCGGTGCTGTTGTTCGTGCTGGGAACGCTCGTCCTGCGCCGCCAGCGCCGGTAAACCCCGCGCCCAATAGGCACCGCGCTTCCAGCCGGTGCGCAGCCCGGGGCATCCTGCCCCAAGGGCTCCCGGCCATCCCGGCCGACCACGCGCAAGATGCCGCCACCGCATCGCCACGCCACCACGCCCGGCTTGCACACCCGTGCGAACCCGCTATTTTTCCGGCCATGCAGATCACCATCGAATACTGCCAGATGTGAAACTACCTCCCCCATGCCACCCGTGCGGCGGCTGAAGTGGAGGCCGGCACCGGACACAAGCCGACGCTCATTCCCGGTTCCAAAGGCATCTTCGACGTCAAAGTCGGCCCCCGGCTCGTCTTTTCCAAACACCAGAGCGGACGCCACGCCGAACCCGGCGAAGTGGGGAAGCTCGTCCAGGCCGCCCTCGAATGACGGTTTTTGCCGGTGGCGGACAGAAGGGAAATGTCGGCCCGGTCAGAGCCGCCCCACCCGTTCGAGACGGCGGATGCGGCGCAGCGACAGCGCCAGGGGAATGCTGGTGGCCAAAGCGGTGAGCAGCGCGCCTCCGCCCAGGCTCGCCCAGTGGATCCATCCGGGACCCGCCGGACCATCGCGCTCCGGACTGCCCATGTGGAGGGCACCGGGAATGATGAAGACTCCCAGGAACAGCAGCACGTAGCCGAAATTCAATATCAGGCAAAGCGTGCCGCCGAATCCGGAAACAATTTTCGACGGATTGGTTTCCTGATAGTTCGGGAACAGCACTCCGAGGCTGAGGGAGAGCGCCGTGAGTCCAAAGCTGAGCAGGCAGATGGCGGCAATGAAGCGTCCGATGGTTTCCCAGGGCAACAGCAGCCTGGCACCGCTCAGGAGCATGAGTCCGGAGGTGGCCAGGGCGATGGCGGTGCAGAAGAAGACCAGTTTGACAAAAAACACCCGGCGCAGCGGAAAGGGTGCCAGCCCGAGAATCCACAGGCGGCGTCCTTCCAGGCTGAACAGCGGGAAGATGAACCGGGTGCTCAGGGTGGACACGGCCAGGGAACAGACACCGAAATTCAGATAGCTGATGAGGGTGATCCAGAAGCGGCTCTTTGGATCCACCGCAAACCGGTCCAGATTCAGCGAATACAGAAACAGCAGGCCGAACATGATGGAGGAGGGAATCCACTGGGTGGGATCGCGGGTGAATTCACGGGCCTCCTTGCGTACCAGAGCGGTGTTGACGCGTCCAAGACCGAACCATTTCCAGAATGGCAGCCCCCGTTCGCCCGGCAGGACGGGCAGACCGTCTGAAGCGAGCCGCAGCCGCCCTCCGGAGTGGTTCGCCACGCGGGCCGCACGACGCCGGTGGCTCAGCGTCCAGCACGGATAGGTGAACCGGCTGAACAGTTCGACGCAAAGCCACCCGCAGAACAGCGCCTGGGCCAGCAGCAGCAGGCTGTAAAAGACCTGGCGGGAGGCATCGCTGCGCACCCAGTGGAGAATGAGTTCACTCATCCAGGAGCTGGGCAACAGGGGATGTGCGGCCAGTTCCGTGTGGCCGAGCACCTGGCGGATGGCCTGGCTGGCGCTGGCGGAATTTTCGTCAATGATGCGGCGGGCGAAGAAATAACTGTCCGCGGCTTTCCAGAGCAGGGCGGCGATTCCCAGCCAGAACAGCGTCCTGGCGATGCGGCCCCAGAGGCGCACCAGGATAATGACCAGCGCGGCTCCCACCGCTGCCGGGAGCACGAGATACGGAATGAACAGCACGATGCTTTTAACGTAAAACCACGCATCCGCCTGGAACACCCTGCCAAAAGCCAGCAGGAGCGGCGCACTGAGAATGGTCACGCCCCAACTGGAAACGGTTAGGGATTCCACCGCCTTCCAGCAGAAGATGGCCCGCGGACTGACCGGCAGCGTGAGCAGCCATGCCATTTCCCGCCCGCGGAACAGCCCGCTGTAGAGCAGCACCGCATTGGAAAACACCAGCATGATGAAGAAAAAAAAGTAGAGCATGTAGAGGGTGCGCTCCACGAGGAGTCCGCCGACCCCCGGCAGCTCAAAGAGATAGCGCAGTCCCCAGGAAAAAAGCAGGTAGCCGGTGACCAAATAGCCCAACAGGAACAGGCCCAGGGTGGCCATGAGCAGTTTGGACTCCCGGACGTTTTTCCCGGTCCTGACGCGAAAGACGCGGAGGCTGGTTCTGGCCAGGATGCAGAAGTGGCTGAACACCGGCGCAAGGATCCTTACGGAGTTTCAGCCAGCAGACTCCTGGCATGGGCCCGGGCGGAGGCGGCCTTCCCGCCCAGCATTCGGGCGATTTCCTCCACCCGGTCTTCGGCGCGAACCTGTGTCAGACGGCTGAAGGTGCGGTCCTTTTCCACCTCCTTGCTGACCACGCAGTGACAGGTGGCCAGAGCCGCCACCTGCGGCAGGTGGGTGATGCTGATGACCTGGTGGGTGGCCCCCAAGGACTGCATTTTCCGCCCCACGGCGGCCGCAATTTCCCCGCCGACGTTGGCGTCGATTTCATCGAAGACCAGCAGCGGAATGGCATCCTCCCTGGCCAAGGCGCTCTTCACCGCCAGCATCACCCGGCTCATCTCCCCGCTGGAGGCAATCTGCCGCAGCGGCTTGGCAGGTTCGCCGGGATTCGGCGCGATCATGAACTCGACTTCCTCCATTCCCGATGCAGCCGGCTGGCTGAGCGCGGCCAGTTCCACGGAAAACCGGCTCTGGCGGAAACCCAGATCGCCCAGGTGCCGGGAAACTTCACGGGCAAGGCGCGGTGCGGCTCTGCGCCGGAGCTGACTGAGCTTCGACGCCGCGGCATCGAGGACTTCCCTGGCCGCCGCCAGAGCCTGCTGCAGCCGCAGCAGTTCCTCCGTGCGGCCTTCGCTTTTACCCAGCCGGGCAGCGGCGGCCTCCCGGTGCTCCAGCACCCGCTGCAGGGTGCCGCCGTATTTCCGCTTCAACGACTCCAGGGTGTTGATGCGTTCCTCCAGACTGGAAATTTCCCTGGGATCAAATTCCAGACCTTCGCTGTAATGTCGCAGACTGCGCTCGATTTCCTCCAACTCCACGACAGCGGTTTCGAATCCGCCGGTCCATTGTGCCGCACCGCTGTCCGTTTTTTCCAGATCCCGCAGCAATCGCCGGATTTCCCCCAGGCGGTTGAGCACGGAATCATCCGCATCGCTCAGTTCGCCCAACACCTGCCCTGCGAGTTCCGCGAGGCGGGTGGCATTGCTGGCCATTTTGTAGCGTTGCAGCAGCGCTTCCTCCTCCTCGGGCCGAAGGGCGGCAGCATCGATTTCCTCCACCTGAAAACGCAGCAGGTCGAGTTCCTGTTCGGAGGTTTTCTCCGCGTGGGTCAGGTCGTCCAGCTCCGTGGCGATTCCCCGCCATTTCCGGAAGGCATCGCGGCAGGCGTCCGCCTCCTGCGCGGCATCCGCCGCCGCATCCAGCATGGCCAGTTGGCGGTCACGGGAGAGCAGACTCTGGTGGTCATGCGGCCCGTGCAGGTCCACCAGAAACTGCCCCAGCACCTTGAGCACGTGGAGCGTGGCCGGTGCACAATTCACAAACTGCCGGTTTTGTCCCCCCGTGGCAATGACCCGCTTGAGAATGAGCGCCGCCCCCTCGCACGGCTCCAGTCCCGCCTCCTCCAGCGCAGCGTTTACCTCCGCCGGTTTTTCCAGGTGAAACACCGCCTCCACGCTGCACGTGTCCGTGCCGGTGCGGATCAAATCCCGGTCCGCACGCTCCCCGAGAATCAGCTTCAGCGCACCGACGATGATGGATTTTCCAGCCCCCGTCTCCCCAGTCACGCACACCAGGCCGGGACCCACCTCCCAGGTCAGGGATTCGACAAGCGCCAGGTTTTTGATGGTCAGGGTCGTCAGCATGTGCAGAGAAAAATCCGGGTGCCGCGACTATGCCAAGCCGCCCGCAAAGTGCAAATGGCCGACGCCGCCACAAGCCAGCCACTGCACCTGCCCCTGGTGACTCCCCAGGGAAATGCCATCCGCATCCTGACTTGCGGTCGGTGCGTCCACTTCGCGATGCGGCTCCTGCCACCGTCCGCGACGCCGGCTTCGCTCAGTTGGTGGAGCAACTGATTTGCCATCCGCAGGTCAACGGTGCGAGTCCGTTAGCCGGCTCCAGGGAGATCAAGGGATTGAGAAGGTCCCGTATCCGGCTTGAAGAAGCGCAGCCGGTGATGCATCAGGTGCTCACGGTGCAAGTCCGTCAGCGGCAGGGGCGCTGACCAATGCAGCGCTTGTTGGGCCGCCTCACTGAGTTTCGCGGAAAACAAGGGAGTGCCGTCGTCGTTGAAAGTGACTAGGGCGCGGTCGAAGGCGGCGTCCCAGAGGGCGGAGAGCATCAGACCGTTGTGGACGTCGAGGCGTTGCGCGTCGTCGGCGCACTCACTCCATGGCACGATGTGTGAGGCGCGGAGGAGGGCGGGATCGGTGATGCCGGTGAGCGGGCAGCGGCCCTGCCAGTAGTCCATCAGGCTGGCGCGGAAAATGTCTTGGCCGATGCGCTGGACGACGAGGCGCTCGGCTTCGGTGGTCTTGGGGAGTTTGGCCGTGCGGGAATGAAAGACATGCAACGGCACATCGGGCAGGCTGGCGGAAAGCTGATAGAGGCGCGGCAGGACGGCGTAGAGCGCGGCAAGCGTCGGGAACGCGTAGCGGACGGTGCCCGGACCGGCGATCTCTTCGGGCGTGGCGTGCAGCTCCTTGATCACGCCAAGGTGATCGATGGCGAGGAACCACGGGCCTTGTGCCGATTCCGCCGCCAGCCAGATGGTGCCTTGGGCCGTGGTGGAGCCAAAGGCCGCCCAGCCATCCACCTCGCCGAGCACCCGGCGGAAGCCGTGCTGCCAAGTGGCTTTGTGGCATTCCTCGCGAATGATGAAGGGCTGAGGACTGCTCAGAATCATGGGACGGTTGCGACGGGAGCCGGGAGACCTGCCGCGATCCTGCCCGCCAACTCCTTGAAGTCATTCTCGCAGGATTTGACCGCGGAAGTGTGGGCACCGATCGCGCCATCGGCGGATTTCAGGTGGAAAATCGGCTTTCTGGCTTCCATGGCCATCGGCATGAGACTGCGGTAATGTTTCAGCAACCCCAGGCAGTTGGGATCGCTCTCGGGCGAGGGTGTTCCGTCGGCGGGCAGTTCAAGAACCTTTTCCCGGAAGGTGGCGGGAATCCTCTTTGCCCACTGATCGTAGGCTGCGACAGGGCGGCTGTCGCGGATGCCGAACTGAAGCACCACGTAACCGAGAGGCTTCATGGTGGCTGATGGCAATGGCAGATCGGAGGCGGGATTCTCTACCAGCCGCTTGTTCCATTCTGTGCGCCACTTCTTCAAGGTGGGCCCAAGGTTCCGCAGGCCTTGGATGGAGAAGAGGTCAGGCGCGACTGGAATGACCACCGTATCGGCGCAGATGAGAGCGGCGCGGTTGATGGCACCGAAGTTGGGACCGACATCGATCAGGACGAGGTCCGCACCGAACTCGTCCGCGGCTTGTTTGATGATGCGGTAGAGCGAACTCGTGACGCGGAAGGCTGGTTCCTTGCCGTCCAGGCAATCGCCCCATGCGTCCGAGAGGTTGGACTCGAAGTTGGACAGGTTGAGGTCTCCGGGAATGAGCCGGAGATTGCGGGATATCTTCTGAGTGGGAGTGGGGCCGATGTCCCCCATGCCGCGGATGATCGGCGTCAGGGGCGCGATGATGCTTTCTTCCTGGGCATGGTCTGGATTCCAGAGGGCTTCCAGTGTTGGTTCCGGGAGAAACATCGACGTGACGTTTGCCTGGGGATCGAGGTCCGCGACGAGAATGCGCTTGCCGAGGTCCGCATACATCCACGCGAGGTGATAGAGCAGCGTGGTTTTCCCGACGCCGCCCTTGTTGTTGAAAAATGCGACGATGCTCATCGGAGGGGATGTTTGGGGATGATGGCGAGGAAATGGCTGGTGTGATAGTCGAATCGCGGCTCTGGGCTGCCGTTGTCGGCGAGTGCGCGCTTGGCGCGGGCGATGCCGCGGCCGAAGCGGTTCACGTAGCCGAGCGTGTGCATGGCCTCGGCGACGACAGGATTCCGGTAAGCGTTGACGCGGGGAAAATTTTCCGGCGAGGCCTCGCCATAGAGCCCTCCGGGATTCTGGATCTCGATGCGATCGCTGAACTGGTATAAGCGGAGCGGCCCCGTGGACTGGTAATCCCGGTGCAGGATGGCGTTCATCAGCAACTCGCGAACCGCTTCGATCGGGTAGTCGAACACCGCCTGCTCCCGGAGTTCCGACACGGGCACCGGCTTCTGGGTGAAGCGGCCTTTGAGAAAGCTGTCCAACTCGGCGAGAATGGTGATCAGGTTTCCGGTGAAGGTTTTCTCCGCAAGGACATCCGCATCGAGTTCCGGCCCGTCAAATTGCACGAACTGCACCTTGGCACCGGGGAACAAATCCAGCGGATCGAAGGCGAAGACCAACATTCCGGCATTCGTGGGACAGGCGCGTTTGAGATGGTAGAAACGCAGTGCGGCGAGCTGTTCCTCCACGGATCGGTGGTTTTCCGCGATGACCTCCGCAGCCACGGCGTGCGGGCGGTAGCTTTGGCGGAAGGTTTCCAGATCGAGCCGGGACAAATCCCCCTCCGGGCAGGGCGTGGCATCGAAGGTGGGGAAACGGGACGAGCGGCGCTCGATCAGAACCCGCTCCTCCGCCTCCGTGGCGGCATCCTTGCGCGGGCCGATGCGGATGCAGACGCGGCCTTTGTAGCGGACCGGAGGCAGGTCGTGGGGATGGACCTCCACCACGATGACATCGCCTCCGCCTGCGGGGTGCGGATGGGCGGCCACATTCATGACGGGCAGGGGCATCACCTGACCGTCGGAGCGGTAGGCGGCGAACTGCTGGAGCAAGGCATCCGTGGCTTGCAGGCGAAACGACGGATCCTTCTCGTCCACGCCGATGAGCAGGTAGCCTGGAAGCCCCTTGCCGCCCATATCGTTGGAAAACGAGCAGATCGCCTCGCGGAACTTGTCCGTATCCGTGGTGGAGCGTGTTTTCTCGACACGATCCGTCTCGGTGTTGGCAAGCAGGTTTGGGAGGTCTTCCGCAGTCATGGGCAAGCAATGGGATAATAAGGAAACGGAAGCGGATCAATCAGGATCGGGAGCCATCTCCACGGAAGAGGCAAATGTCCCGTCCGCCCCCAACCGATTCCATTCGATTCCCCTCCGGATCCAGTGTTGGGTGATGGCTTGGGTGAAATCCGCGCGGACGAGTTTTGCGCGGGCGGCCAGCCATTCTTGGTCTTCCTTTCGGACGACGAGACCTTCCATCGGTCCGTTCTGAAACAGGCTGCGTTCTTGTTCGAGTAGCCGCTTCAGATCGTTGAGTTGGGTTTTGCCCTGAAATCGTTTGGGCACGCAGGTGATGCCGATACTGCGGAACAACGCATCCCTTCGCCCCGTGCTCCAAAAGCGGCCAAGTTTACGGTCGTAAACGTCGAATCCGAGAAACCAATCGGGAAGGCTGGTGTAGCCCAGCGAATGCCGGGCGGCACACCACTCGCCAAAAACCATCAGGTCGGGAAACAACGCGGACTCCAGGCGTTCCCGGTGCGCGGCCAGCCAGGAACCGAGACGGGAAAACTGACCGTGAAAGGGAGATTCCAGATACTGTCCCCGGTTTTGGACGCGCAGATTGCCATCGGGGCCGACGGAGATCCCTAGGTTCGCACCGTCCAATTTTTCCTCCACGACCACCTCACCACACAGAAGAACTTCCGCTTCCGCAGGCGAGAGCACCTTGTCGTCACGTGGACTTCCTTGTCCGAGCCAGGCAAGGTGCGGGGTGTGCTGGAAACGGAAGAAGTCGCTCATGGGAAGCTCCAGTGGTTGATAAATATATCGCTAATTTCCCGCGATGGTTTTGATTCGATCAAACAAATGGATCAGGTGATCCAAGGATAAGTCCAGAAGAGGCTCATACATGAAGGAATTGAGGTGGATGTTAGAACTTACGGTGACGCCAATGCACTCCAATACTTCCAAGTTTGCGTTGGAAGCATCCAATGTTTTCAGTTCGCCCAAAAGGTTTCCAAACGGAGGGTTTTTTTGGCACCAATAACCGGGATCGAATTTGAGCGCTCGTAGTTGCTCTGTCATGTATCGCTCCGCAAGAATTCGGGCGGCAATGGAAAGAACGATTTTTTTCTCCAATTCCAACTCGTTGCGATCTCCTGCCGCGCTGATGCTTTCCGCTCTCTCTATGAGGAGATCGTAAACGGGCTTTGTGTTCTGCGTGTGAACGTGCTGCGTTCCAAAAAACGCGTTGTAGATATTCAAGTAGTCTTTAATCGAAATACCAGTGCTATCGCTCTTCCAGTGAAGCAGTGAGGTGAGTTTGATGTATTCGCTGTCTCCTTCTCCCCGTGTGTATTCAATTAGATTTCTGATGAATGGTATTGTCGCGATGAGAATATCATCGGACTCCATGATTCGGGGCTTCCAAACTCCGGTGAAGATATTGTTTACGCCTTCCATTTTGTGGAGTTCGATGGAATCCCCACCGCATCGGACTGCGGCAAGGCAATGGTCTCGGTGAACAAAGCGCACCAATGTCCGAAACAAGTCAAAGTTGTGAGTGAGGATAATCTGGCGAAAATGATCCTCGTTGGCGAGGTCTTCCAGATATTGGACAATCGCGTGTTTGTTCTTGTAATCGAAAGAGTCTGCCGGGTCGTCGGCAATGAACAGCGTGCTTCTTCCTGATTTCTTTCGGGACTCGACTTCAAAAATAAAGGTCAACAAATGCAGGGCGCGACGTTCGCCACGACTGAGAGTCTTCATCGCCTCCTCTTTTCCCCCTTCGATGGAACCGCCATTTTCGTTGCTGAATGCGAAGAGCAATTTGGCCGGAGACTTGCCAAGGGAGGCGTCCACTTCGTTCGCAATACGAAGGGTAAAGGGCATGTTGATGAAGCGCTGATTGAATTTATCGATGGCTTGATGCCATTCGGGAACCAGACTCGCCGCCCGTCCTTCGATGTCTGCGATTTCTCCTGAAATGCGGTCGTATTCCTCAAGATAAGCTTCCGCCTCCGTCTTCTCGGACAGATAGAATCGCCAGAGTTCACGCCGGAATTCCTGTTGATTCTCCGGTTTCATCATGGAGGCCAAATACTCGAACTGATGAGCGTTCAGTGATTCCAGCAATTCGTTGAGTTCGCGCGTCTCCGCCGTTTTGGCCAAGTCATCGCGGATTTTTTTCAGCGACGCGTCACCGTCGATCCGGGCATGGAGAGAATCCAATCGTTCATTCAATTGTGTTTGATCGAGGGCTTGGGCGTCACCCTCCAAGTGAACCTTGTGACCCGCTTCAAAGAAACGCTCTTTCTGGAGTGATCCAAAAGCGTTACTCGCGCGAGCGGGATTGAATACGCCTTTCTTGTAGATCGTTTGATCCAATTGGAAGAGTTCGTCGTAGCGCTGGTTGAATTCCGCTGCTCTGCTCTGGAAGTCCCTGCTTCGAATGACATCGAGAGCCTTGGGCGCGAAGAGGATCGAATAGGGAAAAGGGGCTAGATTTTGCTGAGGCGCGGTTTCCAGTCCTGTTCTGACACCTTCGACAAAGGTGGGGACTCCGAAATCATCGGCCAGTTGTTTCTCGATTTCCGCCTTTTTGATTCCCGAAATTTTTTGAAGCGCATTGATCGCCTTTTGCTTCTGTTTCTCCAAATCCACCACCAAGGCGTCGTATTGGGCTTTTTCTTCCGGCTGGACCAAAAGGTTGGTGACGGCGGGAATTTCGCCTTTGGTGTCGATTTCGTCTTTGAGGACAAAGATGAATTCCTGTTCAATAGGCTGGCCGTCAACTGTAACCGTGCAGGCGGGTGTCGTGTTGAAGCGGGGCTCCTCCGGTTGCTGGCCGTTGCTTAGCCGCTCAAAAGTCTTGGCGAAAGACGATTTCATCAGGCCGTTTGGAGCGTAGATCGCATAGGATCGGCGGTTTTTAGCGGTGGCGAATGAAAAGGTATGCGATAGACTTTTGATGCCGTAACAATTTGTAAAATGGATTTCCAATGGATTCATTGCGGGTTTGAAAAGTTGAGCTGTAACTGACATTGGGAGCTACATCGCCATTTGAGCAAACGTTCCCTCCGCCTGCATCCGGTCCCAGGCTTCGAGGACGAGGCGTTGGGTGCGGTATTCGCCGTGGTGGCTGAGTTCTTTTTCCTTGAGGACGCGGAAGGTTTCGGAGGGGTAGGCGGGGCCTTTGACGGCGGCGGGGTCGAGGAGGTAGCGAAGTTCGTCGCGGTCGAGGCCGTAGGCGCGGGCGTAGAAGGCGTCCAGCTCGGAACGAAGCAGCGCTCTGCGCTCTTCGTTCCAGGCAAAGGGGGAAGGTTGAAGGATGAAGGATGAAGAAGAGGCGCTTTGCCAGTCTGCCATCACCTCCTCGTAGAAGGGGCGCAGCGCATGCGAGGTGTAGGTGAGTTCCAGCACCCGGGGAACGATGAAGTCGAGGCGGGCGGCGGTGTAGAAGGCGGGTGGGAGGATGGGGAGTTGTTGATAGATGAAGAAATTCAAGTGTGTTCCACCAACTTTGAAACGGGCGGCGTAATCGAGGGTGATTGATGAAAGGCAGCCACTTAATGCGACAAGTTGCGCTGGTCCCACACCTTTGGGAAAGACCATCAGCGGCAATTGATTTCCCACCGCACTGCGCGGAAACACCGTCGCAATCACCGTCCGCTCGTTGGTTGCGTTGGTGATGTCGCGCCAGCCCATGAGCCATTGGCGTTGCCAGTTTTTGGCGGCGAGGCGGGTGTCCACTTCGGATTGGGGAACCCAGTAGCGGGGGGCGGGTTCGAAGGCGGGGTTTTGCTTTTCCTCGATCGTGACATCCCGGCTGGAGTGCCCTTCCTCCTTCATCATTTCTCCTTCATCCTTTCCCCCATACGTCGCCCAGCGGTGGTCGAACTGGTGGATCATCTTCGCCTCGTAGAGTGGGACGTAGCGGACCGTGTCCTTCACCCAGTCGCTGCCGTCGCGCTGCCAGCCGTCGGCGCTGAGCTGGGAGACGGTGCGGAAGAGGTGGGAGTCCGAGGTCATGTTGAAGAGACCTTGGCGGAAATCGACCCCCCACGGGTTGCCGGCATTGCCTTTGCCTTCCTCGATGAGGACGGGGGCGTTGCGGTAGATTTTGGCGGTGAGTTCGGCATCGGCGCGGGAGCGGAAGACGGGAGCGGTTTTGGTGTTCGGGTTGAGGCGGGCGATGGTTTCCGGCGTGAGGGTGAAATTGCGCTCCGGCTCGGCGAGTTGGGCGGGATCGGTGAGGAAGAAGGCGAAGCGGGCTTCGCGTTCCTCCCGGCCCAGGGTGAGCAGGCTGAACTTGAAGCTGCGGTGGACTCCGGGGAAGAGCGGTGCCGAGTTCTCGAAATCGACGAGGCGGGCGAGGCGCTGGGTTTCCACCAAATGGGCGAAGAAGGGCGCGGTGGTGGCGTCGGTAGCGATGCCGGTGGGGACGATGACGCCGGCGCGATCGCGGGCGAGGTGGGCGAAGAGTTCGGCGAAGAG
>JAGNEJ010000085.1 GCA_018003315.1 Verrucomicrobiales bacterium
CCTGAAGAACAAGTCCACCTACGACATCAACAACCTCTACCGCTACGAATCCCTCTTCGCTGTCCCGCAGGACGAAGCACTCGCCCTCTTCGCCGACATCCCCTTCCTCAACGGCGGCCTCTTCGAGTGCCTCGACCGCACCGAGGAGAGTGGCACAGACATTCCTGTCTGTGGTGCTTCCGATCAGGCAGACAAGAATGTCTGCCCCACCTTCAAAAAGCGCTACCTCGACGGCTTCTCGCGCAACGCCAAAAAGCGCCCCCACGTCCCCGACCGTCTATTCTTCGATTCCGGCGAAACCGCCAACCTCGCCGAAGTCTATGGCGACAAGAAGCGCAAGGCCGAAAAAGTCACCGGCCTCATCTCCATCCTGAACCGCTACAAGTTCACCATCGTCGAGAATACGCCCATCGATCAGGAAATCGCCCTCGATCCTGAACTTCTCGGCAAGGTCTTCGAGAACCTGCTCGCCTCCTACAACGAGGAAACCAAAACCACCGCCCGCAAGCAGACCGGCTCCTTCTACACCCCGCGTCCCATCGTCGAATACATGGTGGACGAGTCCCTGAAGGCGCACCTCACCCGTTGCCTTGAAAAAGTGGAGCAAAAAGTGGAGCAAAAAGTGGAGCAGACATTCCTGTCTGCTTCTTCTTCAAACGACACTACCAAAACCCGTCGCGACCTCCCCCATTGGAAAAAGGACGGTGCCATCTACTGGGTCACCTTCCGCATGGCAGATTCCCTCCCGCAGGAAAAACTCCGCGAGTGGAAAAATGAACGCGACATCTGGGTCAAACACCATCCCGAACCTTGGGATGAAGCAACCTGGAAGGAATACAACAAACGTTTCGGAGAAAAGCTGGAATCATGGTTGGACGCAGGCATGGGCTCTCGCGCTCTTGCCCGATCAGATGTGCGCGACGCCGTCAAATCTTGCCTGCTCCGCTTCGACGGTGAGCGTTTGCACGTTCATTCCGCCGTCATCATGCCCAACCACGTCCACGCGCTGATTGAACCCCTCGAAGGACACGACCTCTCCAAGCTCCTCCAAGGCATCAAAGGCACCAGTGCCCGCGAAGTCAACAAACTCCTCGGCACCACTGGCAGCACTTTTTGGCTCGATGAATCCTACGACCACATCGTCCGCAACGAGGCCCAGTATCGGCATTTCCTCCACTACATCGCAGAAAACCCCGTCAAGCCAGGTCTGAAGCCCCATGAATATTGGCTCAAAGGACCCAATGTGGAGCAGGCATTCCGGCCTGCTTCTTCTTCCGTCCAAGACAGGCAGACAAGAATGTCTGCCCCACTTTCCCAGAAACTCGACCAGCTCTTTTCCTACACCGAGCAACCCCACCAATTCACCGAGAGCGAAGTCGCCGCCCTGCTCGACGCCATCCACACCTGCAAGATTCTCGACCCCGCCTGCGGCTCCGGCGCCTTCCCGATGGGGATGCTGCAAAAACTCGTTTATATCATCCACAAGCTCGACCCCGACAACGCCCGCTGGAAGCAGCTCCAGATCGCCGCCGCCGCGAAGATTCCCGACCCCTCCGCCCGCGACGCCGCCATCGCCGCCATCGAACGCGACTTCGCCGACAACGAGGACGACTACGGCCGCAAACTCTACCTCATCGAGAACTGCCTCTACGGCGTGGACATCCAGCCGATCGCCATTCAAATAACAAAACTCCGCTTCTTCATCTCCCTCATAGTGGAGCAGACATTCCTGTCTGCTTCCTCCGAAACAAACCGCCAAAGGAATCGCGGCATCCGCCCGCTGCCCAATCTGGAAACCAAGTTCCTCGCCGCCGACACGCTCATCGGCCTGCCGGAAATGGATCAGCTCGCGCTCGTGGACCCCAAGGTTTACAAGATCGAAGCGGAAATCGAAGCGCTCTACCACGGACATTTCGCCATCCAGCGCCGCGACCAAAAACTCGCCCTTCAAAAGAAGATCAAAGACCTCCGAAAGGAACTCGGCAAGCTGCTCGCGGAAAGTCTCGGTTCATCCAAGAAGGCGCAACACGTTGCGGATTGGGATCCGTTCGACCCGCAAGCCACCTCAGACTTTTTCGATCTGCACTGGATGTTCGGGCGTTCTTTGGGAAAAGGCTTCGACATCGTCTTAGGCAATCCGCCCTACATCCAGATTCAGAAGTTTCCCGCCGCACAGAAAGCCATTTGGCAATCACAGGGGTTCGAGACCTACGCCGCCACTGCTGACATTTATTGCCTCTTTTACGAACGCGGTGCTCAATTGCTCAAACCGGGCGGACACCTTGCCTACGTCACTTCCAACAAATGGATGCGGGCGGGATACGGCGACCGGCTTCGCGGCTTCCTTTCATCCAAAGTGGACACCGTCTCGGTGCTCGACTTTGGAATGGCGCAGAACTTCGGTGCGGCGACGACATACACCTGCATCGTCCAGCTTGCCAAACGACCATACACCCGAAAGACGCTCTCCTGCTACGCCACGGATGACTGTGCGGCCATGGCCGACCCGGCGGGCTACTTTGAACAAAACCGCGTTCAGCAAAGCCATCTGAACGAGGCACCGTGGGTTGTGATCTCCAAGGACCGTCAGCGCATCAAGGAACTGGTCGAGGCCCAGGGCGTGCCGCTGGAGAGGTGGGACATTCAAATTAACTACGGCATCAAGACCGGCTTCAACGATGCATTTTATATCACGCAAGAGCAGCGCGATGCGATGGTCGCTGAAGACCCGAAGTGCGCGGACTTGATCGTGCCTTTGCTGCGGGGTCGCGATCTGGCCCGATTTCAGTCTAACTGGGACGGGACATGGATGATCAACACGCACAATGGACTCCGGAGCGTCGGAATGCCGCCGGTTGATGTCCGCAGGGGCTTTCCCGTCATCTGGAATCACCTGATCCAATGGGAGGCAGAGCTAAAGACGCGCCAAGACAAGGGCAACCATTGGTCGAATCTTCGAAACTGTGCCTACTTGCGTGAGTTCTCTCGTCCGAAAATCATCTACCAGGACATCGCGCAGAGCCTCCCCTTCTACTTCGATGACCGTGAACACTTCTTCTTCAACAACACGCTCTGGATGATTAACGGTGACGCTTCGCAACTTCCCTACGTCACCGCGTTGCTAAACTCGTCGGTCTTCCGTTGCTGCTTCCGAGACAACTTCCCCGAATACTCGGGGAACGCCTACCGGCTATTCGCCATCTTCATGGAGAAAATCCCGCTGAAGAAGCCGACTCCTCAACAAGCGGCCTCGTTCGAGAAGTTGGTTCCATTGATTCAATCAGCCAAACGCATCGGCGAAGCTGCAGCCGCAGGCTTCCTCGAAGACCTGATTGATGCCTGCGTGATGGAGTGCTACTTCCGCGAGCACATGGCCGAGCGCGACCTGCTGTTTCTCGACGACCTGGCTCCCCATCTTTCCAGTGTGGAGCAGACATTCCTGTCTGCTTCTGCCTCGGAGACAGCCAGACAGGAATGTCTGGCCCACCTTCACCGCACGCTGAACGCCCCCTCCTCAAAAATCCGCAACCGCCTGCTCCGCCTCTCCGCCGACAGCCCCGACCTGCTCGCGATCATCAAGGAGGACGGAAACGTTTTAGGATGAAGGATGAAAATCCGAACCCATGTGCCAAGCGATCACCTCATTCGAAGCCAACCGACCAGAACGACGTCTCCACCGTACTGCTGCGTGATTCCATTTTCGAGGAGGAGCAGCGCATCCGCAGCGGAGGTGCCCGCTGGCTGCGGTCGTGGGCGGGCTTGACCCTGTGGGTTCTCTCGCCATCGTTTGGGCACATCGTTCAATGACCCACCGCATGGACTACGCAACCGAATCCGAAGTGGCCGAAGCCGGAAAGCATGTGCGCTCGCTCCGGGCTTCACTGAATCAGGTGCTGTTTGGAAAGGAGGATCTGGTTGATCTGGTGCTGTGCGGGCTGTTTGCCCGTGGACACATTCTGCTGGAAGGCCTGCCTGGACTCGGCAAGACCGAACTGGTGAAGGGGCTGGCCAAATGCCTGCGGCTGGAAACCCGCCGCATCCAGTTCACTCCGGATCTGCTGCCCGGAGACATCACCGGCAATCCCATCCTTCAGGAAACACCGCAAGGGAGGCAGTTTGTCTTTGCGCCGGGTCCTCTGTTTGCCAGCCTGGTGCTGGCGGATGAAATCAACCGGGCCTCGCCCAAGACCCAGTCCGCACTGCTGGAAGCGATGCAAGAACGCCGTGTCACGGTGCTTGGCGAGACGCATTCACTGCCGGATCCCTTCTTTGTCCTGGCCACCCAGAACCCCATCGAACTGGAAGGCACGTATCCACTGCCTGAGGCGCAGGTGGACCGGTTTCTGTTCAAGATCGAAGTGCTGCGCAACCATGCGGAAACGCTGGAGCGCATCGTCAAGAATCGGGAACTGGGCGTGGAACCCACCGTGGAACCGGTGCTGACCGGGGCACAGCTTCTGGAAATCCTGACACTGACGCGCCGCATCTTCCTTCCGGATGTCGTCGCCAACTACATCGCCCGGCTCGTCGATGCCACCCACCCCGGCCAGTCTGAGGCCGCGGCCTGCGTCAAATACGGTGCCAGCCCGCGGGCGGCGCTGAGTCTGGCCTCTGCCATCAAAGCCCGTGCGCTGATGGCTGGAAGGACCAATGCGAGCTTTGAAGACGTGCAGGCAGTTGCGCTGCCGGTGCTGGTGCACCGCATCATCCTCGACTATGGAGCGAAGATCGAAGGTCGAACCACCCGGGAGGTGATCCTGGATCTGCTCAAGGAAGTGCCGGTGCGGCCTGGGTCCGTGCCAAAACCTCTCAACCAGGTGGCCTGATTTGCGGCGCACCATGAAACTCCTTCTCCTGCTCTGGGCCGGCTGTGGTTTTGCCGTCCTCTCCGTTCAGGCACAAAACGCCGTGCAAGTGCCGCTCGGAGATCCCAATGCCGGCGGTTTTGTGGAAATGTCCGCGGTGTTTTCTGATTTGCCGCTCGTCGGCTATGCTCCGGTGGTGGTGCAGGTGCGCAACCTGCACGACAGAGATTTGAATTTCCGCGTCAAAGCGCTGGCGCGGCAGGACGCCGGGTATTCCGGCGATCACGAATATGCCAGCGAGTGGTCTTTGGCTGCCAAAAAGGAGTCCACCTCCACCCATTCCCTGCTGATTCCGATCGGCACGGAGAATGCAAATCGCGGATACTACGGCTCCGGTTCGTCGTCGCTGCAGTTGGATCTGTCAGGCGAATCCAGCCTGCAGTTGTCATTGATGTCCAGCCTGACCCCGGACCGGCCTGCAGTGGCATTGAGCCAGGGCCTGACGGGAGGCCTCGTGAGGTTGCTGAACGGGGTATCCGAGATACCCGGCAAAAGTTACCCCTACGGGAAAGGTGCCTTTGCCGCGCAGTTTTCCGCCGCCCGGCTTCCGGAGGATTGGCGGGCCTGCACGGGATTCGATTTCGTGGCCCTGCGCACCGATGAATGGCTGAAGCTGGCCCCTGGAGTCCGGACCGGACTGCTCCAATGGGTGCAGTTGGGAGGCATCCTGGACATCTACACCTCCAGCGGCGAAACGGCGGACACGCTGCGGCTTCCACCCGCCAGGGAGGACGGAGGAGTGGGCTTTGGCATGGTTCGAATTCAGCCTTGGAATGGCAGCGGCCTCAACCCGGCGGAATTGATTCAGCAGTATTCAGACCATCCCAGTGCGATGGTGAAAAACCAACTGGAATTGTTCCGCGCTGCGAGTGCCGGCCCGTGGTCTCAGCTCATCGCTGCGTTTGGCGGGCGCAGCTTCAATGCCTGGCAGGTGGGGCTGGTGCTGCTCATTTTTGGCATTCTCGTGGGGCCGGTGAATCTGTTCCATTTTGCCCGGACTGGAAAGCGGCATCGGCTGTTCTTTACCACCCCTGTCATTTCGCTGGCCGCCTCGCTCATCCTCCTGGGCGTCATTTTTTTCCAGGATGGCATCGGAGGCCAGGGCATCCGGTGCGCCACGGTTTATCTGAACTCCGTGGACTCCACCGCATTCATCCGGCAAAGCAGTCTGGCACGCACCGGCGTGCTTTTTTCCTCTGGTTTCCGGACGCCGGAGCCATCGTTCATATCACCGGTGATTCTGCCTGACAGTCAGTGGACACGCCTCAAGGACCCCGGCAGAACTACCGCTGCTCAGCGCTACACCATGCCGGAGGACCAATCCTACGCAGGCGGCTGGTTTCAAAGCCGCAGCGAGCAGGCACTGGCCATCGAAACCGTGCGCAGCACCCGGGGACGCGTGGAATTGGACGCAGCTGCGGACCAGCCGCCAAGGCTGCGCTCCAGTCTGGGCTATCCACTGGAATCCCTGTGGTACTGCGACGCCGCGGGCGGTCTCTGGACCAGTTCCGGACCTCTGGCGACTGGTCAGGCGGTGACGCTGCAAAAAACCACGCCTGCGGACTACGAAAAATGGCGTCGCGCACAGTTCGCCTATTTCGACCCGGTCGCCAGTCGCCTGCTCCAGGCATCGCATCCGCCGCGCGGCCATTTCCTCGCATCCGCCACGGCTGCCACGCCGGAAATGATCGACACGCTTTCCTCCATCCAGTGGACGCACAACGCCCTGCTGCTCTGGGGACCCGTGCCGCAGATCGCTCCCTGACATGATTTCCGATGACTGACAGCGCCATTCATGTCGAAAACCTCCACCGCACCTTTGACCGCATCAAGGCGGTGGATGGCATCACGTTTGCCATCCCGCACGGCCAGGTCGTTGGCTTCGTCGGGGCCAACGGCGCTGGAAAAACCACCACCATGCGCATTCTTGCCACGCTCGACTATCCGACCAGCGGGAGGGCCTTTGTGCAGGGAATCAATGTGGTACTCTACCCGCGAAAGGTCCGCAGCCTGCTGGGGTGGGTGCCGGACAGTTTCGGCACCTACGAAAACATGACCGTGCTGGAGTACCTCGATTTCTTCGCCCGGGCGCTGAACTATCGCGGTGCGGAACGCGTGCGCCGCATTCAGGATGTCGTGGAGTTCACGGATCTTTCCCCGCTGTGCGACCGCATGGTCAACAAGCTGTCCAAAGGCCAGGGGCAGCGGCTGTGCCTGGGGCGCGCCTTGATCCACGATCCGCAGGTGCTCATCATGGACGAACCAGCCGCCGGTCTGGACCCGAAAGCCCGCGTCGAACTCAAGCGCCTCATCCGCCTTCTGGCTGAAGAAGGGAAAACCATCCTCATTTCCAGTCACATCCTCAGCGAACTTGGGGAGATGTGCGACAGCCTGCTCTTTGTGGACAAGGGAAAAATCGTCCACTTTGGCACCGCGGAAGCATTGAAGCGCGGTGCAGAGGAATTCACATTTTTCGACGTACAGCTAGCCGGTGGTCCGGAAAAATTGCTGGATTGGGCGCTGGTTTCACCTCACGTCAAAATCGCGGAAGAGCGGAAAGCCGGCGCCCGTATTCTCATCGACAGCACCGACCCGGAAATCATTGCCGGGGTGCTCCGTCGCATGGTCCAGGACGGACTGCCCGTGCTGGAATTCCATCGCGAAGAGCGCAACCTGGAAGATGCCTTCATCGACATGCTGGGCAGGATCGAACGCGGCCAAGGCCTGCCATGACAATTGATCCTGCGACGGGCGGATGGAAGCGTAGCGGCGGGGGGCAGCGTGAGCACGGTCCGGATGGTGACCAGCGGCAAGCTTGATCAGAATTCTGGCAACGGTGTGCAGGGGGGCGGTTTGGGCGGCATCCGGTGCGGATCCGCAGTGGACAGGCTTTTTGCGTTGAACCGCACATGGGACTGTGCGGACCACTTTGCTGTGCGGACCATTTTGGATTGAGCATGAAATCGCCGGCGGATTCCATTTGCGCTTGGCAACGGGGCAGTCATTGCTTTCGGTTCATCCCTGCACTTTCCTTTCGATCCATGTTCCTGCTTGACCGCTGTCTTGTTCCTGCACTCCTGGCTGCCCTGACTACCGGGGCGTGCGGCCAGGCCCAGTCGTTGCCGAGAAAACTCCCAGCCGGGCTGACGGCCACGCTCTTTGCGGCTCCGCCGATGGTCAATTATCCGACGTTTGTCGCCGCCACTCCGCACGGGGAATTGTTCGTCTCCGTGGACAAGAACGGTTCTCTGGATGCCAAGCCGGACCGGGGATTCATTTACAAGCTGGTGGACGTGGATGGCGACGGGAAGGCGGACAAGCGGACGGTGTTTTCGGACAAGGTAACGAGCGCCCGCGGCCTGGCGGTGGATGGCGACACCGTTTACTGCCTGCACCCGCCGGAACTGGAACTGTTCCGGGACAAGGATGGCGATGGCATCGCCGAGGAACGGAAGGTGCTTGTCAAGGGCATTGGATTCGACCTTTCCAAGCGCCCGCCGGACCACACGTCCAACGGCGTAACTCTGGGCATCGACGGCTGGCTGTATCTGGCCATCGGAGACTTCGGCTTCATGGAGGCGGAAGGAACCGACGGACGGAAACTGCAACTGCGCGGCGGCGGAGTGGTTCGCGTGCGTCCGGACGGAACGGAAATGGAATTGTTCACCAGCGGCACCCGCAACATTTACGGCGTGGCGGTGGATCCGTGGCTGAATCTGTTTGCCCGGGACAATACCAATGACGGCGGCGGCTGGGACACCCGCGTGGAGTATTACGCCTATGGAGCGGACCTCGGCTATCCCCGCAAATTCAAGCATTTCACGGATGAAACCTTTCCGGTGCTGGGCATCTACGGCGGCGGCTCCGGCGTGGGCGGCTGTTATCTTCAGGAAAAAGGATTCGGCTGGCCGGCGGGCTACGATGATGTGCTCTATACCTGCGACTGGGGCCGCAGTGCGGTTTATCGCCACCCACTGAAGGACCAGGGGGCATCCTTCGGCATTGAGCAGGACACGTTCTGCGAACTGGAGCGGGTGACGGACATGAGCGCCGATGCCAATGGCCACGTCTTTCTCGCCTCCTGGAAAGGCGCCAGTTTCACCTATGCCGGAGAAAATGTGGGGTATATTGTCAGGGTGGGTCCGGAAAAACCGTCGGCCACGCGGTTTGACCTGAATTTGAAGGCGAAAAACGAGGCTGCATTGGTCAGGGATCTAACCAATCCCCGCAGCCATGTGCTGCGCCTGGCGGCGCAAAGGGAAATCCTGCGGCGCAAGCCGTCCGCATCGCTCCTTTCCCTGCTGGAAACCGGTGCCCAGGCCGGGGACAATGTGCCGGCGCGCATTGCTGCGCTGTTCACGCTCAAGCAGGCGGCCGGTGCCGGCGCCAATGGATTCCTGACAAAACTGGCCGGAGATGGCCGGGTGCGGGAATTTGCCCTGCGGGCCCTGGCGGACCGCCCCGCCCAGGCAAAGGATGTCCCCACGGAAACGTTCACCGCGCACCTCAAGGATCCGAACGATCACGTCAAGGCGCAGGCCGCCATCGCTCTGAGTCGGCTGGGACGCACCGAGGCTGCCGACGCGCTGCTGTCCATCGCCGCCAGACAGGCGGAACCCGCCGCTGAATCGGCGGCGGGAAGTGCCGATGCGAAGCCGAAAGCCTCCACCGGCATCATCCGGAAAAGCACGCCGGGCCGGGCCGCGGTGATGGAAGCGAACATAGCCGGAGCCAAGATGCTGCACCTGGTGGTCACGGATGCCGGTGATGGAAACGGCACGGACCACGCGGTGTGGATGGAACCCAGGATCAGCGGACCAACCGGGGAGAAAAAACTGACCGAATTGCCGTGGGCTTCCGTCAGCCAGGGCTGGGGCAAAACGCTGGTCAACCAGAATTGCACCGGCGGAGCGATCAAGGTGGACGGCAAACCGGTTGCCTACGGAATCGGCACTCACGCCGTCAGCGTCATTTCCTACAAACTCCCGCCAGGGTTTGCAAAATTCACCGCAAAGGGCGGAATGGAAGACACCGGAACGCGGCAGGGAAACGGCGGCAGCGTCCAGTTCCAAGTGTTTGTCGATGACCTCCCTGCGCCTCTGCGCGCCACGAAAAACTCACCGCAGGGCGGGGACTCTTCAGAACAACTTTACACGGATACCACTCGCGCTCTGCCCCACCTTGCCAGTCGGGCGCTCATTGCCCTCAAGGCCGGCGACGCCTGCCTGAAGGCGTTGGATTCCGAGCCGTCGCGGCATGCCGCCGCGCTGCGCGTGCTGCGTCAACTGCACGAACCGGAGGTCGTCAGCGGTCTCCTGCAGCGCCTGCCCAATGCCTCTCCCGCGATCCAGCAGGGCATTGCCACCGCCCTCATCCGGCTCTACTTCACCGAAGGAGTCTGGGACGGCAGTTCCTGGGGCACCCGTCCGGACACCACCGGGCCGTATTACAAACGCGATGCCTGGTCGGAAACGCCGCGGATCGAAAAAGCCCTGGCGGAAGTTCTAGCAAATGCCGGCGAGCCGATGAAGCGGCACCTGGTCGCCCAGCTTCAAAAGCACCACGTCCAGATCAAGGGGGCGCCCGTTGCCGCGGGCCGAACCGATCCCCAATGGGCCAAGGACCAGGACCTGCTGCTCAAGGCCATGCAGGAAACCATCAAAATGAAGCCGGGAGACATCGGCATGCTGGAACCTCATCTGGCGGTGGAAAAAGCCCTGGCACGGCTCAGTTCCGGCAAGGCGGATCCTGACAATGGTGGGAAACTGTTCACCCGGCAGGGGTGTGCCGCGTGCCACGCAACGGGGAAAAATGATCCGCCCAAAGGCCCGAACCTGTTTGACATCGCGCAGCGCTACAAGCCGGAAGAAATCATGACCAGCATCCTCAACCCCAGTGCCACCGTGTCTCAGGGATTTCCGACCCACACCATCACGACCAAGGACGGCCAGGTCCACGGGGGGTTCATCCTGCACGAAAGCGGGGATGAAGTGGTCCTGCGCAACATGGCCGCACTCACCACCGTCATTGCCGCCTCCCAGATCAAGGAGCGGCAGAAGGACGAACACGTCTCCAGCATGACCCCGGGGCTGGTGAACAACCTGACGCCGGAACAACTGGCGGATCTCATTGAATACTTCCGAAGCCTCAAATAGCCCGCCATGCTGCAACCCACCGACATTCAGGCGATCGGAGATGAAATCGCCATCCGCTGGTCCGATGCATCGGAGGATTATTATCCCATGGAACGCCTGCGCGCCTTTTCTCCCAGTGCGGAAAACGTCGGCGAGCAGGATTTGCTGGGGCGGACATACGGTGGTGATGCCCGCGCAAAATTCCCCGGCGTCCGGGTGACCGGCTGGCAGGGCGTGGGCGGTTACGCCATCCAGTTCACGTTCAGCGACGGCCACCGTACCGGTCTCTACAGCTACGACTACCTGAAAACCCTGGCGAAATACCTCGCACCGGAAGCGTGATCAGACGCCCAGCCGGGAGACGTCCAGCCTGACAAAGTTGAGCAGTTCCTCGTCGTTCATTTCGGTGAGGAGTTTCGCGGCCCCGTCGCCTGCGCCCAAAATTTCGGAGGCCAAGCGCCGCTTCGACTGGATCAGTTCATCGATGCGCTCCTCCAGGGTGCCTTCGCAGACCAGCTTGTGCACCAGCACGCTTTTTTTCTGCCCGATGCGGAACGCCCGGTCCGTGGCCTGATCCTCAACCGCCGGGTTCCACCAGCGGTCAAAGTGAACCACATGGCTCGCAGCGGTCAATGTCAGGCCGGTCCCGCCGGCTTTCAGACTGATGACAAAAAACGGCGGCCCGCCGGAAGCCTGAAACTGCTCCACCAGGTCCCCGCGCTTTCCGACTGCGGTCCCCCCATGCAATACCAGCCCCGGACGGCCATGCAGCATCGTTAGAAAATCCGCCAGCGGTCCGGTCATTTCGCGAAACTGCGTGAACACCAGCATCTTTTCCTGCCGGTCGGCAATCTGTGCGGTGATTTCCGCCAGCCGGTCGAATTTCCCGCTGTCCTCCGGCGCATAGGCTGCATCGCCGCTCCAGAGGCTGGGGTGGTTGCAGATTTGCTTCAGCTTCATGAGCGTGGCCAGCACGACTCCCTGGCGCTGAATGCCGCCTTCCACCGCCGCCAGTTCCTGACGGAGGCTGGCCACTGCCCGCTGGTAGAGCGTGGCCTGACGTTTTGTCAGGGAGCAGAATGCCGTCATTTCGTTCTTGGCCGGAAGGTCGGGAGCGACGTCCGGGTCCGTTTTCATGCGGCGCAGAATGTAGGGCTGCACCAGCCTGCGCAATGGGCCGTAACCGCCGGGATGCCTGGACATGCGCCGGGCACTTTCTGCAAAGACCTTTGCCGCTCCGAGCAGTCCAGGGTTGATGAAGTCAAAGAGGCTCCAGAGATCATCCAGCCGGTTTTCCACCGGCGTCCCGGTCAGAATGAGGCGAAAAGCAGCATGCAGTTTTTTGACCGTCCTGGTTTGTCCGGCTCCGGCGTTCTTGATCGCCTGGGCCTCATCCAGCGCCAGCACGTCGAATTCCGTGTCCTGCAGTGCGGTCAGTTTTGCCAGCGTGGTGTAGGTGGTGATGATGAGGGTGGCCGACTGCAATGCCGGGTGGGTTCCGGACTGCAATTTTGTCAGTGATGCTGCCTCCATTTCCGAGCGGTGGGCGATGACAAATGACAGGTCCGGGGCGAATTTTGCGATCTCGCGCTTCCAGTTTCCCAGCAGCGAGGCGGGCACCACCAGCAAGCTCGGCACGCCCCTGCCTGCGCCGCCGCTGCGCTTCCTCCGCAGCAGCAAAAACGCGATGACCTGCAGCGTCTTCCCCAAGCCCATGTCATCGGCCAGACAGGCCCCGAAGCCCAGCCCTGACAAAAATGCCAACCACGACACCCCAGTCATTTGATAGGGCCGCAGCGTCGCCTGCAGACCGGGGATGGCCCTGGCTTCCCCGAGGGTTTCGGGGTCGCGCAGCGCGGCCAGCAGTTCGCGAAACTTCCCCCCGGCGACCATGGATACCCAGCCGCCATCCCCCGCGTCCTCCATTTCCGGCAAATTGGCCCCTCCCCCATCCATTGGCAGACCGGCCAGCAGGCGCATTCCCAGATGAAAGGGAAGGCCGCCGGCATTTGCCCGTTCCGCCCGCCGCCAGTGGTCGAGCGTCTGCTGCAGCTTGTCCCGGTCCACTTCCACCCACTGGCCCTTCAAGGAAACCAGGGGCGCATCTGCAGCCAGTATTTGCGCCAGTTCCGCGGCGGTCAGTTCCTGGTCGCCCAGAGCTACCTGGACATCAAAACCCAGCATGGCATTGGCCCCCATGGAGGCGGCCTTCCGACCGGTGTCCAGCACCACCGTGACCCGCGGACGGGGCGGACGCCGGGCATTCCACCAGTCGGGAAGGCGCAGCAGAAGCCCAGCCTCCTCCAGCACCGGTGATTCCCGCAAAAATTGATAGGCTTCCGCGGGAGTCCACGCCAGCACGGAAAAAATTTCCTTCGACTCGATAAGCCTTCGCATCCAGGCGCTCTGTTCGGCCACTGCCTGCAGCGGTTCCAGCAGAGTCCGCAGCATCGCGCGGTCATTGCTGGCCGCACTTTCCTTCAGCGCCTGGGACAGCGGCAGATACTGAACCTGGGACCGGCTGTCGATCCGGTGGCTGTAGGTGGCGAGGAAGGCGAAGGGAAATTCCGGACTGCGCTTGTTTTCGGCCAGGTGCAGCGTCACCCGGCCCACCAACCGCCAGACCGGGTGAATTTCCTCCAATGCCCGGGCGGCATCCCCGCCCTCCGCGGCAATGCGGATGCCGATGGCGCGGTTGATCTCTCTCCAAAAGCCAGTCAGCCGCTCGGCGGAAAGATATTCAAATCCCTGCTCCGGGGGCGCAGCCTCCAGCAGTTCCTGACAAGTGGCGGCATCGATTTCCGTCGGTCCTCCCTGCCATCCATCTTCGCGCAGGCGCGGCACCTGGCAAAGGGCCACCAGATAGCGCCGGACAAAACGGCGCCAGAAGCTGAGCGAAGGCGGCAGTTCGCCTTCCGCCCGTTTTCCCGCAAGTGCCAGAAGGCCGGGGCCGGGGCCGGTGGAAAACCCCTCCGCGAGATCCCGCTTGAGCGTTTCCGTGAGCGATGCCATGCCGGATTCCGTCGCGTTGGCATTCCACAACAGCACTCCGTCCGGGCTGAGGTGCAGGAACGGGCGCTCGTGGCGCTCCAAAGAATCCAAACGCATTCCGCTGCTCATGGAACGGCCGGGGCGGTGGACGGCGGTGGATTGTGCGAAGGTGCTGGAAACCGGGTTCCAATGTCCTTCGCCAGGGTGGTGACCATGATGACCGCGGCAATGACGCCAAGGATGCTCATGGCAATCATGATGATGCAGACAATGCCGCTCAATTTCCAAAAGGCCCGCTGCCGGTCGAGGGCGGCCTCCAGCGCCGGAGTGGAGGCGGTGGTCAGCAGGGAACCAATGGCCGAGCCATACTGCCAGAGCCGGATGGCCGTGAGCAGCATGGTCACTCCCGTAACCAGATAGATGACGGCCATCACGACAAAAACACCAAAGGGCAGAGCGGCGGCAGCCGATTTGTTGGGTGCCGCCATCAGGACGCCCCCGCCAATGAACATTCCCACCCCATAGAGCAGCATCAGTCCTGCGCCGAGAAACAGGAGGATCGAAATAAACTGCACCCATGGCCGGGTCCGGGCCAAATGGGCAACGGCACTCATGGAGACCGACCCGCCGGAATAGGTTTCCTGCTGACCAGGCGGGGTTGCGGGTGTCTGATACGGATTGTAGGAGTCCGGCATGCACGGCATCATGCACACGCCGGCCTGATCCAACAAGCGGAAGTGATGACGCTGCTTTGAACGCGGTGTAATTGCGAAATCGAAGTTGAATCCCCCCGCCTACCCGCTACCATCCCGCACCCAATTGCCATCCAATCCATTTATCCATCAACCATGTCCGTCCTCGTTGACAAGAACACCCGCCTGCTGGTCCAGGGCATTACCGGAAGCTCCGGAGCCTTTCACGCCAAATCCTGCATGGACTACGGCACCAGCGTGGTGGCGGGAGTGACTCCCGGCAAGGGCGGACAGAAATTCGAGGGTGCGGTGCCCATTTTCGACACGGTGGCGGAAGCCCGGAAAGAAACCGGCTGCAATGCCACGATGATTTTTGTGCCTCCGGCCTTTGCGGCGGACGGCATTCTGGAGGCGGCGGATGCGGGCATTGAACTGATCGTGGCCATTACCGAAGGCATTCCGGTCATGGACATGATGCGGGTGAAAAGCGGCCTGGCGCACAAGAAAAGCGTGCTCATCGGCCCGAACTGTCCGGGAATCATCACACCGGGCCAGTGCAAAATCGGAATCATGCCCGGCTACATTCACCAACCTGGAACCGTGGGAGTGGTCAGTCGCAGCGGCACCCTGACCTACGAAGCGGTCTGGCAATTGACCCACCGGGGATTCGGCCAGAGCACCTGCATCGGCATCGGGGGCGATCCCATCCACGGCATGACCCATACGGATGCCGCGAAACTTTTCACGGAAGACCCCGGGACCGAGGCTTTCATCCTGATCGGCGAAATCGGCGGCAGCGAGGAGGAGGAAGCCGCAGCCTGGATCAAGGAACATTGCCGCAAACCAGTGGCGGCCTTCATCGCGGGGGCTACTGCCCCTCCGGGACGCCGCATGGGCCACGCCGGAGCCATCATTTCCGGTGGCAAAGGCACGGCCACTGCCAAAAAAGAGGCCCTGCGCGCTGCGGGCATCGAACTGGCGGAAACCCCTGCGGACATGGGGGATGCGATCATTCGTGCCATGGAGAAACGACGCAAATAACCCGCCCTCCCCTCCCCTCTCCTCTCCTGTTTCAACGTTTCACACCGAACCCACCATCAAAGAATGCTAGTCGCCAAAGGTCTGGAAGGAGTTGTCGCCAATGAATCGCGGCTGTCGGAAGTTGACGGCGCCCGTGGCAGATTGTGCTACCTCGGATACACCATCGATGATCTGGTGGCCAACTGCAGCTTTGAGGAGGTTGTTTACCTCCTCCACCGCGGCGCACTGCCAAACCAGGCGCAGTTGGACGCCTTCACCGCCAAACTGCAGGCCCAGCGCAGCCTGCCGCAGGAAATTATCGCATTTCTGTGCCTTGCGCCAAAGGATGGCAATGTCATGGACGTCCTGCGCACGGCTGTTTCCTTTCTGGGAGTGCTGGACAATCGAGGCGGCTACATGGATGCCGAACTCAACGGGGAACGGGCGCTGAGCATCTGCGCAAAGATTCCCCTGATCGTGGCGGCCTACCACCGCATCCGCCAGGGACTGGAACTGCCGCCCATCCGCACGGACCTCAGCGAAGCGGCCAGTTTTCTCTACCATGCCTTCGGCCGTGTGCCCACCAGGGAGGCTGAAAAGACGCTGGAAGTCGCCTACATCCTCCATGCCGACCACGGCATGAATGCCTCCACATTCAGCGCCCGGGTCACGGTGGCCACAGAGTCGGACATGTTTTCCGCGATCACCTCGGCGATCGGCACACTGAAAGGTCCGCTGCATGGCGGGGCCAACGAAGGCGTCATTCACATGCTGCAGGAAATCGGCAGTGAAGACAAAGTGGACGCCTACGTGGAGCAGAAACTGGCCCGCAAGGAAAAGATCATGGGCATTGGCCACCGGGTTTACAAGGTGCTCGACCCTCGTGCTCCACATCTTCGGAACATGGCCGTGCAGTTGACCCAGCAGCTTGGGGAACCCAAATGGATCCGGATGAGCGAACGCATCGCCACCCTGATGCGGGAAAAAAAGGGACTCAATGCCAACGTGGATTTTTACAGTGCCACGGTGTACTACAGTCTGGGGCTGCCCACGGATCTGTTCACCCCCATTTTTGCGATCAGTCGCGCGGCAGGGTGGACCGCCCAAGTGCTGGAACAGCTGCAGGACAACCGCCTCTACCGCCCCCTGACCGACTATACCGGGCCCAAACCGCCCCAGCCCATCACTCCCATTGCCGAGCGGAAATAACCGCCCAAGAGCGACCGGAAGGCGGGGGAAGGTCCGGCGTTTCTCCCTTCGACAAGCAGCCAGCCTGCGGTTAAGCTGCCCCAGAGCCAGATGATCGGCGACCTCATTAAAATCAAACCGGAAGAAGCCCGGGCGGCAGCAGGTCAGAAGCGGCGCAAACCTCCGCTGTGGCGGCGTCGCTGGGTGTGGCGGACCGCGCTTTGCCTGCTGCTGGCCGGACTGGGAGCATACGTGGGGGCCATGGTGTACCTTCGGCAGTTCAGGGAGCGCGCTGCGCGCTTCGACCTGACAAAAATGCTGAATCTGGAGATCAGCACCATTTTGCATGACCGCAACGGCAAGGAATTCGCCGAACTGGCCGATGAAAACCGGCGCCCGGTCAGCCTGGATGAGATTCCCCTGCATCTCATCCATGCCCTGACTGCGGCAGAGGATGGGCGGTTTTTCCAGCACAAGGGGGTGGACTACATGGGCATCGCCCGGGCCGCGTTCTGGACTTACATCATGCGCCAGGGGCACCAGGGGGGCAGCACCATCACCCAGCAGCTGGCCCGGCAGGCATTTGCCAACGAGGATCCCACCATGCTGGACCGGACCAAGGAGCGCAAGCTCACGGAACTGTTTCTGGCACTTCGGATCGAGGAAAACTACACCAAATCCCAGATCCTCGAAATGTACCTCAACCGCATCTATTTCGGCAGCGGCTGCTTCGGAGTGAATGCGGCGGCCATGCGCTATTTCGGCAAGGGAGCCAAGGATTTGAGCCTGCTGGAAAGCGCCACCCTGTGTGGACTCATCAAAAGCCCCGAACGCTACAATCCCCTGCGCGATGCGGAAGCGACCGTGCGGACGCGAAACAATGTGCTGGACCGGATGGCGGAGGAGCAAACCCTCAGCGCCTCGGAATGTGAAACGCTGAAAAAACAGCCGGTGACGGTTTCTCCCAGTCTGACATCCCGCGGCGGCAGCTACCTCATCGACAAGGTTCACCAGGAAATCGACCCCATTCTGGAAGGACTCGGCTACAACGAACTCGGCGGCCAGGGACTGCATGTTTACACCAGTCTCGACATTGACCTCCAAAGGACGGCCGAAGAAAGCGTCAAAAAGCACCTGGCGGAAATTGAATCCCGCAAGGAATACCAGGTCTGGATGACGGAACTCAACCGGCGGGAGGATCGCAAAAACAACCCTCGGCACACCTACGCCGAATACAGCGGGATTTTCAGCACCTGGCAGAAATCGCTCAAAGACAAGCCCAATCCCGCGGCGGAGGTGGCGCCGGAACCGACCTATCTGCAGGGATCGGTGATGTGCATTGACAACAAATCCGGAGACATTCTGGCAATGGTGGGAGGACGGGACTGGGCGCACAACAAGATCAATCTGGCCGACGACCAGTTGCAGCGGCCTCCCGGCACCGCGTTTTTTCCGTTCGTGTATGGGGCGGCATTTGAAGGCAACATGTTTCCGGGAACCCGGGTGGATGACACCGCGCTGGACAACAGCCGGGTGATGGTGGGCAGCACCGAAGGCCTTCTGGGCGAATGGGGTCGGGAGCAGCAAACGGCCACTCCCCAGGGAAAAATCACCGCCCGCGGCGCCCTGATGCAGAGCATGAACGGGGCGACGGCGCGCATTGCACTGGATGAGCGCGTGGGGGTCAGGGCGGTGAAGGATTTCGCGGAACGCTGCGGGCTGCGCGATGTAAAGGACATTCCGGCCATGGTGCTGGGAGTCAGTGAAACCTCTCTGCGCGACCTGTGCCTGGCCTATACCACCTTCGCCAATGCCGGCAAGCGGACCGCATCGACCCAGTTGGTCATCAAGATTACCGACTTTCAGGGCCGGACGCTCTGGGATCGAAAAGCTCCGAAAGCGATGCTGCCGGTAACCGATGAAATGACCGCCTTCATGATCACCTCCTGCCTGCAGGATGCCATGGCGGTGGGAACCGCCTCCCCTGCCCGGGAAACCTACGGATTGAAAGATTTCCCGGTCGCCGGAAAAACCGGCACCCATTACGAATTCCGCGACTTGTGGTTTGCCGGCTACACCAGCGAAGTCACCTGCGCCGTCTGGACCGGATACCGGGAACGTCCGGAGACGATTTACCCCTCCGCCTACAGCAGCCACTGTGCCCTGCCCATCTGGGTGGATGTGATGAACAAGATGGAGGAGAAGCGCCCCGCTCAGCCGTTTCCCGTGCCGGAGAAAATCGAACTGGCGGACCTGTGCGCCATGTCCGGACTGCGTGCCACGGACCGCTGTTTCGAAGTGCGTCAGGACCCTGCCACCAAGCGGCCCACCTACGTCAAAACCACCTACAAGGAATACATCCGCCCGGGTTTCAAACTCGATCAAGTGTGCGATTTCCATGTGGGTGCCGGTCCCGCCGCGGAAATCCCCGAGGCCGTTCCCAAGCCGCCGCCGGTGACCGCCATGGCGAAATCCGACCGCATCACCAACAGCATCAATCCCATTCCCGTTGCTTTGAAAGCACCCACCGTCATTGGAAATGACCCATACAAGGCATTTCAACCGGAAATCCGAGGCGACGCCTCCCAGGCCGCCAAGGAATCCAAACCAGAGGCACAAAACCTCCCCACCATCATCCAGACTCCCAACCTCACAGGCAAACCCAAGATCGAACTCCCTGAACCGCCCCCGATAAAAATCGACTAGCCGTTTCTTTCCCGACTGTGACCGCACCCACCCGCCAAGGATCTTTTTTGTGCTTCGCAAAATGCTGGGTGATCATCCTGGGCCTCAATTGCTTGGCGGCCTGCGGGAGCCGTTCCTTGGCCGCAGAGGCAAAACCGAAGCCCGGCAGCCAGCCTCCAGCCAAACCCCCACCGCCCACAACCCCATCTGCAACGCCTGTAAAGCTCGAGCCGCACTGCGTCACCCTGGAGCCGACGGCACTCAAAACGGGCGCCTCCCACCCGATGCCTTCAGCCAAGGCAACCGTTCTGGCACCGGCGTTGGAAACAAAGAATGGCTTCGAACTCCTCTCCGCCGAGCAGTTCTCCGCCCTGGGGATTCCGTGGCAGGAATTCCTGACAAAGTCCATTGAAGCGGCTTCCAGGCACCTGGCCACCCTCACGCCGGAATGGAAAAAAAATGCCCGTGGGCAGGTGGAGTATGCCATCCTGAAATCCGACCGCCATCTCACCGCCTCCACCATTCTGTGTCCGGAATTTCGACTGAGGTTCAAGGAATTGCTGGGACCGGATCTGGTGGTGCTGGTCCCGGACCGCTTCACCGTATTCGTGTTTCCCCGCCGCACCGGCGATTTCCAAAAGCTCGGACCCGCCGTGGCGGCCATCTTTGAGGAAAGCATCTACCCGGCCAGCAGTGAGGCCTTCGAGTTGAATGAAAATGGCATGAAAGCCATCGGCAGCTTGCTGATTTCCGATGAAGATGCCGCAGCGTCCGAGTAGCCAATCCGCTCCCGTCACCCACCGCAGGACGAAATCCCGCGCCAGGCGAATGTTTTTTTCAATCAGTTGACTCTCAACGTGTCAACGTCGGTCATTTCCATGCCTCGATTCCCGGTGAAGCAATGTTCGTTTCTATTGAATTTCTGAATTTCCAAAAATTCAAGCAAATCTGAATAAAATGTCATCTTTTAGGACAAAATCAGTCGCAAACCTTTGAGGATGTGCTATACTGCCCGACTATGTCAACCACCACGAAACGTACCAGGTTTTCGCGTCGGCTTCCCGATCATGTTACTGATGAACTTGTTTCCGCGCTTTCGAAAAAACGCATCTACGAATTCAACGAATTGTTCGAAACGGTTTACGACAATCTCAAGCTGCGCAATGCAGTGAGCGGAGGGGAAGAAATGCTGCGTCTCCGGGCCTACGAAAAGCTTCAGAATCTGGTATCGCGCGGATTGGTGGAGAAAATTTCCGGAACCAAGACCTACCGCGGTCTCGAAAATATCAAATCTGCCAAGGCACCAAAACCAGTAGCGCTGCCGGTCGCCGCTTCTGCCGCCGCCAAAGCCTCTACCGCCAAAACCGCCACGGCCAAGGTGACAGCATCCAAGGGCAAGTAGGCAATCCACTCCCAGCCGCCAAGCACGACCGATTCGGACCGCGGCACCCAAGACTCCAACACCGGCCCGGCAATCATTGCCGGGCCGGATTTTTTTAGTGCGCCCGGCAGGGCGCATTCACTTGACGGTTCAAGTCCGTCGCACACCCGGCAAGGGGAAGTGCTAGCTGAAATCCAAGGGCGTCAGTCGCGAGGCTGAGTCTGGAGGAAGGAAGAG
>JAGNEJ010000025.1 GCA_018003315.1 Verrucomicrobiales bacterium
CAACTGCTCAAAAGCTGCGCCAAGGGCCTGCCCAACTTTGAGTCACTGAGGGCACGAGTGCTGTTCTTTGAAGGCAAGCTGGAACTGCACCCCGCATGATTACTCCCCATCAATTCCCGAAGAACCAAAAAATGAATGCCCCATCCCCCATTCCCAACATTTCACAATGTCCGCCACCCGGCCCGCAGGAGGTGCGTGAGGAAGAACGCTATCTGCTGGAGGAGCCTAACCGCAGTGTGCTGGCGGGTCCCCGGGGGCGCTGGCACGAACTCGGGGTCATCATCCGCAGCGGACTGGATTTGCTGCGAGGCTTCCGCATTCTTCACTTTGTCGGCCCCTGCGTCACCGTCTTTGGTTCCGCGCGCGTTCCGGCGGGCCACCGCTATTATGAACTGACTCGCGAGGTCGCCGGGGAAATTGCCCGGCTGGGATTCACCGTCATGACCGGCGGCGGCCCGGGGCTCATGGAAGCGGCCAACCGCGGCGCCAAGGAGGCCGGCGGAAAGTCCATTGGCTGCAACATCCAGCTTCCGCACGAACAGCACCCCAACGCCTGGCTGGACCGCTCCGTCACCCTGCGGTATTTCTTCACTCGGAAGGTGGTGCTGGTGAAATACAGCTATGCCTTCATCGTCATGCCGGGAGGACTCGGCACCATGGACGAACTGTTCGAGGCATTGACTCTGATCCAGACCGGGAAAATGAAAAATTTCCCGGTGATTCTCATGGGCAGCGACTATTGGCGTCCGCTTCTCGGCTTTCTCGATGACATGGTGGCCCATGGGGTCATCAGCAAATCCGACCTCGACCTGCTGGTCGTCACCGATGATGTCTCCGCGGTCATGAACGTGCTCTGCGAGAAGGCGATCACCCAGTTCGGGCTGCACCAGGTGAAAATGCCCAAGCGCCGGCGGTGGCTGGGCGAGGGTTGAGGCTGGTCCGCGATTCCGCAGTAGATTCCGTATTGTCCCTCCCCATTGCCAATGGGATGGCTGCCCGTCTGCCATCTCCGTATATGAAATTTCTCTCCACCCTGCTTTCCCTGACTGCCCTCCCGTTCAGCCAGGCCAGTCCCGTCCGTTTTGTGCGCATTGAACTTCCAGGCGAAGGGCGCATCCTCACCCTGGCCGAAATAGAGGTGATCAGTGCTGGCAAAAATGCAGCCCGCGGCGGCAAAGCCACCCAGTCCAGCACCCATGGCGATGGCGCGGCCGCAAGAGCGCTGGATGGCAACAAATCGCCCGACTGGGGCAGGGGTGGACAAACGCACACGACCAATGAGGGCGAGACCAATCCCTGGTGGGAAGTGGATCTTGGCACGGCGGTGGAAATCGACTCCGTGGGCGTCTGGAACCGGGCGGGATTTGAATCGCGGCTCGACGGCTTTACCCTGAAGCTGCTGGATGGAAACCGGAAGGAAGTGCTGGCGCTCACAAAGATTGCGGCGCCGGAGGCGATGACGATTGATGTCAGGAATCGCGGCAAGCTGAACTACCTGACATATTCCGGAAAACCGGGAAAACCTGCGGCACAACAGCCGGCTCACGAATCCGAGGCGAAGGAATCAGCCTTGGCGGAAGTGCCTGACGGGTATCGCGACCCGGCACCGTTTGCCTTCCAGAAGGGCGACACCGTGGCCATTCTCGGCAACGGCCTGCCGGACCGGATGCAGCATGACGGATGGATGGAGACGCTGCTCTCCAGCGCCCTGGCTGGCAGGGACCCAAGTTTCCGCAACATGAGCACCAGCGGCGACCGCCCCGGCAGTTTTCCGCGCAGCGGCGGCCAGCTTTCGATGACCGCCTATCTCCGACTCGTCAAGCCGGACGTGGTCCTGGCTTTCTTCGGCTACAACGAATCCTACGACAACAAGCCGTCCGATTACCGCCGGCAGTTGGTGGATTTTGTTAGGAAAACCCGCGGTGCGAAACCGAACGGCAAATCCTTTCCGCGCATCGTACTCTTCAGCCCCATCGCCCACGAGGACACCCGCAACCCAAACGTGCCCGACGGCAGGGCGCACAACGCCCAACTGGAGGCCTATGCCAAAGCCACGGAAGAAGCCGCCAAAGAGGTCGGAGTTGCCTTTGTGGACCTGTTTCACCCGTCACTGGAGCTTTTCAAGGCGGCCAAAGCACCGCTGACCATCAATGGCGTGCACCTCAGCGCCGAAGGCAACCGGCAGTTGGCGGAAGTGATCGCCAAGGCGCTGACTGGAAAATCCGTGACCGCCTCACCGGGACTGGAAGCGCTGCGCAAGGCGGTCGTGGACAAGAGCGAACACTGGTATCAGCGCTACCACGCCTCCGACGGCAATGACATCTGGGGTGGGCGGTCCACGCTGACTTTTGTGGACGGCCAGAGCAATGCGGAGGTGCTTCAGCACGAACTGGTCATGCTCGACGTCATGACTGCCAACCGCGACAAGCGCATCTGGGCGCTGGCCACTGGCAGCGACAAACCGCTGGACGACAGCAATGTCCCCGCACCCGTACCGGTGAAATCCAACATCGGCGGCGGTAGCGCCAGCAGCAGTGCGCAGAAGGAAGGCCTGCTCAAATACATCAGCGGGCAGGAAGCCATCCGCTACATGGCCGTGCGCAAAGGATTCGAGGTGCATCTGTTTGCCGACGAGGCGAAATTCCCGCAGCTCGCCAATCCGGTGCAGATGCAGTTCGATGCCAAAGGCCGCCTCTGGGCGGCGGTGTGGCCCACTTATCCGAAATGGGAGCCGCTCAAGCCCATGAACGATGCACTGCTCATTTTCCACGACGACAACAATGATGGTGCCGCGGACCGCGTCACCGAATTTGCCAGGATCAACAATCCGCTCGGCTTTGAATTCTGGAACGGCGGCGTGCTGGTCACCCGGCAGTCGGAACTGTTGTTCCTCAAGGACACTGACGGCGACGACAAGGCCGACCAGCAGGTCATCATGCTCCAGGGACTGGATACCTCCGACACCCACCACGGAGCCAACAACCTGATCTGCGGTCCTGACGGCGCCATTTACTGGCAGAGCGGTGTCTTCATGCAGCACAACTACGAGCATCCGTGGGGACCTTCTCTCCAGACGAATGCCTCGGCGATGTATCGTTTTGATCCGCGGCGGTTCACCATTTCGCGGCATGCCGACAATTCGCCGAACCCCCACGGCATTGCTTTCGACTACTGGGGGTATCACTACGCCACCGACGGCACCGGGGGCAACGCCTTCCAGGTGCGCCCGGAAGGCCACGGCTTCAAAATGCATCCGCTGCTCAAGAAGGAAGTCCGCCCCGTCACGGCCTGTGAGATGGTGAGCAGCACGCATTTTCCCGATGAAATCCAGGGCGATTTTCTGATCTGCAACGTCATCGGATTCCTCGGCATCAAACAGTATCACCTGACAAGAAATCCCGAAACCGGGGCCGTCTGGGGCGAGCCTGACGGCGACGAACTCACGGTGAAGGTGCCGCAGGCCGACGGCAGCGTTCACGAGGAAAAATCCCAGGGTTTTCTCATGAGCGGCGACAAAAACTTCCGCCCCAGTGATGTCCTCTTTGCTCCGGACGGTTCCATGTATTTCAGCGACTGGCATAATGTCATCATCGGCCACATGCAGCACAACGTGCGCGATCCGAATCGCGACCACGTCCACGGCCGCATCTACCGGGTGACCGCGGTCGGACGCCCGCTGCAGAAGCCGGTTGCCATTGCGGGCCAGCCGGTATCGGCGCTGCTGGAAAACCTCCGGCATCCGACGGACAGCATCCGCCAGCGCACCCGCGTGGAACTGGATTCCCGGGATGCCAAAGAAGTGATGTCTGCCCTGCAGGAATGGATCAAACAGTTCGATCCTGCGAAAAAAGAGGACGCCCATCCGCTGCTGGAGGCCCTGTGGCTGCACCAGCAGTTCAATGTGAAAAACGTGGCGCTGCTCGGCCAGTTGCTCAAGTCACCCGAGCCGCATGCCCGCATTGCCGCCGCGACCGTGCAGCACCTGTGGTTCAATGTCGAAGCCTCCCAGCGCGGCGGGATCATTGCGGAGGAAGTCGGGTCGGCCACCGATCAAAAATCCGGCATTCTCAGTGACACTCCGGAACTGACCACCATCCGCATCGCCACGGTGCCGGAACGCATGAGTTACGACGTGAAGGAACTCACGCTGAAGGCCGGGAAAAAAGTCAGACTCACCTTTGTCAATGCGGACTTCATGCCGCACAACATTCTCCTGACAAAACCCGGCAGGGCGGATGACATCGCGGCCAAGGCCCTGACGCTGGGCGCAAAGGGATTTGACCTTGGCTGGGTTCCGGAGAGTCCGGACATCCTCTGGCACAGCCGGCTGCTCGACGCCGGAAAGGAGGAGGTCATCGAATTCACTGCTCCCGCGGCACCCGGTGACTACCCCTACGTTTGCTCCTTTCCCGGCCACCACATTGTCATGCGCGGCATGATGAAGGTGCGGTGAGGCCTGCCGTCTCCGGCTTGCGGCGTGGCGGAGTTCCGTTGGGGAAACCCCGCACCGCATCCATCCACCGCAAGCCCAACCCCGTGGGAGAAATTGCCGCTGCGGGGGATTTTGTGTTGTCGCTGGACATCCACCCGGCGAAACTTGGTTCGCTGAATCACCATAAAAAGCAATCCCGTGCGTAACGGTCCCAGCCTGAATGGCGTAAATACTTCGCCGCCGCGCTTATCACGCCATCCACCCCAAGATCATTCATGAAAACCAAGCTCGTCTTCGCTTCCGTCGGTCGTATTCCCCTCATTTTGTGCTGTGCGGCATTGTTGATGTGCAGCCGGCACCAGGCCGGTGCGGTGCCCGCAGCACCCACCGTGACTGCCATGCAGCAGCCGGACGGGACCGTTTTCCAGGCCCGGCTATTCGGCGACGAGTTCTTTCACTATTACACCACCGCGGATGGGCACCCGCTGGTTTATGACGCGGAGACGCACTGGTGGACGTTTGCCGCGGTCGCCGCGGAGGGAGTGGGGAAGTCCACCGGGCTCCGCCCGGGACGAGACACCGCTCCCACCGGGGCCTGGACGCCTAAAGTACCGGCGGCCGAACTGCAAGCCAGGGCGACCCGGAGGTTTGAAGCCAGCGTGCCGTCGGTGCGGAAGTCAAAAACACGGGACGGCGGCCCCAGCCCGGTTACGGCCAATGTGGCCATGTTTCTGACGACGTTCTCGGACCGCGTGGCCGCCAGTGATCCCGGGGGGCGTCCCATTTATCAGGCCCCTGCCTTTGAGAGCCTGTTCTTTTCCACCAGCGACCCGAACGCCTACACCGCAGCCAATCTCTACAAGCAGATGTCCTATGGCCTGCATACGGTGACTTCCGGCCCCGCGGGCATTCAGACCTGGGCCACGGCACCGAAAACGCATGATTACTATGGGGCAGGGGTTTCAGGGGTTCCCAATGTAAGCGAGGACGGGGCGCGGGTGCAGGAACTGGTGAAGTGGCGGGTGCAGAATGCGGACGCAACGTTCGACTTCGGTCCCTACGATACCGACAATAACGGGACCGTGGATCTCGTGTGCATCATTTACCAGGGAACCGACCAGGCAAACAGCAAGCTGGTGAATGACATCTGGCCCATCCGCTGGACGCTGGATGCCAACACCGGCCCGGGCACTCCCGGCACCGGGCCGGGCGCCTACCAAAGCACGGACCTCAATGGCGCAGGCAATCCCGTGAAAGTCAACGATTTCATCGTGGTCTCGGAATTGTTTCCCGGCGCGACTTCCCCAATGGCGACGATCGGCGTTTTTGCCCATGAGTATGGTCACGGCATCGGCTGGCCGGATCTCTACGACTCGGATTACAGCAGTTCTGGATTGGGCTATTGGGATTTGATGGCCTTGGGGTGTTATAACCAAAAAACAACCGGCGGCTCCAAAGGGGACTGTCCGTCCTGGGCGAATGCCTGGTGCCGCATCAAAAGCGGCTGGCTGGCACCCACGAATCCCACCTATAACATCCGCGGCTTCCGCATTCCCGAAGCCAAGAAGGAGAACTTTTGCCTGAAACTCTCCCTGAACGGAGCCGGCGGTCTGGAATATTTTCTGGTGGAGAATCGCCAGCGCACCGGCTGGGACCAGGGGCTGCCCGGCGGTCCCACCGGACCCGCCAGCGGGCTGATGATCTGGCACATTGACGATAACCAAACCCGCAACACCAATGAATGGTGGTCCATCCCCGGCACCGGTGGACTCACCAACGGTGGAAACCGCCTGGTGGCGATGGAGCAGGCGGATGGGCTGTTCCACCTGGACCGGAGCCCGCCGACTACGGCAGCCCCGGCCAATGTCGGCAACGGCGGCGACGCGGGCGACCTGTTCACCGCTGGCAGTTCGTTCACCGGCTCCACAGTGCCTTCCAGCCGAACCTATGCCGGCGCCGTGACCAATGTAGCCGTGCGGAATATCAGCGCGGCCTCCGCCACGGATGCCAGCATTACGGCGGACATCTACATGCAGGCGGACCAGGAATTCGCGGAAGTGCTGACCATGAATCCGGCGGATGGACTGAACTACTACACCATTCCCTCGCTCTCAGGCACCGCGAAGGACAATGTGGGGCTGCTCGCCGTGCAGGTGGCGCTGTTCCGGCACCTGCCTTCCGGTGGTGAGTGGTACAACTGGACAACCAGCGCCTGGCAGACGGCCTATTTCGATACGGTCACGGCCTTGAGCGGCAGCGGCAATACCAGAGATTTCAACATAGGCATCACGGTGGGACACGTCACGCCGGGCTCCTACAGCTTTTTCGCGAAGGCCATAGACACCAGCTCGGCCGGCAGCGCGTGGCGCGAAAGCCGCTTCACCGTGCTGGAGGATCCCAACGCCCCGGACGTGACCATCAGCGAGCCGTCGAATTGGGAAAACTACCCCGCGGGCGTGGTCCCGAACTTCGTCGGCACCGCCGTGAACACCATCCCCACGAACAGCGTGGAGATCGCCATGAAAAAGGAAACCGGCCCCGAAGCGGGACGATTTTACAACTGGACGAGCAACACCTGGAGCCCCGCCGGCTCCTACGGCGCACCCAACGCATATCTCGACTCCGGCGCGAACTGGGTGGTGAACATGGCCCCGCGTCCGCTGGACGACGGCAACTACACGCTTTTTGTCCGGGTCACCAGCGGCGACACGCGGGTTTCGCCGTGGCGGGCGGTGGCCTTTCGTGTGGGCCGTCCCTTCCGCGTGGCCATCAGCTCGCCGGGACATCAGTCGGCGACAAAGCATCTCACGGAATTCAGCGGCACGGTGGATGAACCCAGCGGCACCGGCCTCACCGGCGGCGTGGTGACCCTCACGTTGACCGATCCCGGCGGACGCCAGTGGAACGGCTCCGCGTGGGTGAGCGCCGCCGCCACCTTCACCGCCTCCGCAGGCAACGGTTCCTGGGTTACCACCGCCGTGCCCGCCGATGCCGACTTGCCCTCCGGCCTGTATGCCCTGACTGCCAGTGCCTCCACGAATGGCGGTGAATCCACCGTGCTCACGGCCGGAGTGAATGCCATCAACTTTCACATGGACCGCACCCTCCCCACAGGTGCCGTGACTTCGCCCGCTCAGAATGCGGTCATTACCACGCCTACACTGCCGCCATTCCGCGGCACTGCTGCGGACAACAACGGCATCGCCTGGGTGAACTGCTTCATCCGGCGCAATTCCGACCAGGCTTTCTGGAACGGCAGCACCTGGACCGAGGATGTCACCGGCGCTCCCGATGGCAACGTGATGGAGCACGCGCCGCCCGTGGCTTTTCTGAGTGCCAGTTACACCGCCGCCACCGGCGAATGGATTTGCACCTCTCCCCTGCCTGCGCCGGAAAGCAACATGGTCAGCGGAAGCTACAGTTTCATTGTCATTCCCGGCGACAGTGCCGGAAACTACTTCCAGACGGAATCCACGATCACTGTGGACTATCACCGCATCTATACCTGGACTGGCCTCACGCTGCGCGACGGCATCCCCGGCAATGACAGCACCTACTGGGGCACGCCCGCCAACTGGTCGCCGTATGGCGTGCCGGATGTGGATGACATCGCCGTCATCGCCAACGGCGACCGCGTGGACAGCACCGTCAGCCGGACGGTGTACGGACTGCAGCTCTCCAGCGGCATGATCAATTTCACCAACGGAGCAGGGCCAAGCGGCACGCTGACGACGACGAATGCCTCCATCTGGACCGGCGGCACGATGACCGGCATCTGGGAAAACGCGGCGGGCGCAGTGCTGACCATCTCGGGCAGCAGCGGCAAAGAATTGCGCGATGGTTCGATCCTCAACAATTCCGGCCACATCACCTGGCTGGGCGGCGCGCCCATCAGCGCCGAGGGCAACGGCTTTGTGGCCAATACGGTCATCAACAACCGCAACGGGGGGCGATTCCGCATGGAGGGCAGCACGGACGTTTTTTCCCGGAACAGCGGAAGGGCCGGGGTCCCGGTGTTTAACAATGAAGCCGGCGGCATCGTGGAGTCGGCGGATGGAACCCCGCGCTGGAGCACCTTTAGTTTCAACAATGCGGGCACACTCGAATTCACCGGCGGAGCTGTGCTGCGGCTGAACACGGTCACGGCATTTCTCGACGCATCCCCCGTCACGGGCACGGGCTCTCTCGTGCAGGAAACCGGCTCCTTCACACTCAAAGGAGACCTTCACATGGCGGGTCCGCAGGTGCTGCTCCGCGGCGGCGACATCATTGGGCATGGCGACAACTCCGCAGCGTTCAAAGTCAGCGCCGGAGGACGCATCCGGCTCTACGGCGGCGTTTATTTCAATACATTCACCGTCGCTTCCGGTCACCGGATCGAAATAGAAGATGCGCCGGAGGGGCCGCTTGCGCGCCTGTTCCGCGACGGCATGGTGCTGGACAATTACGGCACCGTGAACTGGCGCGGCACGGCGCCAATCCAGTGCGAAGGCAACGGCTTTACCGCCAATCCCATCTTCAATAACCACAGCGGGGGTGTCTTTAATGCTTCTGGCGGCACGCATCTTTTCAGCCGGGCCAGTGGCCGGGCCGGTGTGCCGGTTTTCAATAACGAGGCCGGGGCACTCTTCCAAAAAGTGACCGCCATTCCTGCGGTGCCGGTGCTGACCGTGGATACCGCCGTCTTCAACAACCAGGGCGCGGTGGTGTGCGACAGCGGCGTGCTTGCTTTCCGCACCACGTTGAATCACGCCTCCACGACCCCCCTCACGGGAGCCGGCGCGTTTGAGTTTCAAACCGGACGGCTCGGCATCACCGGACTGCTGCGGGTCACGGACACCAGCCTGTTCCTGCTCGGCGGCGACATCGTATCCGAAAGCGGCACGGCCGTGCTCTCGGCCTCCGGTGCGGCGCGCATTCATTTGCAGGGCGGCAGCTACTTCAGCAAATTCACCGTCAATGCCGGCGACCGGCTGGAGATTGACGACCCCGCCACCGGAGCTGTGGCGCGTCTCTTCCGCGATGGCTTCGTGCTCGACAATTCCGGCACCGTCACCTGGCCCGGCGGCAGCCCCATTCTCGCTCAGGGCGACGGCTGGGATCCCAATCCCGTCATCAACAACAAAGCGGGCGGTCTCTTCCTGGCATCATCTGACGGCGTCCTCTTCAACCGCGCCAGCGGACGGGCTGGTGTTCCGGTTCTCAACAACGAGGCCGGCGGCACCTTCCGCAAATCCGCGGGCAGCGGAGAATTGGCCTTCCATACCTTCATCTTGAACAATGCCGGCGACCTTGCGTGTGATTCCGGTGTGGTCGCTTTCACGACAACGGTGAACCACAATTCCCCCACGCCCCTGACGGGTCCAGGCACATGGGAGATGCGCGGCGGGCGGCTCGGAATTACGGGGCCGCTGCGGGTCACTGACACCAGCCTGTTCCTGCTCGGCGGCGACATCGTATCCGAAAGCGGCACGGCCGTGCTCTCGGCCTCCGGTGCGGCGCGCATTCATTTGCAGGGCGGCAGCTACTTCAGCAAATTCACCGTCAATGCCGGCGACCGGCTGGAGATTGACGACCCCGCCACCGGAGCTGTGGCGCGTCTCTTCCGCGATGGCTTCGTGCTCGACAATTCCGGCACCGTCACCTGGCCCGGCGGCAGCCCCATTCTCGCTCAGGGCGACGGCTGGGATCCCAATCCCGTCATCAACAACAAAGCGGGCGGTCTTTTCCTGGCATCAGCCGACGGCGTCCTCTTCAACCGCGCCAGCGGACGGGCTGGTGTTCCGGTTCTCAACAACGAAGCCGGCGGCACCTTCCGTAAATCCGCGGGCACAGGGGACCTCGCCTTCCATACCTTCCATCTGGTGAACAATGGAGCGATCGGTTGTCTGAGCGGACGCATCCTGTTCACCACCCGCTTCGTCCATGAATCATCGTCCCCGCTTGTCGGCCCCGGGCTCTTCCGGCTCAGCGGGGGAAATCTGGAACTCCGCGGCCCGCTCACCGCCGACAACACGCAGTTCACCATTGCTGCCGGTGATCTCAACATGCACAACGACGGCACCGCTCAACTCGACGTTGCCAATGGCGGCAGCTTCCGCGCACAGGGCGGACGCTTCTTCGGGGCATGGACACTCGCCGCCGGGGCACAGCTCGACTTTGAGGCCGGCGACGGCGGCGATGCGGCCAAGTTCTTCGCTGACGGCAGCGTCTTTACCAATCGCGGCCATGTGCGCTGGCTCGGCGGCGGTCCCATCCAGGCCGAAGGCAATGGTTTTGTAGCCAACCCCGTTTTCCTGAACAAATCCGGTGCCCAATTCGAGTTTGCTGCCGGCGGCGATCCCTTCAGCCGCGCCAGCGGACGTGCCGGAGCGCCCGTGTTCGTCAATGAAGCTGGAGCCCTCATGGAAAACACCGCAGGTGTGCCGGTGAATTTCCACACCTTCCAGCTGGACCAGCAGGGGCTGGCGCGGTCAGGTGCTGGCGGGATCACTTACAATACCGAAATCCGGGCTGCCACCGGCAGCGTGTTTGAGGGCACGGCTGCACACCGCTTCCTCGCAGGAAATCTCCGCATCAATGGCGAGGTGACAGCGCACACTGCCCTCTTTGAAATCAGTGGAGGCACCACCTTCGGATCAGCCGACGCACGCTTCACCTCATCTGGCACCGGCGGCTGGAAATGGACTGGCGGCACCTTTACCAGCCACTTTGCTGTGTCGGCGGGCTCAAGGTTCTTCATCGCAGACGGCAACGCCGGCGCGTCAGTGAAATACTTTACCGACGGATCCGTCTTCGAGAACTCTGGCTCCGTGGAATGGACCGGCGCGGGCCCCATTCAGGCGGAAGGAAATGGCTTTGTCGACAATCCGGTAATCAACAATCTGGCAGGGGCCTCGTTCACCGACGCGGCCACCGGCGTCTTCAATCGTGCGAGCTATCGTGCCGGCACTCCCGAATTCAACAACCACGGCACGGTCATCGTCGGTCCGGGCATTGGCGACTGGACGATGGAAGGCTGGAACTTTGCGCAGCACGCCACCGGTTCGCTGCTGCTCGACGTGGGCGGATCCGCCGCAGGTCAGTTTGACCGGCTCTCGGTTAACCGAACCGCCACCCTCGCCGGCACCGTCAGCGTCACCAAACTCAACGGTTACGCTCCCGCTGAAGGCACAACGTTTCCGTTCCTCACCGCCGGCAGCGTCACCGGCACCTTCGCCAATGTCACCGGCGGATTCGCCGCAGACTACACCGGCACCACCGCCACGCTGCGTGCTGCGCCAGTCATGCCCTTGACCTTCGAGCAATGGGCCGCTTCCAAGGGTCTCACCGGGGGCAACGCCCTGCCCGAGGCCGACCCTGACAAGGACGGCTTCAGCAACTTCTTTGAATACGTCCACAACATGAGTCCCACCGCTGCCAGCGGCCCGCCGGACACTGCTGGCACCGCCAGCATCGGTGGACAACAGTGGCTCACGCTTCACTTCCGGCGCTACGACGACCGCGAAGCTGCCGGCGTCACCTACACGCCGCAGACCGGCAGCAGCCTCGGCAACTGGAGCGCCGCGGGCATCGTGGAGGAAGTGGACCCCGATGCGCCAGTCATTCCCGGCAGCACGGCCGTGCGTTGTCGCGTGCTGGTGGAGGCGGGGAATGAGAAATTCCTTCGTGTCAGGGCGACAAGGCCGTAAATCGAAAACCGCAAGAAATGGTGCAGAATCCGCGATGTCAGACTAGCCTTTCTGCAGATGCAGCACCCAGCGGGAGGGCTGGACGCCTTTTTCCTCGAAGAAGGCGCGGCTGAAATGCGAGAAGCTCCGGTAACCGACTTCCAGCGCAGCCTCGGAAACATTGCAGGTGCCGGACGCGATCAATCCGGCTGCCTTTTCGATCCGGGCGCGGCGTAGCCAGAGTGAGAGGGTGATGCCCTCCACCTGGGTAAAGGTGCGGCTGAGGTAGTGCTGGTTGCACCCGGCCAGCACGGCCAGGGCATCCAGGGGTGGGGGATCGTCCAACCGGGCGCACAGGGCGGCCTTCACGCGGTCCACACGTTCCCGGGCGAGCCGCCGGGTGCGCGTGGCGTAGGTTTTGGGCTCGGCAGGACGGTCAAAGAGCTGGCGGACGAAAAATTCTGTCAGGCGCGCCTTGTCGAGCAGTTGCCGCGCCGGCTCGCAGAGATGCGGTGCCATGAAACTTTGCGCCCAGACCCGATCCTCCGGAGCCAGCGTCCGAACCGCAGCGCGCACCCTGGAAATTTTTGCGTGCAGCAGGTCCTTCAAATCCTCGGAGAGCCCGGTTCGCGTGTTTTGCAGCGTCCGTTCGATCCAAGGCTGTGGAAATTGCAGTGCCAGGCACTCGTGGTTTCCCCGACTGGGCAATCGCCGGGCCAGCCGCAATTCGGCCGGATTTCCCCGCAGCCACTGCATCATGCCCGGCTGGATCAGATGCCGTTCTCCGGACTTCCATTCGACCTCTGCTTCGCCTCCGAAATTCAGCCACACGTTGACCGCATTCCCCGCCACAGCCTCGCGCCAGTCGCGCACTCGGTCCGCCGGCCATTGAAACCAGTGGCGGCTCGGAATCGGGGTGGAAGGATCGGCAATCATAGCTCCCTGTGCGCTGCAAATGAGAACCAGTCTCAATGGACCGGATTGCGGAGAAATGCAAGGATGGCAGCGGTGAATTCGCACGGAGGCTGGTGTTGATTTGCGCAAGGCTGGTGCTGCCATGCGAAATCCCAGAACACCGGCAACGCGAGGCAAGCGGCCAATAGCAGAAGGCCTGCAGCGTGTGGCAGGGTGGCGGCCATGTCTGACTCTACATTGCTATCCAAACTGTGTCCGTGCTTTGCCGGAGTTCTCACTGCGCTGAGCCTCATCCAGCCGCTGACTGCGGCCACCTACTCCATCGCTGAACAAACGGCGTTGATTGCCCCCTCCACCCGCGGCGGACCCAACACGACCTACTATGGTTGGGACACCTTCAACGATGCGGATGCCCGCAACGTTCCCATCAACGACAACACGCCGGACATGGGAACGGCTCCAGTTGGCGCGTTGTTCCGCACCACCAACGGCGAGGATCATGTGCTGGGGAGTGGCAACTTCTATCTTTTCGCGGGAAATCCAGCCGAGGAGGTGACCGCCGTTGCCAGTGGAATTCTGGGCACCGGTTTCACCACAGTCATTCTCCAGGGCCTCGCTTCCTTTGATCCGTTTCCAGGCCCCTGGGTGTTTGCTCCGGTCAATGGAGTGGCGCCGCAGGTGGTCCAAGGGGTCAACGCAGGAAATTTCGGGCAATTCTGGGTTCGCTATGACCTTCCTGGAAACGATGCCTCTTACGTCATTCCCTTTGGTGCCACCGGGCAACACTTCAGCCTCGACAAGTTCACGGTCGATACCTTCTGGAGCCCGACCGGATTTCAGCCCGACCTCGTCATCGTTCCGGAACCCTCCGGAGCGCTGGTGCTGGCATTGAGTCTTGGAGCAGTGGTGCTTGGACGCAGGAGGCAGCCATGAAATCGCGAGGCATCCCGGTGCTGCAATGCGCCGCAGTGGCCGCAGTGCTGGCGGCCATCGGCAGCGGTTCACTCCTGGCGCAGAGCACGGGCAGTTTTGTGCGGCCACAGCTGCGCGGGCTCAACGGTGCGGAGTTTGCCTATTGGGATTGGTTCGCGAAACCGCCGGGCAAAACCTACAACTATCAATACGACAATCCTCCGGCCCTGCTGGATGGAACCGGAGAGGATGAAGGGGGAGCGCAGACGAACCTGTTCGCCCCGCGGGCCGTGCTGGTGCAAACGGGCAGCGCCACCGCCTTCGTGACTTCATCCGGAGCCATTTATGATCACAACGGCTCCACGGCCTTTGAGGCGCGTTATCAACGTCCGCAGGGAAGCCTCCTTCCGGTGACCAACGTGGTTTTCCAAACCCAAACTGGCGGATCGCGTTTTGACATCGACAACATCCGCCTGGTGTTCACGCGTTCGGTTCAGGGCGGCGGCACGGAGACGGTGAGTCTGGCACCGGACTTCAAGGCACTGGACGATCCTCAAACGGGAAGTTTCAGCGAACGCCTCGTCAGCGCCTTCCAGTGGAATCTGGAAGGAGCCGGGGCGGGCGATTTCAAGCTGATTTTCTCCGCACCCTCGGATTCCATGCCGCTCTGGCAGGCCCAGTTGGATGTGGTGCTGGACCGTCCCTTTGTCAGGGAGTTGGGCTTCCTGCTCCTCCCCCACGTCAAACCCGTGGTCCGTTTCGGACGCCCTGGGCGCATTCTGAAAAACCTTCCTTCCGGAGCGGAAGAACGCTTTCACCTTCCCGGTCAAACGGTGGAACTTCTGGCTGAACCTGAAAACGGCTGGGCGCACCTCGGGTGGCTCAGCGGCGGCACCATCACGGCTGCGCCGAATTTGCCAGTGACGTTTACGGACCATGACCTGAGTGTCACCGCGCTGTTTGCACCGCGGCATTACGACGCCTGGCGCGAGGCGGTGTTCCAGCATGGCAATCCCATCACCGGCGAACCGGACGACTATCACAATGATGCCGTGAGCGGACCAGAAGCGGATCCCGACGGCGATGGGGCCAGGAATTTTGCGGAGTATGCCTTCGGCGGCGATCCCTACCTGGCGGACAAGCCGCGCATGACACCTTTCTGCACCCTGACAAACGTCGCCGACGTGCTCTATCCCGCGGTGACTTTCCGGCAGGGAACCGCAGCGGAGGAAGCGGAGACGCACTTCCGGGTCCGCGTTTCCACGGATTTGACCGTGTGGACCGACAACGATTCCTCCCCGGTGCCGGTCACCCAGGAACTGGGCCGCAGCCTGCAAGCCGACGGCACCCAGCTCGTCACCGTGCGGGCGTTGCAGCCGGTCGGTCCGGGAACCCGACTGTTTTTTACCGTGGTGGCCGAATGAAGCGCCGAACTCGAGAACGCGGCGTCGCCATCCTGCTGGTGATGTCCGTCATGGCAATCATGACGGTGCTGGTGATCAGCCTCTTCAGCATGGGTTCGTCCAGCCAGCGTTCCGCCGGTCTGGAAAAAGCGGGACTGAGCGCCAATACCCTGAGAGACACTGCCATCAACCTGGCCGTCGCACAACTGCGCGAGGCGACCAGCCAGACCATGCCGGACGGAACGCCCCTGCTGTGGACCAGCCAGCCCGGGGCTGTCAGGGTCCACCGCATGGATGGTTCGCTGCAGCAACTCTACAAACTTTACAGTGCGGCGTCCTCCGTTTCCACGAGCGGCGATCTCAGCAGTGACGTGCCGAAGGCGTGGTCATCCTCGCTGGATCAATTTGTCGATATCAATGCGCCCGTGGAAATTTCCGTGCCGGGATCAAAACCCCTGGTGCGCTTTCCCATTGTCGATCCGCGAGCCAAAGGCTCGTCGCCAGCCGCCACGGTGGAGGGGTTTGACTATCGTGCGGACATCGCCGGAGTGACCGGTCCCGGCGGCGCACCGGACGCTCAGCGGTTGCCCATGCCGGTGCGCTGGCTTTACCAACTGTTGGACGGTTCCGTGGGGGTGCTGGAGGACGGGGGCGCATTCGTCAGCATTGGCGGCGGCACCCCTTCCGCGGCCAATCCCATTGTGGGCCGTCTGGCCTACTGGGTGGATGATGAATCCTGCAAAATCAACATCAACACGGCCAGCGAAGGCGTGTTCTGGGATGTGCCGCGGGCGGACACCACGCAGGAACGCCTGCTGGCCGAACGCCAGCCCACCCGCCGCGAATACGAGCGGCAGCCCGGACACCTTGCCGGCGTGTGTCTCTCCAGCGTGCTGTTTCCGAACCGACGCTACCACCCGCCGGGATTTTCCGCAGAGTCCAGAGATGCCGACGAACCGATGGAAGCCATGTCCCTGGCGGATGCCAGCGCGCTGTGGGACCTGGGGCGGTTTGCGGCGGGTGACGCACCAGGTACTTCACGCGGCGGACTGGCCCGTCCCGCCATCCGCCTGCAACAAGGACCATCCAAGGACCTGTTCGAGGGGAGAATTCCGCCCCATGCAAATGTCGCCGACTTGGTGTGGGAGCAGGGGGCCGATGCGGAAGATTCGGCAGGTGTCCGGTCGCAGGCAGAATTCTTCAAGATGCATCCCGATGCCGCAACCCGCCTCGCCGCGGGGGAGTTTTTCCTGACAACACAAAGCGCGGCCCCGGAAACCACGCCATTCGGCACGCCCCGCATCGCTCTCTGGCCCGTGCATGGGGCCACGCAGACGGGCGAGGGGGACAAGGATCACGGCTCACCCGTTCGGCGCGCGACGGACTATGATCACCGGCTCGCCCTGATGGCCCAGTTGGGCGGACGCAGGTATTTCGTCCAGCGGCAGCGGCCGACGGATGGCGTCTGGGACTTGGAAAAAACCGCGTCGGGGGGCAATCGCGCCCTCTTTGACTATCTGAAAGCCCTGACCCGTCGGCCCGTTCCGGGGTTCCATCGACCCGAATTGGGCTATGGCACGTTCCTGGAAAAATACGGGGACGGCCCCGCAGGAGACCGGGACGCGATTCTGCTGGCCATGCTCGATTATGTCAGGAGCGCCAACTTTTCCGATGGCGGACTTGGGGCGGAAACCCAGTTTCCAATACTCTGTCCAGGAAATCCCCAGGAAGGATTTGGTCAGGTTTCTCCGCTTTCGCTGGGATTCAATCAGCGGATCAAAGCGCTGGGCCGCATCCTCACCGTGAGCGAGGTGGCTCTCGTTGTCGTGTGCCGTGCGGAGGTCGGCGCGGACGGCAGGATCCAGGGCGAACCCTCATCCCAGAACCGTGGAAAACTCCTCCAGCCGGGAGACCGGGAAATAGATGTCGCCCTGCTGTTGGAGGCCTTTTTGCCTGGGCAGGGGTGGACGGACTATTTCCCCTACGTCAGCATTGCCCTGGTGGGAGGTCCGCCGGGATCGGAACCGGATTTCACCGCGCCCTGGCCCGAATTGAAAATCAACGGGCAGCCATTGCTGCCCGTGCACGCAAAGCCGTCTGCGGCCTCCGCGGCGGATCCGCCCGCTGACTGGGTGGCGTGGGGAGGAACGCTGGGGGTGCGCAGCCTCTCTGAGCGGGTGATCCAATTCCGCCCGATCGTCGTTTCCTCGGACAGTGGTGGCGAGGAAAATCTCCTGACATTTTCTGGAACCATGGAGCCTCCAAACGACTCCGGACGCAGGCAGCTCAAACTGGCCGTCTATGATGACCCGGGCAGCGCCACCTCCGGCCGCGCGGGCCGGGGTGATTTGCTGCAGGTCATTCCGCTGGAATTTCCTGCGCTGGGCGGACCGGTTCCTTCCAGCCTCCGGCTGCCGAAGCTCCCAGATGACAGCACGGCACCAACATTGGAAAAGCGGCTGCGTGCGGCATTTCGATCCGGCGCACGGCTGTTTGCCGCCACGGACGTGGTGCAGTCACTCGTGCCGGCCCACGGCGATCTGCGCCTCATCGCCGCCGCCTCGCACCTGGAGGCTCCCAGCCGTTCCCTGCCCAACGGAAACCATCCGGTTTTTGTCGCTCACCCGCTTTGGGGACAGTCCGCTCAGGCCCATTCACTGAAAGAACCCTCCCTGGACGGCCGGAGAAAAATTCTGAGTCGCGCCCCGGGTCTGGCGGACCCTGACAATCCAAGCTCGCTCGGGTATTTCCACGATTTGCGCCTGGCGGCGGGCCTGACTCCGGACGTTCCCGTGCGATTCAACGACATGCAGCAGACGATGCATGCCGCGGACGGTAGCAGCCTGCTCCAACTCAACGCCTCCGCGGCGGCGGACTGGAACCGCCTGGACGGCATGCGACGCGGTGCAGCCCGTCCGGATGTTACGGGGGATTTCGACAACGGCGTGGGCTGTGCCCCCGACGGTCCCTACATCAACCGGCCGGATGATGGTAATCTCCGCCCGCTGACAAGCAATGGGCTGTCCTACTTCACCTCCACCCCGAACAAGGCGGGCTGCGTGCCGCCTGTCAGTGCCGATGTGTTCTCGGCCTGCCGCCAGATTCCTTCCGCGGTCATGTTTGGCAGTCTGCCGACGGGAGTGAATGCCCAGGTGCCCTGGCAAACCCTGCTGTTCCGCCCCCACGACACCCACTTCGGCAGCAAATCTCCCCCCGACCACTTGCTGACGGAATTTTTCTGGCAGCCGGTCCTGGAGCCCGAACCACTGGGCGGCGTCCTTGAAACGGCGGGCAAGGTGAATCTGAATCACCCCCTGGCCCCGTTTTCCTACATCACCCGGGCGACCGCACTGCACGCGGCCATGAAGCCGGAAACGCTCATGGCCATTCCGGACACCGCCTCAAAGAGCTACAAGAACGGAACGGAACCGGACAATCGTTTCCGCCATTATCTGGACGCAGGAGCCACTCTTCGGCTTTGGCACGAGAACATTTTCAGCCAGGGGAAAGTGTTTCTTGCGGCCAGCGAAATCTGCGCGCAATACCTGATTCCAGAGGGACTGGGGACCAAGGGCACTGCGGCCACAATGAAAGATTTCTGGAACCGCCACCGGCTGACAGGAGACAACTCCAAGGAACGGCCCTACGCCCATCTGCTGCCGCGCTTCACCACCAGGAGCAATGTGTTCCGCATTCACTTTATCGTCGAAACCATTCAGAAGGCCCGCACGTCCGACCACGTCCGGTTTGACCCCGCGAAGGACAAGATCACCGCCAGCCAGCGCGGCTCCTGCCTCATCCGCCGATGGCTCCAGACGGAGGATGCGGATCTGCCGGACTACACGAAGGCAGCGGACGCCCCGCCGCTCTCCGAATTTTACCGCTGGCGCACCGAAGCCTTCACAAGATTCCCATAACGCGGCAGCACCGGCATGGATGCCTAACGTTCAGTTTGCCTTGTTGGTGGATAAAATTCACCCCATAACAGGACAATATGCGACTGGAAGGAAGTTTTCCTCTGCACACCGGAAAAAAATTCCTAAGACCGGCCACGGGCGCGGCGTTGCATTGCGGTCCTGCAATGTGTTTCTCCCCTGCCCCATCCACACCTGATGACGCCTGAACCGTATTTCCACTCGATGAACGACACCCCTGGCGATGAATTCGTCCTCTACGGACCACGGCTTCGGGAAAGCTATTGGCGGCGAATCGGCGGTGGTTCGCTTTTCGTGAGCATCACGGTCCATTTGCTCTTCATCCTGGTGGCGCTGTTTCTCATCACCTTCGTCACAAAACGCTCGAAGCAGGAGGAGGCCGTGGATTTTTTGCCTGGAGGTGGAGGCGGTGGAAAATCCAACACCGCAAAGCTCGCGACCAAGCGCAGGGCGGTCAGCATGAGCCAGCCGAAGAGCCGGATCGTTGTCTCCTCTGCGCTGGCCAACGTGGTGCTGCCGGACGCTCCCACGATGACGGCGGACATGGGCCTCAGCGGCATGATGTCAATGCCCGGTGGAGGCATTGGGGGCGGGGAAGGCGGCCTCCGAGGCAAGGGCAAGGGCGGGTTGATGGGCGACGGGTTGGGCAAGGGCGTGGGTCCCGGCCGAGGGGCGGGATTTGTGGCCATGTTTGGAAAAGTGCTCAAGGCGCAAAAGCTCGCCGTGGTGCTGGATGTCTCCCGGTCGATGCACCCGTATCTGCCGGTGGTGGTGCGGGAGGCCAACAAGCTCAGTGGCGGCTGTCCGGTGGTGCTTTTTTACGGCTGCGGAGCCAAGGAGACCGAAGACCGCGAAATTGAGCGCCAGCTTGCCCATCCGACACGAGGCCGGGATTTCGACGAATTTTGGCGGCGCAACTTTACCGGAGGTGACGGTCCGCCGGCGATGGACGGTCCGATGCCCAGCGAGGAAACCTACCGGGTATTCGATGGCCGCAAGGATACCTACTTCTTTGAAAAGGTGGGCGTCGGGTTTTCCTGGCTGGCGCTGACTTCACCCAAAATCAAGGAAGCCGATGCGATTTACTGGTTTGCAGATTTCCGCGATCCGGTGGAAACCGCCCAGCTCGAAGATGTCAGGAAAATCCTCGGCAAGCGAAAACAGAAACTTTACGTTCACGCCTCGGGCGATTCGAATCCGTCCCTGGCGGCGGTCAACGAAATCCTCGTCAAGCCGACCGGCGGCGAAATCATGCAAGTCAATCTGAAACCCGATAAAGTAAAATGAATCCTGACCGATCCAACGCACCCTCAAGACACCGGAACGCAATGCCGTTCCTTTTCCTGGCGTCCATCCTCGGCTCCCTGTTGCTTCCGGCTGCGGGGCAGGCGCTGGAAAAGGCCGAACCCGACCTCAAGTCCGGCGCTGCGCAAGCCATCAGCCGCGGGCTGGCCTTTCTGGACGGACAGCAGAAGCCCGAAGGCTTCTGGAGCAGCAGGGAGTATCCTGGCCTGACCGCCTTGGTCGTTCAGGGATACCTTGCAGCACCCAGTGCCGAGGACCGCAAACGCCCTGCGGCCGCAAAGGCGCTTGCCTATCTGCGGGGCAATGCCAAGCCGGACGGCGGCATCTACCATGAGCGCATGGGCATTTACAATACCTCCATTTGCCTGACGGCGCTGCTGCTCGCGGCGGATCCCGCGGATCGCGCCATCATCGACCGGGCTCACCAGTACCTCACCGGCGGGCAGACCAAAGGCGCGCCGAATCCGGCCTCAGACGGAGGTTTTGGTTATGAGATCGGCGGCGGCAAGGGCGGTGGACGGGCGGACCTGGACAACACCGTGTTTGCTCTGGAAGCGCTGAAGCGCTACCGCGATGCACAGCAGGCCCGCGAACAAAAGGTGGACAAAGACCTCGACTGGGAGGCCGCCATTGGATTTGTCAGCCGCTGCCAGCAGCTTTCCAGCCATAATCGGGAACCGTGGGTCAGCGAGACCCCGGAGGAGAAGGGCGGCTTCGTTTATACCCCGTCCGGCGAGGGAGACCGCGGCGAGGGGCGGACGCTGCGCAGTTACGGGACCATGACCTATGCGGGGCTCCTGAGCTTCGTTTATGCGGACCTCAAGGCGAACGATCCACGGGTGAAAGCCGCACTGGACTGGATTTCCCGGCGCTACACGCTGGAGGAAAACCCCGGCCAGGGCACGCAGGGCCTGTATTATTACTATCACATGATGGCAAAAAGCCTGACGGCCGCGGGCATTGATGAACTGGAAACGAAGAACGGAAAGAAAACCGCCTGGCGGACAGAACTGACCAGAAAGCTGCTTGCACTGCAAAAGCCGGATGGTTCCTGGGCGAACACCAACGGGCGCTGGATGGAAAAAGATCCGAACCTGGTCACGGCCTACTGCCTGCTGGCTCTGGCAACGCTGCACGCCGAACTCTGACCAAGCGCCGACGCCACAGGCTGCGCTCCTCGACGCGTGGCATTGGCCGGAAATGAGAAGAGGCACCGCGGTTCTGCGGTGCCCCTTCCGTGTGAAAAATCCGACGGATTTCAGGCCAGTTTCCAGGGGCCGCGGTATTCGCGCCCCAGTAGCTTGGCGGCTTCGGCATCGCCGATGATTTCCTCCTTTTTCGCGTCCCATTTCAGGGTGCGATTTGTCAGGAAGGAAATGAGGGACAAGTGGCCGGGAACCGCGCTGCAGTGGGCGGTGCGCACCGGGGTGATGGTGGGCTTGCGGTCCTTGACGCAGGCGATGAAGTTTTTGAAATGGTCGCCGCTGTAATAAAGGGAGACCTTGCGCTGGGCTTCGGGCAGGCGGCTGTATTTCTTGTGCTCCGGATTGGACGAATCAAAGCCGCCCCGGTCAACCCAGATCCAGCCGTCGGTGCCGATCCATTTGGTGCCGCCGCGAATGTCGTCGTGGCCGCCGGCGATCGTCATCTTCACTCCGCCGGGATAGGTGAGTTCGGCGCGGTATTTGGTGGCGGTGTTATACACGGCATCCTTTGGCGGGAAGTCCACCTGGATCGGTTTGACCTCTTCAGGGCCGCCATTGTCCATGTCCATGCCCCAGTGGGCGATGTCGCAGTGGTGCCCTATCCAGTCGAGAAGCTGGCCGCCGCCCACATTGTAATTCCAGCGCCAGTTCATGTGGATCCGCCCCTTGATGTATGGCTCCATCCGCGCCGGGCCGATCCACATGTCATAGTCGAGTTCCGGCGGCGGATCCGACTTCTCCATGAATTTCCCCGTGCCGGCGAAATCGTGGTGGCCGGACGGAAGCCCGACCTCCACGGATACAACCTTTCCGATGGCTCCGTTGCGCACCAGTTCGGCAGCCTTGAGAAACTGGGAGGTGCTGCGCTGCCAGCTCCCCGTCTGCCAGATGCGTTGGTTGGATTCCACCGCCTTCACGATCGCCTGCTGTTCGCGAACGGTCCGGGCCAGGGGTTTTTCCCCGTAAATGTCCTTCTTGTTGTTGGCGGCTTCGACGGACATCAGCGCATGCCAGTTGTCAGGAACCGCCAGCATGACCGTGTCAATGTCCTTGCGCGCCATCATCTCGCGGTAGTCATGGTAGCCCTTGGCGTCCTTGTTGCCATACTTGCCGTTGATGGCGTTGAGGCTGGCCTCCAGGTGCTTTTTGTCCACGTTGGCTGAGGCGACCACTTGTACGTCGGGCATGTTGAGGAACTGCGAGGTGTTGCCCGGTGCCTGCATGCCCCAGCCGACCACTCCCATGGTGATGCGCTTGCTGGGCGCATTCTGTCCGAAGACGGAGGATGGAACGACGGTGGGGAATCCGACCGCGGCGGCAGTGGTCTGCAAAAAGCGACGGCGCGAGGTGTTGGAGGATGGTGATTTCATGGATGCAGTGGTCAGTGGTTGGGATGCGGAGAGTTCAGGCGGACATTTTCGCGCAGATGCGTTCCAGCAGGGTCTTGGTGGCCCGAATGCCGTCGGGTTCCGACAGTTTGGAGCCTTCATATTCGATGCCGATGAATCCGTGGTAGCCGTGCTTTTTGACCACGATGTCCAGCATTTTGACGTAGTCAGTGTGGATTTCGTTGCCCTGGGCATCGAAATCGTGGCTCTTGGCGCTGACGCCCCTGGCAAACGGCATCAGTTCATCGATTCCCTGATAGCGGTCATATTCCTTGCCGCCACCGAGGCCGAAGTTTCCGAAATCCGGCAGTGTGCCGCAGTTGGGCAGGTTTACCCGCTTCATGACCGCAGCCAGCCACGCTCCATCGGAACTGAGCATGCCATGATTTTCCACGATCACATTGATTCCCAGCGTTGCTCCGTATTCCGAGAGTCGCCGCAATCCGTCCGCAGCGTGTTTTTCCTGTTCCTCGCGGGAGCGTTTTTCGTCCGTGTGGGCATTGACCCGGATGCTGTGGCATCCCAGCGCTTTCGCTGCTTCCGCCCATTTCTTGTGATTTTCCACCGTCTTCTGGCGCTTCTTTTCGTCAGGGTCACCCAGAAATCCCTCGCCGTCGCACATGATGAGCACATTGGTCACTCCATTGTCGGCAGCACGTTTTTTCAATTCAGCCACATACTTGGCGTCCGTAGCCTTGTCTTTCCAGAACTGGTTCACATGCTCGATGGCGTCGATCCCGTAATCCTTTTTCGCCACCACGGGAAAATCCAAGTGACTGAGCTTCCCCGCGAACAGCGTTTTATGCAGCGACCATTCAGCGAGGGAAATTTTGAACAGGGGCGGCTTGGGTGCGAGGGCGAGACCCGGAACCGTCAGCGCGGCGGACGTTGCAGCGGCGGATTTCAAGAATGCACGGCGGGAAGTGGTAGTCATGCAGACTCTGTGCCACGGCGGACCTTGCACTGTAAAGGCAAAACTCCCGCAGTGGGCCTCCGCGTTTGCTGCAAAGTGTGTTTCCACTTGCCGATGGGAGGAAATCAGGACCGTCGGCAGCAGAAGCTCGATCCAAGCTCCTGTCCTTCGGTGCTAGGGTTGCTTGGAGTGCCCCCACGTTCCCGCATTCCCGGAGCGGAAAATGGCGGGATCGCCCTTGAGCACGCCGCTCGACACGCTTACAACTGTCCCATGAACACCACTGCTTCGATCCTGTTGTGCCTGTCCGCATCCGCCGCCGCAGGCCTGGCGGCCGACCCCAAGTTCTCCCGCAAGGAATTGAGCAAATTTTTCTGGGCTGAGGGAGCGACCTTCGGAGACTTCAACAAGGACGGGAAAATGGACGTGGCTGCGGGGCCCTACTGGTACGAGGCGCCGGACTTTTCCAAGGCCCATGAGTTCATGCCTGCCAAGGCCACCTTTGAATTGAAGAAGGACGACGGCAGTGTGGAAAAAATTCCGGGATTCGAAGGGGCACTGGGCAAGGAGAACAAATACTCTGACAATTTTTTTGCCTTTGTGCGGGATTTCAACACCGATGGCTGGGACGACATCCTGATTATTGGATTTCCCGGCGAGTGGTCCTCCTGGTATGAAAACCCGAAGAACAAGGACGGACACTGGTCGCGCCACAATGTGTTGAAGGTAACCGACAATGAATCGCCCACGTTCACTGACATCACCGGCGACGGGAAACCTGAAATCGTGTGCTGTTCCGGCGGAACCTACGGCTATGCCGAACCGGACTGGAAGGATCCGGCCAAGGAATGGAAATGGAATCCCGTCACTTCCAACAAGGGTTATCAGCGCTTTACCCACGGACTCGGAGTGGGCGACATCAATGGTGACAAGCGTTCGGACATCATTGAAAGGGACGGCTGGTGGGAACAGCCCGAAACACTGGGCGGCCTGTGGACGCAGCACCCGTGGAAATTCAACGGCGGCGGCGCCCAAATGTATGCGTATGATGTCAATGGCGACGGGCTCAATGACGTCATCACCAGCCAGGCGGCTCACGGTTATGGCTTGGCCTGGCACAAGCAGGTCCGGGAAGGCACCGAGATCAAGTTTGTGAAGCAACTGTTCATGAACGAAAAACAGGAAGAGAACAAATACGGAGTCCGTTTCGGTGAACTGCACGCCTTGGATCTCGTGGACATGAACGGCGACGGCTTGAAAGACATCGTCACCGGAAAACGTTTCTGGTCGCACGGAGACCACGGCGACACGAAATCCGAAACGGTTTCACCGCTTTACTGGTTTGAACTCAAGCGGGACGGACGGGAAGTGGACTGGGTGCCGCATCTCATCGACGGAGAATCCGGAGTCGGCACCCAGGTGGTGGCGATGGACGCCAATGGCGACCATCTCCCGGATGTGGTGGTCTCCAACAAGCGTGGCACTTTTGTCTTCTTCCAACAAAAGGCTCAACCGCAATCGTAGCGGCGACCCCGTCGGCTCGCTTTCGCGTGGGCATCTCTGAGCGGATGCGGACCGCAAGGCCGCGGGAGGTTCCGGGGAACGTGGATTACCGGAGCACGTGGCGGGACACGCAGCCCGTGTTTGCCTGACAGACCGTGGCCGCAAAATCCGCCAGGTAGGTGCGGTCGTGGCGGACGGCTGTGCGGCGCTGGTTCGTCCGGCGGATGGAAATTTCCCGCTCGCTGACATGCCAGGAAATGTCCCCCGCCGCCAAGTCGAAGGAAATGGCATCGCCATCCTGCACCAGTCCGATGGGGCCGCCAATGACGGCTTCCGGGGCACAGTGAACGCCGATGATCCCCTGGGAAATCCCTGACACTCTGGCATCCGAGATCAGAGCGGCTTTGCCGGCAAGTTCCGGCGCGGCAACGACCTCGGCAGCACGGAGAACCTCCGGCATGCCCGCGGCGACGGGACCGAGATGCCGCAGCACGACGACATGACCCGGTTTGATTTTTCTCGCTGCCGCGGCGTCCTCGACCGCCTGCGCATCGGAAAAACAGAGTGCGGTCCCCTGAAACCGCACCGGGTTCATGCCGGGCGCTTTGAAGAGGATGCCATCCGGAGCGAGGTTCCCAAAGCATGCCTGGATGTCGGCCTGGGAATCGAACGGACGGTCCGGGCCGGTGATGAGATTCTGGTGTGGAGGAAGCTCCGGAGCATCGAAGAGCACCTCGCCAAGGCGCAGTCCCGTGAGCGTGAGGCAGGTGTCATCCAAGAGGCCGGCGATCCAAAAATGTTTCAGCAACATGCTGGTTCCTCCCAATCGGTGCAGGTCGGCCATGGTGCCGCGGCCTCGCGGGGCGAAATGGCAGCACAGCGGAGTGCGCCGGCAGATTTCCTGAACCTCGCGCAGGTTGAACTCCACGCCCGCCTCGCGGGCCAGCGCCAGCAAATGCAGCACCCCGTTGGTGGAGCCGCCAAGGGCCGCCAGGACGGTCATGGCGTTGGTGAAGGCAGCTTTTGTTAGTATGTCCCGCGGACGAATGTCCCGTGCCAGCAACTGCCGCACCACCGAACCAACGCGCAGACATTCCTTCTGCTTGGCCGGATCCACGGTGGGCAGGGACGCGCTGTTTGGCAGGGCCAGCCCCAGCGCCTCCAGGACAATGGCCCAGGTGTGGAACGCATCGGCGGGGCAGATTCCCGCATTCGCAGCGACAACTGCGGATCCCATGTCCGGCGGCGTCCGCTGGTCCTCAGCACCGAAAACCGGCGGCGCCTGGCCTTTGCCCCGCTCCGGCACCGGAGCGCCTCCGGACAGGATCAAACCCGGGCAATTTAAACGCGCCAGCGCCATGGCGAAACCCGGACCGTGGCTGTCATCGAGGTGCAGGCCCACCAGCGCATCCAAACCCTGAGCGGCGGCCACCATTTCCGCGGCATTTGCGATCGCATTGCGGAAGGGCAATGTCGCATTTCCTGATTCCTCTTCCGTGGCGGCGGCGGTTCCCCCCGGAACGCCAAAGGGTATGCTCCTCATCCCGGCCACCTGGCAACCAGTGGCGAGCTTATCCGCAAGTTGCCAAGCCTCGCCCGTGCATCGGTTTCCGTCGAGCAAGGGAACTCCAATGCCCACCTGCGCCTTCAAAATTTCCCGGGCATCACCCCCGGATCGTCCCGAAGACCGGAGCGTCCGATTCTGCCGTCCGGGGGACGCTTGGTGGCTGTTCCAATTCAGGGGCATCATCGGAAATATGAAAATGGGAAAAGCTCCGCCGGAACTACCCGGCAGACAATTCGGCAATGGATACCGCCACACCCCACCAACGAAAAGCGGAAAGAACCAATTCCCCTCCATCCGCGAACCCCCAGCCTCCGGAGAGGGCAAGCTCAGTTTTGCAATGTTTTTGCGATATTTCGTCTGGCAGTTTGTTGCCAATTCCTCAGAGTTCCTCAGAATCCACCCATTTTCCGCCCCTCTCTCCCCCCAGACCCCCTCACTCCCCGTTCCGGACCCCGCCAATGACGCCACCCGCAAAAAAGCAAATTCCTTTCAGGCTGGCAGCTTGCCCCGCCTTTTCTGCCCTGGCGGGCGGCGATGAGTCCGAGGCGAGAGGACACCGGTGCTCCCCGCTCCGCGCCGTCACTGGATTGGGAAACGCATTCCCGCAGCTCCAGAGGCAGCACCTCTCACGGGCTGGCCGTCACCTTGAGGTGCAGGAAGCGCCGGGCCGATCCGGAGATGAGGAAGTTGTCGCGCGCCTTGAGCGTGGTGGCGTTGTTGGTGAGCACGGTGGTGCTGGTAGCGCTGAAGGAATCCGGCTGGCCGGTGGCGAGCGTACCAGCGCTTTGCACTTCGTAGGTGACGCCGGTTTGCTTGGTGAGGGTCATGGTGAGATAGCCGCCTTCGATGGTCACGGGCGGCAGTCCGCCGGTGTTGGGCGCGACGGGGCTGAGGCCGAGGGCCAGTTCCAGCAGTTCGTTGTAGCCGTCGTGGTCAAAGTCATCCAGCGCGCTGTGGCCGACGGTAGCGCCGAAGTGGGTGATCTCCCACGAGTCGAGCAGGCCGTCGCCGTCGGCATCGGGACTGCCTGCGGTGAAGGAGACGATCTGCTCGATGAGGCCGCGGCTGCCGTTCTTGTAGCCTGCGAGCGGACGGCCGCGGGCGCGGAGCTGGCCGCTGGCGGGCAGGCTGAGGCCGGTGATCTGCCAGTTGGCAGTGCTGCCGACGCGGCTGCCCGCGCCCAGCGGAGTCCACGACGCGCCGCCGTTGGTGCTCAGCGAAAAATTGACCTCGAAAAACTCCGGCGCAGCGCCGCCGCGGCTCCAGAGCGCCTGTGTGGCGCCGGAAACAGCAAGCGTCTGGCTGGCGGCATCGTTGTAAATGCGCGCGATGCCGTTGCGCGCCGCGCCGCCCACGGCGCCGAAGAGTCCGCCGAGGATCACCCGCCCGTCCGCCTGCTGGGCGATGCAGTGCACATAGCTGCTCGCGTCGGGATTGAACGAGGCGTCCAGTGAGCCGTCGGGATGCACGCGGGCGGCGTAGTTGCGCGTGGTTCCGGCCACGGCGGTGAAAGTGCCGCCGAAGATGATTCTGCCGTCTGCCTGCAAGGCGAGACTTTCGACGGCCCCGCCGAAGGGCGCGGTCGGGATCGGGTTGAAGGCGGGATCTGCCACGCCGTCGGCATCGAGCCGCGCGATGTAGTTGCGCAGCGCGCCGCCGATGGAGGTGAACTCGCCGCCGACGAGGATGCCGCCGCCGGGCAGCGCGGCCAGGCAGAGCACGGCGCTGGTGGCATTGGGATTGAAGCCAGTATCCAGCGCGCCGCCGGCATCGAGCCGCGCGATGCGATTGCGCGCCGTGCCGGCCACGGTGTTGAAGTAACCTCCGATGAGGATTTTGCCGTCGGCCTGCACGACGACGCTGTGGACCTGGCCATTGGCACCGGGATTGAATCCCGAGTCCAGCGTGCCATTGGCATTGAGCCGCGCGACGCAACTGCGGGCGCTGCCGCCCACGTTGGTGAAACCGCCGCCGATGATCAGCTTGCCGTCCGGTTGCAGCGCGATGGCGCTGACGTCGCCGTTGACATTGGGATTGAAACCCGCGTCCAGCGCGCCATTGGTATCGAGGCGCGCGATGCGATTGCGAGTGACGGCGTTAACAGTGGTGAAATCGCCGCCGATGATGATTTGCCCGTCCTCCTGCGCTACGATCGCGCTGACATTTGCATTCAAGGAACCGCTGGCCTGCGGGCTGAAGGCATGGTCCACAGCGCCATCGGCATCGATTCTGCCGATCAAGGCATGGGCCACGCCGCCGAGCGAACCGAACTCGCCGCCCACGATGATTTTCCCATCAGGCTGCACGGCGGCGGCCAGCACCGCGCCGCCGGCGCCGGGATTGAACGTCATGTCCACATCGCCGGTGCCTGGAGCGGCGCGCGTCACGGTGAGGGTGTAGGTCTTCGTGGTCGTGCCGTTGGAGGCGGTGACGACGCTTGGGATGGCATTCGGACCTACGACCAGCGCGACCGGACTGCTGGCGCTGCCGGAGGCGACCGGATTGCCATTCACCGCCACCGTCGCGCCCGGATCGGCAACGGTCGGTGTGACGGTGACGCTGGCCGTGCTGTGGCCGACGCTGGCGGTGTAGCTGGTGGTGGCGGGGGAAAAAACCGGCGCGAGCGTCCCGGCGCTCGGGGTGAGGGCGGAGAGATTGGCATCGGTGGGATTGGTGCCCGTGCCGGCGAGCGTGATGTCGAACGGGTTCTCGTCATAGTCAGCGCTGGCGATGTGCAGGACGCCCGCACGCGCACCCGCCGCGCCTGGCGTGAAAGTCACGCTGAAGGTGGTGCTGCCGCCGGGCGCAACGGAGGCGGACATGCCCGCGGTGTTCACGGCGAAGTCGGCTCCTCCCGGGCCATCGACGCTGATCGCGCCGATGGACAGCGCGGCCACGCCGGTGTTGCGGATCGTGAAGGTCTTCGCCGGGCTGGCTGCGCCGACAGGGAACATGCCGTGGCTGACAAGCGCCTGGCCGTCGGACAGGTTTGTGCCCGCAGGATGCTCGACCGCGATCTCCGCCGCGGGGAAGGGCGCGATCTGCTCGATGAGTCCGCCGCTGGCCGCGTAAAACCCGCCACACGCACGACCGCGGGCGCGGAGCAGACCGCTGGCCGGCAGCGACAGGCCGGTGAGTTGCCAGCTCGCGCTCGTGCCGATGCGCGCCCCCGCGCCCAGCGGTGTCCAATTGGCACCGCCATCGATGCTCAACTCGATGCTGACGGCGGTGAGTTCCGGTCCGGCGCCGCCGCGGCTCCACAGCACCTGGCTGGTGCTGGGAGCCTCGAGTGTCTGTGCGGCGCCATCGTTGAGCAGGCGCGCGATGCTCTGGCGCGCCACGGGAGTGACGCCGATCTGCGTGAAATAGCCCGCGGCGAGGATCGCGCCGTCCGGCTGCAGCGCCAGGCCATACACGAAGGCATTGGCCCGCGCGGTGAAGCTCGTGTCGAGGGCGCCGCTGGCATGGATGCGCGCGATGCGCCAGCGGTTCGAATCGCCAGCCACGGTGGTGAAGTTGCCGCCGATGAGGATTTTTCCGTCGGCCTGCAGCGTCATGGTCTGAACCCAGTAGTCGGGGGCGGGATTGAAGCCAGTGTCGAGCGTGCCGTCGGCATGGACCCGCGCGAAGTAGGTGCGTGCCATGCCGCCGACGGTGGTGAACTGGCCGCCGAGCAGGATTTTGCCATCCGGCTGGACGGCGACATTGAGCACTGGGCCGCCGGCATTGGGATTGAAAGCCGCGTCCAGCGCGCCGGTGGAAGTCACCCGCGCAATACGATTGCGTGTACTGCCGCCCACGGTGGTGAAGTAGCCGCCAAGTACGACCTTGCCATCTGGCTGGAGGGCAAGGCTCGTGACGTAGCCGTTGGACACATTGGCCGTGAAGGTACTGTCCCGTGTGCCGCTGGCATTGAGCCGCGCGAGGCGGTTGTGCGTGAAGGAGTTCACCGTGGTGAAGTAGCCGCCGATGAGGATCTTCCCGTCGGGTTGCAGTTCCAACGCCCACACATTGCTGTCGAGGACGGGACTGAAGGCGGCATCGAGTGTCTCGTCCGTGTTCAGGCGCGCGAGGTTACTGCGCGCTCCTCCGGCAATGGTGGTGAACTGGCCTCCCACCACGATCCTGCCGTCCGGCTGCACCATCACAGCGTAGATCGAAGCGTTCGGGTTCGGATTGAAGGCCGCGTCCAGAGTGCCGTCGGCATTGAGGCGCGCGATGTAGTTGCGCGCCGTGCCGGCGATGGAGGTGAAGTTCCCGGCCACGATGATCCTCCCGTCAGGCTGCGTTGCCACGGCATACGCGGAGGCAAAGGGATTCGTGTCAGCCACGAAGCTCCCGTCCACGTCGCCGGGCACGGGCGTGGCTCTCGTGACGACGACGGTATACGTTTTCGTGGTCGTGCCGTTGAAGGCGGTGACCACAGTCTGGATCGTGTTCGCGCCGACACTGAGCGAGACGGGGGCGCTGGCGCTGCCGGAGGCGACGGACGCGCCATTGACCGTCACCGTGGCGCCCACATCTGCCGTGGAGGGCGTGACCGTGAGGCTCGTCGTCGCGTTGCCCACGCTGGCGCTGTAGCTCGTCGTGGCCGGCGTGAACGGCGGCGCGAGCGTCCCGGCGCTGAGCGTGAGACTGGAGAGATTCGCGTCAGTAGTCACGATCCCGACACCGGTGAGAGCGATGTCGAAGGGATTTTCATCGCCGTCATCGCTGGCGACATGCAAAACCGCGCTGCGCTGCCCCTGCGCGGCCGGAGTGAGCGTGACGCCGAAGGCCGTGCTGCCGCCCGCAGGCAGCACGGTGCTCATGCCCGTGGTGTCCACGCTGAACTCGCCCGGATGCGCGCCATCCCTGGTGATTGCGCCCAGATTCAGCACCGAGGTGCCCGTGTTGCGGATGATGAAACCTTTGGGCGCGCCACTGGTCCCGACCGGCACCGCACCGAAGCTGATGGATGCCGTGCCATCCGCCAAGCCTGCGCCCGACGGCTGCTCGATCACGATCTCCGGCGCCGGATAGGCCAGGCTCTGCGCCACCAATCCCGGACTGCTGCCCCACTGTCCGCCGTGCGTCCGCCCGCGGGCGCGCACCATGCCGGTGGCCGGGAGCGAGAGGCCCGTGACCTGCCAGTTCAATCCCGAGCGCACACCTGCGCCCAGCGGCGTCCAGCTTCCGCCACCATCGGTGCTCAGATCGAACAACACGCTCGAAAACTCCGGCCCCGCGCCGCTGCGGAGCCAGTCCGCCCGCGTCAGATCGGGAACGCTTAGCGTCAGCGATGCCGGATCATTCATCAGGCGGGCGATGCGGTTGTGCGGCGCGCCCCCGGCGCTGGCAAAGTCGCCGCCAAGCAGGATCGCCCCGTTGGCCTGCACGGCGATGGCGTTCGGGTATTCGTCCAGACTGGGATTGAAGGCCGAGTCCAGCGTGCCGTCGGCATTCAGCCGCGCCAGGTGAGTGCGCGAGACGCCATTCACAGCGATGAAGTCGCCGCTGATGAGCACCTTGCCGTCCGCCTGCAGCACCGCGCCTTTCAGCGAGTCATCGAAGCCTTCAATCACCGGAGTGTAGGATGTGTCCAGCGTGCCGTCCGGATGGAGCCGCGCGAGCTTCCTCCGAACCGTGCCAGTGACCTGGACAAAAGCACCTGCCAGCAGCAATTTGTCATCCGGCAGAAGCGTCACGCCGTTGACGGTCGAATCCGCCCACGGAGTGAAGGACGTGTCCAGGGTGCCGTCAGCATTGACGCGCGCGAGGCGGTTTTTCGACTGGCCGCCCACCGAGAAGAAGTGGCCGCCGGTGACGATCTTTCCGTCCGGCTGCACCGCGATGCCATGCACCGGCCCGGTGAAAGCGGGATCGAAGGCCGTGTCGAGCGTGCCATCCGCGTTGAACCGCACCAGGTAGCCGCGGGAGGTGCCCGCGATGGCGGTGAACTGCCCGCCGACGAGGAACTTCCCGTCCGGTTGCTGCGCCAGGACATACATGGCCTCGGCGGTGGGATTGGGATCGAAGGCGGCATCGAGCGTGCCATTCGCGTTCAGCCGCGCAAGCATGTTCCGCGCCGCTCCGCCCACCGAGGTGAAGCTGCCTGCGATCACGATCTTCCCATCCAATTGCACCAGCACCGAGCGCACCGCGCCGTTCACCCCTGGATTGAAAGCCGCATCCAGCGAGCCATCCGCGTTGAGCCGCGCCAGCCGCACCACCGCCGTGCCGTTCACCGTCGAAAAGTCCCCGCCGATGATGATCTTTCCGTCCGGCTGCACAGCCAGAGTATAAACGACGCCGTCCGCGGAGGGATTGAAAGCCGGATCGGGATCACCCGGCGCGGAGTGGGCGGACGGGATCAACCAGATGCTCAGCGCGGAGACCAGCGCGCGGGCGAGGGTGAAGCGGCGCAGCGAGAATGACGAAAGCCGAATGATGAATGACGAAGATACGGAGCGTGGTGGTGGTGATTTCATCGCGGTGGCGAGTTCGGGAAGCGGCGGGACGGAGCAGCAACGACGCAGGACGGGTGCGGCGAAACCCGCCCGGCTGGCGCGTGCGCCGGTGAGGAAACACACGCTGCATAACCTGCGCACGTCGCAAAAGGACGAGCGGGCTGCGCCACACTCGTTCTGCGGGACGTGTGCTCACTCGGAGTCACGAAGCAACACCCATCCGACACTCTGCGCCCCGATGCGTGGCGGCGAAAATGATGCGCAGTCTGCATGGCCCGTGAGAGTATCACGACACCCCCGCGCGCTGCTTTGCACTTTGGGACATTTTTCGCGCTTTTTTGGCAACCGCGAACCAGTCCATCCGGGAGCACTGCCGGCCCGGCTGTCGCATTCGGCGGCCCGCCGAATGCCCGCGCGACCATGAAACACCGCTGCCTCAATCCACCGCCTTTTGCTCCAGCGGAATGCACAGGGTCGTCTCCACCACTGGATCGCTCGCGGTCACGAAAACGGCGAGCTTTCTCACCGCGAGCTGATGCGGAGCGAGGAGATCGAAGCCGAACAGCTCCCGCGGGCGGCGCCCGCTGCGGGGCAGCCACTCCTCGGAAAACAAATCCCATCGCCGCACCAGGGCCGAGGCGCGGCCTTGGAAGTCGTGCATCGCCACCAAGCCGCCGGGGATGGTCATCATGCCCACGCCGCTGTGCGCATCGGCCTCGAAATCATCGGGCACCGTCAGGCATACATCGCATCGTTGGGCCTCCATCGCGGCCTCGCTGCCGTCATGGTAGAGGCACAGAGGCCAGGTCTTGCGGCCCTGGAGCAGCTTCTTCTTCCAGGCCCAGCCCAGCAGTCGCATCCAGACGGGCAACATCTTCGCCGGATGCCCTGTGTGGCGGAGACAAGCCACCCGCAAGTCAGGCATGTGGGCGTATCGGACTGCCAGCGGCGGGCTCGCCTCCGCCACCGATGTCGGCTTTTCCCCAAAGCGATTCCGCGAGCGGTTCCTCTCCCGATGCTTCGTGGGCGAGCAGCCATGCCAGGCGGCGAAGGCCCGGCTGAACACGCTCGGCGACTCGTAGCCCACCGCCAGCGCCGCCTCCGCCACCGGCATCTCAAAAAAGCTCAGCAGCACCGCCGCCTTTTGCATCCGCAACCGCATCAGATAGTCGCCCACACTTTCGCCCAGCGCCTCGTGAAAGACCCGCTGAAAGTGCCGGGGCGTGTAACAGGCGACCTCCGCGATCTGCGGAACAGAAACGCGGCTGCCCAAGTGATGCTCCAGATACAGCAGGGCACGGAACAGCCGCGACCGCTTCTCCGCATGGCCGCCTGCGAGGTCATGCTCCAGACCCAGGCGCTGGAAATAAGGCGCCTGCTCAGCCGTGGAGAGTTCCTCTGCGGACTCCCAGGGCGGCTGGTTCCAGGCATCGGCGGCTCCAGGGTGCATGGCGGGTGGGCGGGAAAAGGTGCGAAGAATGTCCCAAAGTGCAACGCAAAGCATGGGGCGCTTGTGGCACGATGAGCCGCGACGTGGAGCAGCCTGCCAGATTACTCATTGTCACAAGGGCAAGCTGACGGCTTGCCCCGCCCTTCGCGCTGCCGCGCAACACACTGGTCCACCAGGGAAACGTTGAGCTATTCTTTTGGCGGCGGTTTCCAACCGCTGATCCTGCCGGGGAGAAAGCAGAGGTTGAAAACCTCTGCCACGACTAATTCCAACGCGCGTTCAAGATGAGACGCATCCGCCTGCCCATGTGTCTGCTGGCCGCGTTGCGTCCTCGTTGAGTATTGCTTGAATACACGCCTCGGACGCGCCTTGCCAGCAAACACCATGGCGGCGCGGCTTCATCTCATCTTGAACGCGCATTGGAATAAGACATGGGTGTCCAAATTAGCCTGCAATTTTTCCTAACCCTGGCCCTGTTATAGGCCTCAGGGGCGGCTTTACGGGGCGGGATTTTGCCCTCCGTATCCCTGCTTTAACCCGGGGCTAGATAAATTGTCTGGCAAATAATTGTGGCAATAATTGCGGGCAAATAATTGCGACCATATGACGGGCATGGTGTGGACGGAGGCGAACAACCACGACTCCACCTCCCCGGCGGGTGCTTTCTTCAGAAAGGCCCGCCGGGGTGGGAAACGGTTGGGATCACGGTTGGTGCGGCACCGGCAAGGCGGCTAGGCACCGGCCGCAACCGGTTCGGCGAGGGGAGGGAGATTCGAGCCCAGGGGCGGGGGCGGCGGTGACATCTCCGCGAGCGCATTGGTGAAAGCGCTCATGTCCTTGATGACATCGCCGACGAGACAGTCGATGAGGGCGCGGCGTTGCTCCGGAAAACGCTTGGCAAATTCGATGAAGCTGAAATCCGGATCATAGAACGCGTGAATGAGGCGGCGAACCGATTCCACGCCGCTCATGAGCGCTCCCTCAAAGTGTCCCAATCGAGCAGCGGAAAGGTCGCCGGACTTCAATGCGTCATCAATGCTCTGCGCCGCCAACTCGGCGGAACCGAGAGCGAGGTAGAGGCCCGAGGAGTAAATCGGATCCAGGAATGCCCGGGCGTCGCCAATCATCACCCATCCGTCGCCGCTGGTGCGGCGGTTCAGGTAGGCCATGTGCCGCGTGCCGCGCACCGGTCCGAACCGCTCGGCGTTGACCAGGCGCTCGCTCAGCGCAGCACAGCGGGAAACTTCGCGCAGGTAGGCTGCCTCCATGTCGTCGGAATCCGAAAAGACATACTCCGGATTAGCGACGAGTCCGACGCTCACCACGTCGTCCGGGAGCGGGATGTACCAGAACCAGCCGCCGCCGCCGAGCAGAAACATCGTGGTCTCCCCGGCGTCGATTCCCGGCAGGCGTTTGCCGCCGCGGTAGTAACTCCAGACGGTGGCCTTCCGGAGTTCTGGCAGGCTGCACCGCAGGTTCAACTGCTGGCCGATAACGCAGGCCCGCCCCGAGGCATCGGCCACGACCTTTGCCCGCACTTCGGTGGGCGACCCTTTTCCGATGGCCACCCGAACGCCCACGGCCTGTTTGCCTTCAAAGATCACTTCCTGAACATTGGCCTGTTCGTGGACTTCCACACCATTCTCGCGGGCGTGGTCGAGCATCATGCAGTCGAATTTGCTGCGCTCCACCTGCCAGGTCCGGGCGCCGTCGCCCTCAATGGTTTCCGTGAAATAGAAGGGCAGCGATTCCTTCCCGGCAGGCGACACAAAGCGCACGCTGTGCTTCACCGGAAAATCGGACGCCCGCAGCTTCGGAAGCATTCCAAGGCGGTCGAGGATGCCGTAGGTGTGCGGCACCAGCGATTCGCCAATGTGATAGCGGGGATATTTTGCCTGCTCGAACACAATGCAACGGTGGCCGTTGCGCGTCAAAAACGTGGCCAGAGCGGAGCCTCCGGGACCTCCGCCGATAATGACGACGTCATAGGAGGAATGTTGCGGGGCGGTGGAGGGGGAGTCATTCATGGTGCGGTATTCCTTGTTTATGGGTTTATGTGTATCGGAGAGAGTGGTATTTCGGGTCGTAGAATCGGGGCAACAGGCGGTCCACGCGCAGCAGACCGCGGCGCGTCAATTCAACGGCCTCCAGCGAGGCGGAGAGCCAACCTTCGGCGGCGAGGTCCTGCAGAGGCTGGGCAAACACGGCCAGCGGCTCCACCCCAAACCGGGCGCGCAGCGGCGCCAGGGAGACCCTGCCGAGTTTGAGTTGCAGGATGAACTCCCGCACCAGCTGGTCCTCCAGGGAAAGCTGCAGGGCGCGGCCGACGGGAAGTTCCCCGCGCTCCACGGCGGTTTGATAGGATTCCGCGGTGACGGCGTTCTGGGCATGCACTCCGCCGAAATAGCCGAAGGCAGCCACGCCGAGTCCGAGCATGTCTGCGCCGCGCCAGAGGTATTCTTGATAGCAAAAGCGGTGGCGCTGCGGGTCCTTGACCGCGTTGTATCCGCTGATGATCGTGTAGCCTGCGCGTTCGAGTTCCTGGAAACCCTCTGCAAGCCGACGGCGCTTGGTTTCCCACGAAACCGGTGCGGCGGGACCGGTTTGCGATTTGATATCGCGGTAGGTCTGCGTGTTGTGCGGAATCTCGGTTTGATAAATGGTGATCCCGTCCGGAGCCAGGGCGATGGCGCGGCGGACCGACTCGATCCACTGTGCGTCGGTCTCGCCCAGCAGGCCGCACATGAGGTCGAGGTTCAACCAGGCGAACTTCGTCTGGCGGATCAGTTCGCAGGCCCGCAGCACGTCCCCGGCCAAGTGTACCCTTCCATTCAGTTTCAGCAGGTGGTCGTCAAAGCTTTGCACCCCCATGCTCAGGCGCGTCACGCCTGCGTCCCGCAGCGTTTCCAAAAACTCGGAACGCACCGACCGGGGCGCACACTCGAAGGTGACTTCCTCCACCGCATTCCACGCCAGGCTGCGCTGGAGCCCCTCCGCCAACGTCCGCACCTGTCTGGAACTGAGCGCGGATGGCGTGCCGCCTCCAAAATATACGAATGCCGGGGACCGCCCCCGGATGCCTGGACACTGCGCGTAAAGCGCCAATTCCTGCACCACGCATTCTAGGTAGCGGTCCACCACGGCCGCGGGTTGTGCGATGTAGGAAAGGTAATAACAATAGTCGCACTTCTGCTGACAAAAGGGAACATGTACATACATCCCCAGCCGCTCGGCAGAGGCAGGGCGGGCCAGAGCCTCATGCAAGGCGGGCACCTGGGCGGAAGTCCATGCTGAAAACGGAGGATATGCCGCGACGAAATAGTTTCCGGCCACTGGCTCGGGGGCAAGCGCGGCATCCTCTGGCAGGGGCGGAACGGTAGGGGCAATCACTGCGGCATGAATACGAGCGAGGAGGTTCCGCCCTGTTGATTCGAGTCAAATTTTCACCAATTGCGGGTAGTCCAATCGCGGATTGCCAGTGACGCCCGTCCGCGACTTCCTCTCCCGTTTCAGAAACCATGAGTCCCCCCCCGGCACCCGAAGACACAATCAGGGCGGAATTCGTGAAAAGCACTTGGCCTGGTGCGCAATCGGGGTAGGTTCCGCGCTTATGATCATCATCGGCGAAGAAAACTCTGTTCGGAAAATCGACTTGGACGAAGCCTTGCGCACGCTTTGTGCAGCCCTGCTGCAGAACGACCGTGTGCAGCAGGCGCGGGAGGTGGTGGAGACCTTTCTGGAGGACGATGAGGCGCGGGAACTTTATGCCGCGCTGACCCGGAAGTCCGAGGAACTGCACATGAAACAGCATGCCGGTGAGGATCTGACCGAGGAGGATGTCACCGATTTCAACCGGCTGCGGGACAAGGCTTTTTCCGATGACCGGGTGCAGGCGTTTTCAGCGGCCCGCGGAGCCCTTCAGGAAATGGAGGATCGCGTGGTGGCCTATGTGGAAAAAACCCTGGAACTGGGCCGCGTGCCGGAAGAACACGAAGTCCTGCGCCAGGGCAGCGGCGGCGGCTGCTGCAGTGGCAACGGCGGCTGCGGGTGCCACTGAGGCCGCGGCAGCGCAGGCTTGCGCCATTCCGGCATTCCCTAGCAAATGACGCGCAGCCGGTGACCGGCGTTGGCAACGGTCACCGGTGCGGTGCCGACCAACTCACCGTCCGCCTCGACGGGCACATTTTCTTCACTGCGGATTTCAAGCCGTGCGGTTTGGAAATAGGTGAAATCCCCGCTGGAGGCCTTTTCATAACCGCGGGTCAGGAGGCTAAACAGGCCGCTGAAGAGCGGGCCATAGCCATGTCGGCGCAGGACAATGACATCCAGCAAACCGTCGGAATTGTCCGCCGCAGGAAAAATCTTGAACGGGCCACCGTAGCGTTTGCCATTGCCAATGAGCACGACAGAGCCTTCGGTGGGCTCACGCCCATCCGCACTGATGGCAACCAGCGGAGCATCCCTTCCCAGGAGGCGCGCGGCTGAGAGGATGTAGCTGAGCGGGCCGAGGGCTTTTTTGCTTTCCCAAGTGGTTTCGCGGATGATTTCCGCGTCCAGACCGACGCCAGCCAGCTGCACGAAGCAATGCTCACCGGCCTTCCAAAGGTCCACTTCCCTAACATGACCACGTTCGATGGCATTCCAGCAGCCTTGGAGGTCGCGGGCGGGCAGTCCCATTTCCACGGCAAAAACATTCATGGTGCCGGCAGGCAGCAGGCCCAGGGCCGACTGGGTCGCAGGGCCTGCATCCGCGAGGCCGTTGACGACCTCGTTGACGGTTCCGTCGCCCCCGGCCGCAACCACGGTGGAGTGGCCTGACTGCGCCAGTTCCCGTGCCAGGCGACGGGCGTCTCCAGGCCCCAGAGTCGGGCACAGGCGGATGCGCGGCGAAAGTTCCCGGATGGCCTCCAGACGCGATTCGGCCGTGGCACTGCGGGCGCAAGGATTGAAGATGACCGGGATGTCGTCCACGCCGTGAATGGCTGTCCCTCAGTGCCAGGTCTGCTGTTCCAGACAGTTGTCGGCTACGAATGCCGCCAGAAAATCTTCGAAAACCGTGCTGTATTCCCCCAGTTCGCCATGATGACTGGCCCGGGCGCAGCCAATCGTCACAAAGCGGTTGGGATTTTTCGGGTGCATGACCAGGGCTCCCACCGTGCGGATGAAATAGGTGGTGGCCAGGGTGCGTCCGCGGGTGCCCAGCGCGGCCCTTACGCGGTCATCTCCGCCGCTGGAGTCCTCCTCCAGCCGCTCGAAGCGCAGCACCGGCACGCCCAGCACCTCGGCGCGGCGCAGTTTTTCAAATTTCAACCCCTCTCCGCCGCGCACTAGATTTTCGACATCGTCCAGCGTTTTGATGCCGGGATCAGCGGCGGATTGGTTCGCGTACAGGGACACCACGTCATCCATGCCGTCCTTGGCCAGCACGTAGTGCGTTCCGTCCGAACGGGAAATGCTAGTCCATTTTTCCTGCACCCGTTCCTCGGCCCCTCCCTCCCCTTTGCGCGGGGTGACGCGGCGGGTTTCAGGCGGCTGCACCACCAATGGTTCGTCCGAACCGGCGTCTGGTTTCGCCGACTGGCAGGAAGCCAGGCCGCACGAAATCACCCCGCCTGCCAGCAGCAGCGGCCACAGTCGGTTGGAGATTTTTTTGCCCCTTGGATTCATGGCTGGCAATCACGCCACGCCTCCGGCATTGTCAAAGCAGGTTTTGCAGGCCTTCCCGCTCCGGAATGGAACCGGACCAGCTTCCTCACGCTACGCAATTTTCAACTCGACGCCGGAAAGGACATTTCTATTTTGCTCCCGCCATGAAACAAACCCCCGACCTGTCCCGACGTTCGTTTTTCGCACTGTCCGCCGGCGCCGCTGCCGCCGCCACCCTGACCGCCCGCAGTCCGGCAGCGGACCCGCCGAAAGGGCCGTTCGCATTGGGAAAACTGCCCTATGCAGCGGATGCGCTCGAACCCTACATCGACGCCCGCACCATGGAAATCCACCACGGCAAACACCATGCCGCCTACGTCGCCAAACTCAATGAAGCCGTGGCAGACCTGGCAACCGCACCGCCGCCGACATTGACCGGACTGATTTCCGGCATCAAAAAACTCCCTGACAAAATGCAATCCGCAGTGCGCAACAACGGCGGCGGGCACTACAACCACGATTTGTTCTGGAAACTGATGGGCAAACCCGGTACCAAGGGTGTCGGGGGCGAGCCATCCGGCAAAATCGGCCCCGCCATCGTCAAGGCGTTCGGATCGTTTGCGGCCTTCCAGCAAAAATTTGCGGATGCCGCGGCGAAACGCTTCGGCTCCGGCTGGGCCTGGCTCCTGCAGAAAGAAGACGGCAGCCTGGCAGTGACATCGACCCCCAATCAGGACAATCCGCTGATGCAGGGCGTGGTGGCGGAGGCGGAGACGGGCAAACCGCTCCTCGGCCTCGATGTGTGGGAGCACGCCTATTATCTCAAATACCAGAATCTGAGGGCCAAGTACGTCGAAGCCTGGTGGAATGTGGTCAACTGGAGCGCCGTGGACGAATGCTTCACCGCCTGACATTTCACCGCCTGCATCCATGAACCCGTTCAGGGCTTCCGTTGTCGTGGGCCTGCTGTGCGCCGCCGCCTCCGCGCAGGACTGGCCGCAATTCCGGGGGCCGGATGGCAACGGCCACACCGAGGTCCGCGACTTGCCGCTGAAGTGGGGGAAAGGCCGCAACATCGCCTGGCAGGTGGACATCCCGGGCAAGGGCTGGTCCTCCCCGGCCTATGCGGACGGGAAACTTTATCTGACCACGGCCGTGCTGACCGATGGCGGCAGCGAGGACGAGGCCAAAGCACCACGCTCCCTGCGCGTGCTGTGCCTGGATGCCAGGGACGGGAAAACCGTGTGGAACGTGGAGGCATTTCCGCAGGACCTGGACAAGGCCCCCCGGACCATCCATTTCAAAAACAGCCACGCCAGCCCCTCCCCCATCGTCCACGGTGGACGGTTATACGTCCATTTTGGCCATCAGGGCACAGCGTGCCTCGATCTGAATGGGAAAAAAATCTGGGAAAGCCGCGCACTTTTTTACGAACCGTTCCATGGCGGTGCCAGTTCCCCGATTGTGGTCGATGACAAACTCATCTTCAGCTGCGACGGGATCAAGGAACAGTTCGTCGCCGCATTGAAACTCGCCGATGGCGCCCTGGCGTGGAAATTCATGCGCAAAACGGATGCCAAGAGCAAGTTCGCCTTCGCCACGCCCGTGTGCATCGTCACTGGCGGGAAAAAGCAGATCATCTCCCCTGGGGCGGATGTCGTGAACGCCCTCGATCCTGACACCGGCGAGGAAATCTGGCGCTGCCGCTACGAGGGTTATTCCATCGTTCCCAAACCGGTTTTTGGAAATGGAATGGTCTATGTCTGCACCAGTTTTGAGTCTCCGGATGTGCTCGCCATCAAACCCGACGGCAGGGGAGACGTAACCGACTCGCATGTCGTCTGGCAGGTGGACCAGAGCAAGCGTCCGCCAAAGACGTGCAGCATGCTGCTGGACGGCGATCTGCTATACTGGGTCTCAGACAACGGCCTGGCCAGTTGTGTGGATGCAAAAACCGGTGACATCATCTGGAATGAAAGGGCGGTCAGGGATTGCTCCGCATCCCCCCTGCTGGCGGACGGGCGCATCTACATTCAGGACGAACGGGGAAAATGCATCGTGCTCAAAACCGGACGGCAGTTCGAAATCCTGGCAGAAAACGACCTGGAACTCGGCAGCGAACGCACCTTTGCCTCTTACGCCGTCACCAAGGGAACCATTTTTTTGCGCTCGGAAAAGCAGCTCTACTGCATCCGGGAACAATAGCCATCATGGCCAGGATGCCTGCATCTTTCTGAAAGCAGACCAGTGGACTGTCCGGGGCCACAAACTCAATGAACGTGGCAAACGCCGGCAACCTTCGGCCTAACGGACTGCCACGGCTGCCATTACATTCGCGCGCCCACGCAGACCCAGCGGCGCAGCATGGTCCTTTTCGATCAAAAGGGCATGTCCTCAGGCAAACGATTTGTCGAAGGCACTGCTTCGGCAGACCAACGTCGGTCAGAGCACAACGGTGCGGCCGGGCGTGGCGACGGGGTAATGCCCGGAGGCGTCAGGCGAGACCGGGGCGGGATCGTCAAGGGTGCGCAGCGCATCCAGATCCGGGGCCAGTTGCAGATTGGAATTCAGCGCCGCTTCCCAAGTGATGACTTTGCCGGACTCGATGGCCATGCGGCCCATGATCGCAGTCAGGCAGGACTTGGCCGAGCGTTCCACTTCATTCCACGGACGGTCGTTGCGGATGGCATCGAACAGCAGGTCGTGCTCCCGTTGGTAGTGGTCGCACGGTTCTTCGTCGTTGTGGCTCCAGAGCAGGCTGTCTGACTTCTGCTTGAATCCCTTGTAGAGCCGCGGATTGGGAATGCCCTCGCCCAGCACGGCGCTGCCCTTCGTGCCCTGGATGACATCGCCAAAAAATCCATAACAATCCGCCATGTGACGCCCCTGGGCGTCCATGCGGGTGCCGTCCGGAAAAGTGAACTCTGCGCTGTAGTGGTCGAAGAGTTGATCTGGTGCGGAGCGCACCTGCCGTCCTCCCATGCCCTGTGCTGACTCCGGCCAGTCATTCTTCACCCAGCAGCAGACGTCGATGTTGTGAATCAGCCAATCCACGAAGAAGCTGCCGTTGAGCCAGGTGAAATTGCTGTAGTGCTGGATTTGACAGGCCAGTTCCGACTGTCCGGCGGCGCGGGCAGGGGTGCCTAGCGGGGCGTGCATGCGGTAGGCCCGGCAGTTGATGACTTCGCCGATGGAGCCGTCGTGAATCCGACGCACGGCCTCCTCGAGCGGAAGATAGTGGCGGCTCATCAGGCCGGTGGCCACTTTGAGATTCTTTTTCGCCGCCTCTTCTCCGGCTTTCAGCACGCGGCGGATGCCCGGAGCATCCACGGCGAAGGATTTCTCCATGAAGATGTGAACGCCTTTGGCGACGGCATATTCGAAATGCAGCGGACGGAAAGCCGGTGGTGTGGCCAGAATCACCACACCGCCCGCACCGATGGAATCAATGGCGTGTCGGTAGGCGTCAAATCCCGTAAATCGCCGTTCGGGTGGCACCACCACCTGCGTGCCGCGCTGGGCTGTCAGGGCGTTGAGGCTGCCCTGCAGCCGGTTTTCAAAAACATCTGCCATCGCCCAGAGCTGCACCGGGCCTTTGGTGGCAAGTGCATTTGCCGCTGCTCCGGAACCGCGTCCGCCGCACCCGACCAGCGCGACTTTCAGCGGGCCAGGTTCGGCGCAGTAACCGGATCGTGGAGTTCCAAATGAAGCGGCGGCGGCGGCGGCTTTGCCGGTGGTGCCCAGAAACTGACGGCGGGTGGCAGTGGATGATTTCATGGCGGGTGCAGCTTCACCAATTCGACGGCCTCCATTGCATGATGCGGCCAGGACTGGCGTGCAGCCAATAAGCCCCGGCTGGCGGGGGATGTCTTGATGCGTGTCAAGCCGTGCCGGATTCCACCGCCGCTTGCGGGTGATGATTTCCACCTGGTCCGGCATCGCTGGCGTGGCCCGCGCTGCCGTTCATGGGCTCATTTTCGTGACCAATTCAGGTTCCTCGATTCTGGCGAATCAGGATGTCTGGCGCGAAATCGGCGGGCATGGGCTTGGAGCCGCGTCGTCGAGCCACTGCGGGAGTGAGCCCAATGGCATGGCGGGCGGAGGATTCGACATCGAGCGCCCGGAGTTTGGCGGTGAGGGCGGGGTCTTTCAATGCGGCGGTGACTTCCGGAAGGGTGAGCAGGCGTGCATAATTGCGAAAACTGGCCGGGCGCAGCCAGTCGTGATCGCGCACCAGCCGCTGCAGGGTGGGGTGGCGCAGGATGGGACCGGCCGCCGGATCATGGAGCAGCCGTGGCCAGGCGTCCTCGTCGCGGCGGATCAGCAGCAGACTGCACAGGGCGGAGGCTTCGGTGGAGGAGAGCGGGTCGGTCCGGTCGAGCCAGCCTCCGACGGTGCCAGTGGTCAGCACCAACTGCGCACGGGCAAATAACGGGGATTTCTGCTGCAGCGAAACACCTTCCGAGCGGATGCCGTCGTCGATGTATTGCATGCGGGCCAGGGCTCCGGTCCAGCGTACTCCCATGGCGGCGACCCAGAGGAGAAAGGCGGCGGGAATGAGGCTGAAAATGCCGGACCGCACCCGGTCGCCACCCGTCACCGGCACGCCCATTTCCGGTTTCACCAGGCCGCACAACAGTCGGCGGGCGAGATGGTGCACCACGGCTCCCGCTGCCACGCTCAGGGTAATCATCCAATCCGGGTGCAGGTGCTGGAACCATCGGGACAAAAATTCCGGTGCGTGCCGGAAGACCAACCATCCGGCGGCGAATCCACACGCCAGACAAGCCATGCCGAGAACCTGCCGCGCAATGCCTCGGATGAAGGCATGCGCAATGAACACAACAGCCACCAGGATGGCGATGGTGCGCGGCGATTGCTCTGGCGAGAACAACTCTGGGAAGGCGGAAGTCATGGACGCCCGCACACTGCCCGTTCACGGGACGGATGCATCCAATTTCAATGGTCTCCCTGCGGACGCGCTCAAGCTGCGGACCACCTATCAGGAAACAGCCCAACGCGGGCGCTGGTTCAGGCAGCGTCCTTCACCCAGTCGTAGCCTTTTTCTTCCAGTTCGAGGGCAAGTTCCGGTCCACCGGTTTTGACGATGCGGCCGCCGCTGAGGACGTGGACCACGTCCGGCTTGATGTAGTCGAGCAGGCGCTGGTAGTGGGTGATGACCAGAAAGCCGCGCTCCGTCGAGCGCATCGCGTTGACGCCATCCGCCACCACCTTCAACGCGTCGATGTCGAGTCCGGAATCGGTTTCGTCCAAAATGGCGTAGGTGGGGCTCAGCATCGCCATCTGCAGGATTTCGTTGCGCTTTTTTTCGCCGCCGGAGAAGCCTTCGTTGACGCTGCGACCGGTGAAACTGCGGCTCATCTGCAGCATGTCCATTTTCTTGTAGAGCAGTTGGTAAAACTGCACCGCGTCGAAGTCCGAATCCTTCGGCTGCCTCGCACGCAGGGCGGCCCGCAGGAAATTGGCGTTGCTCACGCCGGCGATTTCCATGGGGTACTGAAAAGCCAGAAACAGTCCGGCGCGGCTGCGTGCATCCACCGGCATCTCCAGCAGGTTTTCACCGTCCATGCGGACCTCACCCTCCGTCACCGTGTAGTCTTCATGTCCGCACAGGACTTTGGAGAGGGTGCTTTTCCCGGAACCATTCGGCCCCATGATGGCGTGGACCTCGCCTTTCGGCAGCGTCAAGGTGAGCCCGTTGAGGATTTTTTTGCCGTCGATTTCGGCGTGGAGGTTGGTGATTTCGAGTGACATAGGATTTGAAGGGAATGGTGGGGGATGACGATCAGCCTTGGCTGGCACACTTGGGGCAGAGGCCATGCAGTGCCAACTCAAGGCGGCGAATGACAGAACCGGGCTCCACCGGGAGTATTTTGAGGGCGCAACCCTCCGCCTGCAGCGGCACGTCCCGGATGTCGCCGCAGCGTTCGCAGAAGAAGTGCCCGTGGTCGGCCAGGTTCGGACAGTAGCGACTGGGGCCGCGGTCGAGATTCACCTGCCGCACCAGTCCGGCCTGGGTCAATGCATCCAGGCAGTTGTAAACCGTTGCCAGTGAAATGCTGGGCATCCGCGGCTTCACCCGCAAAAACACCTTGGTGGCGGTCGGGTGGTCGCGTTCTTCCAGCACCACATCCAGCACCATCCGCCGCTGCGGAGTCAATCGCAGCTCGGACGGACTGTGATCAGCCACGGGCATTGCAGAGGAATCAGTTTGGACAACCATCGCGGATGGCGGTTTGAGGGTGATCGGACACCGGCACCCTGAACGGAGATTTCCTTTTATCAAGAATAATTCTAAATCTCAAATGACTTCGACCACCCGTTGGGTTGGAATTGCTGCTCACCGGTCTTTTGGAGGTGGGCTGGTGATGAGGCGGGCACCGCGTTTGTAGGTGACGTAGGCGTGGACCCAGTTGAGGAAAACGGAAATTTTGTTGCGGAAGCCGATGAGAAAAAGGAGGTGGACGAACAACCACATGAGCCAGGCGGTGAATCCGCGAAATTTCAGCGGTCCTGAAATGGCAACGGCGGCACTGCGTCCGATGGTGGCCATGCTGCCCTTGTCGAAATACGCAAATGCTGCCCGCGGCACACTGGCGGAAACGGGCCGGCCCAGCTTGCGGAGGCGCTGTTCTTCCCGGAGAATCCCGGCGACGTGCCGCCCCATCTGCATGGCGGCAGGGCTGACCCCCGGCACGTTCACCCCGTTGCGGTCGGTGAGCTGTGCCAGGTCGCCGATGACAAACACGTCCGGATGCCCCGGCAGGCTGCAGTCCGGCTCCACGGGAACACGTCCGGAACGGTCCACCGGCAGGCCGGAAAGCCGCGCCACCGCACTGCCTTCAACCCCCGCAGCCCAGACAATGGTGGAGGCGGGAATGGTTTCCCTGTCGGCCACCAGCATCCCTGGTCCCACTTCCTGCACCCGGCAGGAGGTTTTCACGGTGACGCCCATTTGGGTCAGCCGTTGTTCGGCGTAGCGGGAAAGATCTTCGGGAAAACTGCCGAGCAGGCGCGGGCCGGCCTCGATGAGGATAACGCTTGCCTGGGAGGGATCGATCCGGCGGAAATCGCGTTTCAACGCCTTGTGAGCCAGTTCCGCGAGGGCGCCAGCCATTTCGACGCCAGTCGGACCGCCGCCGACCACGATGGTGGAAAGCAGCCGGCGGACTTCCTGGGGATCGTTGGCAGTTTCCGCTTTTTCATACGCCAGCAGCACCTCCCGCCGGATGCGCATCGCATCCTCCAGGCTTTTGAGACCCTGGGCGTGCTGCTCCCATCCGGGATGGCCGAAATATCCGCTGCGCGCCCCCAGGGCGATGACCAGCACGTCGTAATCCAGCGCAGCATCTCCCAGCACGACCCGGCGTGCCGCCAGGTCCACCGAATGCACCTCCGCCATGATGACCCTGACATTTTCCTGTCCGGCCAGGATGGAACGGATGGGCTGGGCGATGTCCGTGGCGGAAAGTCCAGCCGTGGCCACCTGGTAGAGCAGCGGCTGAAAGAGGTGGTGGTTCTGGCGGTCCACCAGAGTGATGGAAAATGCCGCCTGTGGAAGCTCCTTGCAGAAGGCAAGCCCGCCGAAGCCCCCGCCCAAAACGACGACGCGCTGCGGGCGGTCTGCATCCGACGGAGGAGAAACTGGTTCTGGCACCATGTGGTCAGTTCGGTGCAGAGCGTGCCGGAAGCAAGCGCGATGTGGAACTGACGCCGGAGCCTCTTGCAGAAGGAAACCAACGGCGCAGCCGCGCCCTCCTTGTCAGGACGGCTTCAGTAAAACCTTAGTCCAGCCCAGCCGGATGCGCGCGCCGCGCGGACGTCTGGTCTGCCACCTGGGCGAAGAGCCGCTCTGCGACCGCATGGGGATTCCCTGCGTTTCCGGAGGCCTCTGCCCGAACGGGCGGTTCCTCAGGATTCTGTTCACTGAAGACGATCGTTTTCATGTGCAGCGCCGGACCGTCCAGCGCCGAATGCAGCCCTACCGGCGTCTGACAGCCGGCCTGCAGGAGGTGGAGGAAATGGCGTTCCGCGGTGATGCAAAGAAACGTCTGCACGTGGTTGATGCGGTGCAGAATTTCCTCCAGTGCGGGGTTTTCACCAAAGATTTCGAACGCCACCGCACCCTGGCTGGCAGCAGGAAGAAACCGGTCCGCAGAGAGTGTTTCCTGGTGCAGGAGGGTGTCTTGAAACGGAAGTTCCCCGGCATGCAGGCCCAGCCGCTGCAGGCCGGCACGGGCGAGCAGCAGGCCGGCGAGATCCGGGCGGTGCGCCAGTTTTGTCAGGCGGGTGGGCACGTTGCCGCGGATGTCCTCGACCCGCAGATCCGGCCGCAGCAGGCGCAACTGGCGGGCCCGGCGCACGCTGCTGGTGGCCACCAGCGCTCCCGCAGGGAGGGTCGCCAGTCCGCCGGGAGATTTCGTGACGAGCACATCCTCGACCGGCGCCCGCGGGAGCACTGCCACGATGCGGAAACCGGCGGCCAGTTCCGTGGGCACATCCTTGAGACTGTGCACCGCGAAATCAATGCGCTGTTCCTGCAGTGCCTGCTCGAGTTCCCGGGTGAAGATGCCTTTGTCCACCGGATTGGGACCGCGGTTGAATTCGGAAAGCTTGAGGTCCGGGCGCAGGTCTCCGGTGGTTTTGACGATGGTGCGCGCGACTTGCAGTTCCGGCCACGCTTCGGCCAGGGCGGCCTCGGTGAGTGCCGCCTGGGCCAGGGCCAGTTCGCTGCCGCGAGTGCCGAGGGTGACGTGGGTGAGCGGGGGCATGGAGAAGACAAAAAAGATGCGGGGAGGCATTCCCCGCATCCTTCTATCTCCGCCAGCGGCGGAGTGCAAATGGCACCTGGAGTTGTTCCTATTTCAGCAGTTCCGCGGGAATGCCGGCGTCCTTGACTTTCACGTCGGTTTTCGCCCCGGCATCGATCCACCAGTGAATGAGCTTCGCTTCCTTGTCCGTCAGCTGTTCCTTTTTCTTTGGAGGCATGTGGTCGTCCTCCTCCAGCGGCAGGGAAATGCGCTTGATCACGGCACTTTCGGCTGATTTTCCGGAAACAACCGACGCCTCTCCACTCTTGCCTGACTTCATGACGGCCTCAAACGAATCCATGCGGTACTTGCCCTTCTGCTTGTCGGCGCCATGACAGCCCGTGCATTTCCGGTTGAAGATCGGTTGAATGACGGCGGCGTAAGCCAATTCCTCCGGGCCGACGGGTGTCGGAGCGACAACCGGCGTGGACGCCGCTGCCGGAGCAGGTGCCGGAGCGGCCGGCGGTGGCGGCGGGGCCGCTGGAGCAGGCTGGCCGACGATGTTGTCCCAGCCGAGATTGATGACGAGCTTGGGCCGCTTGCCGTGCAGCGATTCCGCGGCGGGTTTGGTGACGCTGGTCTGCCAGAGGTAGAGCGCCTTGAGGTTGGGCAGTTTTTCCAGTTTGGCCAGGCCGGCGTCCGAAATCTTGGTGCCGTAAAGGTTGAGGTACTCGAGTTTGGCCAGGTTCGCGAGGTGATCGAGCCCGGCATCCGTAATCGCCGTGTTTTCCAGGCGCAGCCGGGTGAGGTTTTTGGCACTGGCGAGGTGCTGCAGTCCGGCATCGGTCACCTTGCTGCGGCCCAGATTGAGGTCGGCAAACCGATCCGCCAGCGGCCCCAGTTTTGCCAGCATCCCGTCGTCGAACTTGTCGGCGATGTTGATGACATTGAAGGTCAGGCCGGGATCATTCTGGGCCACCTGCAAAATGGGACTTCCCAGTTCCTTTTCGAGCGCGAGCACTTTTTCGTCACGGGCATTGACCGGCGGCGCGGCGTGGGCGGTGGCGGCGGGATCTGCGGACGGCGGGGCGATTTTTTGCCGGGCCAGGGCGATGATTTTTTCCTTCAATTCGGCTGGCGGGGCTGCGTCCTTGATTTTCACCGCTTGGTTGGCTCCCGCGTCGATCCACCATTTCAACATCGCCGTTTCTTCCGCGGTCAACTGCGGTTTGTCCTTCGGAGGCATGTGGTCGTCATCATCCTCCGGCAGGATGATCCGGGCGATGGCTTCGCTGCCGGTGCTGTTTTTGGGGACGATGGCGGCGTTCTCGCTTTCGCCAGCCTTGAGCATGGCCGCGTGGCTGTCCAGGCGCAGTTTGCCTTTCTGTTTGCTGGCACCATGACAGGAAACGCATTTTCCATTGAAAATGTTCATGACCACACCTTCCAGCACGGTCTTTTCCTCCGGCGGCGGATCGTCGGCAAAGACGAACGAAACACCCAGCAGGACACTGCAAAATAAAGGAGCGGCGCGGTTCATGACAGTTGCGCCATACGCCGGGGTTTCCCGCGGTCAACCTAGGTAGATGCGGATTGCGGCGGTTTTTGTGCCAGAGAACGCAGTTTTTCGATCAAATCCGCAGGGGCTGACTTGATTTTGATTTCGCGGTCGGCTCCGGCATCGATCCACCATTTGAAGACGTCCAGTTCTTCGGCGGTGTGCTGGGTTTTTTTCGGCGGCGGCATGTGGTCTTCGTCATCCTGCGGCAGCAGCATGCGGATGACCGATTCGCTTTGCGCGGAATTTTTCGCCACCACGGAGGATTTGCCGCTTTCTCCGGAGTTGAACAATTCGGCATAGAAGTCGAGCCGGATTTCCCCCTTCTGCTTTTTCTCGCCGTGGCAGGAAGTGCAGCGCGCATTGAGAATGGGCTGGATCACCGCGTCGAAAATACTTTTTTCGTCATGAGCCACGGCGGAGGCAGCCGCATTTTCGACGGGCGGCAGCACGCTTGGAATGGCGGGCGGCGGCGTGGGCGGCGTTGTCGGCGCAGCGGGGGGGGGCGCACTCGGAGCAGGCGGCGCGTTGGGATTCACCGCCGGGGCGGCAGGCAGCGGAGCAGGTGGACTGGCAGGTGGATCCTGAGCGGGCGGATTTTCCTTCGCTGGCGCAGACTTTTTCACCCACGGCAGTTCGTTCATGATTTCCCCGTGGGTCAGCGTGGCCCCGAAATGCCCCGCCAGAGCCACGGCCACGACGGCTCCAGACAGGGAAAGACGGTAGAGCGCGGTGGTGGCACTGCCGGAACGCAGCAGGAAAAAGAACAGAGCCAGATAGGAACACCCGCCGACGACAAGGCCGCTCAACAGGTGGTTGCGCAGTTTTTGCTCGCTGTATTCTGCACTGGCGAAATGCCCGAGCAGAATGCCGCTGGCGCACGCCAGCAGGTTGATCCACAGCAGCCAGCGAATGGCTCCGTCATGCAGGCGTTTGCGGCCTCCTACGATGCCCAGCAGCGCAACCAGCAAAATGGCGGCGACCGGAAAGTGTACCGCCAGCGGATGGGCCATGGCGAGAAAATCCTCCCATCCATCCAGAAAGGCAGGCGCGGGACGGTTCCGCAAGTGCCAGTAAGCATAGCCCGTGCCCCCTGCGATCAGGGTTGCCAGGAAGGCGGGGAAAACAACCGGTTTGTCCGGGGCCGGGGTGGCCGTTCGGGAATCGGGTTCGGCATTCATGGGCTGGGTGGTTTTTCCATCCGGGCGGGTCGTCCCTGGGTCCGGACGGGTGATGTAAAATTTCGATCCGCAGTTGGAACATTCGCCTTTTTCTCCCACCAGCCCTTCGTCCACATCGAACGGCGTGCGGCAGGTCGGACAATGCGTGCGGATCATACGTTGCAACGGTACGAAAACTCTTCGGATGCTATGGGGTGAACCTCCCGCCGCAACCCATCGGAAGCTACGGCTTCACGGAACACTGCGGGAAACCCCATCGCCGTCAAGCCTGCCCCGGTGCGTGACCAGAAAACGGTCGCCCAGCGAACATCGCGTTTCGCCAAGGATTCCGTGCGGCGACCAGTGGACAAGTCCATTTCTGCTTGCTTAAATATTTGGCAATTGTGAAAAATAAACATTGATGTAGCATCGGCACCCATGCGGTCAGGAAACAAAAAACTCGGGCAGCGGGGACGCCGCGAGTCGCTGCTGGAACTGGGAACGCGCAGGAGCCAAAACCGGCTGCTGCCGCGCCGGGAGCGGCGTGAACGCAAACGGCAGATCAGCAAGGCCGCGCTGTATGAGCTGGAGGAGCCCGGGGCCTGGACCGTCCGCATGCACTTGGTGGCCCAAATCTGCGGGATCGCGGTGTTGCTGCCGCTGGCATTCATTACAACCGAAACCTTCCTCACCTGTCTGAGTCATGCCATCGACACCAGCGCCTGGCGGACCGCTCCCTTTTGGTTTTTTTCGCTCGGACTCATCCTCTGGCTCGGAGTATTTTTTTTCATCTGGCGGCCGATTTTTCTTTACGTCCTCGGTCACGAAATAACCCATGCGCTCTGCACCTGGCTCTGCTTTGGGAGGGTGTACCATTTTAACGTGACCTCCGAGGGCGGCTTTGTGGAGACCTCCAAAAGCAACCTGCTCATCTCCCTCTCCCCTTACTTTATCCCATTGTATTCCGTGGTCGCGGCCCTGGTGTTCTGGCTGGTGGGCTCCTACATCGACCTCACCGCCTGGCATGCGACCGATTTTCCGTGGCTCCCCGGCTTCCGCTGGGAATGGGCGGGGTTCTGGGTGCTGGGATTCACCTGGGGATTCCACCTCACCTTCACAGTGTGGATGATCGCCAAAGATCAGCCGGACCTGCGGGGAAATGGCACGGTTTTTTCCATCAATCTCATCTACCTCGTCAACATTCTGCTCCTGTGCGCGCTCATCGTGCTGGCCGCTCCGGGCCTAACCTGGAGGAATTTTTGCGACGAATGGGTGCTCGCTGCCGGGGACCTGCGCCAGGCGGTGAACGATTTCGGCCACTGGATGCACCGCCTGGTCGAGCCGCTTTGAAAAATCGTTTCCGGTGAGGGAAATCAGGCCGCGGGGAAATCGGCAAGCCGCCATTCCGGCTGGCCGGCTTCGCGGGCGATGGCGTTGAACTCACTCACTTCCGCAGCGGTGAAAAGCAGCCCGCCTGCCTTCGCCGTGGCGGCAGCGGCGCGGGCCTCCGGCTGGCCGGGCAGCATGCACGATTCATTGCCGTGACCCAGAATGTCCGCGATGACTGCCTTGAGGTTGGCGACTTGGTCACGCCCCGCAGCGAAGGCCCCGCTGCTGAGTGAGTCCGGGTGGATGACCTGGAAATAAAAGCACGGGGTGCGCTTTTCCCCATCCGGAGCAGTGCGGCTGCGCAACGTGGGCAGGCTGCCGCCGATGAATGCAGCCACCAACTCGTTGATGAGGGCCAGTCCGTAGCCCTTGTGGGTGCCAAAAGGCATCAATGCCACGGCCTGCGCGGGGTCCGTGGTCATGTGGCCGGAGGCATCGATCGCCGCATTGGGCGGCAGGGCGGCTCCTTCGCGTTTCAACTGCTGCACCCGCCCCATGGCCACCGTGGACGTGGCCCAGTCCACCACGATGGGAAAGCCCACCGCCTTCTGGGTGGGAAATCCCCAGCTGTGGGGATTGGTGCCGAGCGTCGGAAACCTCCCGCCGAAAGGAACCACTTCCGCCAGCGCGGCGGTGCAGTTGGTGTAGGCGATGTAGCCGCGTTTCGCAGCATCCATAACATACCCGCCACCCCAGAGATAATGAAAAGCGTTGTCCACGCTCACCTGGCCGATGCCGTAGCGGTCCGCTAGGCGAATCGCCTCTTCCATGGCACGAAAAGCCGTGGCCTGGCCGAGCTTTTTGTGGGCATTCCAGATTTTCGACGCCGCAAAGCGGGAGGGAAGTTCCTCGATTTCCGCTCCCGGCGTGCACCCGCCAGCCCTGCTGCCGAAATAGTCGTCGAGGTGCAGCGCCTTGATGCCATTGTGCGTGCGGATGCCGTGCGTGGAGGCGAGATCGCAGAACCGGGCCGCATCCCCGGCTTCATCCGCAGTGAATCCCCGTTGTTGATAGGCAGCGGAAATGAGATCGTAATGCAGGCGGTGCGGGACGACGTGGAACGATTCAGCCATGGCGATGTACAGTGTTGGTAAAATCTTGCTGCCGGGTGAAGATACCTCATCCGCCAAAAGCGCCAGAGCCAAATTCCACTGCGCAAACCCCGAATAAATAAATGGGTTCTTCGGGAATTGGTGGGGAGTAATCATGCGGGGTGCAGTTCCAGCTTGCCTTCAAAGAACAGCACTCGTGCCCTCAGTGACTCAAAGTTGGGCAGGCCCTTGGTGCAGCTATTGAGCGTAAGCGTCTCACCAGACCATGTTGGCGCCGACCTCGCGGGCGTCGGGCGTCGGT
>JAGNEJ010000086.1 GCA_018003315.1 Verrucomicrobiales bacterium
CTCGGCGGCACGGGCCGCACTCACGACTGGACGACGAGCCGCCGCATCCGTGAGGCGGTGAGCGTGCCACTCTTTCTCGCCGGCGGGCTGACCGCAGGCAACGTCGCGGAGGCCGTGGCGACGGTGGAGCCGTTCGGTCTGGACTTGTGCAGCAGTGTCCGCACGGATGACCGGCTCGACCCGGCCAAGCTTCAGAGCTTCTTCTCCGCGCTCCAATGAAATCGCCGAACCCCAAAGACAGGTTCGGGCGACAGCCCCGAGCCGATCCAGTTGTTGAACGAACCCGTCGTCTCAGACAGGGGCGGGTGTCACCCGGGTTGCGTTTTGTTTTTGCGTCTGTGGATCAGGCGTTTGCGGGGAGGCTGGCGTGGATGGTGACCTTGGCGCTTGCGCGACGGAGCCGGGATAGCCGCAGTGGCGGACGCAGGTGAGATGATCCCCATCCGCGGAAACGCCAAGGTCCCGCACCATCGCCGTGCCGTGCAGGCGTCCGGCGTTCGGTCGGTGCCCGCAGCAAATAGCGCAGTTCATCGTCCACCCCGGCGTCGTCCTCCACGGTCTGCGCCACCTCCGCCTGCAGATGCCGCAAGATGCTCAGCAGGAAGGTCCGAAATCTTCCCCGCGAGGGGGGCCGTCCGCTCCAGTGCACGGTTTTCCAAAATCCGCAGAAAAAATTCCTGAGTGGCGTCCGCTGCTTCCGCCGGCGACTGCCCCGGACGCCGCGCAAACACATCCAGCGGGCACCATTCGCGTCTGCACAGCGCCTCCAGCACTTCCTCGCCATCTCCGCCTTGCAGCGCCAGCACCTGCGATCAGGGCGTCACCGGAAACTGCGACGCCCGGCCATTCCGGGTGTCGGAAATGGGACGCCCTCCGGGCATCATTGGGGGGCGCTCTCACGCCGGGCGATTTCACGGTCCTCGATCACCAGTTTGCGCAGCGGCACGGTGCGGGGTTTTCCGAATTCATCCATCAGCAGGACAGCCGGCTCCGTGGCCTCCAGGTTTTCCTCGGTTGGCAGCGGGACGCTGGTCAGCCTGACCGCCTTGGCAAAAAGTGTTGACCCCACGTCACTGGTCCACATGCGGTAGTGCTGCGTCTCCGCCAGCATGGCACGGCGCTTTTCCTTGTCCCGCCGCAGTTTCGCCTCGTGCTCCGCCACGCGCTGCATGCGGTCAATCGCACGGGCGAAGGCGGCTGGCCGCAGGTTGCGGTTGAAATTGTATCCGACCATGCGGTCGATCTCATGGCCCTCGCCGTCGAACAGCAGCATGGTGGGCAGGCTGCGCACATGCAGGAAACTGCGGAATTTCTGAATGGCCTCAAATTGGCGGCGCTTGCGCTCATCAGAAACATTGCCGCGCGTCGGCACATTGAGAAATGTCAGGACGAAATTTTCACCGGCGATTTTTTTAAACTGGCCGCTCATCAGCACATCGTTGTTCAGAGCCTGACAGGCGGGCGACCAGCCGAATCCCGCGATGACAAAGAGCATGGGCTTCCCGGTCTTGATCGACTCCGCACGGGCCTGACGCGGGCTGGGAAACCAGCGCAGCAACTGCGCCTCGGCCACCTCCAGCCGATTTCCACCATTCTCCTCCAACGGTTTGGCTCGGGGCGGGGCCTGCTGCGGCTTGGCGAGTCCGGGGATTTCTGGCAGTTCCGGAGCGGCCTCACCATCCTGCGGGGCGCCCAGCGGCGGCAGTTCCGGCATGTGCTCAGCTGGCGGCAGGTCCACCGGTTCGGCAGTGGGTTCCGGAAGGCTTCCTGCTTCCGGCGCCAGCATGTCCGCGGGCAGCGGAGTGGACGCTTCATTCCATTCCGGCAACGGCGGTTCCGACACCTGTCCGCAAGCGGAAATGGGCAGCAGCAAAACCAGCAAGCCAGGCAGTGGGCGAAAAAAACAGGTAAACATTCAGGTTCCAATCGGATGCTGGCCGAGGATAGCACCGGACGCCGCGGCGCGCCAGTCCGGGTCGCTGAATGCGGATTTGACCTTTCCACCGCGGATGGGAATGCTCCGGCAATGCGGCCCCCCTTTCAGACAGCCATTGCCACGCTTTGGGCGGTTCTTGCCCTTGTCAGCAGCGGACCTGCGGCGATCCCTGACAAGCCGGATTTCAATTTCCACGTCCAGCCCATCCTGAGCGACCGGTGTTATTTCTGCCATGGTGCGGATGCAGGCAAGCGCAAGGCGGGGCTGCGGCTCGACCAGCGGGATGTGGCCACCGCCGTCCTCAAAAGCGGGGCCACCGCGGTCAAAGCGGGAAACGCCTCCGAGTCCGAGTTGATCAAGCGCATTTTTTCCCATGACCCTGAGGAAGTCATGCCTCCGCAGGAATCGAAGCTGTCACTAACAGACGAGGAGCGGGAAACGCTCCGGCGATGGATCGAACAGGGTGCAGAATACAAAAAACACTGGGCATTTGAACCGCCCCGGATGCCATCCACCCCAGTTGTAAACGGCTCCCGCGCCACCGGTTTGCTCGACAAGCTGGTCGCGGCAAAATTGCAGAAAGAGGGCCTGGATTTGCGTCCTGAGGCACCGCGGGAGCGGCTGCTGCGCCGGCTGTGTTTTGACCTCACCGGGCTTCCTCCCACCCTGCCAGAAATCGATGCCTTCGTGGCCGACAGCGGATCGGACGCGGTGGAAAAAGTCGTGGACCGGCTGCTGGCCTCGCCGGCATTTGGGGAACGCATGGCGCAGGACTGGCTGGATGTGGCTCGCTATGCGGACACATTCGGCTATCAGGCGGATGTCACCGTGCAGAACTGGCCCTACCGCGACTGGGTCATCAACGCCTTCAACCAGGGCCTGCCCTTCGACCAGTTCATCACCTGGCAAATCGCCGGGGACCTGCTCCCGCATGCCACCCGGGACCAGGTGACCGCCACCGCATTTAACCGGTTGCACCGCCAGACGAACGAGGGCGGCAGCATCGAGGAGGAATTCCGCACGGAATATGTCATGGACCGCGTGCAGACCTTCGGACTGGCATTCCTCGGACTCACGCTGGAATGCGCGAAGTGCCATGATCACAAGTTCGATCCGGTCTCGATGAAGGATTTCTATTCGCTCTTCGCCTTCTTCAACAACATTGATGAATCCGGACTCTACTCCCATTTCACCAATGCGGTGCCCACCCCCACCCTGCGCCTGACAAAAACGGGAGTGGCTGAGCAACTGACCGCGGTCCGGCAGAAAATAACCGCTGCAGAGGACAGGCAAACCCGGCTGGAACAGGAAAGCCGGGCAGCCGCAGAAACATGGGTGCGCTCGCGGAATCCCGCCCAGCCCCTGGCGCTTCCCGGCTTGATCGGAGACTTCCGTTTTGAAGCCATCGAGAAAGGAAAAATCACCAACAGCGTGGACCCGAACGAGTCTGGCACGGTATTTGATGACGTGCGGCTGGAGTCTGGGAAATCGGGTCAGGCGGTCCGGTTGAGCGGGGAGAACAATCTGAATTTCGCCCTGGGAGGAAACTTCACCCGGGACGACGCGTTTAGTTTTGCCCTTTGGCTGCAAACGCCCGACGTGAAGGATCGAGCCGTGGTTTTTCATCGTTCCAAAGCCTGGACGGACGCCGGAAGCTGCGGCTATGAACTGCTGATCGAGGACGGCAGGCTCAGTCCGGCGCTCATTCATTTCTGGCCGGGCAACGCACTGCGCATCCGCGCCAAAGCCCCGCTGGCCCCGAATCGGTGGACGCATGTGGCCCTCACCTATGACGGCAGCAGCCGCGCCGCGGGCTTGAAACTGTATGTGGACGGCAGGCTGGCCGAAGTGGAGGTGGTGCGCGACTGCCTGACCAATGACATCAACCGCGGCGGCGAAAACCGGCTCACCATTGGGCAGCGATTCCGGGACCGCGGATTCAAAAACGGCCTGGTCGATGAATTCCGCATCTTTAACCGTGAGATTTCCGCCGCCGAGGCTGCCCAGTGTGCCGGTCAGGTTCCGGCGGAGGCGGAACTGTTGCACTATCATTTTTTGGCGGTTAATCCCGCCGCGGAGGCAGCGCGCAAGGAATTGAAAAGCCTGCGCCAGCAGCGCAGCAAACTGGAGGACCCCGTTCCGGAACTCATGGTGATGCAGGAACTGCCGCAGGCAAAACCCGCCTTTGTGCTCAAGCGCGGCAGCTATGAAGCCCGGGGCGAACGCGTCTTTCCTGACATCCCGGCTGCCATCGCCCCGTTCAAGCCGGATTGGCCGCGCAACCGGCTCGGCCTCGCACGGTGGGTCACCGATCCGCAGCATCCGCTCTGTGCCCGCGTCGTTGTCAACCGCTTCTGGCAAAGCCTCTGGGGCCGCGGGTTGGTGGCCACGGCGGAGGACTTCGGCCTGCAAGGACAGTTGCCGACTCACCCGGAACTGCTGGATTACCTCGCCCGGCGTCTGATCGACGGCGGATGGAGCGTCAAGATGCTCCTGCGCGAAATCGTCCTCTCTGCAACCTATCGTCAGGACTCCGCCGTGCCGGAAACCACGCGGGAAAAAGACCCCGAAAACCTGCTCTTGAGCCGCGGCCCTGCAGTGCGTCTTTCCGCGGAAGCAATCCGCGACTGCGCCCTCGCGGCGTCCGGCCAGATCGACCTCCAGCAAGGCGGACCCAGCGTGGATCCTGACAAGACCAACCGCCGCAGCCTCTACACGTTCTGGAAGCGTACCATGCCGGACGTGCGCATGGAAATATTCGACATGGCCAAGCGTGAAGTCTGCGTGGCCCGCCGCCAAACCACCAACACCCCGCTGCAGGCGCTGACCCTGCTCAATGAACCCCGGTTTCTCCAGTGCTGCCGGGTGCTGGCGCAGAATGCCCTGACAGAAATCCCCGATTCTTCCGGACGGCTTGCCAGGGTTTTCCGGCTGCTGACGGGGCGTCATCCCGCCACGCGGGAACTCGCGCTCCTGCAGCAGTTGCTGGACGACCAGAGCAGCGCCTTTCGCAACGATGGCGGGGCTGCAAAATTCCTCGCCGCCACCGGAGGCGGGGTCAATCCCGCACTGGACCCCGTGGATCTGGCCGCCCTCACCATGGCCGCCAGCGCCGTCATGAATCTCGACGAATGCATCCTCAAGCGTTGAGCAGGGTTGTGGAAAATTTCGTGGACCCCCTGGGGCATCGGGGATAGGAAGGAACGATTCGATGTTCGAGATTCGCGACAAACCTCGGATGGTGGAAAAGGCGCTGCTCATCGGCGTCCATTTTGACCGGCGGGAGCAGGAGGAGGCAGCCAGTCTGCTCGTGGAACTGCGCGAGCTGGTGGAAACGCTCGGCCTCGGCATCGCCGATGCGGTTCTTGTCAGGGCCGCGGAAGGAAACGCCCGCTACCTGATGGGAAAGGGCAAGGCGCAGGAACTGATCCTGTTGGCCCGGAACCTGGGGTGCGACTGCATTGTGTTCGACAATGAACTCACTCCGGTGCAGCAGCGCATCTGGGAGACGGAAGCCGGCGTGGCGGTCATTGACCGGGAGGAAGTCATTTTGGACATCTTTGCGATGCGGGCAAAAACGCGCGAAGCCCGCCTGCAGGTCGAACTGGCCCGCATGCAATACTCCCTGCCCAGACTGACGCGCATGTGGGGGCACCTCGACCGCCAGGGCGGCGCGGGCGGCAGCGGCGCAGGCGCCGCACGCGGCGAGGGCGAAAGCCAGTTGGAAATCGACCGCCGTCTGGCCCGAAAGCGCATCGACGTGGTGAAGCGCGAACTGGAAACCGTGCGCACCCAGCGCAGCACGCAGCGAAAGGAGCGCGTCCGGGTGCCGCTTCCCCATGGAGCGATCGTGGGCTACACCAATGCCGGAAAGTCCACCCTGCTCAACCGGATCACCGGCGCCGACGTGTTGGCCGAAGACCGGCTCTTTGCCACGCTCGACACCACCACCCGGAAACTTCAGTTGCCGGATGGGCAGCAACTGCTGGTGACGGACACCGTTGGCTTCATCCGGCGGCTGCCGCACCGGCTGGTGGAATCCTTCAAGGCAACGCTGGAAGAGGCCGGGCTGGCTGATTTCCTGATCCATGTCCTCGATGCCAGCCTGCCAAAAGTGAAGGATTTCTTCAACACCACCATGGCCGTTCTGGAGGAACTTGGCGCCGCAGAAAAAAACATGCTCATCGTGCTCAACAAAATTGACCTGGTGCCGGACCGCACCCGCCGCATGGACCTGGCCGCGCAATTCCACAACCCCGTCCTGGTTTCGCTTCACACCGGCGAAGGCATGGAGGATTTTCTCCATCGCCTCGGCATGATGATTCTCGACAAGGCGGTGCGGCTCAACCTGCGCATTCCGCAAAGCCGCATGGACCTGGTGGCGCTCATTCACCGCGAAGGAAAACTCATCAGTCAGGAATACGACGGCAACGACCTGGTGGTCACCACCACCATACCGCGGCGGCTGGAGGCAAAATTTGCGGACTTTTCCATTTCCACTGCCAGGTGACGGCCCTCCGCCGGCATCCGCCAACATGACAGATCCATCCAGCCAGCCCACTCCGGATCCTCGGTGCGCATTCCACCAGCCCGCCCTGGCTCTGGCGGATGCGGCGCTCGCATCCCTGACCGGAAGCGACGCCGCGGCCTTCAGCGCATTTGCCCCTGGCCGGGTGAACCTCATCGGCGAACACACGGACTACAACGGCGGGTTTGTCCTGCCGATGGCCATCCAGCTCGGCATTTACGTTTCCGCCCGGCCCAGAACCGACGGCATTGTCAGGGTGCACTCGGCTCAGTTGAACGAAACAGCGGAATTTTCCGTCCGCGGCGCTATCCAGTCCGGATTGCCGACCTGGAGCAATTACATTCGAGGTGTGCTCGCGGGCATGCAGAAAGCGGGCATTTCCCTGGGCGGGTTCGATGCCGCCATTCATGCCACCCTGCCCGCTGGTGGCGGTCTCAGCAGCAGCGCGGCGGTGGAGGTGGCGTTCGCGATGCTGGTGGAGGCGATGACCGGCACCACGCTGGATCCGGTGGAAAAGGCGCTGCTTTGCCAGAAGGCGGAACACCATTTTGCCGGGACCCCCTGCGGGATCATGGATCAATTTGCCGTGATCTTCGGGCGCAAAGGACACCTGCTGCTGCTGGACTGCCGGACGCAGGAACGCACCCTTGTCCGGATGGAAGGAGGCGATGTCGGTTTCCTGGTGATCAACACCATGGTGAAACACGACCTGAGCAACGGCGGCTACCGGGATCGCCGCGATGACTGCTTTGCGGCCGCAGGTCAGCTCTGGTCGGAAGACCTGCGCGGCGTCACCCTGGAACAACTGCACGAGGCGAGGCTGCGACTCACGGACACGCACTACCGTCGCGTCCGCCATGTGTTAACCGAAAATGACCGGACGCTGGCCGCGGTGGCTGCCTTGCGAAACGGCAACTGGCTGGAACTGGGAGCCTTGATGCAGGCAAGCCATGATTCGCTGCGGGATGATTTTGAGGTGAGCTGCAGCGAACTGGACCTGGTGGTTGCCACCGCGAGGGCACTCGGCGAAGCCGCGGGCGTTTACGGCTGTCGGATGACCGGGGGAGGCTTCGGCGGATGCTGCGTGGCCCTGGTCAAATCCAGCGCCGCGCCGTCCCTCGCCGCCGCCATCCGGGAAAAATATCTTGCCACCCGAGGGCTGGATCCCGCCATTTTCAGCGTGGTGCCGTCGGATGGCGCCACCGTGCTGGCCCGCCCGGCAGGCGGTTTCGCAACCACCTGATTGCAGCACGGACCGTGGCGCTCAAACTTTGGGTTTCCAACCTTCCCGATACTCCTTCCCCCAGAGCTGCCGGGCCGGAGCGTTGTCCGCGATCGACCCTGTGGCAGGATCCATGGTCAGCGCCCCGGAAGTGCGGTAGGCAATGTTAGCGAGGTGGCACAACAGCGCGGACCGCTGACCGGTGGCAATGTCACAGTGGAGTTTCTTTCCCTCGCGGATGGCATCGGCCAGATTCTGAAAGTGGGGCGCATCGCGAAAGGGCGGTTCATTGACGCCCGTTTGCCTGCCATTGAGATCATACATCCGATAGCCTGCGCTGGTCATGGCCAGAGACCCGTTGTCACCATAGAATGTGCAGAAGGCATGCTGGTCTGCCCCCTTGCGCTGGTGGCGGCTGGAGGCGTCGAAGTGGATGCCGAAACTGCCAAAGTCAAAGGTCGCGAGAGTTGTGTCAGGCGTTTCCTGATCATCCTGAAAATGATAGCGTCCTCCTAGGCAGGTCACGCGCAGCGGAGTCAGCGGAGCCCCCTTGATGGCGGAAAAGGCCCACAGGGCCAAGTCCAGCATGTGAACCCCGTTGTTAGCCATTTCTCCGCCGCCATAATGCCAGCGCCAGTGCCAGTTGTAGTGAAGCATGCCGTCGAGATACGGCTGCTCAGTCGCGGGGCCTTGCCACAGCGTCCAGTTCAGCCAGTCCGGAACCGGTGCCGCAGGAGCAAACCGCACCGGAGCGCGGGCGTTGTCATACCAGCAGCGTGCGAAACGCACCGTGCCGATGGCCCCTTCCTTGAGTTTCTGCACCGCCTCCATGAGGCTTTCCAGACTGCGGCGCTGGGTGCCCTGCTGCACCAGCCGCCCATGCTTCTGCGCCGCCGCGCCCATCCATCCGGCTTCCTCCGCGGTATGGCTGCCGGGCTTTTCCACATAGACATGCTTTCCAGCTTCGCAGGCCAGAATCGCCGCCGGCGCATGCCAGAAATTCGGCGCGGCAATGCTCAGCACGTCGATGGACTTGTCCTCCAGTGCCCTGCGGAAATCACTGAGTTGCTGCGGCGGCGATCCCTGTTTTCCAACCACGGCGGCGGCCGCACCAAGTCGGCGGGAATCCACGTCACAAACGGCGGCAATTTCCACGTTTGGGACCTGCTGCCAGGCCCGGATGTGATCCATTCCCCGCCCCAACCCCATCACCGCCACCCGCAGCCGATCATTCGGGCTTGCCGCACGAATTTGAAAAAACGGCATGGCCGCCAGGCCGGCGGCGTTCAGTTTCAGGAATTGGCGGCGGTTGTTCATGATGCCCTCGCTTTTAGAGCAATCCCAAGCCGCATCCAATCACGAAAACGAGGCTGATTTCATCACGCTGCCGTCAGGTTTAACCCAAGTTTCCTGGGTTCATTGTCACCGGGCAGGCCACCAACCAGGCCATGCACCCGCGGAGATCCGCCGCCTGCAGCACACGGCCTCAACGCCGCCTCAACGGGCCCCGGCGGCCACCACAGGGATGCCGGGGCATCAAAGGCTTGCGATCATTTGCACTGCCGCTCCTGCGGCGGCAAAACCAAAGGCTCCGGTGACAAACGTGGCCGCGCCGTATCCGCTGGCACAATCCATTTTCAGATTTTCCCCCGGCTCCGCCGTGGTGCGGCAGGTGCCATCCGCCCATGGGAAAACCTGGGGCTCATCAGAAAAAACGCAGGGAACACAAAACTTCTTTTTCGGATTTCTGGGGAAGTCGTAATCCGAACGCAGCTTTTTGCGCACCTGCCGCAGCAGCCGATCGCCCGAGGAGCGTCCGAGGTCGGCAACCCGAACCCGCGTGGCATCGCGCCGTCCACCGGCTCCGCCGACGGTGATGACGGGAGTTTTTTTCGCCACACAGCGGGCGATCAACCGCGCCTTGATCGCCATGCGGTCCACGCAGTCGATCACCACCGAATAGTCCGGCTGCAGCAGGCGTTCTGCATTGTCCGGCGTGAGAAACTCCGCCACCGCATGCACCGCGCATCCGTTCTGAAAGCACGGTGATTTTTGGCCTGCCGAAGGTGCCGTCCAATGCAGGAAGCTGCCGATTGGTGTTGGTGATGCAGACGTCGTCAAGGTCGATCAGCGTCATTTCCCCCACCCCACTGCGGACCAGCGCCTCCACGGTCCACGACCCCACTCCGCCCACGCCCACCACGCAGACGTGAGCCTGGCTAAGTCGTTGCAGTCCATCGCGTCCGAAAAGCCTGCCGATTCCGCCGAAACGTTGGGAAAACAATGCGTCCATGTGTGCGTTGCCTTCGGGTTTCAGCGGCACGGTGGCCGGCCCCGGAGTTTGGGTTTCAAAAGTGGATGCAAGCCATCCGCTCCAACCGGCGAGTGGAATGGCAGCAGCAGACGGCTGAGGAGGTGCATGGGGTCACACGAAGTGTTTACCGTTTCCGGGGCATTTCTAGTCTCAAAACGGCGAATTTCGACAAAATCCACCGATTTTCTCAAATATGAATTATAGAAATTATCAAAAAGATTGCAGATTCGATTGTCCGGCTGTAGAATTTTCACAAATTTCAGAATCATTCGCTCTGATCTTGTTCAGCCAATCACCAACAAACGACCATGAAAACCAAGATTCTTCCCATCAGCACCCTCGCGGCCCTCCTGTTTTGTATGGGAAATACGGCAAAATCTCAAAATTACGGCAAGCTCTGTTCTTTGGAAATGACTGCCGATGCGAATCCAAACCCCCAGCAGATTCGGTTGAACTGGCCATTGCGGGATGACATCAAGAGCTACTCCCTGCAGCGCAAGGCGGTCGGGACGCCGAATTTGACGGTGAACCTGCCTGCCACTTCCACGGGTTACACCGATGCAGCGGCGCAGTCCGGGATCGCCTACGAGTATAAATTGGTGGGGTATCCGTTGACTGCGGGGAACCCAACCGCCTACGGAGACGTGCTGGCTGGAATCGAAGCACCCATGGTGGAAACCCGTGGCGGAGTGTTGCTGGTGATTGCCTCCAATGTGGCGGAACCGTTGGCACCGGAACTGGACACCCTTGCAGCGGACCTGGTGGGCGACGGTTGGACCGTGGACCGGCTGACGGTGGCGGTGACGGACAGCCCGCAAGCGGTAAAAGGACACATCGTTTCCCGTCATGCGGGCAACCCTGCGCTGCAAAGCGTGATGCTCATTGGTCATGTGCCGGTTCCATACAGTGGCAACATCAACCCTGACGGTCACACCGATCACAAGGGCGCCTGGCCGTGCGATGGGTATTACGGCGATGTGGTGGAAACGGCGGCCTGGACGGACAGCACGGTGAACGCGACCGGCGCAGCCCGAGCCGAAACGAAAAATGTGCCGGGTGACGGGAAATTCGACCAGTCGGTGTTCCCCAGTGCGGTGGAGTTGTCGGTTGGGCGCATTGATTTTGCCGAACTCCCCTCGTTCGCACCGCTTGCGGAGATCGATTTGCTGCGGCGGTATTTTCGGAAAAACCATGCCTTCCGCACCGGGCGGACCACGGTGGCTCACCAGGGTTTGGTGGACGACAACCTTTCCTTCATGAAGGAAGGGCTCGCGGCCTCCAGTCGCCGGGCCATGGTCGCCGGATTCGGCGTGGATGGCGCGGTGGATGGGGATTTTCTGACCCACGGCACCCCCAGTCTGCTGGGCTGTGGCGTCGGCTACGGCAGCTACTCCAGCATCGAAGGGGTGGCCACCACCAGCGGCATCGCTGCAGGTTCGGTCAACACCGTGTTCAACGCTCACTTCGGCAGCTACTACGGTGACTGGAACACCAATGACAACGTGTTGCGTGCGGTGATTGCCGCCGAGGGAGTTTCCCTGACGAGTGTTTGGAGCGGCCGTCCGGCCACGCAGTTCTACGGAATGGCATTGGGGCAGACCATCGGCGAATGCGTGCAGGCGGCCATGAATCAGGGCTCCAGCGCCTACCTGCACATCGGTTACAATGCCAAAAGCACCCACATCGCACTCATGGGCGATCCCACGCTGCGCCTGCATCCCGTGGCACCGGCCAGCAGCCCGGTCTGCGAAGTAAACGGAACCTCGGCCACCCTGAGCTGGGCACCGCCTTCCAAGCCGGTGGTCGGCTATCATATTTTCCGCAGTGACGCAGGCCAGCCATTCACCCGCCGCAGCACAGCCCTGGTCACCGGCACCACATTTTCCGACACAGAAGTCTCCCCAACCACCCGGTATCTGGTGCGGAGCGTGAAACTGGAAATCAGCGCCAGCGGTTCTTACTTCAACGGCGGCACCGGAGTGGAGGCCGTCATCGTGCAGGCACAGGGGAACGCGGACCCCATCCTGGCTTGGAAACAGCAGCAATTCGGCACCAACTCCGCCGTACCGGCCATTTCCGGAGACTTTGCGGATGCTGATGCCGACGGTGCCTGCAATCTGCTGGAGTATGCCATGGGAACCAGTCCGCTGCATGCGGACGTGGCGGGTGCCCTGAAGAATGTCCATGTCGAAGGCCAGGGCGCAGCCCGCATGCTGACGGGCGAACTCTGCCTCTGCACCGCCAGCAGCGGCGTCCGCGTCACCGTTCAATGCAGCTCAGATCTGCAACATTGGGCACCTGCTCCGAGTCCAGGCCTGATCACCACCAACGGCAACTATGCCACACACCAAGTCTCTGTACCCGCAACCGGCGATCGGTGCTTTTTTCGTGTACTTGTCGAACGGATTTGAGACGCACCTCTCTCATTTGAGAGGGTTCCCTCTGAAAAATTGCCGCGCAAGCGCTTTCAAACCGTTCATTTTATGGAATTTTCGCAATTCTCTCTCGCGGTTCTTTGTCGCGCTTTTGAATGGCAACACCCAGTCACCGCCATCGGCATCCAGCACCCGCCTCTCCCATACTTTGGGGCACCTCCTGTTGGTCCCGATGCGCCCTGTTGCGTGATTCCGGATATCCCCTGAACAACCGACGGTCCCATCGGATTGCGAAATAATTTTTCCGACGCAATCGGCTAAATTCCAATGATTTGCAACAATGGTTGAATTTGCAGTTCTCCGCTGAAAACCGGGATGAAGTCCGAACAATCTGTTCGAAAAAAAGTTTCAGGAATGCTTTGACCCACGTCAATGCGGAGGGGACGATGCAATGCAATCAACACCGCTACTGGTGAATCCGTCCTGGTCGGCAATTCGTTCCTTTTTGTAGCTGGCCGGGAAATTACCGGAATTCCACCGACGGTGCTCTGCCCCTTCCGGGGTGCACCATCCATCCAAGTCATGAAGCAAACCCATAAAATCACCCGGAGATCGCCGGAACAGTTGTGGCAGGCGATCAAGGACAACGCACCGGATCTCTACTTTTGCCCGCTTCCGTTCGAGCATCTCTACAATGACAACGCCGCCCACTGGGCGCTCTGCTGCCGGGCATATCCATTCGATCACCTCGTGGGCACCACCACACCGGAGGAACACTGGAAACATCCCCTGATGGAGGAAATCCGCCGAGAAATGCTTTCCGGCCAACTGGATCATGTAAAAAAATACTGCTGGAAGTGCCTCAAGATGGAAAAGGAGGGGCTCAACTCGCCGCGCATGCAGTTGAATGCATCGCTGCTGCAAAAGAAAAAGCCCGGTGAATCAAAGATGCTGGCCACCGCCTCGGCGATGACGCAGGAGCCGGATGCCGGTCTGCCCCTCAAGGGCCGGACGCTGGAACTCAAGCTGCGCGTCTTCGGGAACTACTGCCAGTTGCGCTGCTACATGTGCTCCCCAATCAATTCGACCAGCCGCCGTCAGGAACTGGTGACGATTCGCGACGGCCACTGGATGCGCACCATGAAGCCGCCGCCCAGTCCGGAGTTTTTCGCCACAGAGGAGGACTATGACCGCTTTCTGGAAAGCGCTGTTCGGCTGCTGCCCTATGTGAAGAAAATCAAAATCACCGGCGGCGAACCCTTCCTGCTGCCGCGGCATTACAAGTTTCTGGCGAAAGTGACCGCCACGGAGCACGCCCCAAAAATCCGTCTGGCCTACGACACCAACATGGGGAAATTCCAGCTCGGCAGCTCCAACGTGTTCGACTACCTCAAGCAGTTCAAGGCGGTGACGCTGGCGGTGTCAGTGGACGATCTGGGACCGAAAAACGACTACATCCGCTACGGCTCCCAGTTCGACGAAATCATCACGAACCTCGAGATGGCCCGGAAATTCCCCGGCATCAATGTCGTGGTCAGTTGTGCCTCCGGAATGCTCAATGCGGGTGATGTGCATGACATCGCCGCCTTTTTTCATGAACGGGGAATCACCGCGAAGTTCAACATGTGCATCATCAACTGGCCGGTCTTTCTCCAGGCACGCCACCTGCCGGACGAAATCAAGGTCCGTTACCTGGAAAAGCTCGAAAAATCCCCCCACCGCGAACAGTTCGCCAATGTCATCCGCATGATCCGGCAGCCGCGCGACGAGCGGCAGTTCCAGGTCTTCCTGGAATACCTGCGCGACCTCGACCAGCACCGCGGCACTTCCTACCTGAAACTCTGGCCGGAATTCGAACCCTACGCGCTGCCCGCCGCTGCTTCCGCCTGATTTCCCACCGCCACCCCGCATCATCCCATGGCCCTATCCATTCCTGAAAAAGACCTTCAGCTCATCCGCGATTACCTCGACAAAAATCCAAATCTGGATTTCTACTGTCCGCTGCCGTTCTCGCACTTCTCCTCCTCGCCGGACGGACGCTACAAGCCCTGCTGCGTCGCCAAAGCCTCTCCCTACACCACCAAGGACAAGTCCCCGCTGGAGTTCTTTAACTCCGATGTCATGGAGGACCTGCGCCGCGACATGCGCGAGGGGCAGATCACTGACCACGTCATCGACTACTGCAAGCGCTGCCTCATCACCGAAGCCCAGTCCGGACACTCCAAGCGCATTGAGGAGATCAAAAAGAATGGACGCACCTACGACACGGACAAATTCAATTCCATCAAGCTGAAACTCTTCGGCAACTTCTGCAATTTGAAATGCGTCATGTGCGCTCCGCTCCAGTCGAGCAAATGGGCCGCGGAAGTCATCGAACATGGCGCGCTGACTGTCAGCGACCCCGAGGTTCCAGAAGCCTCCCGTGCGGAAATCGCCCATGCCACCGCATGGCCGATCCGGGATTTCCCGGTGGAGAAAAGCATCCTCAGTCCGTTCAGCGTGATGGACAAGGACAAGTTTTATCGCGACATGGAATACATCGTGCCGCGCCTCAAAAAGCTCGAGTGCACCGGAGGCGAACCCCTCATCAATGAAGACGTTCTGGAATTCATCCGCTGGATCATCAAGAAGGGATGGAACAAGACGCTAAGCCTCAAATTCGTCACCAACGGCACCTGTTTTGCCAAGGACCTCACCTTCCTCGGCCAGTTCAAAAAAGTGCGCTTCAGCATTTCCGTGGACGGCGTGGGACCCCGCGGCGAATACCTGCGTTACGGAACCAAATGGGCCCAGTTGAAGGAAAATATTCAGCGCTACCGCCGCATCAAAAATCTCCAGGTTGTCGGCAACACCTGCATCACTGCGCTGAACATCGGCTACCTTGATGAAATTTTCGAGTTCTTTGAATCCGTTGAGGTTCCCTTCAAACTCTCCAACATCCTGGTCGGACCACGGTATCTGCGCGCCCTCAATCTTCCCAACGGCATCAAGGCACGCTACCGCGAAAAACTCGAGAAAACCAAATGGCGCGACCAGATGGGCATCGCCCTGCGCATCCTTGAAATGGAGGAGGATTTGCCCCAGTTCCGCACCATGGTGCGCTATCTGGAAGCGCTCGACCTTCGCCGCAAAACCAGTCTGGAAGCGCTCTGGCCGGAGTTTTATGAGTTCCTGAGAGCGGCGGAAAAACCCAGCCGCGAACCGGCGGCGGTGACTGGCTGACGCAGGAACAAGGACTCCCCGCTTCACGCACCGGCGCGAGGATGCCCGCCATCTCCGTGCGCAATCTCAACCCGCGCGATTCGGCTGACGGCCTCGCGCAAACGGGATGGCGGCACACCCGCCCGTTCCGACCACTGGGCGAGGGCATCGGGCGATGCCGGGTGCAGCACTTGCTCCACCAGAGGCTTCCATTCAGTTTGGAATGCCTGCGGACGCACCAGGGTCAGGCTCTCGTGGGTGCCGATGCGGCGTTCCGAGGTGAGCCGAAATTCCCGTCGGCAAGGTTTTTTGCCGGAATGGTTCCCTTCCGCCGCCCTGGCCCTGAGAAAGAGGCTGATCGGCTCCCCGCTGTTTCGCTCCACTCTTGGCAGCCGCCCCAAGGCTCCTGACACCAGTTCCTTGGTGGCAGCAAAAATGCGCGGCCCTTTCAACAGGGAGGCAAGAGGCAGTGCTCGCGCAGAAAAAAACGGAACCGGCCCGTCCTCCGCTCCTTTCATCGCGGCCAGCAGCTCGCCCAATTGCCACGGGGCTGCCGCATGAGATGGATAGCGCAGCGGCGCGGTGATCGCGCAGAGCATTTCACAAATCAGGCCATTCACTTCCACGCCTTCCGGCGTGGAGATGCGCCAGGATCCATTGAGGTCCTTGGCCAACCTCTCCCGGTTGAAAAAAATCGCCCCAGCGGCATGACTGGCAATGCCACTCAACGCCATGCACTGGTTGCACAGGACATTGCAGTCGGCGGTGTTGGCCGACATCGACAGCGGTGCGATGGAAACAGCGGGAACCTGCGGCATTTCCCGCTGCAAATTCTCCAGCAATTGGCTGGTCAGACCGCTGCCGGTGCCGCCGTCCAGCGAATGCAACAGAAAGATCCCGCCTGGACCGGCCGTATCATCCGACTGCCGGCGAATCAATTGCAGGGCTTCGTCCCGCAAGAATCGGGCATCGGAATGGTGCGGCCCCGCAAAAATGCCCTCGCTGGACTGGGTGCCTGACAGAAATGCCTCATCGGAAAAAATCCCCCCACGCTCCTTGCCCAGATTGCTGGGATCAGCCGCGCCCAGGTCCAGGAACATTCCGCGGGCGACATAGCGTTCCGGCATGTCCGCCCGGTGCAATTTGCGAAAAAACCCCTGCCAGTTGCCTGTCGGAGCGCCGTGAATCGCCACTCCGGTGGCCGGATCGATGCCGTGTTCCATGCTCAGCGCCCCCCACCAGGCAGCAGCCAGTTCGCAGCCGACCCCGCCCACGGCGACCACAAAAAAGCACGTTGGAATCAGTTCGAGATTTCCCCGCGCGGGCCGGGGAGGCGGCAACTGCGGGACCCAGCACGGGCTGGTCTGCAGGGAAATGGTCAGGCGGGTTTTTGCCGGCATGCCCTGGGGCATGGTGATGCCATGCGTTGCTCCCGGCAATAGCGGTCCTGCCTTCCAGGTTCCCACCGTAGCGCATCGCGTCTCCACACTCTGATAGGGCGGCAGCAGGTCATTGATCGCATTCAACAGTCCGGTGTCTGCCTGAATCTGATCCAGGTGTTCTGCCACCAAGCTCCGCACCTTTTGCAGGGATTCCCCTCCGCCAAGATTTCCAGCCGCAGCCAACAGGATCTGCAGCCAGAACTCCAACTGGCTGGAATCTTCCCGTTGCCGGTTTCCCATCTGCAGCCTCGCCTCCCGCCGTGCCGTCCATTCCGCAAACCATTCGCTGGTATAAGGTGCGCCGGATAACGTTCGCGCCCTTCCAGTGATGCCCTTCAGCAGTTCACGGTCACTGGCGCCAGTGATTTCACGAATGCGGGCAGCGAGTTTCGGCGTTAGGCTGAGTTTGCCCCTCTCGATCGCCTGGATTGCAGCCGATGACACTCCAATGTGGCGGGCAAATTCGGAGTGAGAGGGAAACGTGGTGGCGGTGCGAATGGCACGCAGTGGATGCGATTTTTTGGGCGGATGAGGCATCGGACGGTTGATTCCACGACACTATGCAACCGCATGTCGCCAATCGACAATTTTTTGTTTGCTGCGCCAAACATTCGTGACGGCGGAAGTCTCCCACCGTCCATTTTCCCCTGGAGAGCCTGTGACGGTCCGTATTCAGCAGCCAGACTTTTAGTCATGCCGGTGTCCGCCTGGCGACTGCTCGCCGGGATCGCCGGGCGGTGGTTCCGCGGCATCGTCAGCGTTGGATTCTGGTTGTGCTGGCGGGGAATCCGTGGACGGAGCATCCGGTGGGGACTCACTGGGGAACAAGTGTGCGTGTTCCCGCCGGTAGATCTCCTCCTGTTCCTTCAACCAAGCGTCGTGGTCCTGGTCGGATTCATGGAACGGATCCTGATGCGGATCATACGGATGAATTTCCGGATGCAGCGACTCGCCGGATGCGGATTCATCGCGGTGTTGCGAATCAGCCGATGCCTCCGCCGTGGTAGCATCCGTTGGCTCCGTGCTCTGATGGTGTTCCGAGTCATTGTCCTCGCCGCGGGCAACGGAAGCCGTGCCGATGGCGGGTTGAACGGTGTAGGCGGAACGTCGGGCCGCGCGTTCCTTTGCCTCCGCGGCATCCCGTTCGCGTTCCTTGCGCTCCATACCGCGGGCGATCCAGATGCAGGCTTCATACATGAGGATCATGGGCACCGCCAGGGCGGCCAGCGTGCCGGGATCGCCCGTCGGGGTGATCACTGCTGCGATGACCGTAATGATGACAATCGCCCAGGTGCGGGTGCGGCGCATGAAATCCGAGGAGAGCAACCCCAGTTTCACCAATGCCAAGACGACGACCGGAAGTTCAAAACTCAGGCCGAACACCAGCGTGAACATCGTCACGAAGCTGGTGTAATCCGCAAAGGTCCAGAGGTCGCGGGTGCCTTCGATGCCGCCGGAAAACTCGTGAAAAAACTGCAGGGTGCGCGGGACGACAAAGTAGAAGGCGAAGGCCACGCCGAGCAGGAACAGGCCAAATCCGATTGTCAGTGCGGGCCAGAGCAGCCGCTTTTCCTTCTGGGTCAGACCGGGCAGGATGAATTCCATCAGGAAGAAAAACACGAGGGGAAAGGAAACGATGAGTCCGGCGTAGAGGGAGAGTTTCACCGCGGTGAAAAAGGATTCCGCGGGCTTTCGCCAGACAAGTTCGATGGCAGGCTTGGCAGGATCCAAATCCGGTCGCGCACCGCGGTCCGCCAGCAGTTGGGCCGTGTCCTTGAGCTTGGCGTCACTGCCGGCAGCTTTGGCAATAAACGCATCGCGCCGGGCTTTTTCCTCGTCGCCGGGAGTGATTTTTTCGCCCTTGTCGTTGAGCGTTTTACAGAAGTGCCAGCTCGCATGATAGAGCAGCAGGGCTTTGGCATAGCGCACCGGATCGGCGTTCTCCGCCTCCTCCCGGAGTTTTGCCTGCTCGCTTTCACTGCGGCCTGCCAACTGCTTTGCCAGTTCCTGCTGAATGAGCGCGGATTCCTGCTCGGCAAAGGCCTGGCGTTCCACTTCGTTCAGGCCCTGGAGACTCCGGGCGATCTGCTTGACCCGCTCCCAGGAATCGAAATCGAACACTTCCGGCTTGCTGCGATCTTCCACGATGTCCAGACCGGCAGACTTGGCCGGCCACTTGACCACTTGCAGGAAATCCTGATACCAGATCATGCTCGCAGTCATCGCAATGAGCAGCGTCACGATGATGCGCGTAAGGGTCTTGCGCAGGTCCTCTAGGTGTTCGAGAAACGGCTTTTCCTCGTCATAACTCAGCTTTTTGCGCTTCGCGGTCATTTTGTCGCGAAGCCGGAGAAGTTTGGCAAACCACATGGGATGGGGAAAATTTCGAAACGAAAGGGGAAATCAAGCACGTCTCTTGCGGCGCGATGCTGCGGCTGCGGGCGGAGCCGACTTCAGGCGACGGTGCCAGGAGGCGAGTTCCTTCCTGACATTTTGCGGCGAGGGCGCACCAGCGCCCTTGCGGGCCTTGAGCGCCGTGGCGAGGTCGAGAGTCCGGAGCACGTCGGGGGCGAATACGGGGGAAAGCAGCCGGTATTCTTCCAGCGGAATGTCCCAGAAGGAGCGTCCGGTTTTCAGTGAAAGTGCGGTCAGCTTGCCAACAATTTCGTGGGCCTGACGGAACGGGACGCCGCGCAACACCAGATAATCCGCAATGTCCGTCGCCAGCAGGAAGGGATCGCTGGCGGCGGCCTGGGTGACGCTGGCATTGACCTGCATTCCCGCCACCATTTCGGCAACCACCTCCAGTGCAAGGCGGAGGGTGTCCACCGAATCAAACAGCCGTTCCTTGTCCTCCTGCAAGTCGCGGTTGTAGGTCATGGGCAGGCCCTTGAGCGTGGTCAACAGCGAAATGAGATTTCCGTACAGCCTCCCCGTTTTGCCGCGGGTCAACTCGGCTACGTCCGGATTTTTCTTCTGCGGCATGAGACTGGATCCCGTGGTGTGGGCATCGCTGAGGGTGACGAAGCCGAACTCCGCGGAAACCCACAGGATGATGTCCTCGCTGAGGCGCGAGAGGTGCGCGCCACAGAGGGCGATGGCGAACAGCAACTCGGCAATGAAATCGCGATCGCTGACGGCATCCATGCTGTTGCGGGTGACTTTGGGGAATCCAAGCTTTTGGGCGATGAATTCCCGATCCAGCACGATGGTGCTTCCGGCCAGTGCTCCGGATCCCAGCGGCATGACGCAGCAGCGCTTCAGGGAATCCTCCAGCCGGGCGGCATCCCGATCCAGCATTTCGACGTAGGCCAGCAGATGGTGGCTGAAAAGCACCGGCTGTCCCCGCTGCAGGTGGGTGTAGCCCGGCAGGACCGCGGCTTCATGCCGCCTCGCACTGTCCAGCAGCGCCCGCTGCAGCGACCGGCAGCGGTCCATCAGTGCGGACGTCTGTGCCCGGCAATACAGGCGCATGTCCAGAGCCACCTGGTCGTTGCGGCTGCGCGCCGTATGAAGTTTGGCTCCGGCATGTCCGATTTTTTTTGTCAGGGCGGACTCGATGTTCATGTGCACGTCCTCCAGTTCCATGCGCCATGGGAATTTGCCGGTCTCGATTTCCACGAGGATCTCCTTCAATCCGCGCTGGATTTCCCGCAGATCCCTGCCGGTGAGGATTCCGGCGCGGCACAACGCTTCGGCATGGGCCAGGGATCCCTGGATGTCATACGGATAGAGTCGCCAGTCGAACGAGATGCTTTCCCCGTAGCGCTGGACCAGACTGGAGGTTTCGGATTCAAATCGGCCTTTCCACATTGCAGCGGTGAGATTGGGGAGATTGCGCCGCGGTGCAAACAAAATGCCGGACTTCCTCGCGGGCGCTCCCGGACCCGTCCCAGGCGGGCATCAGGGGGAAAGCACCGCCTGCAGCCGCAGGAATTGCCGCGGGTGCTGCTCCATGGAAAAAATGGAACGCACCACGACCTCCTCCAGGTCTTCGCTGACCGGTTTGGAACTGACCTCCGCAAGCCTGGGAATTTCGTCCGTGGGGCTGGTTTCATCCCACCAATCCGCCAGGCCAAAGCTGCGCTGGGGATGGGTGGCCAGG
>JAGNEJ010000026.1 GCA_018003315.1 Verrucomicrobiales bacterium
AGTCATCCAACGTTATCAACGTCAAACCAACTCATGAACACCAACTCATCACTCAACCGCCGGATGCGGAACCGCACGTCCGGTGGTGTGGGAGGACGGCGGGGGTAACCCCGCCTCCTACCCGATGTGCGCCCGGCAGGGCGCAGTCACTTGACGGTTCAAATCCGTCGCACACCGGGCAAGGGGAATTTTCGCTGAAAACCAAGATCATCAGCTGCAGGGCAGAATCTGGACGAAACCTGAAGGAGAGCCGTGCACCGAAAAACAAAAACCGAATGCGAGGCATCGGGAGGAACGAGGTGCTTCGCTGATTTCAATGGATGAAGCGGAAAGGCTGGGTTGGTGCGGGTTCATGGTGCTCGACACGGGGAGTGGCGGCTTGCATCCGGCGCGTGCCAGTATCCCGCCCAGAAATTCCCCGGTCGTTCGTTGACAAACCGCCTCGATCCCAGGGAAAATAGCAAGGGATTCACGAATCGATGCTTGATGCGCAACGGCGAGCTTCGGAACCGATGGTTTGTTGATGCGGAAGCGCTGTGGGAGGCGGCTGCGGCATCTGCTCAATCCCGCACCTTGTCGGGATGCGGATTCTCCGGATTCATTCCTGTGCGCACCCTGCGTCCGGCATTTCGCAGACCCGCACAAGCGGTGCCGTCGCAGACTCTCAATCACGCGATTCTTGATGCAGGGCAAGAATCCCTTCCCAGCCATGGAGTTAGGTTGTCGAATGGGAATAAAAATGCGGATGCTCCAGTTCGTCGCTGGTTTCTCCTTTGCCGTGGCGCTCTATTCGCCCGCTGCCACGCCACCGCATCTTTCCCCAACGGCATTGGCAGCGTCGCCGGACGGACGGACGCTCTACATCGCCTGCGCCACCGCTGGGCAGGTGGCGGTGTTCGACGCCGTGGCGAGGAAAATTTCCCACAGCATTGCGGTGCCCGATTCGCCGCAGGGGCTGGCAATTTCCCGCGACGGCGCGACGCTTTACGTTGCCTGTGCTGCTCCCGAAAGCACGGTGTGCGTGGTGGACGTCGCGAAAGGCGAGGTCACGGCCCGGATTTCCGCGGGGCACACGACACTTGCGCCGGTGCTCAGCCCGGACGGCAAGCGCCTCTTTGCCTGCAATCGTTTCAACAACGAGGTCGTCTTCTTCGATCTCGCCGCGCGGCAGGTGGTGCAGCGCGTGGCTGTGCCCCGCGAGCCGTTCGCCGCCGACATTACGCCCGACGGGAAATTTCTCCTCGTCGCCAACCACCTGCAGGCGGGCCGTGGGGACGTGGACGTGGTTGCCGGCTCGATCAGCGTCATCGACGTGGCGGCAGGCAAGGTCTGCAAAGACCTTCCCTTGCCCAACGGCTCGACGCTGGTGCGGGGGCTCCGGGTATCGCCGGATGGACGCCACGCCGTGGTGGCGCATCAGCTTTCGCGCTTTCACCTGCCGACCACGCAGTTGGAGCGCGGATGGGTCAATACCAGCGCTGTCACCCTCATCGACACGACTGGCTTGAAGCTCATCAACACGGTGCTGCTCGACAATATCGACGCCGGCGCGGCCAACCCGTGGGCCGTGGCGTGGAGCGCCGATGGCAGATCGTTCTGCGTCACGCACGCCGGTACGCACGAATTGAGCGTGGTGGATTTCCCGGCCGTGCTGGCAAAGCTGGAGAAATTCCCCGCTTCCGGGGCCGGTCAGAAGCCCGACTACACGGCGGCTTCGCGCACTGCTGCCGACGTGCCGAACGATCTCTCGTTCCTCGTCGGCCTGCGCCAGCGCATCAAACTCGCGGACGTGGATCGCGGGCCGCGCGCCGTCGTGCTCGCCGGTTCGCGGGCCTGGCTGGCAAACTATTTCAGCGACTCCCTGGCCGTCATCGATTGCGCCGCAACCCGACCGGTTCCCGAAACCGTTTTGTTAGGTTCTCAAAAGGAAATCACAAAAGAACGCCGGGGCGAACTCCTGTTCAACGACGCCAGCATCTGCTTCCAGGGCTGGCAAAGCTGTTCGAGTTGTCACTCGCACGACGCCCGCGTGGACGGCATGAACTGGGACAACCTCAACGACGGAATCGGAAATCCCAAAAGCGCCAAGAGCCTGCTCAACGCACACCGCTCACCGCCGTCAATGTGGCTGGGCGTGCGTGCAGACGCCTTCGTGTCCGTGCGCGCAGGCATCCGTAATTCGATGTTTACGGTGCAGCCACCGGAGGTGGCCGATGCGCTTGACGCGTATCTTCAGTCGCTCAAGCCAATCCCCAGTCCGCATCTGGTCAGTGGAAAGCTCAGTCCGGCTGCACTGCGCGGGCAGGAACTTTTCCTGAGCGACGCCGTGGGATGCGCCGACTGCCACAATGGCGAACTCTACACCGATCAGAAATTTCACGCGGTGGGAACCATCGGGAAATTTGACCAGCCTGCCAACCGGTTCGACACGCCCTCGCTCATCGAAGTCTGGCGCAGCGGTCCCTATCTGCACGACGGACGGGCCGCGACGCTGCGGGATGTCCTGACAACCTGCAACCAGGAGGACAAGCACGGCGCCACCTCCCAACTGAAGCCGGAGCAAATCCAGGACCTGGTGGAATTCGTCCTTTCCCTATGAAGACAAGACCACTCGGCAGTTCCGGTTTGCAGGCCTCCGTCGTCGGTCTGGGAACGTGGGTGTTGGGAGGTGGAGCGATTTGGGGTCGGGAGACGGATGATGCGGAATCGGTCCGCGCCATTCATGCCGCTCTCGACGCGGGGATCAATCTCATCGATACCGCACCGGCATACGGCTGGGGGCGCAGCGAGGAAGTCATTGGCAAGGCCATCAAGGGACGACGCGACAAAGCAATCCTCGCGACGAAGTGCGGGCTGTGGACGGATGATGAACGCGGCTCGTTCTTCACGGAGTTCGATGGGCGCAGCATGCGGCGCAGTCTCCGTCCGGACACGATTGCGATTGAAATCGAACGCAGCCTGAAGCGACTCAATGTCGAGTGCATCGACTTGTACCAGGTGCATTGGCCGTCGGTCCCGCCGGACTTTACGCCCATCGCGGACACGATGGCTTGCCTCCTCGATCTGCAGGAGGCAGGAAAGATTCGGGCCATTGGTGTTTGCAATGTGTCGCCCGATGAACTGGAGGAATATCTGCGCTGCGGCGCGATCGTGAGTGATCAATTCCAATTCTCGATGCTGCATCGCGACGCCGAGCGGGACATCCTGCCGTTCTGCGCCGAACACGGCATGGCCACGCTCACTTACATGTCGCTTGAACAAGGTCTGCTGACCGGAAAAATCGGCATGGACCGAATCTTCAAGCCCGAGGAGTTCCGCAGCAACGAGACCTGGAACCCGTGGCTCGCACCGCAAAACCGCCGTCGCGTTCTCGATTTGCTAACGAACTGGAATGAACTGACGAAAACCTACGCCTGCACTCTGGCCCAACTCGTCATCGCATGGACCGTCGCGCAGCTCGGCGTGACCCACGCGCTCATTGGCGGGCGCACGGTGGCGCAGGTGCAGGAGAACGCGCGCGGCGGCGACTTGAAACTGGAACCGGCGGATGTCGAGCGGATGCGCCGTGAAGTCATCGACCTCGGCAACCCGCTGTCCGCAACCGCCGACCCCGTCGTCGCTTCATGAAATTCCCGCCGCTGGCAATCGCTGCGCTTGCCCTGGCAAGAATCGGTGCAACATCGCTCGCGGCGGTGGAGGAGGCCGGACCCAATGCGGTCGAGTTTCCGCCGCAGCAGGCGAAGTTCGTGCGCGTTGTCGTTCGCGAAACTTCCGGCGGGGAGGCTTGCCTGGATGAACTGGAAGTGTATGGCTCCGACGCACAGCGGAATCTTGCGTTGGCAGCTCACGGCGCCAAGGCCACGGCTTCCTCGTGCCTGGCCGGGTATGCGATACATCAAGTCGCGCACCTCAACGATGGCGGGTACGGCAACCGCCACAGTTGGATTGCCTCCGGCCCGGGGCCGGAGTGGGCGCAGATCGAACTGGAGCGGACGACGGCGGTTTCGAAAGTGGTTTTCTCGCGAGACCGTGAGAGCCGTTACCATGATCGGGTACCGACGGCCTTCGAGGTGCAGTTGTCTGCCGACGGGCGGCAGTGGACGACGGTGCGCCGGATGGGCCATTGGCTGGCACTCCCAGCGGATGCGACCTGGGAGGAGCGGATGCGGTATGCGTTCCTGGGCGAGCAGGCGTCATGGGGGACAATTGATTCCGCGGATCCTGTCACGCGCGTGTTGCGGCAATTCGAGGAGATGCTTACCCGGTTCTCCGCCCGTGGCATCGACGTGTCGGTTGAGCGAACGGAACTGGCCCGGTTGTGCCGTGGTCAATCCCAGGTGGCTGCCGCGGATGACACGGCGAAAGAGGCGGCCTACCTCGAAGTCCGTCTCGCCAAGCGCCGCCTTTTCCTGCGAGACCCCGACCTGGCACCGCTCTCTCGCATCCTCTTTGTCGCCCGCCATCCCTATGAACCATCGCACAATTACAGCGACATCCTCGACGCGCAGTGGCGGCCTGGCGGCGGTGTGCGGGTGTTGGAAATCCCGCGGCGCGACGGCCGCCTCGATCCCGCGTCGGCGACGGTGACCACGCTCTTTGACGCGAGGGACGGCGTGGCGCGCGACGCGATGGCGGGCTTCGACGCCCGGACCATCTACTTCGCTCACCGCAGTTCGCCGGAGGGTTACTTTCATCTGTTTTCCGTCAATGCCGACGGCGGCGGTGTGCGCCAGATCACGGACAGGCTGTTCCACGATTTCTATCCCTGTCCGTTGCCGGATGGCGGACTAACATTCATTTCCACGCGCTGCAAAGCGCGCTTCCTGTGCTGGCGTCCGCAGGCCTTTGTGCTCTTCCGCATGGACGCCGAGGGCGGCAACATCCGCCCGCTCTCGTTCGCCAACCTCAGCGAATGGGCACCCTCGGTGATGCGCGACGGCCGTATTCTCTGGACTCGCTCCGAGTATCTCGACAAAGGCGCGGACTTCGGCCACACGCTCTGGGCCATCCGGCCCGATGGCACGCATCCGGAACTCGTTTTCGGCAACAATACGCGTTACTGCTACATGAACGGGCGCGAGGTGCCGGGCTCCGGAGAATTGTGCGCCACGCTGATCTCGCACGGCGGCGACCTCAACGGCCCCATCGCACTGATTGCGCCCGACCTGAGCCGATCCAATCCCGAAGCGGTGACGAACATCACTCCGGATTCGAAGCCGCACTTCAACATGAACTGGGCGCGGCAGCAGTGTTTTCGTGATCCGGTGCCCATCGCACGCGATTATTTCCTCGTCAGCCACGCACCGCATCAACACTTCGGCCTTTACGTCATCGACCGCTGGGGCAATCGCGAACTGCTGCACCTTGACCCCACCATTAGCAGCGTATGCCCGACACCGTTGCAGCCGGTACCCGCGCCGCCGCACCTTGCCTCCGGGCCGCCGCCGCCGGCCGCAGACGAAGGCGAGTTCATCGTCGAGGATGTCTATGCCGGGCTGGGTGCCGCGGTGCCGCGCGGCAGTGTCCGGCATCTGCGCGTTTGCCAGGAAGTGCGTGCTGATTTGGAAAAGTTGGCCACCGGGGAATACCGCAAGGACCATCCGCCGTTCGAGAGCTTCTACGCGTCGCCCACGGACCGGGTGCGCGGTCCTAACGGCTGGCCCACCTACGTGGCCAAGGCGGCCCTTGGCCTGGTGCCGGTCGAAGCGGATGGCTCGGTGCGTTTTGATGCCCCAGCGGGCAAGGTGCTCTATTTCCAGTTGCTCGACGAAAACCTCAACGAAGTGCAGCGCATGAGAAGCGTGGTTCAGCTTCAGCCGGGCGAACGACGCAGCTGCATCGGTTGCCATGAGCAGCGGGCTGCGGCCACACCCGTTGCCTCCACGCTGGCGATGCGACATCCACCGCGTCGAATCGAGCCGCCCTCCTGGGGTGCGGCTCCCTTCGATTACGCCAAGGTGGTGCAGCCGGTGTGGGACGCACAGTGCGTCCGCTGCCATGACCGTCGTGATGCGCGCAAATTTGACCTCACCGGCACGCTGGACGCGGACCGCGTGCCGGCATCCTACCACACCCTCATCACGCAGGGCTGGGTGCATTATTTCGACATGGCGTGGAGTCTGCCGCACCACAAAGCCGAGCCGCTCACCTTCGGCACGGTCAAGAGCCGCCTATGGCCGGTGCTGGACCGCGGGCACCACGGCGTGGTGCTCACGCGCGACCAGATGCACCGGGTGAAGTGCTGGATTGATCTCAACTGCCCGCTTTGGCCTGACTATCTACAGAGGGAACTGCGTCCGGAATCGGCGCAGCAGACCGCCGACAATCAATGAATCTCACCATGGACACCGCTTCGTTCAAGGCAGGACTCAGACGAACAATAGCCGTCGTTGCGTTGGTTTCCGCTCTGCGCGCGGTTGGTGCAGAACCGCCGGCGAACTCCTTCACACTCGATGCATGGACCTTCGAGCGGGGCAATGCGCGGACCTTCATCGACGATTGGGCCGATGCGGGACCGATGATCGCTTACGGTGGGAGTTCACCGGTGGTGGTCGAGTATGATTTCGACCTGCCCTCGACCGGCGACTGGACGCTGCATCTGAATTACGCCGCCGCGAACGCCCGGCCCGTGAAGGTGTTTATCGACGGAAAACCGCTCGGCGAAGGCTGCCGCGCCGCCACGGGTGGCTGGAACACGAGCCAGGCGAAATGGGAGGCGACCGCCCGGTTCTCCGCGGTCGCAGACCGGCACACGCTCAAGCTCGAACGAGCCGGTGATTTTCCCCACATCGTCGGTCTGCGCTTCGCCGCGGCCGCGCCGTTGCCGGCCGGTTGGAAGCCGCATCGTCCCGCGGCGCGGAAACTCGAATCGCCACCCTCGCAGTTGGCCGGACGGGTGGATCCGGTGGCCCTGCGGCTGGCCATCGAGGATTTGATCGCAACCTTCGGGGAGAAGTATCCGAACGGTCGCGAGTATTTGCGACAGTTGGAAAAGCTGGAGCGCGAACCGGCCGGCGAATCCCCACTCCGCGCCCTGGCCCGCGAGGCGCTGTTGGCGAATCCCCTCCTGGATTGTGACCGCGTTTTGCTCGTGCATCGCAAGACGCACGCGCCCGCCCGAAGCGCCGAGGGCCGTTCGCTCGGCGCCGGCGCGTCCAACTGGTCCACCGCCGACAACCTGCCTCGTCAGGGTGAGTTCGAAGACACGCTGGCCATTCTTTCCGAACTGCGTGGTGAACCGAAGATCGTGCCGCTGTTCCGACCCGCGAACGGCGAAACGCTCATCGATCCGGTGCTGCACTTCGATGCGGACCGCGTGGTGTTCGCGATGAACGGCGCGAAGGAAAAGAACTGGCGGCTCTGGGAACTGCGCTTCGGCGAGGACGCGCCGCACCAGATCACGCCCGACCACGGTGCGGACGTCGGGCATTTCGATCCGTGCTATCTGCCGGACGGGCGGATCATTTTCGCCTCGACTGCGGCCTACCAGGGATTGCCCTGCGTGTTCGGAAGTGACTTCATGACGTGCCTTTACCAGTTTGATCCGAAGACCCGGCAGACCCGCCAGATCACCTTCGAGCAGGACAGCGACTGGTGTCCGACCCTGCTGCCCAATGGCCGCGTGATGTATCTGCGCTGGGAATACACCGACCAGTCGCACGCCAACTCGCGCATTCTGTTCCACATGAACCCCGATGGCACCGACCAGCGCGAGTTTCGCGGCAGCGGGTCATGGTTTCCAGGTTCGTTCTTTTACGCGAAGGCCATTCCTGGCGAGGCACATCAAATCATCGGCATCGCCAGCGGACATCACGGCACGGCACGTTCCGGGCGGCTGCTCATCCTGGATCCCAGCCGCGGTCGGCGCGACGCCGAGGGCATCGTGCAGGAGATTCCGGGGCGCGGGAAGCCGGTCGAGCCCATCGTGCGCGACCGGCTTGTGGACGGTGTCTGGCCGCAATTCCTCATGCCCGCGCCGTTGAGCGCCAAGTATCATCTGGTCACAGCCAAGCTGGGGCCCAATTCGCTTTGGGGCCTCTACCTTGTGGACGTGTTCGACAACGTGACCCTCATCAAGGAGGTCGAGGGCGCAGCGCTCCTGTGGCCCGCTCCCGTGCTGCGGCGCGAACGGCCGCCGGTGATTCAGGACCGCGTCAAGCCGGAGACCGACGAATGCACCGTGTTCGTCGCCGACGTGAACGAGGGGCCTGGATTGCAAGGCATCCCACGCGGAACGGTGAAGACGTTGCGCATCATCGAATACTATTTTGCCCGGCGCGGAATGGGCGGGCTTTACGGGACGTTGGGCGCGGACGGGCCGTGGGACATCAAGCGCATCCTCGGTACGGTGCCGGTCGAGCCGGACGGTTCGGCGCAATTCGTGATGCCGGCAAACACGCCCGTGTGCGTGCAGCCGCTCGATGCGCAGGGCCAGGCGCTCCAACTCGAACGCAGTTGGTTCGTCGGCATGCCGGGCGAACGGGTGTCGTGCATCGGCTGTCACGAAAGCCAGGATGCGGCGGCGGTGAGCCGTTCCACCGCCGCGATGCGGCGCGCGCCGTCGCGGATTGATGACTGGTTCGGTCCGGCGCGCGGGTTCAGTTTCGAACGCGAAGTGCAGCCGGTGCTCGACCGGCATTGCGTGGGTTGCCACGACGGTTCGGCGCAGGCCGCCGCGCCATCGCTTCAAGGCGGCCAGCCGCTCAAGGACTGGAAGACGCAGCTTTCCGGGCACTGGCCGGGCGGTGGGAAGTTCACGGTGAGTTACTGGGAACTGCAACGCTGCGTGCGGCGGCCAGGGATCGAGGGCGATCGCCGCATGTTCACGCCCATGGATTACCACTTCAGCACGACCGAGCTGGGACAACTGCTGCGCAAAGGCCATCACGGTGTGGCGCTGGACGCCGAGGGCCATGAGCGCCTCACCGCCTGGGCCGATTTGAACGCACCGTTCTACGGAACCTGGGGCGAGATCCCCCCGTTCACCAGCGGCTACGGCCACTTGAATGGAGAGCAGGTCGTTTCGGCCGGGGCACGTGCGTTGGAACTGCGTCGCCAGTTCGTGCCCATGGGGCCGTTCCCGGATTACGAGAAGATTCCCGAGACGCCGCGCTACGGCGAGGCGGCGCCACCGATGGCGCAGAATTCCAAACCGGCGCATGCACCGACGCCTGTCGGGGTGGAAGCGCCTCATCGCGCTCCCGGCGTGGAAGCCGACGCGGCGAAGCAGACCACCGTCACATTGGCTCCCGGGGTCACGCTTGAATTGGTGTGCGTTCCCGGCGGGCGATTCCTCATGGGCTCGACCCGTGGCCATGCGGACGAAACTCCGACAGCCGAAGTCGCGGTGAAATCTTTCTGGATGGCGCGCTTCGAGACGAGCAACCGGCAGTTCCGCCAGTTCGACTCCGCGCACGAGAGCCGCACGGAAGATCGCCACGGCTATCAGTTCGGTGCCGTTGGTTACGATCAGGACCTGCCCGATCAGCCGGCGGTGCGGGTGTCTTGGGAGGAGGCGATGGCGTTCTGCCGCTGGCTTTCACACCGCACCGGATCCCGGTTCACGCTGCCAACCGAGGCGCAATGGGAATGGGCCTGCCGCGCCGGCAGCGCGAAACCCTTTTCGTTCGGGGCCATTGACGCGGATTACTCGCGCCACGCCAACCTCGCAGACCGCCGCCTGCGCGACTTCGCCGCCGACACTTCGCTTGACCACTACGCCGCGCAGCGCCCGATGAAGAACCCAAACCGCTTCGACGACTGGCTGCCCCGGGATGATCGATACGACGACGGCGGTTTCGTCACCGCATCGGCCGGCCAGTACGAACCCAACGCCTGGGCTTTGCACGACATGCACGGCAACGCCGCCGAGTGGACGCTCTCCGCCTACCGCCCCTATCCGTATCGCGACGACGACGGGCGCAATGCCATCGAGGGCGCTGCGCGCGACACCGAGCGCGTGGTCCGCGGCGGTTCGTGGCGTGACCGGCCGTTCCGCGCCACCTCGAGCTACCGGATCCCGTATCGCCAGTATCAACGCGTGTTCAACGTCGGCTTCCGCATCGTGTGCGAGGGCGGCATCACCAACCCAGGCGGAGAGAAACTCTCTGCCGACCGTCGAGAGACTCCATGAAAATACCATCCAACCAATTCAATGCGCTGCTGATCACGGCCACGCTGCTGACCTTTTCCGCTTCCGCCCCGGCGGCCCCGCCCGGGTGGCAACAGGAGTTGGAGGAAGACTGGCTGCTGCAGGCGCAGCTTGAGGCGGAAGGGCAGCGTGCGGCCAAGGTCACCACGCGCGACGATGCTTCGGGCGGCTGCGATGGAGTGACCAATGGAAAATGGGGTTTTCACACCCGCGAGCAGGAGAATCCGTGGTGGCAGGTGGATCTCGGCGAACGGTTGCCCCTGGCCCAGGTGCGCGTGTGGAATCGCGCGGACAATGACGGTGCCGCCGCTCGCGCCGCGCGATTCCAGATTCTGCTCTCCGACGACGCGAAGGGCTGGCGGCGGGCCTATCAACACGACGGAACGGTGTTCCACGGCTATCGGATGCCGGATCGCTGGCCATTGGTGGTAACGCTCACGAACGCCGCAGCGCGTTTTGTCCGCATCCAGCTTCCGGGCAAAACATTTCTGCACCTGGACGAAGTGGAAGTCATCCGCGCCGGCAAGGGGGAGAACTTGGCGCGGAACAAGCCCGCTGACCAAAGCAGCGTCAGCCAGTGGTCCGTGGCCCATCGCGCCGCGAAGGAGTTGGACTGGACCAGCGCGACCACGAAGGTGCTGGAGCGGCATCGGGGTGACGCGCGCTTCGATGCACTCAGGGCTGATCTGGTCGCCCTTGCTCCCGGCAGTTCCGCTGAGCCGCTTTACCTCCGCGCCCGCGCGCTCCAGCGCCAAGTCGCTCTCGCCAGTCCGCTCCTGGACTTCGACACGATCCTGTTCACCCGACGCGTGCCCGGAAGCTACAGCCACATGAGCGATCAGTATTACGGCTGGTGGTCGCGTCCGGGCGGCGGCATCTACCTGCTCAGGAACTTCAAGAGCAGCGAGCCGGAAACGGTTTGTCTCACCGACGCGCATTTCAAGGAGCCGGGCAGTTTCCTCCGTCCCGCGCTGAGTTACGACGCGAAGAAAGTTCTCTTTGCCTGGTGCAAACATTATCCGGCGCTGGCGAAGGAGAAGGACAAGCTCAACAAGGCCAACGTGCCCGAAGACGCGTTCTACCACGTCTTTGAGATGGACCTCGACGGTTCCGGCGTGCGGCAGCTCACCCACGGCAAGTATGACGACTTCGACGCGCGCTATCTGCCGGACGGCCGCATCGTGTTCCTCTCCACGCGGCGCGGCCAGGCCGTGCAGGTGAACAAACGCACGGCGGCGGCCACTTTGGCGCAGAACGATCTGCCCGACTGCTACGTGCGCTGCGGCGGTGACGCGGAACGGCCCGTGGCGGTTTACACACTCCACACGATGAACGGCGACGGCGGCGACCTGACGCCCATCTCGCCTTTCGAGATGTTCGAGTGGGAACCGAGCGTCGCGCCCGACGGGACGATTCTCTACTCGCGTTGGGACTACGTGGACCGCGACAACATGCCTTACATGAGTCTTTGGGCCATCAACCCCGACGGCACGAACGCGCGGCTCGTCTATGGCAACTACACCCAGTCTCCGCACTGCACCTTCGAGCCGCGCGCGGTGCCCGGTTCGCGCAAAATCATCTTCACCGCCAGCGGCCATCATTCGCAGACGATGGGCAGCCTCGTGCTGCTCGACCCGGCCATCGGCACCGAAGGCAGCGCGCCCATCGAGCGCCTCACGCCCGACACGCCGTTCCCCGAAATCGAAGGCTGGCCGGCCGCGTTCTATGCCAATCCGTGGCCGCTTTCGGAGCGCACGCACCTCGTCGCCTGGGGCGTCGAAAAGAACATGCGTGAAGGCCATCAACGTCCGGCCAACGGCATGGGCATCTACCTCTTCAACGCCGACACCGGCCTCGAACTTCTCTCCCGCGTCCCTGACATTTCCTCGATGTATCCGATTCCGGTGAAGGCCCAGACGCCGCCGCCAGCGCTGGCCAGCACGTTGAATTGGGACGGGCCGCAGGAAGGAAAATTCCTGGTCAGCGACGTGACGCGCGGTCTTTCGACCGTGAACCCCGGCGACATCAAGGCGCTGCGCATCGTGGCCATCCCGGCCAAAACGCAGCCGTCGATGAACCAGCCCGTCATGGGCCTCACCCGCGACGATCCGGGCAAGGCCGTGCTCGGCACGGTGCCGGTCGAGGCGGATGGCTCGGCCTACTTTCGCGCGCCGTCGGGCGTGGCGCTGTTCTTCCAGGCGCTCGACACCGAAGGCCGCGCCGTGCAAACGATGCGGAGCGCGACGCACGTTCAGCCCGGCCAGACGTTGAGCTGCACCGGCTGCCATGATTCCCGCAAGGACACCCCGCCGCCCGCTCGCGCACCGCTGGCCTCGCTGCGCGCGCCTTCGAAGATCACGCCCGGCCCGGACGGATCCTGGCCGTTGCGCTTCGACCGGCTCATCCAACCCGTGCTGGACGCACACTGCGTGCGTTGCCACCGCAAGGATTCATCGGATGCCGTCGCCGCGAAATTCGATCTCACATTGGACAAGGCCTACAGGACGTTGGCCGATCACGGCCGGCCCAGTCTGCGCGATCTGGTGCTCGCCGCCTATCGCGAAGGTGTTTCGACTGAAGGCAAAAATCCCGCCCAGCGCAGTGCGCTGCTGGCGCTGCTGGCGACGCCCGATGGCCACCACGGCGTGAAGCTCTCCCGCGCCGATCTCGACCGCTTCACCACCTGGCTCGACACCTACGGCCAGCACACCGGCGCGTTCAGCCCGGAGCAGGAGGCGGATCTGGAACGGCTGCGCGGTGAATGGAAGGAGTTGCTTACAGCCACCACAGGAGACCGCCCATGAACATCAGAGAATTTCCCGCGGGGAATTCGGCAGGGCGTTGAGGAACTGTTTGCCGTACATTTTTGTCAGGACGCGGTTGTCGAGCAGGACGGCGATGCCGCTGTCCTTTCTGGTGCGGATGAGGCGTCCGATGCCCTGGCGCAGTTTGAGAATTGCCTCCGGGACGGAGAATTCGGTGAAGGCGTTGCCGCCGCGGTTTTCGATGAGTTCGATGCGGGCGGCCGTCAGCGGATGATCGGGTACGGCGAAGGGCAGCCGGGTGATGATGACATTGGACAGGGCTTCCCCCGGTACATCCACGCCGGTCCAGAAACTTTCGGTGCCGAAGAGAACACTGTGGATGTCATCCTTGAAATCCTGCAGGAGCTGGTGGCGCGGTTTTCCCTTGCCCTGGACCAGCAGTTCCCAGCCCTGACGCGAAAAGAAGCGCTGCATCCTTGAGGCCATGGTTTCCAGCAGCCGGTAGCTGGTGAAGAGCACAAAGGCGCGTCCGGAAGAGAGTTTCACGAAATGTTCAATCCACTGCTCCAGCGCATCCTCGTAGCCGGGCTGGTTCGGTTCCGGCATTTTCCTGACAAGGTAAATGCGCATCTGCCGGGGGTAGTCAAACGGGCTGCCGATTTCCAGACTGCGCACCCGTTCCGCTCCCACGCGGCGGCGGAAGTAGCGCAGTCCGGCTTCGCCCGCGCCCAGCGTGGCGCTGGTTAGGATGCAGGTTTTTTGACCGTTGAAGAAAACCTCGCGCAGCAGCGGGGCCACGTCGATGGGCGCCCCGTGCAGCGCCAGGTTTTGCCCCTGCTGCCCGGTTCGCTCCACCCAGTAAACCCGCCCCTTGCCGGACAGGCCCAGAAATTCTTTCAACGCTCCACGGGTTTCTGCAACGCGCCGCGCCATGTCCGCCAGTTCCGGGAGGGAGTTTTCGTTCTGGGTTTTGTCATCCATGAGCAGGCGCAGCCGCTCCAGCAGCCGGGTGAGCTGACTGCCTAACGTATCCGCCACCAGTCCCGGCTGCCGCACGCGGAATTCCCTGCCCGCCGGAGCGAACCGGCAGGCCTGCTCAAGGCTGTGGAAAAATCCGTCCACCGCCTGGAGAAGGTCGGCAACTTCGCGGACGCCGTCTGCGTTTCGCAGCACCGTGAGGAGACCTTTTTGTGTTCGCGGATTGTAGAGTCGCTGCAGGTCGAAACGCAATCCGCTCTGGGAAACGTGCATGCCGAGCTGCCGGGCGGCCACGTTCTCCAGGGTGTGCGCTTCGTCCATGACGACAAAGTCGTTGGGAAACAGAAATCCTTCGCCTTCGGCTCCCATCATTTCCGTGCCCGCCAGCAGCGTGAAGAACAGAGTGTGATTGACCACGATGACATCGGCCTCCAGCAGTCTGCGGCGCGCGGACTGGTAGAAGCAGCGGGTCTCCGGACCGCAGGTGCGGGGTGAGCAGGCGGACTGTTCGCTGCATACCTGGGCCCACACGGATGGGGTGGGCGTGAAGTCCAGGTCGCTCAACGTGCCGTCGCTGGTGTCCCGGGCCCAGTCGCGGATGCGGTGGAGTTCATCGGTCTCGCCGGTGGTGAAGAGGTCGGCCGTCTGGCGCAGGGCGCGTTCCAACCGGCGGGTGCAGAGGTAGTTCTGCCGCCCTTTGAGCAGCACCGCGTGGAATCCGCGAAATGCTTCCGGAACTGCCTTGCGAACCAGGGGCAGATCCTTGGAAATGAGCTGTTCCTGCAGGTTGATGGTGTGGGTGGAAATCACAGCCCGGCGTCGCTGGCGCAGGGCGAAGAGCACGGAGGGAATCAGATAGGCGAGCGACTTTCCAACCCCGGTGCCGGCTTCGATGATGACGGGACGGTGCGCCACCATGGCCTCCGCCACTTCCATTGCCATCTGTTGCTGCTCGCGCCGGAATTCAAAGTCCGGAGACTTGGCGAGCCAACCGTGCCCGGAAAAAACCAGTTCCATTTCTAGAGCGAAGTCGGAGGGATCGTCACGGTCATCCTGCGGGAAGCGGTCACTGCCACGAGGCTCCTCGGCGGGATCAGAGTCTTCGTCTTCGTCAAAAGGATGGCGTCGGCGGCGGGGCACGGTGTGGAAGCGGGGATGGGGTGGGGGAAATCCGCCGACAGTGTGACTGCGGATGCCGCTTTGTTCCAGCAGGAAACCATCGGCTTCCTTGACGACGATTTGTTTTCCTCCTACCCTGCACGGATGAGTTGGATTTCAGTCTGCTCCCCTGACGGAAATTCCACCGGCAGCAGGACAGGGAACGCGGTGGTCAGGCCAAGGCAGACAGACCGCGCCTTCGAGGCTGTTGATATCGCAAAAATTGAATGGAAATGAAGCCATTGCATCAGGTGGTCCCGTGGATTCTGGTCGGGTTTGCCGCGGTGGGGGCGGCGTGCATTTTCCTGCTTCCGCGCAAACCCCAGGAAGCTGGCAATGGCGGTGGAGGTGTCTCCGATGCAGCATTGCAGATCAAGGAAATCACCGTCCGCCGCAGCGGCGATTCCGCATTGCTGCGCCTGCAGGTATTCTGCAAAAATGCCTCTGACTCCGTGTTGCGGCTGGATGCCCGGGCGGTAAAGCTCCACTCCGCAAGCGGGGAGCAGGCTCCTGCCTACATCCGTCCCTTTCTGCCGGTGACGGCCATTCCGGCGCAGGGTGAGGGACGTGGAGAGTTGCGTTACTGGGTTCCGCTGGGATTGCTTGCGGATTCTCTGACCCTGACCGGAGCGGGCGGCACCGCGGTGGTGACCGCGGCAGGAACGGTAAGCGCGGAGGCATTTGCGGAAGGTCAGGAGGTGAGCGTGCCTGTTCCGGAATGACAGCTTTTGGCAGGGAACAGTTGCCATACGAAAACTCCGTGGTTTTCTTCATTGGAAAGCGAAGCCGGGTCTCATTTCCCGCGACCCGGTCCCTAACCACTCCCACCCGGCAACCAATTAAGTTATGGCGCAAGAACACCCACCACTCGCGATCGGCATCGACATGGGCGGCACGTCCGTCAAGCTCGGCGTTTGCCGGGGATCGGAACTGCAGTTTCATGCGAATCCGATTCAAACGGAGGAGCATCAAGGGGCGGAGAGCCTGCTTGAGGCGATGACCCAGGCGATCTTTGAACTGCAGCGCGCTTATCCGGACATCCGAGCCGTGGGGGTGGGAGTGCCGGGCTTCACGGATGTCACCAGGGGCATGGTGCACCAGTTGACGAACGTTCCGGGATGGAAGCAGGTGCCGCTGAATTCCGTGCTCACCGAGGCTGTCGGCCTGCCCTGCTTTGTGGAAAACGATGCCAACTGCATGGCATTTGCCGAATTTAAATACGGGGCGGGAATCGGCAGCACCAACATGGTCGGAGTCACGCTGGGCACGGGTGTCGGCGGCGGCCTGATCATCAACGGGCAGCTTTTTCACGGTTCCGCGAGCGTGGCAGGGGAGATCGGCCAGATGAGCATCGACTACCGCGGCAAGGATGGGACCTATGGCAATACCGGCGCTTTGGAGGAGTATCTGGGGATCCGGGAGATCACGGACCGGGCGGTGGAACTGTATGCAGCCAGCGGAAATCCGCGGGACCAGGAACAGTGCGAACCCGAGAAGCTCGCCGCTGCGGCCACATCAGGGGACGAGGTGGCCCGGCAGGTGTGGGATGAATTCACCACGAAACTCGCCTGCGGACTGGCCAACTGCGTGTGGCTGCTCAACCCCGATGCCATCGTGATCGGCGGGGGCATTGCCAAGGCTGGAAATCTGATCTTCGATCCGCTGCGCCGCAAACTGTCAGCCCAGCTCCACGAGTCGTTCTGCACGGGAATGAAAATCGTCTCCGCCAAGTTTGGAAACGAGGCAGGCATCATCGGCAGCGCAGCCGTTGCCCTGGAACGAGTCTGACCCACCGGTGGGAAGCCGTCAGGTCCGTCTCAGAGGGCGGGACGCACCGCAAGAGCTTCGGCGATTTCACGCCGCGCCTGCTCCAGTTCCGTTCCGGCGAGTGGCAGCCGCGGCGGACGGACCGCCGCGCTTCCCATGCCTACCGCTTCCTGGCACAGTTTGATGAGCTGGACAAACTTCGGCACGGTATCCATGCGCAGCAGCGGCAGAAACCATTGGTTCAGGGCAAATGCCTCCTGCCATCTGCCGCTCAGAGCCAGGTTGAACAGAGCGACGCTTTCCCTCGGGAACGCGTTGACTTGACCGGCGACCCAGCCCACCGCACCGGCCGCCACGCCCTCCACCAGCGCGTCGTCCACCCCCACGGTTATGGTCAGGCGGCTGCCCAGTTCCGCCTTGATGGCAGTGACGCGGCGGACGTCTGCACTGCTCTCTTTGACTGCGTGAAGATTGGCATGTTCAGACGCAAGCTCCGCGATTTGCCAGGGCACAAAATCCGTCCTGTAGGCAATGGGATTGTTATAAAGCATGCAGCTCAGCGGGGTTGAGGAAATGACTGCGGCGACATGCGCCTTCATTTCCCGCCAGTCGGTGCTGTAAACGTAAGGGGGCAGCACCATCAGTCCCGTGCCGCCTGCACCCTCTACCGCCCGGGCAAGCGCCACCGCCTCCTGGGTGGAAAGAGCCGCTGTTCCGGCCATGACCGGCACGCGGTGCCCCACTGCATCCGTCAGGGTTTTCACTACGGCCACTTTTTCCTCAAATGTCAGGGTGGCCGCTTCGCCCAGGGAGCCGCAGGCCACCAGCCCGGTGCAGCCGGCATCGATCAGCCAGTTCGCATGTTTGGCGAGAAAGGCGTGATCCACGGATCCGCTGCTGGTGAACGGAGTGGTGATTGCGGGCATGACGCCCTTCCAGTCTGGTTTCATGGGGATGGGTTGGGAGGTGAAAATCGTGTCAGGGTGAAATGCCGTTGCGGAACGGATCGGCCGGATCGAAGAGAATCCGGGCTTCTCCGTTCACGAAGGCGCGGCCAGTGATCGTAGGAATGATCATGCCGTTCTCAATGGATACTTTTCCCTCGAATTCCGTGTCCAAAATGCCGGCCTGCCGCCAGGCCGCGCCGGGCTGGAGCAGTCCCTTGCTGAAAAGACAGGCAAGTTTCGCGCTGGTGCCGGTGCCGCACGGGCTGCGGTCATAAACGCCGCCCGGACAGAGCACGAAATTTTTGCTGTGAGCCTCCGAACCGGGTGCCGCCGGGCCGAACAGTTCCACATGGTCAATTTCCCTCCCGTCGTCACCGCGGCATCCGGCTGCCCTGGCCGCTGCCAGCGCTTCCCTGGAAAACGCCATCAGCCGTGGGGCATTTGCCAGGGTGATTTCCAAGCCGTGGTTCTCTATGAGCAGAAACCAGTTTCCTCCCCAAGCGATGTCTGCATAAACCCGGTGGAACCCGGGCACATCCAGTTGCACTTCCCCCAGACGGTAACTTGGCACATTGCGCAGCCGGATTCGCCCATCTTCAAGCAGACGGGCGGTGACCACTCCCACCGGTGTTTCGATGTTGACGTCTCCGGGCGTCAGGCGGCCCAGATGGCGCAGGGTTTCGATCACCCCCATCGTGCCATGTCCGCACATCTTGAGATAGCCGACGTTGTTGAAAAAAATGACCCCGCAGTGATTTTCGGAATACTGCGCGGGCAGTAGCAGAGCCCCGACCATGACGTCCGACCCCCTCGGCTCCAGAATGATGGAGCGGCGCAGCCAGTCGTGCTTCGTTTGCAGGAAGGCGAGCTTTTCCGCCAGGGTTTCCCCCTCCAAATCCGGTGCCCCACCCACAACCACCCGGGTTGGTTCTCCTGCGGTATGCGAATCGATCAGATGAAGATGCACTGTGGATGGTTGATGGTGAATCGCCCGGGACAGCGGCGGAGGCTGCGCGGTTTGCAGTGGCATCGTGGCGACATTTGGCGGACTTGCAATGCCGTGCATGGAGGCCGGTTGCGCCGCGGTTTTTTCTTCTCCAGGAGCGTGTAAACTCCCAAAGTTTCCCAGTTGCACCCGCATTCATCCCGGGTAATTTCCCGTTTCCGTTTCCCGACCCGATTTGGACAGATGGCAGAGTGGTCGAATGCGCACGCTTGGAAAGCGTGTGTGCGCTAATACCGCACCGAGGGTTCGAATCCCTCTCTGTCCGCTCCCTGCAACCAAGGAGTTGCTTTTGCAGCAGGGATTGCGGAGGCGCAATTTTCGCATTTTCAGCCGTTTGAACCTGCCATCCTATCCATACATCATCACGCGGGATTCCTTCCCGATTCCTCCCGGCGAGTTCGATGCCTACATTTTCGACTGCGATGGCACGCTGGTGGATTCCATGCCGCTGCACCTGACGGCGTGGCGGAAGGCCTTGGAACAAAACGGATTTCCACCCGACCAGTTCACGCTGGAAATGCACCATGGCTTTGCCGGTATGCCGGGACCGGCCATTGTGGAGCAGCTCAACGAGCGCTTTGGCACAAACCTGGACCCCGGGCGGACAGAGCAGGACAAGGTGGCGTGGTATCTGGAACACCATGGGAGCGTGCTTCCGGTGGAACCCGTCGCGGCATTTGCCAGGGCCAATGCCGGGCGTGTCCGCATGGGAGTGGCCTCCGGAAGCGATGCCCGGCTGGTGCATTCGTGCCTGCAGACACTGGACCTGCACCATTTGTTTCACCCTGCCATAGTGACCCCGGACATGGTGCGGCATGGAAAGCCCGAGCCTGACATGTTTTTGCTGTGTGCCGAGATGCTAGGTGCTGCTCCGGAGCGCTGTCTGGTTTTTGAGGACGGTCACCTGGGCATGCAGGCGGCGGCGGCAGCGGGCATGCAGGCGGTTTTTATTTCCCTGCCGGATGCCTGTGGAGCATAAGTCGGCGGCGGCCTGACATTACTGTTCTTCTTCTTCTTCTTCTTCGTCCTCCTGCTCGGCGCGGCCTGCGGCCCACTCTGGATAGGCTTCGGAGCGGCGCACGCTGCGCCACAGAATGCGGTTGAGGACATCCTCCGGGCAGGCGTCGAGCTTGTGCAGGGGGAGCGACATGGAGACGATCGCGTCCTGCCGGTTCACGGGATCGGTGATCTCTGCCAGTGGCGGGTTCATTTCATCCAGCGGATGCCGGTTTGGCACGGCCTGCCATGGGGTGAAGTCTGGCGTGTCCGTGAAGCAGTCGAACAGCGGCGTGGCAATGGCGTCGAGTTCATGCATGGGCTTGAGTCCGAGGATGAGTTCGATGGTGCGCAGAATGCTTGTCTGGTTGTACTGGGTGCGGATGACGCTTCCGCGTTTTGTCCAGGGACTGGCGACGTAGGCGGTGGTCCGATAGGCGCTGACGTGATCCCAGCCGTTTTGCGGGTCGTCCTCGATGGCCAGGATGCAGGTGTCTTTCCAGAAGCGGCTGCGGCTGACGGCTTCGACGATTTTTCCGAAGGCCAGGTCATTGTCGGCAACCTGTGCCGCCGGAGTGGGGAAGCCGGGCAGCGTGGCGCTGGTGTGGTCGATGGGAAGACTCATGATCATCAGGTTGGGCATTTGTCCGGTGGCTTCCCATTCCTTCAATTCCTTCAGAAACGCGGCGGTCCTGACCTGGTCGGGAATTCCCTTTTCCCAAGCAGCGAAATGCTCACAATTGATGGACCGCAGCGTGGCCAGGGTGGCGGCCGAACCGGTCACGATTTCCCCGGCCCCGCTGAGATAATCCTGCCAAATGTCGCTCCACTGAGGACGCTCCTTGCGGGCCGGATCCGCCCAGTGGAGCCGGATGTCGCCGAATTCACCATAGATGCGCACCGAGCGACCTGCTTTCAGCGCCTGGTCCCAGATAAACCCGGTGGGAGCCCATGCCAGGGAGTCGGCATTGGCGGGTTCTGATCCGTCCGGGTAACTGCGCGGCCAGCCGGAAAAGGACCGTTCCAGATAGTCGGTGGTGATGGCGCTGCAACTCCAGTTATGGCCGTCGGCGCTCAGGACGCCGGAGCAGTAGGTGTTGTCCAGCAGGACAAAATCGCGGCACAGTTTGTGCTGGTTCGGAGTGACCCGTTCACCGAAAATGCACAGTGACGGGTCCCCATTTCCCTCGGGCATGTCACCCAGCACCTGGTCATAGGTGCGGTTTTCCTTGATGACATAGAGCACATGCTTGAAAACGCTCGGTTCCCCGTGCCGCTCCGGCACCGGCACGGGCTTTCTTCCGGAGCGCGGCCGCAGCAGGGCGGTGCGCAGGGCCGGACCGCGGGCATTGCGCAGCACCGTCTGCGTGTGGGATGCCAGGTCTTCCTTGGATGCCGGCAGGTCCATGATGGAAAGGGTTCCGAACTGGGCTCCGGAAATGAAGGCTCTGGGTTCGCCTTCTGGAATTCGCTTCCAGGAGCCCAGGCCTTTCATGTTCGCCACAGCCAGACGCCGACGTTTCTGGTCGAAGACGATTCCCCCCGGGTACCACGCGGTGGGCAGCAACCCTTCCAACTCGCTTCTGCCCGGTTCGAAGTCCACGATGGTCACGGCATTCTGCGTTCCGTTGCACACGTAAAGCTCCCTGCCGTCGGCACTGAATACCAGGGCCGTCGGGGATGCGCCAAACAGGTCGGCCGGAGTGCGTTTCGGCCAGATTTTTTCCACCACCGCATCCGTGGCCGTGGATACAACGGTGACAAAATCATCCGCGGCGCAGGCACAGGCGACGTGGCTGCCGGCGGGATGCACGGCGAGGGCCGAGGCGTGACGACCGGTTGCGATTTCCTTCAGCAACCGACCGCTGGCGAGGTCGAAAATGGAAATTGAACCTTCCTTGGCGACGGTCGTTTCGGGATCGATGCGCACCTCCATGCCTCGGCCCGCCTGGGCGACAGCGTCGCCCGGTTGGGGACGGCGTCCGCCCCAGTTGCTCACGTAGAGTTTTCCTGCCGCCAGCGCCACATCATACGGGGCAACTCCGGCGTCCAGCACTCGCAGGGTTTTGCCGGAAGCGGTGTCGATTTCCGCCACCCGGTTGGACAGGTTCAATGCAACATACAGTCTGGAACCGTCCGGCGAAACCGTGAGGCCGCTGGGAATTTCTGCCTTGCGGCGCGGGGCCTCCGCCGGTGGCAGGGGAATGGTGAATGAGGGAGCCACCGTGCCGTCCTCCCGCACCGCGAATACTTTGATGCTGCCGTTGACGTTCGACAGATAGAGCCGCTCTCCGTTCGGAGAAAAAACCAGCCCGGTGAAGCTCAGTTTCGCACTTTTGTCAGGCTGGAGGATGTTTTCGGAGGCGGACGCCGGCGCCGCCTGATCTTCCGCGGGCAGCGCCACTTCCTGGAGGATGCGGCCGGTGCCGGGGTCCACACACACCAGCCGTGCGGCGGTTCCTGCAGCCACTAACAGACGGCCGTTCGGACTCAGCGCCACGGCATTCGGACGCAGCCCGGGCAGTTCCACCTGGATGCCCAGCGGTGTCAGGACATGATTGTCCGGCGTGACATGGCGCGGGGCATCGCCCGGCTGAAATGGGCCGACGGGCTCCACGGAGACCCCGTAGTCCGGCGGTGGCGTGCTGCTCTTCCACAGGCCAAGCATGGCCAGAGCAGCCAGCCCCCAGGCTGCCAGCGACTGGGCGAACGACGTTTGATAGGATTTCATGCAGGAGGCAGTCATGCATGCGCACTGGAATTCCGGCAAGCATCAGCCCCTCCCTTCAATCCGCGGGAACAGGAAGTTGCAATTTTTCATGGCGTGGACTTTTCTGGCACGAAATGCTACCTCTGGAGCCACCCTGGGCGGCAGGCCGCAATGCCCCGCGGGGGCACCGAACGGCCACCCCATTGATTTTTCCATGCTTTCATTCCGTGCCGTTGGTTTCCTTCTCTGGGCGCTCCCTGTCGCTGGCACGGCAAGCGGCGAGGAATGGAAGTTTGCTTTCACCCCTGCGGCGGCCCGGCCTGGATTCACCCTGGCAGGAGGAGACCTCCGATTTGAAGCGGGGCAGGGGTTTGGATTTGTGCAGAGGGAGGGTGCTCCCCCTGTCTTCGCCGTCGCGGTGCCGGAGGGCAACTACGACGTAACCGTGCGGCTGGGCCACCCGCAGGAGGCGACGGAAACCACCCTGCGTGCGGAAGCGCGGCGACTCATGCTGCACAGCGTGGCCACGCAGGCGGAGCAGGAAGTGACGCGGACCTTCACGGTGAACGTGAAGCGCCCGGACATTGCCGGTGGCGGCAGGGTGTCCGTGGACAACAGGGAAAAGGGCGCCCCGAACTGGGATGAGGTGCTGACCGTGGAAGTCCAGGGACGCGCTCCGGGACTGGTGTCCATGGAAATCAAGCCCGCACCGAATGCCCTGACCATTTTTCTTGCCGGTGACTCCACCGTCAACGACCAGCCGCAAGGCCCGTATTTTGGCTGGGGCCAAATGTTGCCGCGTTTTTTTCAGCGTGGTGTGGCCGTGTCCAACCATGCCCAGTCAGGCCTGGCGCTCCATTCCTTCGAGCGCCAGCAGCGGCTCCGGAAAATCCTCACCATGATGAAGCCGGGTGACTATCTTTTCATCCAGTTCGGTCACAATGATCAAAAAGACAAGGCGGAGGGAGCCGGACCGTTTACAACCTACAAGAGCAATCTGAAACGTTTCATCGATGCCGTTCGGAAAAAGGGCGGCTTTCCGGTGCTGGTCACGCCCATGGAGCGTCGGCGCTGGACGCGCGGCACCCTCCAGACAACGCTCGACGCCTACGCCGAGGCCGTGCGGCAAACCGGTGCGGAGGAACAGGTTCCCCTCATTGACCTTCAGGCCATGAGCATTGCCCTCTACCGTGCCCTGGGGCCGGACGGGTCGAAGCGGGCGTTCGTCCATTATCCTGCCAATGCTTTGCCGGGCCACCCTGAAGCGATCAAGGATGACTCCCACCACAGCGCCTTCGGCGGTTACGAACTTGCCCGCTGCGTGGTCGAAGGAATCCGCCAGGCGATTCCTGCGCTCGCCGCCAAACTCGCTGCGGATGCTGGCGTATTCGATCCTGCCAGACCCGATGATCCCGCCACACTCAGCCTCCCGATGAGTGCGGTCCATGATCCGGTCGAAAAGCCGGCCGGAAATTGAACGGAAGCCAGGAAAACGCGATCCCCGACGGACGGAAAAATAAGATTTCCCATTGCGGGATTTTTTTCGCAACCTCCCCGCATCCGCGTGGTTTCTCTCCTCCGCATGCCTGTCTGGTCCCAAATCCGATTTTTCTCCGAAGCCGTGCCATCGGCCCTGTCCGGATGTGAAGTGACGACGTCGGCCCGGATTTCCATGTGGGAGGATCTCGTCAGGAATGTCAAAGGCGGAGACGAAGGTGCGGCCCGCGCCCTGGTCGAGCACCTTTACCCGCAGGTCATCCGCATCATCCGCGGGTGCATTCCCCAAAATCAGGATGAGCAGGATGTCGCCCAGGAAGTGTTTTTCAAAATGTTTGCCCGGCTGGAGCAGTTTCGCGGGGACCAGCCGTTTCCCCATTGGGTCTCGCGTATTGCCAGCAACACCTGTCTGGACCTGCTGCGTCGGCACAAGAGGCGTCCGGAAGTGCGCTTTGCCGACCTTTCCCAGGTGGAGGCCGACTTGCTGCAATCCTCGCTGCAGCAGGAAGAGCCCGCCGTTGCGGCCTCGGCAGAGGGTTCTGAACTGGTGGACAGGCTGCTGGCTACGCTGAAGCCCGCCGAGCAGACGGTGCTGCGGTTGCTGGACCTGGAGCAGAAATCCGTGCAGGAAATCTGTAACCTGACCGGCTGGGGGGCGTCGAAAATCAAAGTGACGGCGATGCGGGCCCGGCGTAAACTGGTGGCAACCCTGCGGCGTCTCGAAGCTGCATCCAACCGATGAATTCCGAACCCCCGACCACATGGCAAAAACTCGGCGCTGCCCGGCGTCGGCAGGTGGAACAGGACCGCCTGTTGCGCGGGGACGCCGCTCCGTTTGGTTTTGCTTCACGGGTGGTCGCTCGATGGCAGGACCTGGTGCGTTCGGAACGGATGGCGCTGTGGCGGCGCTGGTCGCTTCGCGCTGTCGTCTGCTCCCTGGTGCTTCTCATTCTCACGGTGGTGTGGAATCGCAGGTCGGAAGCCGCGCCGGCAGCCTTGGAGGTGCCGCAACTTTCCCCTCCATGAGCCGGCTTAAAGACAGCCTGTTGCTGGGGGGAACCCTGTCCGGATTGTTTGCCGCGGGGGTGGGGGCGGGATATTTTGTGGCGAAGCATCCCGCGACTCCGACGGACCCCCAACCGGCTGCACCGCCGAAGATCGTTGCCAAGGACTGGTGGTCGAAATCGCTGGAGACGCTGAGCGGAAACCTGCACCTTTCCGACGCCCAGCGGCAACGGGTAGTCCCACTGCTCCAAGCCACGGCAGACCGGATTTTTTTGAATCGGGACCGGGCGCTGTTCCAGATGCATCTGCAGTTGCTCGACTTCCACGACGTGCTCCAGCGGGAACCTAACCTGCTCGATGAGGACCAGCAGCAGCAGTTGGCCAGGCTGCGGGAGGCGCTGCGCAGGCGGATCACCGGCCAGTTCAGCCACCTCACCGCTGACTCCGTTCCGGAGACGGCATCCTCTCCCTGACATTGCATGAAACATCCTCCTAACATCCGATGGCTGTTGCTGGTTGCAGGTGCGACCGTGGGGCTCCTCGCTGCGTGGATGTTTCCTGGAGCCTGGCGGGGCACGGTGCGGCCCGCCGTTGCGCCCGCCGTCGGAAATCCATCTCCAGGGGGCCCGGAAGTTGCCTCGCAGCGGAATCCGGTTAGCGGAAACCGCGCTGAACTGCCGCCGTCGGTGAATGTTTCGCCTGCGAAATCAGCGGCCACAGGGCACCGGACCAGCGCGGGATCCCTGCTGCCTCCGTCGGCCCGCGGGCAGGTCGAGTCCGCCCCCACCGTGGCGGAACTGCATGCCCGGGCGGCCAGGGTGGAACAGGAGGCGAATCATGAATTGGAGCGGCTGGTGCCGCTGCTGAATCTCAGCGAGCCGCAGCAGGATCGGATTTTTCAAAAACTGGCCCGAAACTCTGCGTCCTGGCATCCTGCGCTTTCGGTCATCAGCGAATCGCCTGCGGGGAACACCAAACGTCCACCGTCAGCCAGCGGCGGAACCACCGCCAACAGTGGAGGGGGGACGCCCACTGCCGGTGCTGAAACCACGTCCGGCACGGCTCCGGTTGTCGCGAAAAATGAATCGGCTAGTTCGACTATCGTGGATGAGATCCTCAACGAACTGACTCCCGAACAGCAGGCTCAGCTGCTCAAGGATGATCTGGACAACCGCGAATGGTGGGCGGAAGCCATTGTCGGCATTGAGGAAATGATGGACGCCGCAGAGCCTGAGGTCACGCCGGTGCCGGACAAAACCATCGACGGTTCTGCGGTCATTCAGGACTGAGGCGTTGGGGGTTGCTTGCGACCGTGCGGATTTCGTGCGTTCAGCCTGCGTCCAAAATGCTCGCGATTGCGCAGCGGCGGCATCTGTGCCTTGATGCCCCAGCTTCATGTCCGCCAGGAATTCCTCATCCCATTTCACCCCCGTAGGAAAACATCGGGTCGCCATCACCGGAGCGGGAATCATTACGGCCATGGGCAACGGATGGCGCATCAATGCCGATGGATTTCGCGCCGGACGCACGGCGTTGAAAAAAATTTCCCTGTTTGATGCCTCCCGCTACCGGGTGGACCGGTCCGGCGAGGTGGACCTGCCGGCGCAGCTGCCGCCCGGCCATTGCCTGACGCGCCGCCAGGTGGCGCGGCTGGAGCGCGGGGTGAAACTGCTGCTGCACGCCGCCATGGAAGCATGGGGACAGGCAGGCCTGGCAGCGGAGCGTTGCAGTGAACCCATTCCCATCTGCCTGGGCACTTCCGCCGGTGCCATGGCAGTGGGGGAAGATTACTACAGGCAGGCGGTGCAGAGGCCCGCCCGCCATGCCGGGCAACTGACCCGCATCCGCCAGTATCAGATTCAAACCCAGGCGCTGCTGCTGGCGGAGGCACTGGGTGTTTCCGGATCGCTCACCATCGTTTCCAATGCCTGCGCCAGCGGCGCTAACAGCATCGGCCATGCCTTCGAGCAACTGCACGAAGGCAGAGCCGGGGTCGCCATCGCCGGCGGCTATGATGCCCTGTGCGAAATGGTCTTTGCGGGATTCGATTCCCTGCAGGCATTGTCCACCACCCAGCCGCGACCGTTCGATGCCGACCGCGACGGTCTGGCGCTGGGAGAAGGTGCCGGAGTGTTCATTCTGGAAACGTTCGAACATGCCGCGGCGCGCGGCGCGGAAGTTCTGGGAGAACTCTGCGGTTACGGCGCAGCCACGGATCTGCACCACCTCACCCAGCCACATCCGGACGGCGATGCCGCTCTGCGCAGCATGACCCGCGCCTGTGAAGTGGCCGGGCTCAGCCCAAGCCAGATCGGTTACATCAACTCCCACGGGACGGGCACGCCGCTCAATGATGTGGCCGAGGCCCGCGCCATCGTCCGCTGGGCCGGGGAACACGCTGCATCCATCGCCGTCAGCAGCACCAAGGCGGCGATTGGTCACTTGTTAGGCGGGGCAGGCAGCGTGGAGGCGGTCATCTGCCTGATGGCCCTGAGGGAAGGCTGGCTGCCGCCTACGATCGGAATTCAAACTCCGGATGCTTCCTGCAGGTTCGACCTTGTCCGCACGCCGCGCAATCAGGCGGTGGATTTTGCCCTGACAAATTCGTTCGGATTTGGCGGCGCCAATGCCACGCTCATTTTCGGGAAATCTGCCGCGGAGAACCGGACCCGCCTCCAAGCTGCGGCAGCCAGGGGACCGGAGCGCCCCGTCTGCATCCGGGGGATTGGCGCGGTGAGTCCGGCGGGGTGGAGTGCGTTGGAATTGGCAGACTGTGTCCTGGGCGGGGTGCCAGTGGCCTCGCCTGTCGTCACGCGCACCGTGGGGGCGCTTCCCGTGGCCATGCGGACGGTGCCGCCCGCTCCGCCACTTGCCTGCCTGCGCGAGTCGCGAATGCGCCGGGTGAGCCCCATTTCGCGTTTTGCGGTGGCGGCAGCATTCGAAGCATTGGGCGAGGAGCGCCGTGCGGCCGTCAAGGCCGGCAGTCTGCGCCTGGGCATTGTGTTTTCCATTGCCAATGGGTGCGTCAGCTACAGCCGCCGGTTTTATGCCGAGGTGCTGGCAAACCCGGAGATGGCGAGCCCCATTCTGTTTCCGGAAACGGTGTTCAATGCGCCGTCCAGTCATCTCGGCACCCTGCTGGGGACTTCGGAGATCAATTACACGCTGGTCGGGGATTCCAGCGGGTTCAGCGCCGCACTGCGCGTGGCATCGAACTGGCTGGAGGAGCGCAGGGTGGACGGGGCTTTGGTGGTCTGCGCGGAGGAATGTGACTGGGTCAGTTGCGAGGCCGCGGTGCTGCACGACCACCGCCTCATCCTGTCCGAGGGGGCGGCCGCCGTTTATCTGGAGACGGGAGGTTCGGAATGCCGGATCCAGCGGCATCCGCCGGACCAATTGTATTCGGCAGCATTCCCCATGCAGGTTGCCGCAGAGACGGTGGCAGGACAGTTGTTTCCTGACATGACAGGAAACTGTGTGCTCTGCGATGGAGAAACCGGCGCTGCCCTGTCGGACGCCGCGGAGTCCGCCGCGTGGCGGATGTGGCTGGGCGCCCGGCTTTCCGCGCGGCGCATTCTCGGCGAAGGACTGGGAGCCAGTGTCGGCTGGCAAACCGTACTCGCGGTGGAGGCGCTGCGCCGCGGACTTCATGACCGCGCCTGTGTTTCCGCCGTCGGTCCCATCCAGCAGGCTGGGGGATTTTTGCTCTGTCAGGGAGGCGGATCGTCCGTCTGATCCGTTTCCCGGACTTGATTTGCGCTGGGCCGGAGTGATTTTTTCGAAACCCGCCGATGTCCCTGCACGAGAAACCAGACTTGCCGAAAAAGCTGCACGATGTGCCGCACCATCCGGGCATTTATCTGATGCGGGACCGGCTCAATCATGTCATCTACGTCGGGAAGGCGAAAGATCTGCGCAAAAGGCTCAGCCATTACTTCACGCCCGCCCGCAGCCGACGGGCAGACTTGAAAACCCGCGCACTCATCGACAGCATCTGGGACTTTGAGTTCCATCCCGTCCGCAATGAAGCGGAGGCCCTCCTGCTGGAAGGCAAGCTCATCAAGGAATTCCGGCCAAAGTACAATGTCAGCTTTCGTGACGACAAACGGTTCCTGCTGCTGAAAATCCATTTGGACGAGCCCTGGCCGCGCTTCCAGCTCAGCCGGATGCGCAAGGAGGATGGCGCCCGCTACTTTGGCCCGTTTGCCCATTCCGGGAGCCTGCGGACGGCGCTCAACCAGGTGCTCAAGGAGTTTGGCATCCGCACCTGTCGCCCACTACGGCCCGGCGAAAATGACTACCGGCACTGCCATAATGATGTGATCAAGAACTGCTGCGCCCCGTGCATTGGCAGGGTGACCCGCGAGGAGTATCTCCACCGGGTCGAAAAGGCCTGCGCGGTGCTGGATGGAAGGAGCAGGGATTTTCTGGACGACATGGAATCCGAAATGCGCCGGGCCGCCGAAAAGCTGGACTTCGAATGCGCGGCGCGGCTGCGGGACATGCTGGCGGATTTTCGCCGCACCGTGGAGCCGGTCCGCCGGTTTGTCAGGGGACGCGGCGTGCCGGGCGGGAACATTTCCCCCATGGACGATCTGGCGGAGTTGCGCGAGGCGCTGGGACTTTCCTGCCCGCCGCTGCTCATGGAATGCTTTGACATCTCCAACATTTCCTCCGCCCATATCGTCGCCAGCATGGTCCGCTTCAAAAACGGTATTCCTGACAATCAGAACTACCGCCGTTACCGCATCCGCACCGTCGGCAGCCAGAATGATTTCGCCTCGATGGCGGAAGTCGTTCGCCGCCGCTACAGCCGCATTTTGCTGGAAGGACGACGCCATTTCGGAGGAGAGGATGCGGACGTCAACCAGGAAGAACCCCTGGAGGCCATGCGGCGGCTTGAGGATCGGGAGGAACCGGAGGGACGGGCATCGTTTGTCAGACTTCCGGATTTGGTGATTGTGGACGGGGGACGCGGGCAGCTTTCCAGCGCGGTGGCGGAACTCCAGCGGCTCGGGCTGCAGCACCTGCCGATCATCGGCCTCGCCAAGGAAAACGAGGAAATTTACCGTCCCGGCTGCGCGGTGCCGCTGGTTCTGCCGCATGAAACGGGTGCGCTGAAACTGTTGCAGCGCATCCGCGACGAAGCCCACCGGTTCGCCAATGGCTATCACCAACTGCTGATGAAGCGCCGCGTGGAGGAAAGCATTCTGGATGACTGCCCCGGCATCAGCGAATCCCGCAAGCGCGGGCTTTTGAAACGATTCGGATCCGTCTCCCGGCTTCGCCGTTGCACGGCGCAGGAACTGGCCGCCGTGCCGGGCATCAGTGCCAAACTTGCCGGAGAAGTGCTGGATTTTCTGCAGACGCATTGAAGCAAACGCGCGCCGCTGCAGAGTAACTGCCGGGCTTGCCGCTGCCGCTTGCTGCGTTTTGTCAGGGTGGTCGGTTCACTTTACAGCCAGTTCTTCCGCTTGAACCACCAGAGCATTCCGAAGGCCACTCCGATGAACACGCACCAGATGGCCGGATAGGCCCAGACGGTTCCCAGCTCCGGCATGTGTTCAAAGTTCATGCCATAGACTCCGGCCAGAAAGCTCAGCGGCAGGAACACGGTGCTGATGGCGGTGAGCACCTTCATGACCTCGTTCATGCGCTGCGCGAGGTTTGCCTGGTAGAATTCCCGGATGGAGACGACGGATTCGCGCAAGTGATCCGCCGTTTCGATGGCGTGCCAGGCGTGATCGTAAAGATCCCGAATGAACGGCTGCAATTGGGACGAGAGCAGCGGGCTTTCGCTGCGCTGCAGGCCGATGGCCACCTCCCGGATCGGACGGACGGTGCGGTAGAGATAGTTCACCTTGGAGCGCAGCGAATGGATCTCCCGCATCGTGACCGATCCGTGCACTTCGCGGGACAGACTTTCATCGATCCGCGCCGCTTCATCCTCCAGGCTGTCCAGCGCCAGCAGATAATGGTCCAGAATGGCATCGAGCAGGGCCCACGCCAGATAGTCCGGCCCGCTGGAACGCAGTCGTCCCTTGCCGTCCTTCAGTCTGGCTAGAATCGGATCGAAAATGGGGCTGGGCGCTTCATGAAAGCTGATGAGCACCCGCCTGGTGATGAGCATGGAAAACTGCTGGATGTCAAACTGCTGCGGCCCATCAACGACGCTGACCAGCCGGGCGGCGACAAACAGATACTCGTTGAAGTCATCCACCTTCGGCTGGTGCTGGGTGTTGAGGATGTCCTCCTGGATGAGCGGGTGGATTTCGTAGGCTTCCAAAAGCTGTCCGATTTTTTCCGTTTCATGCAGGCCCGTCACCATGATCCATGCCGGACTGTCCCGGCCTTCGAAGGCAACGCACTCGGCGGCTTCCGTGGCATCAAATTCACGGACTCCCTCGTGGGAATAGTCGATGACGCGCATCCTGACATGGTCCACGCGGCGCTCCCCCACATGCACCAGGGTGCCTGGGGATGCTGCCGGGGCGCGGGGATCGCGGCGGTGGCGCAGGCCGGGAATCAGGTTCAGGGCATTGAAGGGCATCGGAAGCTCAGAGTTTCAGCGTCCTGACGGACGGGAGTTGTCGGATGCTGGCCCCACCCGGTTCACGGATTGCTGCGGCCCCTCCAACTGACCGGCTTTGACGGCCTCGATGACCTGCTTGATGTGCTCGATGCGGTTGCCAGGATCCGGATGAGTGCTCATGAACTCAGGCTGACGCTGGCCGCCGGATGCCTCCTTGAGCACTTCCATGACCTTGATGAGCCCCTGCGGATCATACTTGGCGTTGATCATGAACTGCACGCCCAGGGTGTCGGACTGGGTTTCATCATTGCGGCCATAGCGCATGTTGACCATGGCCCCGATCACCTGCGCCATTCGGCCGTGGTCCTGGCCGTCGGAAGTCAGCACCGCCCCGGACTGGGCGATGCCGCCGATGAGCTTGGCCTTGGCCATCTGCTGGGCGGAATGGCGTCCGATGACATGCCCGATTTCGTGTCCGAGCACTCCCGCGATTTCATCCTCGGTCTCCAGGCGTTTGAAGAGTCCATAGGTAAAAAACACCTGTCCACCGGGCAGAGCGAAGGCGTTGATGGTTTCGGGATCGCGCAGCAGGTGGAATTTCCACTGGTACTGATTGAACACCGGAGCCCAGTCACCCACGGCATTGGCGCGCAGCAGCTTATTGCCGACCTGGGAAACAAAATCGCGCAGTTGGGGGTCCGGATGTTCGCCGCCATGCTGGGCGATCATTTCCGGAGCCGCCTGCAGGCCCAGGGGGACATCCTGTTCCGGTTTCCACGGGACGCGGTGGGTTTCATCCGTCACCGGGTTGTGTTCCTGATAGGTGCTGCTGAAGTAGGTGATGACCGCACCGACCGCGAACACCAGCGCCATGAGCAGTTTGGGGTTCTTCAGCAACGAGCCGAGCAGTCCGCCTGCAAGCCCTGCTGTCGGGCCGCCGCGGGGATCCATTTGGGGATCGCCCCCGGCATCCTCCTCCGGTTCGGTGGGTTCTTCCTGCCGCCTCCATCGGAAAGGCGGATTCTGCTGGGGACGTTCGTCTGGAGAGTTGGGGTCGTAGCTCATGATTGGTGGGCTGATTTTTGCGGATGCGGACTATAAAAGTCAAATCCACCGTGCTCCATGACGAATTTTCGCCCCTGCATCGATCTTCACGACGGAAAAGTGAAACAAATTATCGGCGGCACGCTCTCGGATGACGCGACCGGCCTGGTGACGAATTTTGTCAGTGCAGAGTCTGCCGCGTATTTTGCGGACCTCTACCGCCGCGATGGACTCAAGGGCGGCCATGTCATCATGCTCGGCAAAGGCAATGAGCAGGCGGCCCGGGAAGCTCTGGGCGCTTATCCTGGCGGCCTGCAGATCGGTGGTGGCATTACCATCGCCAATGCGTCCGACTGGCTGGCTGCCGGGGCCTCACACGTCATCCTGACATCGTGGCTGTTTTCCCAGGACGGGAGTTTTCTGCCTCGCCGGCTTGAAGTGCTGGCCCGGGAAATTGGCCCGGAGCGCATCGTCGTGGATTTGAGCTGCCGACGGGATTCGGAGGAAGGCTGGACGGTGTGCATGAATCGCTGGCAAATGTGGACGGATTTCACCATCAGTCCGGAACGGCTCGCTCCGCTCTCGGATTTCGCTGCGGAACTGCTGGTCCACGCCGCTGATGTGGAGGGACGGCAGGCTGGCATGGATCATGACCTCATAGCCCGACTGGCGGACTGGGCTTCGCTGCCGGTGACCTATGCCGGCGGGGCCCGCAGTGTGGGGGATCTGGCCGCCGTGGAGCGGCTCAGCAGAGGACGCGTGGACCTCACCATTGGCAGTGCCCTGGACATTTTCGGCGGGCCGCTGGCCTATGCCGACTGCGTTGCGTGGAACCGGGCGGCGGCGCAGCGGAGCAGTGGCTAGCATTCATGCATCCCGTGAAGCATCAAGACGTGGTTGCGGGGCGGCGGCAGGCACACTACCATTCCGCCGCCCGCTTCCAGGCCACCATCCATGCTAGACGCCCACATTGACCGATCCATTGCCGCCCTGAATTCCATCCGCCCTCTGGCTGCCGAGGCCAAGCGGGCGGTCACGCTGCTGGCCGAATGCCTGAGCAATGGCGGAAAAGTCCTCATGTGCGGGAACGGCGGCAGCGCGGCGGAAGCGGCGCACTTTGCCACCGAACTGCTCTGCAGGTTCGAACGCGACCGGCCCTCCCTGCCCGCGCTCAACCTGAGTGCAGACGGAAGTTTCCTGACAGCCACTGGAAATGACTACGATTTCAGCCGCATCTTTTCGCGCCAGGTGGACGGGCTTGGCAAAAAGGGGGATCTGCTGGTGGCATTCACCACCTCCGGAAATTCAAAGAACGTGGTTCGCGCGATGGATGCCGCCAAGGGGCGCGGCATGAAGGTGATTGGTTTTCTGGGCCGCGATGGTGGCGAGGCGAAGGGGCTCGCGGACGTGGCCCTGGTTGTTCCTGGTAATGCAACGGCTCCCATTCAGGAGGCGCACCAGGTGCTGCTGCATTATCTCTGCGCGGAGATGGAGCAGGTCATGTTCCCGGGGCTGCATCGTCAGGACTGAGCCGCTGCTACATTTTCGGAACGTAAATGTCCAGTTCCGGTGCGGGGGGCAGTGCACCGTCGATCTGCTGCACGGTGTTGGCCAGCGAGGGGTAATTGGCCAGCGGAACCAGTTCTACGATCAGCCGTTTTCCCTTCTCCCAGTCGCGGCACGGCTGGATTTTCCGCTCCCAGACCACCGGGTGCGCGACCCTGATTTTTTGATGATCGTAAGCGCCGTGGAACACGCGAACCACTTCATATTCGTAGATGCCGAACGCCCGTTCGTAGGTGATTTCCGAGGGAGTGGCAAATTCCGACTTTTTTGTCAGGCGGATTTCCACGGTCACGGCGTTGTCCGGTGCGGCCTCGATCACCTTCGCCCTTCTCACCTCGATCCGGTCGGCTTCCTCCGCCTCCTTGTCCGATGATTTTACCGGTCCGGCTTTCCTGGGGGCGCCTGGCCGCGCTGCTTTTGGCGCTGTCTGTGCGGTATTGCGGGCGGCGGGGCGTTCCACTCCTGCGTATTTCAGAAAATCCGCGGCCACCATTTCCGCCCATGCTGCTGCCTCGGTGGGACCGTAATGAATGCCATCCGTTCCGGGATAAGGATCGGAAAACTTGGTGACGGCATAACTGTCGAACAGTCGCCCTGATTTCTGCACGACCCGTTTCATGATGCCGAGCATCGACTGCTGGACATCCGCCGAAAAACGGCCCGGATGCGAACTCGGCGGCGTGATCCAGTAAAGTTTCTTCCCGCGGCTGGTCACTGCCGTGCACATTTTCTCTACCAGTTGCTCCACCTCCGCGGCCCCCTGCCCGTCTCCCTTGCGGCGTGAAAGCAGCGTGGAATAAAGATTCGCCCCAGTTTGAACGATCACAATGTCAGGGCGGTATTGTTCGATCAAATCCTCCACCTTCGGCACGGGGTCGATCACCTTGACCCGTTTGTTGATTTTGGAAGTTCGTGCCCAGTGGCCAATGTCACAGGAAATGGGGTCGAATTCCCTCAGCCAGTAATAGGGAGTCGCCCCGCCGGTGACATCGGTGTAAACTGCAAGCCCGCATTCCCTCAGCCGCTTGTCCAGCGTGGTGCCAAATGCCCCCAGACTCATGCTGTCCCCAAGAAACAACACCCGCTTGGCCGCCGCAGAAACCGTTCCTATTCCCGCCAGCAGCAGAATGAGCAATGAGCATGCAAGCGGACGGTTCATTTGATAGGAAATGGATTGCACCATAGCCGCCGCACGGAGTTCGACAAGGTTCCAGGCGGGAAATTTTGGCTGACCGGGGAAAGCTGTCAGTGTGTGTGGTCGGCCTCCACCCGCTTCCCGGTCTCACGGCAGCGGCATGGGAAAATCGGATGTTCGAAAAAAATTTCTGAACGGATTTCACAAAATCTGCGTCCGAATGTGGTGTTCACAGAAGAAAACAATGACGCAGGGCGCTGCATTCGTGCTCTGCCATCCATACCACCCATTTCCTCCGACCATGCCAACTGCTGTTCTGCCTTCCATTGCCGACTGGCGTTCGATGCCCGAACTCTGCCGGGATATTCCGTGGCGCAGTCCCCCCGCGGATTCCGCGATGCTTTGCGAGGCGATGGTGGACGGAAAGGCGTGGCAGGTCCGCATCAATGAATTCACCGAGGAGGCGCTGTATTCGCTGCTGATCGGCGGCAGGGAGATCACCCGGTTTGACGACTGGCCGGGGTTCTGGAAATGGCCGGGGCAGTGATCCCGCCGCCCGCAGCGAATCGGCTAGTCCTTTTTCCGGTCGTTCCGCTCGCGGGATGACGGTTTGCCTTCCTTCCTGCCGCCCTTGGCATCTCCGGCGGGTTTTTCATCCTCCACCACCCGCACTTGTGCCGGGTCCTCCAGCTTCATCTGAAAGCGGTTGTTGTGCTGGGTAATCGTTCCCGTCACCTCGATCGTCTTTCCGCGGTAAATGGCCGCCGGGTGACCGTTGGGAAATTTGGGATAGGCGTCGGCCCAGGTGACGATCGTGAAATAGCCGCCTTCAAGGTCGAGGAAATTCATGCTCTTGGACGGAACTCCCTTGCCGTCCCATTCGTTGGTCCGGATGACCTTGCCGCGCATTACCACTTTGCGTTGGTCGTTGGCCCGGATCGCATCGATGTCCCGGGAACTCACTACCGTCAGTGCGCTTGCTTCTGCGGCAGGCGCAGCAGCGGGCGCACTGTCAGCCGGTTTTTTGTCCTCAGCCGGAATGTGGGTGGCCGTGGCAAGTGCGGCGCAGACTGCGAACAGGCGGGAGATTGTTTTCATGGATCGGATATGGCAGGTGAAGGGATTGGCGTCCGCTAGCATTTAGAGCACACCGCGGACTCGGACGGGCGGTTTCCTGCCGCTGCGGGCGGCATCAGGGCTGGGTCAGGCTCCAGTGGAGTGAGTTCAAGTTCCCGCAGGAGCTGCTGGTCCTCGCGCATTCCGGGATTGTCGGCGGTCAGGAGTTTGTCGCCGTAGAAAATGGAATTGGCACCCGCAAAAAAGCAGAGCGCCTGGGCCTCGCGGGAGAGCCGCTTCCTGCCCGCAGAAAGGCGCACTTTGGATTTTGGCAGGGCGATGCGCGCAGTGGCGATCATCCGGACAATGTCGAAGACATCCACTTGATCGGAATCTGCCAGAGGTGTGCCCGGCATGGGCATGAGGCTGTTGATGGGGACGCTTTCAGGCGGGGGATTGAATTCGCTGAGCACTTCCAGCATGCGGAGGCGATCCGCCTGCGTTTCCCCCAGGCCGAGGATGCCGCCGCAGCAGACGGACATGCCCGCGTCCTGCGCGTGGCGGATCGTGTTCAGCCGGTCCTGAAACGTGTGGGTGCTGACGATGTTTGGATAGTGTTCCGGCGAGGTGTCGATGTTGTGATTGTAGGCGGTGACGCCGGCATCCCGGAGCTGACGGGCTTCCTCCGCGCCGAGTTCGCCGAGGGTGACGCAAATTTCCATACCGAGGCGAGAAACGTCCCGGACCACATCCAGCACCTGTTCAAAGCGCTGGGTGCCGGTGCGCACCCCGCGCCAGGCGGCTCCCATGCAAAAGCGGGTGGCCCCACTGCGTCGGGCAGCTTCCGCCCGTTCCAGGACGTCGGCCTTGTCCATGAGCTGCTCCCGCTCCACGCCGCTGTCGTAGCGCGAGCTTTGCGCGCAGTAGGAGCAGTCCTCGCTGCACCCGCCGGTTTTGATGCTCAGCAGCGTGCAAAGCTGCACCTCGCCTGCGGGCCAGTGGGCCTCGTGGACGGAGCGGGCCTGCTTCAGCAGGTCGAAGAATGGCTGGTGATATATGCGGTGCAGTTCAGAAAGTTTCATGCGGCGGCGCTGTCCTTAACCCACGCTGAGTCACGGCTCAACCGCGATCTTCCAACTCGTGCAGCCCCGGTTATTTTCACTGCAATTTCGGCTTTTCTCAGGTGCAAACCACCCTGAGAGTCCGCCTTTTCCATCGCCCCCCATGAAACTGAAAGCCTTTCTAGGACTGCTCCCACGCCAGGAATTCGTAACCGAGGTGGCCGCCGTGCCGTATGACGTTGTGGACACCCGTGAAGCCCGCGAACTTGCCGCCGGGCATCCGCTGAACCTGCTGCACGTGGACCGCGCGGAAATCGACTTGCCGAACGATGCGGACCCCTACGGGGATGCCGTCTATGAAACGGCACAGCGGAACTTCCAGCGTCTCATCGCCGAAGGCGTGCTGGTCAGGGAGACATCCCAGTCCATTTACCTCTATCAGCAAGAAATGAACGGGCGCAGGCAGACCGGAGTTCTGGCGGCGTGCAGCGTGCAGGACTATGCCGATGACATCATCCGCAAGCACGAAAAAACCCGCAAGGTCAAGGAGGACGACCGCACCCGCCTCGTCGATGCCCTCAGTGCCCACACTGGTCCCATTTTCCTGACATTTCGCGACCAGGAACCCATTCAAGCGCTCATCGACGCCACCCTGCGGAACACTCCGCATTTTGACTTCACGGCCGCCGATGGCGTGGCCCACCGCCTCTGGCGGGTGGAGGATCCCGGGGCCTTCGTCACGGCCTTCGGCCAAGTCCCGCTGGCCTACGTGGCGGATGGCCACCACCGCAGCGCCAGCGCCTGGCGGGTGGGCACGCAGCGGGCGGCTGCCAATCCGCACCACGATGGTTCGGAGGACTACAACTGGTTTCTGGGCGTTCTTTTTCCCGCCAGCCACCTGCAAATTCTGCCCTACAACCGCCTTGTTCTAGACCTCAATGGCCACACCGCTGCGGGGCTGCTGGAGCAGATTTTAGCAGCGGGATTTTCCGTAACTCCCGCGGCCGCGCCCACCCCTGACCGGCCGGGAAATGTCCATCTCTACCTGGGCGGGACATGGCACCGCATTGGGTGGGATGCCGCCTCCATTTCCGACCCGGTCAAAAGTCTGGATGTCAGCGTGCTCCAAGACCGCATCCTCGCTCCCCTCCTGGGCATTGATGATCCGCGCACAAACGATCGCATCGAATTCGTTGGCGGCATCCGGGGGACGGCGGAACTCGAACGCCGGGTGGACTCCGGAGCGGCCGCAGCGGCATTCTCCTTGTTTCCGGTCACGGTTGAACAACTGATGGCGATCGCTGACGCCGGCGAAATCATGCCGCCCAAAAGCACTTGGTTCGAACCGAAATTGCGCAGCGGCCTAGTGATTCAGACATTCTGAAAAAATTTGCCAGCGCAGGGAGACACCACCCTGACCAAAGTGAAGTATCTGTGGCCGACCACCCCCCTGAATTTGAGTTCCGAGAAACGCACCCGCTTCAAAGCCAGCCTGACGCGATGGCTCAACGGGTTTGCCCACCCCATCAGCAACGCCCTGGCTGAAGGCTACAACCGCGTGATCCAAGCCCTCAAATCCGCCGCCCGAGGTTTCCGCAACTTCCCACACAACCGCGTCCGCATTTTCTTCCTCCTCGGAAAACGCGACATCTCCCTGCCGTGAAAATTCCCACACGAATCCGGGAAGGGCCATTCCAGGAGCGGCAACGTCTCAACGAAACGTTCAATGGGCCAGCCACGCGGCGGAAGATGTCAGAGGTGGCCGAAGCTGCCAAGGCGATTGAAGTGGATGGCGGGCGGGGCAAAGCGCCCAAGGTCCGACCACAGAGTTGTGTCAGGGAATCCGAAACAGGTGCACGGCGTAGCCGACAAACGGAGCTTCGAATGTTCCCCGCGTCACCGGTATCTGCCGGGATTCCCCCAGAACCTCGGCGGAGGCGGAGGCTTTGATTCCGCGCAATTCAAAGCGGACATTCGCCGGAGCCGGCCCAAAATTGGCCGCAAACAGATAGGTGGCATCCTTCCGGCGTTTCACCATGGCGGCGACGGACGAGTTCGCAGGAGTGATGCTCAGAATGTCAGTCAGGGTGGGGCTGTTGAGCACAGGTGCCAGGTCCCGGATTTGACGATTGAGTGCCGTGACCGCGGTGAGCGTCACGGGATCCTCCAGCAGGGCTGATTCCTTGAAGGACGGCTTGAATTGATGGACAAAGTAGATGAGGCCGCGGGAACCGCGGATGATGGCCATCCATGCTTCTGCGTGAATCTGTGCCGGACTGGCCTTGCGCCCCACGCCGCCGATGTCGGTGCATTCGATGCAGGTCCACACCGGCTTGGCGCCTCCGCTCCACTTCACCAGGCGCTCCACGCCCCGCGGTACGTATTCCAACTTGCCGGTGATTTCCGGGGTTTCGTGGACCACCGGGTAAATGTCGAAGGAGGCAATGTCGCAGCCCTTGAGGTATCGGACGTAGTCTTCAGGGTGGTTTCGTCGCACGCCGCGTCCGATGTAATTGTCATAGGCAACGCCCTGACCAAGATTCAACAGCACCGGCCGGGTGGCGTCGGCCTTGCGCATTGCGTGATAGTGTTCCACAATTTTCTCTGGCAGGATCGGCGGTCCGTAACCTTTTCCTCCGGGGAGCGCCTGGGCATTGTCCGGCTCGTCCCCATGCATCCATGCGGCAATCAGCGGATCATTCCGATGTGCCAGACCTGTCTCGTTTTGATCGCAGATCACCGGCATTCCTGCTTTTTTCAATGCCTGCAATTGGGCATCCGTCGGTCCCTGCCACAATCCCACATACAGATTGATGCCCGCTTCCTTGAACTTCGCGGCATTGCGCGGCTGCTGCAGCCAGACTGCGACGGGGAAAAAGGAATCATCCACCGGGCGGCCATCCGGAGCAAACAGGCGGGTTTCGGTCTGCGGTTTCGGCGGCTCTGCCGCGCTGCCGCTGATGTTTGCCGACCATGCGGCAAAGCCCAAAAGAAGTGCAGGAATCCGGCCAGTGATCATGAGGGGAATGGTCCGGCACGATGCTCCCGATTGTCAATTTCGCATTCGTGCAGCCGGTCCGCCATCAGGGAACATACAGCCCGATCCACCGGAGGCTTCCGGAATCGCTTCCGGTCAATTCAAACAGTGCGGGTTTGCCTGGTTCCAGCCAGCGCAGGGGGACTGAAATAGTTAGTATTCCGCAGGCGTCTTCAGCGTTTGCCTCCAGGACGCGCCACTGGCCGACCACGGAACCGTCCGCACTGCGCCACGAGGAATTGGCCAGGGAAGCCGCAAGATTCAATGCCACCCGACGGTTGATGCGGAGATGAAAATTCCCCGCTGGCTGGGAGACATACCCCATGCCTGCGGCAAAACGAAACGTGGCGGAATCCCCTCCAGCGGCAACCGGAGTGCTTTCCCAGGCCAGTTCCTGCTCGCCATTCAGCGCGCGGCAGCAATGCAGCGGAAGGCTTCCCATCCAACTGGAATAGGTCTGCGAGGCACCGGATTTGATGATTTTGCCGAGACGCAGCGGGCTGCTGTCCAGAAAGGTTTTCCGCGCTGCGGCGGTCTGTGCGGGTGTCGCGCTGGCCCATGCGGCAGGTCCTCCAGAACGCAGCCATGCATGCAGATCCGCCATGTCCTGCGGAGCCAGGAGCTTTTCCAGTCCTTCGGGCATCAGGGAAACACCCAGCGGCTGAATGCGCGCCACCTCTTTGCGCAGCAGGGTTTCGGCGATTCCCGCTGGCTGCACCACCACCAACCCGGTTGCTGTTTCCTCCCGAATGATGCCCGCGCGGGTTCGCCCGTCCGTGGTCACGACTTCGCAGGCGAGATGCGCGGGTTCGATCACCGCATTGGGATCGACGATGGCCATTACCAGATCCAGCACGGGTTTGGCGCGGTAGGCGGCGATGTCAGGACCAACCGCGTGTCCGATGCCATTCGCAGCATGGCATGTGGCGCAGTTTTTTTGAAACACTGCCTCGCCAGCTTCCAGATTTCCGGACAATCCGGCCGTGGCCGCGTAGGGCTTCATCCGATCCCCCACGCTCGCCGTGGATCGCGCGGGGAAGAGCCCGGCAGCCTCGGGAAGCACGCGGATCACCGCCTGCTGATCCACCAGCGGAATCTCCGCGGGAAGCAGGCGACCCGCTCGCACCGCCTTCACCAGCAGCGGATTCCACTCCCGGCGGCTGCTCAGTGCATGGACAATGGCGCTCCGCATCGCCGGAGTGCCCGCTTGGAGAAATTCCGTTAGTCGCTGCCCGTTATTTGCGCCGCCGCGCCGGGTGACGATCTCCAGCACCGCCGTCGCACCGGTATCACCAAAAATTCCCAGCAGCGCCTCGTCCGGCAGACCGATGGCACCCAGCAGGCGCAATGCGTCAGGATCCCCCTCGCTCATGGCCGCTTTGCCGCGGGCCTCCAGCAAGTTCTTGCGAGGGCCATCCATGTGTTCCTTCATTTTCTCACACAATTCCGCCAGCAATCTCAGCGGTGCCTCCGGACTGGCCAGCAGCAGATCCAGTGCAGCGTCAGGATGCTTCACGGAGGCGGCAAAGCCAGCGATCAATTCCTGACGTCCGGGCGTCTGCGCAGGCGCCTGCAGCATCCGTTGCAAGCATGCTTCAGCGCAGTCGGCTGCGGAACTGAACACCGCTGCGCGGATCCAGGGATCCCCACCATGTGTCAGGGCAATCGACGAAAGCTGGTCCGGGTTCGTCGAGGCAAGCGCCGCCGCGGCGGCGACTTTGGGAACTGGATCGGAAATGACCGGAGTCAGGTCCACACGGTATTTTCCTGCCAGGCGTGCGGCGATTTCCCTGACATGGGCGTCCCCGTCTTTCAGTGCGGCGGAAATCTCCTGGGCCGTCAGCGATCCGATGCCATCGCGCACCGCGAGCGCCTGGCCGCGAACCTGGGGAATGGGGCTTTGCAACAGGGCGGCAAGGCCGGACGAACGGCCCCGGAGCAGGATTTCCATGTGGACCCGGTCGCGTTCCGTTCCGTTGCGAGTGGCCAGCGCAGCCGCCAGATCGGCGTCGGAAAGCGCCGTCAAGTCGCGGACGGAACGCAGGGGTTTTCCCGGCACTTTCAGACGGTAAATCCGTCCGCGATCACTGCCGGCGCGGAGGTCCAGTCGCTTCTGGCGCTCCTCCGGGATCCAGGTGGGGTGCTCGATGACAAACCGGTACATGTCCACGATCCACAGGGCTCCATCCGGTCCGGTTCGGGCCTGGACAAAGCGGCTCCAGTTGTCTCTGCTGGAAAAAAATTCCCGCTGCGGTTCGTCTGGTGCCCTGCTGCCACTGAAGGTCACGCCATCGTCCGCCAGCACCGTGCGGCGAACCAGATTATGAACGGGTTCGCAGGTAAAGGCATTGCCGGAATACGCTTCACCGAGCCAGTCATCGCGATAAATGGCCACGCCACAGCCTGATGTGGTGCGGTTGGCCATGTGCGGCTCGTTATAGCGCTCCAGAGTCCTGCTGGTGGGAAACAGCGGACCTTCACCGGTTTTGGCGAGGGGATTCACCCGGGCTGCTGGGGGGGCAACGTGCGCATTTCGCTGCAGGGGGCCATCCGGCAGCGGATAGTGCCAGAGCAGCGTGGAATTGTCGCACCCAAACCAATGATCCCAGTCGTCGCGCGGGCGCCCCTGCTGGGTTTTGCCGGAGGCGGCTTCGATGACTCCGGACGCCGGATCGAAGCGGAAGTCGCGCCCTGACAAATCGATGTTGCCCGGGGTGATCCGCCCGCCGATCAGCCCGCCGCTGCCGTGAATCCAGTTGTCGAGCCCAAGGGCCAGTCCATTGACCCGCGCGTTGTAGTTTTCGGTGGACCAACCGCTGTAGCGCTTCTCCACCCGGTCGGCGCGGCCGTCGCCGTCGGTGTCCTCCGCCCAGAGGATGTCCGGCGCCGCGCAGACAAATGCACCGCGCCCACGGCAGAGGAAACCGGTGGGAAATTTCAGCCCGTCGAGAAACACCTGGGCCTTGTCAGGAAGGCCGTCGCCGTTGGTGTCGGTGAGGATTTTCAGGCTGCTTCCCGCCTTCCAGTTTCCGTCCACGCCTTTTGGATAGTCGCTGAGTTCCAGCACCCAGAGGCGTCCACGGGCATCCCAGTCGATGCAAATGGGATCGGCCACCAGCGGTTCGGCGGCCACCAGCTCAATTTCCAAGCCGCCGCCGACACGCAGGCTCGCTTGCGACTCCTGCGGCGGCAGCGCGGGCGGCATCTCGCGCTGCGTTTCGGTTAGGCGATACGATCCTGGCAGCAGCGATGCTGCGGCATTTTCAATGATCTGTTCTGTTTCCGGAGCCAGCCGGGCCGGGCGGTCGTAATACCACAGCGACTCCTGGGCCTCATATCCACCTTCCTCCAAAATGCGGCGGCTGGGGATGTAGCAGGGCACGTCATTGGCATAGGCGGTCACCCACAGACGGCCCCCATCAAATCGGTCCTTCAGCCAGCGCGAGTAGTCCACCACCACCTCGCCGGCCAGAAAAACCATCGCCAAATCATCGCCAAAGCACCACGTCTGCACGGTGTAGGGCAGTTTCTCCAGCAGCGTTTCGCCGCGGTCCAGCTTCTCCAACTGACGTTTCGCATGATAGCCCACGATGCCGCCCTGCCCGGCCCGCTGTTGCCATTGCTCGCGGGTGGGTGGCGGGGCAAACGGCAATTCGATCCGCTCCAGCCGGCACACCGGCGCCGCCGTCAGCGGGCGCATCCGGTTCCTGACAAGTCCTGCGGCCTCCACCGAAAGCTCCCTGCCGTGTTCCGCAGCAAGCTCAATCTTTCCGCGTGGAGAGGGATTGGCATCCGCTCCCGTACCAACCGTAATCAGGGCCACCGCGCCGGGAAATTGATTCTCCAATTCCACCTGGGCGCATCCTGACCAGTCTCCGTGCACCACGTTGGCGTCTCCCAGCGTGGTGCAATGGCAGGCGTAGTTGGCGACGATGGCCAGCGGTTTTCCCGTGTCACGGTCGCGGGCACAGAGCACGGGCAGGGCATGATCCACCGGACCGCCACGAGTGCGGCGGTTGGCGGCGAAGCACACGCGGCCTTCATTCCATTCCAGCGTTGCCGCCCGCTGCGCCCGGATGGCATCCAGCGCCACGGTTTTGAGTTTTTCTGTCAGGATTTTTGCATAGGCAACGATGCGCTCCCGCTGTTCCGGAGTGTCATTGCCCACGAAAATGTTTGGGGCGAACCGGGAGAGCATCGGGCCGTTGTGGGTATGCGAAGAGCAGACGGCCAGGTTTTCGCGCGGCAGGGCGGCCTTCTCCCGCAGCCATGTCGCCACTTCCTCCACGATGTCCGCAGTGACTCCGCAGTTGTCCACGCCGATGAGCACCAGCGGAGGCTTTCCGGTGGTGGAAATGGCCAGGGCTTTCGCCCAAAGCCGCTGGGCCACTTCCTGAGTTTCCGAGGTCCGGCTGGCATACCCTGTCAGGCGGATCGCCCCTTCCGGCGTGATGTCCTGCCTGGCCGCTCCCGCTTTGAAATCCTCACCAAAAATCCACCCGGCGGTGAAGGACATGACCAGCATTGCGCATCCGAGAATCCGTTTCATGGACGGAAGTTTTCCGGCTTGAACGGCGGCTGACAAGCCCAAACCACGTCGCGGGGAATCCCAAGGTTGCGTAATGCACCGGGGCGCTTCATGCTGCCATTGCCATGAAAACCCTTCTGCTTCTGTCGCTGCTGCTGGCGGTTTGTTTCGACCAAACTTCCACTGTCAATGGAGCGGAAGCCCCGGTGAAACCGAACATGATTTTCATCCTCAGCGACGATCTCGCCCAAGGGGACCTCGGCTGTTACGGGCAGAAGCACATTCTTACACCAAGGCTGAACCGGATGGCAAAGGAAGGCACCCGCTTCACCCAGGCCTACTGCGGCACGGGTGTCTGCGCGCCGAGTCGGGCCTCCCTCATGACCGGCCTGCACTGCGGGCATTGTCCGGTGCGCGGGAACTGGGAAATCAAACCCGAAGGCCAACTTCCCTTGCCCGCGGAGACGACGACGGTGGCACAAATTTTGAAATCGGCCGGTTATGTCACCGCCTGCATCGGCAAGTGGGGAATGGGCATGTTCGACACCACCGGCAGCCCCTTGAAAAAGGGATTCGATCATTTCTTCGGCTACAACTGTCAGCGCCACGCTCATTCCTATTTTCCAGCCTATCTTTACCGTGATGCCGAGCGTTTTGCGCTGCCTGGCAACGATGGCCGCGGTGTGGGGAAAACCTATGCGCAAAACCTCATTCAGGCAGATGCATTGGCGTGGCTGCGCTTGCACCGGGACGTTCCCTTTTTTCTGTTTTATGCGGTCACCCTGCCGCATGCCCGGCATGAAATCGATGACTTGGGCGTCTATGCGCAGGAGCCCTGGACTCCACAGCAGAAGGCCTACGCCGCACAGGTTAGCCGCCTGGACCGGGATGTCGGAGAAGTGCTGGATTTGCTGTGCGAATTGAAGCTCGAACGCAAAACCCTGGTCATTGTTTCCGGTGACAATGGCTCTTCGTTCGATCCCGCTTCCGAACTGGGGCAGCGCTTTGACCAGGCGGCCAATGGCCTGCGCGGATTCAAGCGCAGCCTGTATGAAGGAGCACTGCGCCAGGCGACTCTGGCCTGGTGGCCGGGGGTGGTGCCGCCCGGTCGGGTCACCGATGAGCCCTGGGCGTTCTGGGATTTCCTGCCCACGGCAGCGGCGCTTTCCGGCGCCCGGATTCCCTCCGACTGCCAGACCGACGGCCTGTCACTGGTGGGCCTGCTCAAAGGCGGCAAGGCTCCGCAGCGCAGCCATTTTTACTGGGAACTGCATGAGGGAACTCCGCTCCAGGCCGTGCGCTTTGGAAAATGGAAGGCGGTAAAAAACGGACCGAAGGCGGCCATGGAACTTTATGACATCGAAGCGGATGAAGGTGAGAAAACCAACGTTGCGCAAGCGCATCCCGAACTCGTAGCCAAGGCCGTGGAACTGATGCAATCCAGTCATGCCGATTCCCCCAACTGGCCGCTGACCGGCAAATCCGGCGGAAAATAGCCCGCAGGCCCGGGGATCGGATGCGTGCAACGCAGGACGCCGCCGCTCCGGCGATCAGTGAAAAAATGGATAGACGACCCGGAATCGGAACATCTGGTTTTCCGACTGACCGGGCGGAGGATTGGCGTGGTAGAAACCCGGAGCGGATGGACTGGAAGACGGAACCGCAGCGGGTGCGACACCCCAAACGATCCCGTCCAGACTGCGCTCAATGCTCACGGCAACATCGTTGAAGTCTCCCCGTTCGCCCACCCACGGGCGCTGGGAATTCCACTGAAACCAAGCGATGCCGCTGTCCTGAAGCATTTGAAACCGCTCGCCATGCGGCCCGGAGCCTGACAGCGGATTGCCCCCGCCGGCGAATTCCATCACGTTGGGCCGTCCGTCCCCGTCTGGATCGTCCCATGGTCCGCTGAACGTTCGCAGGCCGGGAATGCTGTTTTTTCCGAGCCAGCGCTCATAGCCGCCGAAACGGAAGGTGGTGACGCGATCAACCAGAGGCGAAGCCACCGCGAGGCCGACATTGTCAAAGGCCACCGCACTTCCGAATCCCTCCCCTGCGGTGGGCCAGCCAGGAAAGAGTTTCCTGCGCTGGTTGAAAATGGCGCCGTCATTTTCAAAAAAGATCTCCACCGCACCTGCGGTGTTCTCACCAGGGGAACCAATGACCGCGACGCCATCATTCAGGGCAACACTCATGCCGTAGCCGGACTGGGGTGCCCCGTTGGGGAAGAAATTCTTCTCATGATACCAGAGGTCCGTGTAAGGGTTGCGAGAGAAGAGGAATGCCCCGCCAAGATTGGAACCGAAGAGCGGCGGCGTGGTGCCAACGAGCAGGCGAAGGGAGCCATCGGAGGCCTGCCCCAGCGCAACATCGACGCCAAAGAGCCCGCGGGACGGATCCGGAGGGGCTAGAACGTTCCGTATCGTGAATCCCACCGTGGAGCCGCTGCGTTCCCACACCGCGACCATCCCTTGGGGATTGCTGCTGACGTCTTCCGCAGCCCAGCCTCCCGCCGCCAGCGTGCTTTCGGTGGCGTCGATCGTGGAACCAAGCAGGGCATCGTGGTCAGCGGGCAATGTGCCGCGATAGGTGCTGAAGTGGCTGAAGAATGTGGGATTGGAGGGCGTGGTGGCACGAAAATGCACGACAGCACCGGTGCGCACGGTGGCACTGCCCTGACCGAAGGCCCGGGGTGTGCCGACGAAGATGTCTGCGCCGGATGGCGTGATGGCGACGGCGTCCGCGAAACCTTCGCCCGCGTTGATGCCGGGAGGACGGGTCAGTTGCGCGAGAATGGATCCGCCCCGCATCACCAAAACCTGATCGACCCCCGGTGCGCTCGCCACCACAAGTCCGTTCTCCGCCACGTCCACATCCGTGCCAAAGCGCGCACCAGTCACTGGCGGAGATGGACGCACAGTGCTTGTGCGCTTCCAGTCATTTTTCAGGACGTGACTGCGTTCGTAGAGGTGCACGGCGCCGCCATTGTCCGCTTCGAAGGAGTCCTCCGGATCCCCCACCGCCATGAGCAACCCGGAAATGGACACCTTGCTGCCAAACCGGCCCGGATTGGCAGAGGGTGCGGAAATGCTCTTGGTCAATCCCCACGCGCCGGTGCCTCCCGCATTTTGTTCATGCACCTCCAGCACCTGCGGCGTCACTTGTTCCGTCGGCGAGGCGGAGGCTCGACTCCGTGCAGCGAAGACCCCGGCAGCAGCCTGCAGGCTGGGGGAGGGCAGCGTATCTCCCTCATCCAGAAAAACCGGTGATCCCACCGGCGTTTCCTGTTCCAGAATGCCAGCCCCGCGATAGACCGCTACATAGCCCTGACTGGCTCCCGGAAAAACGGCATCCGGCCCAAGCTGGCGAACCAGGGTCACGGCATAACGATCCGTGCCGCACGCCTTGATTTGAACGGCAAACAATCCCGCGACCGCACCGGTGTGATTCACGAAATGCTCCAGCGTCCAGCTTCCTCCGGATGCGGACGGTGGGACGACCGCGTGGGGGGAATTCTGCGAGGGGGTGGCGGAGCGCCGCGCGGCAAAAACGGCCCGGCCGCCGCTGAGAGCTGGTGTGCCATAGAAAAAGAGCACTCCCGCCAGATTCGAAGGACGCAGCGTGCCCACCCGGCCCCAGAAATTCACGCCGTCCTGGTCCTTCCGGTAGGCATGCAACAGCAGGCCGGTGCCGGACTCCTGCCCGGTGACCAGCAGCAGATTCCCCTCCAGCTGGACGCTCCCGGCAAATGGTACCATGCCGAATGCAGGAAGTGGATTTGTCAGGGTGACAAAAGTGCTCCAGGAATTGGGCGAGGGATTGTCCCGCAAGTGCATTGTGACGCGGCGGACTCCGGCTGCATCCTGCTCGACGAGCGCCAGCCAGTCGCCGGAGAAGGCCATGGAAAGCAGGGCCGTGGAACTGGCCATCTTCGGCACGGTGGCCAGCAGACCCCAGGCATCCGCACCCCCGAGGCTGCGCTGGTAAAGATAGGCAGCATCACGCGCCAGCACTGCCACCACGTCCCCGCCGTTGTGGGCTACCCCTTGTCCGAATCCTGCAGGACGGGCTGCAGGTATGGCAATGGTGGTCCGGAGCCCCCAGCCTGGAGCAAGATTTTTGTCGTAAATGAACACCGGACCGGCCGCCCCCGAAAGGTTCGCTGCGCCCACCACCAGCGTATCCGGTGACATGGCCACGGAGTTTCCAAAATCATCACTCCGCGGCTGAAGGATGGTGGTCAATGGCACTGGAGGAGAATCCGCCAGCGCGATGGGACAAACAATGAACGCGAGAGCGAACCCCATCAATGCACCGACAATCCGGACGGATGGAGTGGTGTGGTTCATGGAGAGATCACACGAAAGCATCCCATTGCTTCCTTGGTCATGGTTGGCTTCATTCATGCAAAACCTCCATCGCGAAACAGTATCGCCGCTGGCAATTTTGTAAAGATATGGCATTGCCTAACAGCCACCAGCCGGTTCCGGCGATCAGGGGACCGGCGCGAAAAGCCGAGACTGGTCAGCAGCACCGCCCGCGTCACTCTGTCAGGACGCCCGCAAATAAGCAGCGGGAGTCATGCCCCGAGTTCACCCTGACTGTGGATCAATCCCCCTCGGCACCCATGGGTGCGGCGCGCGCTTCCGGATCGGCAGTGGATTCCGGTTGAGCGGCATCCACCGGCGGGGCTTTCTCCGGGTTTTCCGGCTCCGCAGCTTTCGGACGGCGGCCTCTTTTGGGTTTCGCCTCGGCGTCCTCGCCGGTGCCAAATGGGAGTTCCTGCTGCAGCGCCACGGCATTCTCGGGATGCGGCGCTTCCTCGGGTTCCGGCAGTTTCACGGCGCGCAATTCGGCGGCATTGGGCAGTTCATCCACGGACTTGATGCCGAAATGATCCAGAAACAGATCCGTGGTTTCATAGAGCAGGGGACGCCCTGGCAGATCCGCTCTTCCGGAGATGCGGATGATGTTCCGGTCCAGCAGCGTCTGCATGGGGCCGTCCACACTAACGCCGCGCACCGCTTCAATGCTGGCCTTTGTCACCGGCTGGCGGTAGGCGATGATCGCCAGCGTTTCCAGTGCGCTGGGCGTGAGCCGCTGCGGTTTTTTTTCGGGAAACAACTGACGCACCCAAGGGGCGTATTCCGGACGGGCGGCGATGCGCCATCCGGTGGGCCGTTCGGCCAGGGTGAAGGCGCGTCGGGATTCCTCATAGGTGCGGATGAGCCGGACAATCACCGCAGTGATCTGTTCTTCGGTGACTTCGCCATACCGCACCAGCGCCGCGGTCAACGGATCAACTGGCCCGGCTGATTCCACCGGATTTTCCGCTTCACCAGCCCCATCTCCCTGAGCGGTTTGCACCACGGTTTCCTCCTCAGTCATCCGCTCCCGGGCGGCCGCGGCGGCGGTGCTGCCGAGCACCCGTGCGATTTCCCGTGCGGATACGCCATCCGGGGAGGCAAAGATGAGGGCTTCAACGATGTGTTCCAATTCCATAGGTCAACGGGTGCTGGCGCAGGCCATCGGCTAGGTGTTTTCGTTGCGGATGAGGGTGATTTCACCGAGCAGACTGTCCTGGGAAATGCGGAACTGCCGCAGTTTGATCAGCTCCAGCATCGCCACAAAGGTCACGATGATTTCATCCCGCGAACTGGCGGCGGCGAACAGGCTGAAAAAGCGCACCTGTTCACCGGGCGGCACCGAGGTCAGCAGAAATTCAATCTTGTCCGCGACCGTCCACCGGTCATCCACGATTTCGTGCAGGGTCGGGGTCTTTTTCTCCTCGGAAAACCGGTCGAGCACTCCCTGAAAGGCGCGGATAAGGTCGAAGATGCTGACCTCCGGAAACGGTTCCACCCCGTCATCGGCAATCATGCCTTCCGGAGCTTCCGGCACGGCGGGGAAAAACGTCTCGTTCTGCATGGCCCGGCGCTGCAGGAAGCCGGCGGCATCCTTGAATTTCTTGTATTCAATGAGCTGGCGGATCAGCTCCCAGCGGGGGTCCTCCTCGTCCGCATCGGCGTCAGGCAACTGCACCTGTTTGGGCAGCAGCGTCCGGCTCTTCAAATACATCAGGTTGGCAGCCATCACGATGAACTCGCCCGCGAGGTCGATGTTCAGCAGTTTGAACGTGTCCACATACTCCAGAAACTGCCTGGTGACGCGCTCGATGGAAATATCGCAGATGTCCACCTCGTCCTTCTTGATGAGGTAAAGAAGGAGATCGAGCGGACCCTCGAACATGTCCAGCCGGACTTTGTAGTTCTCTTCAACCATGCGGAAAAATCAACGGGCGCGGGGGCGGAAAAAATGGGGAGGGCGCACCTACTCCACCCTCCGCAGCCGTGCAAGGGAAGTTGTCGTTTGCCCTTGTCTGCGCCTTGCAGGGCAATCCGCGCCGGCACCGTCCCGAAGGACTGTCAGGCAGAGCGGGTCCGCTACCGCTCCAGCCGGGGATTCGCCCAGATTGTCCAGGTGCTGTGGTTGCTGCCCCGACAGGTGATCTTCAATTCCAGCTTGCTGATGCCGGAGACATCGACGGCGCATGAAGCTGGTGCGCCATCAGCCCGCAATTCGCCCGATTTCCAAAGTTCCCGTCCGTCACCGAAAATGGATGCCTGCACTCTTCCCCTGGCTCCTTCCAGAAAGGCAACGTCGCCGGCGAATTTTTTCCAGTGCCCACCCAAATCATAGGTGAATTGCGAATCCGCATGTGCCCACAATCCGGTTGTCACCAATCCCGAATGGATCAGGAAAGGCTCACCGGAATCCCGCCGGTCGAAATGCACGCCTCCCCAGCCGGTTTTGGCGGAAGCGGGTGCCGCATCGGATAGCACCAGCGACGTGATCCCTGCGGGAACATCCTTTGGCAGCGGCTTTCCGCTGGCGGCATCCGGCTTGGACAGTCGCTCGTGGGCTTCTGCGAAACGGGGTCCCCACGCTTGGAGCTTTTCGGGAGTGAGGACGCCGGATTTCCGGGCTTTGACAAATTCCGTCAGGGCAAGTTTTTCCCTGGTGCCGGTGATGTCATAGCCAGGGCCTCCGGTGAACCGCACCGGCAGCGAAAACCCTCCGGATGACCAGACGGAAGCCGTCGCCGTGCCATTGGCAAAAACGGTCACGATGTTCACTTGGGCCGGAACATTTTTTTTCCGGGGCGGCGGAAGGGTGAGAGTGACCTGACCGTCGGCTTGCGGAATGCCCGCCGCGATTTCTGAATCGTAGTCGGCACCGCCCTCGCCGTCCGCATAGGCAAGCACTGCATGCACGGGCAGGGATGGTTCGATGCGAAAAGTCACCCTGAGCGAGGCATTTTCCGCGGTGAGCTTCCAATTGCTGTAGGCGACGGTTCCCTTGCGGTCCATGCCGCGGACAATGCCGGAAAACTGCGGATGCGCCGCCAGCTTCAAGGCATGAGGGAGGGACAGAAACGACCCCTTGCTCTCCCCGCGGATTTCCTCGCCGTAGGTCCGGTTTCCGTCCCCCATGAGCGCCGTACCGCGCGCCGCCTCGGCTGCCGCAGATGCCCGGCAATGCGGCAGACCCAGAGCGTGCCCCAGTTCGTGACAGACTCCGCCAATGAAAATGCTGTTGTATTTTCCCAGCGAAATATGCCCGTATTGCCCATCGTGGAGGTGCTGCTGCTTCTCCCCCAGCAGCGCGGCGTCCAGCAGTGGGGAATCCAACTGCCAGGCGGTGCCATGCTGGCTGTTGCCGGATGCGTAATAAGGACTGTGGTGGCTCATGCGCCGTTTTTCCGGATCCCAGTCGGCCAGGTTGCAAAAAATGACGATGGTCTCCTTGTCGCCATCGATCTGCCCCTGTTCCTGGAGCGCCTGCAGGGCATCTTTTCGGATCGCCTGCCCGTCGGAAGGGTCGGTTTCGCTGCATTCGGCGGATTTCAGCGAGCCCTTGGCCCTGTAAATCTTCACCAGTCCGTCGGTGCCCGTTTCCAGCTGAATGGTGCGCCCCGCAAAACCCCAGGCGGCCATTTCGCGGCGGTAGAACTCTTGAATGTGCTTCATCACCCGGGAAAGCCGGGCCTCGTATTCGGGCAAAGGTTCGCGGTCAGCAGGCGACCAGTAAACAATGCGGCAGACACGAGCGGTGCGCGGGGCGTCTTTTTCCCACGATGTCAGCACCGCCCTGGCCCTGGCCATATCATCAACCGTCGGCTCGCCCGGAAGCAGCGGGCGCAGTGGTTCTTCACCGCCCGTGAGGACGGCGACAGGCAGAACGAAAAGGAATGCGAGCAATGGGCGCAACATGAAGATGCCGGTTGGGGTTGTGCGGTCCGAGAATGCCGGACCAGGCGACTGGTAACAAGCAGAGGTTTCGGAGAAAACGCAACTGCGATCAGGGTTCGTCCCCTGCGCACGGCAATATCTGAAGCAGATGGACTTGGGAAATTGTGCTGCACCATTGGCGGGTCCGCGGGGAGGCGAGACGGCCTTGAAATTGCCATCGGATGGCAGCACCGGGCTGGTCTTCGACGCTTTCACTGTCACAGTATCCGCGGAGGCCGCCTCGTGGCTGGAGGCGGAAGACTTCCTGGGCAGTTTCAAGCCGACCGGCCAAAGCGGCATCCCGATCATTCGCGTGATCAGACAGCCGGTCGCGCTCGTGCAGCGGGCGGCTTGCGCCTTCCGTTGCCCCTGCGCACCGGAAAAGAAGAAGAGTCTGTGCATCGGCGACGCGGGAGCCGGGCAGCGCTCTGCCACCCAGCAGTCCCCAGCCTGAACGCCGTCCGCCCCGGCCCAGTGGGAAAAATTCAGGGATGAGGAGCCTCAAAAGCTTGCGTCCCCTCGGCAGCAATCCATTTGCCCCAAAAGAGCACCTCGTTTCGCCTGGCGTTGGTCACTCGCTCTTCAGATCCCGCAGCGCATAGAGTCGGGCCCCGCGCTCCAGCATTCGCAGCCGCCGCGCACTGCTGGTCCGTTTCGCGCCAAACCGTTCCCGCGCACCGGCGAACACCGCATCGACAAAATCCCGGCTCCCCACCACCGCCCCCGCCGTGAAATGCCGCACCC
>JAGNEJ010000087.1 GCA_018003315.1 Verrucomicrobiales bacterium
GCCGTCGATGTCTCCGTCGGTGCGCCGGCGCTGAAACTGGCCACAACGTGCAGACTGTGATTTCCCGCAGGCGGGTTGTTCCATGCGGCGGCAAACGGTGCGGCAAGCGATTCGCCGATCCGGGTGCCATCCACGAAAAATTCCACCTTGGTCACCGAAGCGGTGCGGGCTCGCGCTTCCGCAGTGAGCGTCACGCTGGAGCTGCCCGCAGGGATGAGCGTGCCACCCTCCGGGAACGTGAGATACGCGGCCTGCGCTCCGGGTGCGGGAGCGTTGGAAACTGCAATCAGCTCGGCGTCAAAGGCCAGATCGCTGCTCGTCGGCTCGACCTGGTGGACCTCTGCACACAGCCAGTTGTCACCCGCGACCAGCAGCGATTTGCTGATGCCGTTCTGCTGAAGATAGGTTCCGGGCTCGGTGCTGTCGCGTGCGGGCGTCGCGTAGGCGATGCTGGTTTCGTCGATGGTGGAGGCAAAATTGTCCTGGAAGATTTTCGTGCCGTTGAGGAATACCATGACGGCGTCGTCGCGGATCACGCGGAGGCGCACTTCGGTGAAGGCAGCGGGATCGGCGACGGTGAATTTTTTTCGGAAATACGCCGTGTTGCGCTTGTTGTTCGCATCCCCGCCATAGCTGATGACCGTGCCTTCTCCGCCGTTTCCATAGCCGAGCACTCCCGGTCCCTGCGCCCAGGCGGCATCATCGTAGGCGCTACTGCGCCACGCGGAGCCCAGGTCGGTGCCGGTGTCATTGTATTTCCAGGCGGCCAGTTTGGCGACCAGCGGAGTGATGACTTCCGGCGCGACTTCCGTGAAACTGAGGTCCGCACCGGTGGCATTGGCCTGCCAGTCCTTGGCGCTGCTGAAGGTGCGGGAGAAGGCGAGCTTGTTCTCGACCACGTCCATGGCATCAATACGATGCACGCCCTTGGGCACCCGGCAGAGCGCATAACTTCCATCGCTGTCCGTCCAGGCGTAGAGCCCTCCATCGGTATGGACGCGGATTCCGGCCAGTGGTTTGCTGTCGCCGTCCACCACCCGTCCGGCGATGCGCACCTGGCTGGCCGGGGGCGTGCCTGACTTCTGCACCACGGTTTTGCGCCAGACCCCGCCTCGGGTGTCGCTGACAACGCAGTGAACGGCAAATTCACCGTCCCCGAACGACTTCGACTGCGCTGGCTGGTTGTCCCACGAGTGTGAATCGTTTCCAAAATCCCAGTAATAGGCCAGCGGATCCCCGTCCGGGTCGCTGGCCTCCACCGTCCAGGCGGCGACTGCATTGGCCGCGACGTGCGGGCTGTGCTGGATGAGTCGGGCCACGGGTGGACGATTTCCGCTGGAGCGGAAACCGACGGCGACATCCATCGCCTTGGGAAAGCCGCCAACCACGCGCAGCGGCGTGACCGAAACGCCGTTGCCAGGATCGGTGAAGGTTTTTCCGACCGGCAGGGTGATGCCGCTTTGCTTTGGCAGGGCGTCGGTGCGGTAGCTTTGATTTCCGTCGGTGTTGGCCCAGTGCATGATGAGTCCGTTGCTGAATTCCGTGCCGCCAATGTTCCGGCGAAAGTCGAACCAGTAGTCGAGACCGCCGCTGCGCGCGACGCGCAGGCCGCGCAGGCCGTTGCCGCTGCGCGGTTCATCGCAGACGTGCAGGCGGTAGATGCCCGCGGTCCCGATGCGGGGACATTCGTGGCCGGGAATCCAGTCGAGCCGCATTTTATGGCTGGCCACATAGTGCATGGAGTCACCGCCGCTGCCCATCGGGTCGTGACCGTTGCCGTATTCCACATTGGAGCCGTCGCCGATGATACTGTTGTCTCCCGTGTCCCAGGTGTGGGCGTGCGGCAGGCCGAGGTTGTGGCCGAACTCATGCACAAACACACTCAGGCCGTAATAACCGTTGGCGATGTGAATGCCGACGCCGCCCACATAGGCCAGACCGGCATAACCCGCGGAGGGCCGCCCGCCGGTGAAAACGGCGGCGAAGGCGAAATCACCAAGATTGTAACCCGCCGCCTGTGCCGCCGCCCGGGCATCCGGATAGAGCCGTGAAAGGCCCGCGTCATTGTAATCGGCGGCGGGTTTGTTCAGCGCCAGGGCGCTGGTGAACTGGGAACCGCCCGGCCCCAGCGGCGCGATGCGGATGCGGCCCCACGACATCTCCGCCATGTGGGCGATGAACTCATTCATGAGATCGGTGGCTCTGGCATCGCTGATGGTGTCCGCCAGGGCGCTGCTGCTGTCGGAAAACCGGGGACGCAGAAAGAGGACGCGCTTGTAGCCTTCCGTGTAGCCGCTGGCGGCGGTGGGAATGGCTCCGCCGCTGGCAGCAACCGCTCCGCCCGCAGCCAGGACCGGATCGTCTGGATCCGGCGTGGTCAGGGCGAATTCCTCCACGGTCTTCGCACTCCACTGGCGCATGTGGGCAGGACCGCAAAAGCTGTGGAGCTTCCCGCCGATTTCGACCATGCCGGGAGTGCCATGCGTTTGTACGGCATCACCGCTGGTCGGACAGGCTTCCTCCTTCCCTGCAAGCCGGTCCGCCATTTCCTCCGGGTCCAGTTCACGGGCGGGGTGCGGTGACAGGGCCATGACCATGTCCGGTTTCACGGCGGGATTCACCGGGAAATTCGTCGCAGCCGCAGCGGGGAGGGCAAAGCCGTTGAGCGGAATGCGGCGCTTCGTCACGAAGTTCAACCCTTCGCCAAAGGTTCCGACCAGATACACGGCACCGTCCACCTCCGCCCAGCGAGTCACGCCTGGCGTGTCCCCTTCGCGATCCGGCAGCGGTTTGGCCGCGGCGACCTGAAGGCTGCCCATGGTGTTGACGGGCTTTTCCAGCAATTCCACCACCTCTGTCGGCAGCACCTTGCGCACCGCATACGGCACCGCAGCCTTCAACGCCTGTTCCGGCTGCGCCAGCATGAGATCCGCCATGCGACGCCGCCGCTCCTGGGCCAGCGTCACACCCTGCATTCGCAAGGCATCCCGCTCCGGCCCCTGGGCAGAACGCCAGTGTTCAGCCCAGGCATCGAAGGCCGCAAACGCCGGAGATTTCGGCGTCATGTCCGCTGGACTGACAGGCGCCGCCGGACGGAAATTCTCCGGAACAACCCCGTGCATCTTCTCCGTCAACTGTGCCGGAAGAAGGGCACACGGCTCGCAGGGCACGGGGCCGCGCCGTCGATGCAGATTCTGCAGGAAGGCGGCTGCAGCAATGAACACGAGGATGGTGACGAACCGGCGTTTCATGGAATGAAGGGACAGCAGAGCTGAAGGCAAACCGCATTTCAACGAACACACGGGGGGAGTTCCTTGCGTAACGGTGCTGCCACCATAATCCCCAACCCACAATTTTCAGCAATTCTTCCGCCGACCGACCGTTCCAAGCGACTCGAGGGCGAGAGGATGCCAGAGCTGGCAATGTTTTTCCTTCAATCTATCTGTGCCTTGGCATCGAGCTCGAGGCGGTGGCAGAGGTTGCAACGAATTCTTTTAATGTGTCTGGCGATTAGTATAGCTCCGGCACGCTTTTCGGTGCCGTTTTGAATGAGGCAACGCGGACAGCAATCATCTGCAAATTGGCGCTTGCAATCCGGCGCGGGGCGCACAATTTCCCCCTCCAAAAATTTTCAACCCCGGAATTCCCATGTCCCAGCATCCCAGTCTGAAACTTTCTGCCAGCTCCACCGGCGCCAAACGCAGCGTGATGAAGCGTTTTGAGCGCATCAAGCTCATGAAAAAGCGCGGCCAGTGGAAACAAGGCCAGAGCCCGGTCGGCCTGCCCAAGACACTGCCGGAATTGTAAGGATTCCAGCGGCGCTGCGGCTTTTTTCCTGCCACGGGCTGGGCGGTTTCGGATCGTCCAGCCCTTGGTGTTTCCGGGAAACCAGGCCAGTCCGGCCATTGCCCCCGAGTCATGAAACCGATGCGCATCAACCGTTATCTTGCCGCCTGCGGGCTGGGCTCCCGCCGGAACTGCGAGGAGCTAATCCTGCAGGGAAGGGTGCTGTTGAATGGACGCCGCATCCAAAACCTGGCCACCCAGGCGGGACCGCAGGACGAGGTGACCGTGGATGGCAAAATCCTGCGTCCGGCCGGTGTGGCCACCATCATTCTGCACAAGCCGCCCCGCGTGCTCTGCACCCGCAGCGATCCCAAGGCCCGCCCTACCATTTACGGGCTGCTGCCTCCGCCGCTCCAAAATCTCAACTACGTGGGTCGGCTGGATCATGAAAGCGAGGGGCTGCTGATCATGACCAATGACGGTGCTCTCAACCAGAAGCTCACCCATCCCAGCCACAAGGTGGAAAAAGAATACTGGGTGGCGCTGAACAGGCCGTTTGATCCCGCGGATTCCCCGAAACTCAAGCAGGGCATCCAACTGGAAGACGGCATCGCCCGGGCGGATGTGGTCACCATTCTCTCACCGCGGAACATCTCCCTGGTACTGCACCAGGGGCTCAACCGGCAGGTGCGCCGAATGCTGGAAGTGCTGGGCTACGAAGTATTGCGCCTGGTCCGGGTTCGCATTGGCGGCATTGACCTCGGCACCCTCAAGCCAGGGAAATGGCGGCACCTGCACGAGCCGGATTTCGTGAAACTTTTTAGTGAAAAGGCGGCGGAAACGTCCCGCCGCACCATCCGCCCTCCAGCGGAATTGCGCCGCACCACGACAGAAAAACCCAAACCACCGGCCCGGAAAAAAGTCTGGCGGCCTGCAGCCGAACCGAACTCCGGACGATCGAGGCCCGTGTCCCGCAACCCGCGCCAAACCGGTGGCCGGCCCGCCAAAAAACGCGGCGCTCTCAAACCCGGCGGTCGCCGCCAGGGACGCGGCGGGTGATGCGCCTCATGGAACCGCCCATTGAGACCGTCGGCACCATTCTTTCCCGTGCTGGAGAGCGCATTTACCGTGCCGCCCTTCCCAATGGAAAGGAAGTGATCGCCCATGTGCCGGCTGCCGTCGTGGAGGATCTGGGGGTGCTGGAGGTGGGCGCAACCGTGAGGCTGGAACTCACGCCCTACGATTTCTCGATGGCAAGGATCGCCGCCCGGGCGGACAGCCGTTGATGGCGACTTCCCCGGAATTGCCTTTTCGCCGGGCGTGCCTACGGTGCGGCATGAAAACGTTCGCAATCACCTGTGCAACCGCGGCCGCAGTGCTGGGGCTTTCCTCCTGCGGCGCGGCCAAGTGGACGTATCAGAAAACCAGACAGGGACTGTCCAGTGCGGCAGGAGCCGTCACCGGCGCAGGCAGTTATGTGGCCAAAGGAGCGAAAAAGCTCTGGCCGTTCGGCGGCAGTGCGCCGCAGGAAACCGCGGGTCCACCGCCCGGGCAGAGTCCGCCGAATGCAAAGAAACTCCCGGCGGATGCCAAGCCTGCCGTCGCTGCGGCTCCGTCCACGCCCGCCGCGGGCACCTCCTCGCAACCACCCCCCGCCGCGCCGGCTTCGGAACCTTCCGTCTTCCAGGCGGCGAAGGGAAAACGGTATGTCAGTGACGCCCTGCTAGGCAGCGACCTGCGCGATGAGACCAACAGTTCCGTTCCACTGCCCGACGGATGGCGGGTGCAGGGAGCCCGGCTGCATTATCGGTCGGCATTCATTGGCGATCCCCCCTCGCTGCTGCGCGCAGAAGGGCGTCCGGCCCGTATTGTCAAGGATGCCGACGGCAAGGCGATCGTCGGTCAGGGGCGCGAAATTCACTACCGTCAGGAGACGGGCATCCTGGTTCTCAAGGGATTTCCGGCGCTCCAGGTGGGGAGAAAAAAGCTGGCCGCCGCCAGCGCGGCGACGGAAATTCTCATCCACCTTCCCAGCGGTGCCATTCATGCCTCCGGTGAAGTCACCACCACCTCCGAGTGATGACGCCCCCATGACCCTGACTGAATTCAAAGCGCAGATTTCCGCCCGGCCACTGCCACCGCCGGAGCTTTCCGCACCGCTGCGGGCACTGTGGCTGTGCCGGGCAGGTCGCTGGCAGGAAGCCCACGCGGTGGCTCAGGAAATCGACACCAGCCTTGGCAGTTGGATTCATGGCTTGCTTCATGAAATCGAAGGCGACCAGAGCAATGCCGATTACTGGTATGCGCGGGCAGGAAGGCGGAACGATCCCCGCCACGGCATTGACGAAGAATGGGAACGCATCGCCCTGGCCGTCCTTGCGGAGACATGAAATCCCCGGTGTTCGCCACCGCGGTGCTGCCGCTGCCGGAATGGCCGTTCGACCTCGCCGCCACGCTGCAATCCGGACAGGTTTTTCACTGGGAACCGGTTGCCGGAGGCTGGCTGGGAACAGTGGCAACGGAGCCGATGTGGCTGCGCCAGGACGCCGGCAGCCTGACGGTATTTCCCGCACAAGCCGCGGCGCTGGCGGCAAATTATCTGGCACTGGACCATCCCATGGCGGAAATTGCCGCCACCTTTCCGCCAGCAGACACGGCCCTGGCCCGGGCGGTGGCCTTTGCGCCCGGACTGCGCATCCTGCGCCAGCCGCAATGGGAATGCCTGGCCACCTTCATCACGTCCGCACTCAAACAGGTGTCCCAGATCCGCCAGGTTTCCCTGACACTGCGGCGGCGCTTTGGCACCAGGCACACGCTGCGGCCTCCCGGCGGCCCGGTGCACGAAGTATTTTCCTATCCAGATCCGGAGGTGCTCGCCGCCGCGGGCGAGTCCGCCCTGCGCGACTGCGGCATGGGCTTTCGTGCCAAGTCGCTGCATCGCGCCGCGGTGGAATGCGCCTCCGGCAGGTTCAACTTCGCGTTTGTTCGCGGCTTGGACGATGCAGCAGCCTCCGCAGAATTGCAGCGACTGCATGGGGTCGGGGAAAAAATTGCCCACTGCGTGCTGCTTTTTGCCTGCGAACGCCTCGGCGCATTTCCCATCGATGTCTGGGTGGAACGGGTGCTGCGGGAGCTGTATTTTGTCAGGAAGCGAAATGTCACCCCGCAGCGCCTGCGCACCTTTGCCAGAAAGCACTTTGGTCCGGCCCGCGGCTACGCGCAGCAGTTCTTATTCCACCATGCCAGGCTCACCCGGCTGCAGCGGGAAAATGCTGCGCCACACTGACCACGCAGCCGTCCGCCTCGGCGCACCACAACCGCCAGTCTGTCGCACGAAATCCGTCAACCGCGGCATAAACCACCGGCCAGCCATCTGCTGTCAGCCGCACCTCGATTTGCCCCGGTTCCAGGGCCATGCCCAGCCCGGTTGCTTTCATGATCGCTTCCTTTGCCGTCCACAGGCGAAAAAACCGTGCCTGCCGCTCAGCCTCATCGTGTGCCGCATCCAGCGCCGCCACTTCCGCAGGTCTGAAATACTCGCGGGCAACGTCCAGTGCGGGAAATTTTGGGTCCGGCACTTCCACGTCCACCCCGATTTCACCGCTGCGGCTGACACCCAGCACCGCCACTTCTCCGGAATGGCTCAGGTTGAATGGAAGTTCCCGGTTGTCGCGCAGGAACGGTTTGCCATGCGGCCCCGTCTCAAACCGCAGCGAGGCCGGATGCCTCCCCGTCGATTGCCCAAGCACCAAGCGCAATCGACTGCGCCACCAAATCCATCGCATGCGATCGGCGGCAAAAACCAGGCGCCCAGCCCGGTGCCGTTCCGTTTCATCCAGCCACTGCGCTTCCTCCGCGGCGGATTCCGCATCAGAAACCCGGAAAAATCGCCACAGTTCCACGCCAGTCGGTCCACCCACCCATCCAGATCCAAGCCACCATCGCTCCACTCCCGGAAAGGAAATCTCGTTTACAAATTCCACACGATTATACTATTTATCAAAATTTCTTGAATTCATAGCTGCCTGCGACTAATTTTCAAGCAAGATGAAACGTTGTCGTTTGAAACGATCCGTGAGGTCCGTGGCAGCAGTCCTTGGGGTGTGTGGCGTCATGGTGGGCTGCAAGACCCCGGTTGACGGTCCCTATTCTCCGCATTGGGAATTAAAATCCAGCGTGGCATCCTCCGAAGTCCCCGTGGGTGTGTCGCTGGACCGTGTGGACGACGCTCCGCTTCCCGGCCTTGATGGGTCTGGACCGAGCGGGACCAGCGAATCCGGTTCCGTGAGTCCAACGGACGGTGCACCTCCATTGCCGGGGAACTGGTCGCTGCACGGAGGGCTGGACGAACGTTCGATTCAGTCCGCTGCGCCCGGCACGCAGCATCCCGCCGAACCTCCGATGCCCGACGGTGCGAAATCGGCCGGAGTGAGTCATGAAACGCTGCTGGCAGCGGACGCCCTTCCTCCACTGCCTGCCGCACCGGCTGAAAAGGTGAAATCCACTCCTTCGAAAGCGAAGGCCGCACCGCTGCACATCGCAGGAATCCCCTTGCCGGAAAGGCGACAACCAGAAACATCCGGGCATCCCGATCCGGGCGGACAAGACCCGGTGCTCGGTCCAATCCCGTCGGTTCAGAAATCCGAACCGCAGCCCGCCAGGAACCGCACCGCTTCAGCGCCTGCTGCATCCGCGGCGGCAGCGGTGGTTCCTGCCACTGCGGAGGCAAAAACGGATCTTGCCGAAATTCTCCTGCTCGCCAAAAAAGTGGAAACCCGCAGTCGAAAGGCCAAAACCGCCAAACGCTGACACGCCGGTTTTCGCTTGGCAGGCGGCGTAACCCAGCCGTGGTGATGCCGGATGAGCGAGGGTGCGTTGGCGCAATCCGGACTTGAAATTCCACTCCGTCCGCGGCCCATTGCCAGGCATGACCTCAGGATTTCTGGAAAAGCTGCTGGCCCGGCTGGACCGCGTCTCCCCGGAGGACGTTCACGGTTATTTGCTGCGGCTGGTGAAGGAAAAAGGATTTTTTGAACGGGTGTTCGAAGCCCTGGAGGAAGGAGTGATTATTTGTGATGCAACCGGCCAGATCACCTACATCAACCGTGCTGCCTGCCGGTTTTTTGGTGCGGACCCTAACGGCACTGCCGGACGAAAGGTGGGGGAAGTGGTGCGCGGCCTGGACTGGGCGCGGCTCACTGCTGGAAAGCGGGCCGCCATCAGCCGGGACCTGGAGGTGTTTTATCCTGAGAACCGCTATCTGAATTTCTATCTGGCGCCCATTGATGACGGCGAGAGCACACAGCAGGATGCCCCGCACCTCGGCTACGTCATGCTGCTGCGCGACATCACCCAGACCCGGAAAGTCACCGCGGAGATGATCGAAGGCGAGCGGTTGAACGCGCTCACCCTGCTCGCCGCCGGAGTGGCTCACGAAATTGGAAATCCACTCAATTCCCTGAACATCCACCTGCAGCTGCTGGAGCGAAAACTGCGCAAGGCCGACCGCGAGTTATACGAACAAATCAAACCCCAGGTGGAAGTGACGCGCGGTGAGGTGCAGCGGCTGCATTTCATCATCGAACAGTTTCTGGGCGCCATCCGCCCGACGCGTCCCAATTTCGAACTCACCGACCTCAACAAAGTGGTGGAGGAAGCGGTGAGTTTCCTGGCACCGGAACTCAAGGACCGCCGCATGCGGACGCGCCTGCAACTCGATTCCGGGCTGCCCCTGCTGCGGGTGGACGCCAACCAGATGAAACAGGCGTTTTACAACCTGATCAAAAATGCCTTCCAAGCCACAGGCACCGGAGGGAAATTGCTCATCCGCACGGAACTTTCCGAGTACGAAGTCCGCATTTCCTTCAAGGACAATGGCAAAGGCATGTTGCCGGAAACCCTCGGGCAGATTTTTGAACCCTACTTCACCACCAAAAAGTACGGCACCGGACTGGGCATGCTCATCGTGCGGCGGATTGTCAGGGATCATGCCGGGGAGTTTTCCCTGCAAAGCGAAGAAGGCGTGGGCACCACCGCCACCATCTCACTGCCACGAGGATCAAAAACCGTCCGGTTTCTGGGCAGTGGCGAAACCGACCCCGCCGAACCCAAGTCAGAGGAGGTCATCGACGTCTGATCAAGGCCGGAGACCTCCCGCCTCACGGCTTGCCCGCCCGGATGACCGCCGCCATGGCCTCCGGATGCGGTAATAATTCCGGCCCCAAAAATCCGCCCAGCTTGGCACAAACCTCCGTTGGCTGATCCAGAATCGCGGCAAACTCCACGGTCAGCAGGTCGAACGAATCCCGGCACTGCCGCAGCCAGGTTAGGGTCGCACGGCGGTGGCGCTCCAGTTCCGCGGCCAGATCCTCCACTGCTGCAAGCGGCGGAGTGATCCCGGACGCCTCCAGCATGCGCAGTTGGGAACGGGCTACATCCACCGCTGGCCTTGTCAGGAAAAGGATGCGGTAACGGTGCTGCAGGGGAAGCAACCGCAGCAGCGGAGACACGATCTTGATGGCCCGCCGTGTGAGGACGGGGTCGTCCAGCAGTTCCGGCCTGTCCGCAATGCCGCGAATCTCCTCCCACTCGAAATAACCGTGCGGATTGGAAACATCCGGGCCGCGAATCCCGTCGGTCTGCGGCGGCAGGCCGCCGGCCGCCAGCATCTGCATCATCAACGACGTGCCGGAACGCGGCAGTCCGGACACCACAGTGAAACATTTGCCGGAGCTGCCAACGCGCGCAGGGCGGAAGGATTGGACCCGGTGTCTCCGCTGTGCGGGAGGCGGAATTTCCGGAAGCGGCCAGCACCGCACTGCCTGCTCCGCCAACGCCGCTGCGCGGGAGATTCGCTCCCGGTTCAATTCCACCGCATGGCGCCTGCAGAAGGCGCGGTGGTGTTCCAGCGCCGGATCGGCAACCGGCAAAAATCCCAGCCACCGCCACGCTTCCGGACGGTGCGGTCTGAGTCGCGTGACCAAACCAAAGGCAGCGCGGGATTCCTCCTGACGGCCCAAATGGGCCAGGCACACCCCAACGGTGAAATGGGCATCCGCCATTTGCCAGAGCCGGCGCAGCGCTTCTGTCGCCGCCTCCAGCGCGGCTGCATATTCCCGGCGCTGCAGCAGGACTCCGGCCAACCCTTGCCAGGCGGTGGGAAAGGAATCATCCAGGGCGATGGCACGGCGGAAGGCATGCTCCGCCAGATCAGGCCGGCGTGCCAGCATCGCCAACTGGCCAAGTTCCACATACGGCCCCGGCAGTGCGGGCATGGTCCGTACCGCCCGCGCCAGGCAGCGCGCCGCACCGGCTGAATCGTTTCGCCCCAGGCAGGCCCGGGCGAGAATGAGCCGCACCACCGGCAGCGCCGATTCCATTTCGCCGGTTGGATAGGCCGTTTCCAGCAGGTGCGCACACTGGGCATGCCAGCCGGCTCTGGTCAGGGCATTGGCCAGTTGGTGAATGAATCGCGTCTCCCACGGGCTGGCTGCCACTAGCTTTTCCAGCACGGAGACCGCCTCCGCGGGGCGTTCCAGCGAAAGGAATACCTGTGCCAGGTTGTAGTCCGCCTCCGTGTCCGCGCTTTTCGCTGCACTGGATGTGCCAGTGCCGTGGTCCTCCACGTATCCCAAAGCCGCGAACTGTTTTGTCAGGATATCCCCTCCTCCGGTGTCATCGTCCTGCCAGACGGTCCCGGGCGGGTGGCGTCCGTCATCCCCTGGAACGTCCTCCCAGGTGGGAATGCGGGCGGGCGGCACCGTTTCCCCCAGCACCTCCAGCAACGGCTTTCCCGGCATGTCTGCACCGCAGGGCAGTCCACACCATGTCAGGATGGTGGGAGTGATGTCGAGCAGGCTGGCTCCGAAAATCCGGCTTTCCTGGCGGATTTCCGGACCGGCCAGGACCAGCAGCCCCATGTCGCGATGCCACAGCGTCGGGCCCGCCGGATCGTTCGGATTGCAGTGCGGACGGTTTGGCCCGCTGAGGAACCCATGGTCGGAACACAGCACCACCAGCGTGTCCGGACCGGCTAGCTGCAGCAGCCGCTCCAGCATCATGTCATGAAACCGATAGGCTCCAGCGACCACCTCCCGGTAGAGATCAAAGTCCGATTCCGAAACATGGGCAAGCCGCGGCGGGTGGAAGGGCATGAACCCGTGGCAGAGATGGTCGATGCCGTCAAAATACACCGCCGCAAAATCCCACGGCGCCTCCTCCAGCAGCGTCGTGGCCACCGCCTGGATGGTGACACAGTCACTGATGACCCCCGCCAGGGAAACCAGGCGGCGGTCCTTCCGCTGGTCGATTTCCCCCGCCCGGGGGACGAACGGAAGCAGGTGCTCGGAATCGAGTTCATCCGGGAAAAACCGCATGGGTGCCAGTCGGGCTTCCCAAGTTTTTGGGTGCACTGCGCCCGGGGGCACCACCCAGCGGTCCCTGCCAACCCTCCGCGTCTCCAAGAACAAATTGGACACCGCTACCCCGTTGACCGGTTCCGCCGGATGGCTGGCCCACCAGCCGACCTGGTGGCAGCGCCAGCCGTTTTGCTGCAGGATGTTCCAGACCGATTTCGATGTCCGGGACAGGCAGCTCCACGGCCGACAGCCGCGGCCCTCGGAACGCCCCTCCACAAATCCCAGCACCCCATGCTGATCCGCGGTTTTTCCGGTGGCAATGGAGGTCCAGAGCATCGGCGAAACCATCGGCTGCAGCGTGGCCAGGTTGCCCCAGGCACCACGCCGCATCAGTCCGCCCAGCGTGGGCATGCGTCCGGCTTCCAGCAGCGGCTGCAGGTGCTGCCAGTCCGCCGCATCCCAGCCGATGAGCAAAACGCGACGGCGCGACGCTGGCGGGCGTTCGCTCATGCCGGAAGTAAAGCGCGCCGGATACCGGCAGTCAGGAACAGAGGCTGATGGACCGACAGGTTCACTGCCATCCCATACGCAGGCAAAAACGTGATTCCAAGGATGATTTTCCCCGGGGATTCGACCCGAACCTCACCGGTGTCCGCCGCTCGGTGCAACATTTTTCTACAATCTGTCTGGCATTTTATCTTTTCTCTCCACGCGGGTATTTTATCTCTACGACACCCTGACTCCGAACCGGGATTCCCGTTTGACGCTGGTCGCGCCGTGGGCTTTGGGAATGCTCCATGGACGCCCTGCCTCAGCTATTCACCAACAACCGCAAGTGGGCTTCGCAGACGGAAGCCGTGCATCCTGGATTTTTCAGTGAACTGGCGCACCAGCAAAATCCGGAGTACCTGTGGATCGGCTGCAGCGACAGCCGAGTGCCGGCCAATGAAATCGTGGGCCTGATGCCGGGAGAGCTTTTTGTGCACCGCAACGTGGCCAATGTGGTGGTGCATTCGGATTTGAACTGCCTTTCCGTGGTGCAATACGCGGTGGATGTGCTCAAGGTGCGGCACATCATCGTCTGCGGACATTACAATTGCGGCGGAATCACCGCAGCCCTGCGCAGCACGCCACTTGGTCTCATCGACAACTGGCTGCGCCACGTGCAGGACGTTTACCGGACGCACCGGGAGGAAATCGCCAGCCTGGAAACGGAACGCGAGAAGGTGGCCCGGCTCTGTGAACTCAATGTGCGGGAGCAAGTGGAGAACGTTTCGCGGACCACCATTGTGCAGAGCGCGTGGGATCGCGGCCAGGACCTTGCCATCCACGGGTGGATTTATGACGTGAAGGACGGACTGCTGCATGCCCTGCAGGATTCCGTTCGCAACTTGCCAGGGTGATTCCCGGCTTCACAGCGCCACCAACTCAACCCCGCGGCAGCGCCGACTCAAAAAAACGCAGGAAATTCCTGTGAAACACACTGTCGATTTCCTCCCGGGAATATCCGCGTCTTGAGAGAATGGCAGCGAGTTTTTGCAGGTCGGCAATGCTGTCGAGGTCCAGCGGGGTCTGCTCGGTTCCGTAGGCACCGTCTAGGTCGCTGCCGATGCCCACATGTCGTGCATTTCCGGCGACCTGGCAAAAATGGTCAAGATGGTCGGCCAGCGTTTCCAGGGTCACACCGGCGGCCTGCGGCGTCGTTTCGCCCCGGATCCAGCCAGTTACCAGCATCCACGCATCACAGGCAGCGCCGATGACGGCTCCGCGTTCCACCAAGGCGCGGACCATGTCGTCGGAAAGCTGGCGCTGGTGGGGCACCAGCACCCTGGAATTGTGGTGGCTGGCGTAGAGCGGTCCCTCGTAGAGGTCGATGGCCTGCCAGAAGCAGGCGTCACTCAGGTGGGTGACGTCGAGGATGATGCCAAGCCGGGCGCAGTCGCGCAGTAGATCAAGCCCCCGCGGGGGAAACGGTCCGTCCGCCGCCGTGCCCATGGCATACACTCCTGGTCCATAGTGCGCCGGACCGACAATGCGCAGGCCAGCTTCCCAGGCACGTTCCAGATGGGTCGGCGAAATGAGAGAATCAGCGCCTTCCAGGCTCAGAATGCAGCCGATGGGACAGTCCGCTCCGTCGGAATTCCGCCAGTTTTCAACCTGCGACCTGAGCGCAGCGGCATCACGAATGAACCGCAGTTCGCCACATTCCTCCATGGCCCGGTACCACGCAAGCTGGCACTGCGTCATGGCCCAGGCTTGTTCCTGGGATTGCCAGCCGAACACCGGGCTGTAGGCATCGTGTTCCAGGCGGGCCAGCTGCGTGGCCACGCATACCCCGAGGTTTGCCCGCCGCATTTCCGGAAAACACACGGTGCCGCGTCCGCGTCCGGCTTTGTCTTCCAGACGGGCTTCCGCGCGGCGCAAGTCCTCCAGCGGACGGCGCAGATGGCGGTTCCAGTCGATGGCGTTGAGTGCCAGGTCAAGGTGCGCATCAAAGAGCAGCGGCGGCTTCATGCTAGAGAAACAGGTCCAGGACCAGGGTCAGGCACAGGCCAACAATGCCGATGAGCGTTTCCGTGATCGTCCAGGTGCGCAGTGTCTGCTGCACGGTCAGGCCCAGGCAGTCTTTGACGATCCAGAAGCCGCCGTCATTGACGTGGGAAAGGAACAGGGAACCAAAGCCGAGGGAAAGCACGAGCAATTCTGGGGAGAGTGAGGAATCCGCAGCCAGAACCGGTGCCATGAGCCCCACAGCGGTGGTGATGGCAACGGTCGCGGAACCCGTGGCCACCCGGATGAACGCCGCCACTAGCCAGGCATACACCAGCGGCGGGAGGTGCAGCTGCGAAGCCACACTGCCCATGGACTCGGCAACGCCCGCATCCTTCAGCACCCTGGCAAAACCGCCCCCACCGCCGACCACCAGCAGGGTCATGCCGATTCCCGCCATGCTTTTTTCCGTGAAGCTGAGAAGCTCCGCCCGCGTAAATCCGCAGGCCTTCCCGAAAACCGCAACGGCCACTAGCAAAGCCAGGGTCAGAGCGACCACCGGGTGCCCGGTGAAGGCCAGCACAGAGCGCAGGGTGTCGCCTTTTCCCAGCATCAACTCCGCAGCGCTGGAGAGCATCATCAGGGCAATTGGCAGCGTCACCACAAACAGTGTCGCACCGAATCCCGGACGCGGGCGAAGTTCCGTTTCCACCGCAGTTGCCGCAGGAATTTCCACCGGCGGCAGGCGTCGCACCGCCCAGCGTGCAAACAGCGGACCGGCCACCGCCGCAGTGGGAATGCCCACGAGGAACCCCAGCGCCAGCACCTTGCCAGTGTTCGCGTGCAGTGCATCCACTGCGACGACCGGGCCGGGATGCGGCGGCATGAGGCCGTGCATGACCGAAAGAAACGACAGCAGGGGAATAGCCAGCAGCAGCAGTGGCCGGCGGGTTTCCCGCGACAGCGTCAGCAGCACCGGCAGCAGCAGCAGCAGGCCCACGGCAAACCAGGTCACCAGCCCCACCGCCAGCGCCAGCGCCGCAATGCACCACCCGACCCGCTCCGGACCGAAAAAGGAGCTGAACCGCTGGGCCAGAACATGAGCGCCGCCGGATTCCGCCAGCAGTCGGCCTAACATTGCCCCCAGACTGATGACGGCGGCGATGCCGCCCAGCGTCGCCCCCAGCCCGTCCTGAAATGATTTCAAAACACTGCCTGCCGCCCCGCCCGCCCCCCAGCCCACCACCAGAGCCGCCAGCAGCAGGGCGACAAAGGGATTGACCTTCAGCCAGGCCATCAGCACCACGAGCAGGGCCAACCCGCCCAATGCCAGCAGAAGCAGGGGCGCGGGACTGCCCGCAGCGGCGAACAAACCGGCGGCACACATGCGTCAGGCGAGTTCGAAAATGGCTTCAATCTCCACGGCGATGTTGCCCGGCAGCGGCCCCATGCCCACGGCACTGCGGGCGCCAACGCCGTCCAGTTCGCCAAACACTGCGGCAAACAACTCACTGCAGCCGTTGATGACTCTGGGCTGCTCGTAGAAATCCGGTGCGGAATTGACCATGCCCAGCACCTTGACGACCCTGCGCACCGCATTGAGGTCTCCAAAATGGGCGCGCAGCGTGGCGAGGATCGCCAGACCCACCTGGCGGGCGGCTGCTTTTCCCTGTTCCAGGTCCAGGTCCGCACCCACCCGTCCGGTGATAAGCGAACCATCCGCGCAGAGCGGCCCGTGTCCTGAAACGTAGGCCATACCCTGGGCGACCGCGACGGTGCGGTAAACGGCCACGGGTTTGGATGCGGGAGGGAGCGTCAGGCTGAGTGAATGGAATCGTTGTTCGTGCGTCATGGTGGCGGCTGGAGCGTTGTCAGGAAATGAGCGAGGGCAGTCTAGCGGGGTGTTTCCGGCAGTGCAAATGCAGGGACTGTCCTGGCCTGCCGAACTGCGCACGCCCATCATCCGACAAAATCCTCCGCGCAGTCCAGCGGATTTGCGCTATGGTCCCGGCTCCAATTTTCCTCATGCCCGGATTCCATTATCCCTCGGACCTGCCCATCACGGCCCGCCGTGAGGAAATCCTTGCGGTTATCCGCAGCCATCAGGTGGTGATCCTAGCTGGCGAAACCGGTTCTGGAAAAACCACGCAGCTGCCAAAAATGTGCCTGGAGGCCCTGCCGCAGCGCAGGGGGATGATCGGCTGCACGCAGCCGCGCCGCGTGGCCGCCCTGAGCGTCTCCCGCCGCGTCGCCGAGGAACTGCGAGTAACCTGGGGCCGCGAAGTCGGGTGCAAAATGCGCTTCAGTGACGACACCGTGCGCACCACGCAGATCAAGTTCATGACCGACGGCATCCTGCTGGCGGAAATCCAGTCCGACCCTCTGCTGCGCGCCTACTCGGTGCTGATACTCGATGAGGCTCACGAACGCTCGCTGAACATCGATTTTCTGCTGGGGCACCTGCAGGGAGTGCTGAAACAACGCCCGGATTTGAAATTGCTAGTCACTTCGGCCACCATCGACACCCAGGCCTTTTCCGCAGCATTCGGCGGAGCACCGGTTCTCTCGGTTTCCGGCAGACTCCATCCGGTGGAAATCCGGCACCAGCCACTGGAAAGCATTCCCGTGCAGGAAGACGGCGACTACGTGGAAGCCGCGGCGCTGACCGTGGAGGAGGTGCTCACGGAAACCTCCGACGGGGACGTGCTGGTGTTTTTCCCAACAGAACGGGACATCCGCGAAGCCCGGGATCTGCTGGAGGGACGGCTGGGCAGCGGATTTGAAATTCTCGGGCTGTTCGGACGCATGCCCGCAGCGGAACAGCAGCGGGTCTTTGCCCCAGGTGCGAAGCGGCGGGTGATTCTCGCCACCAACGTCGCGGAAACATCGATCACGATTCCCCGCATCCGCGCCGTGGTGGACACTGGTCTTGTTAGAATGAGCCGCTACAATTCCAAAACCCGCACCCGGCGCCTGCCCATCGAGCCGATTTCCCAAAGCAGCGCCAACCAGCGCGCCGGACGCGCGGGACGCGTGCGGGAGGGCTTGTGCATCCGCCTGTTCAGTGCGGAGGATTTTGAAATGCGCCCGCTCTTCACCCAGCCGGAAATTCAGCGCGCCAACCTCGCGGAAGTCATCCTGCGCATGAAGGCATTCCGGCTGGGCTGCATCGAGGAGTTTCCCTTCATTGACCGGCCATCGCCCGCGGCGATCCGTTCCGGTCACCAGCTATTGCATGAACTCGGAGCGCTCGGCGACACCCACGATCTGACGCCGCTGGGCAGGGACATGGCGCGCCTGCCGGTCGATCCCACGCTTGCCCGCATGTTGCTCCAGGCGAGGCGGGAAAACGTGCTGCCAGAAATGCTGATCATCGCCGCCGGCCTCAGCGTGCCCGATCCGCGCGAGCGCCCGGAGGAGGCCAAGGAACAGGCCGCCGCCGCCCACCGCGCCTTCGCCTCGCGCGATTCCGACTTTGCCACGCTGCTGCGCATCTGGAATGCCGCACCGGACGCCGACGGCAGCCGCAATGCACTGCGAAGATTCTGCAAGACCAGCTTCCTCTCACTAACAAGAATGCGCGAGTGGCGGGACATCTGGCGTCAGCTTCGCGATTCCCTGGAGGACGCCTCCACGCCGCGGGTAAATCCTCAGGACCGCCCTGCCGGGAATGTGGACGCAGCGATTCACCGGTGCATTCTGGCGGGAAACCTCGGACACATCGCCCGGAGGGAGGAGCGGAACATCTACAAAGCCGGCGGCAACCGCGAAGTGGTCATTTTTCCAGGCTCCGGGCTCCACGAACGACGCGAAAAATCCCGGAGCGGGCCACCCGCCAAAAGCGAGAAATCGCGCCAACCGGAATGGATCGTCGCCGCCGAAATGGTCCACACCTCGCAGTTGTTTGCACGGACCGTGGCCAGGATCGATCCGGCCTGGGTTGCGGAACTGGGCGCGCACCTCTGCCGTTTCCGCCACAGCGAGCCGCACTGGGATGCCAGAGCGGGACGCGTGCTGGTATGGCAGCGGGCATTCGTGCACGGTCTGGAGGTGGAGCGGCGGCGCATCGATTTCGGAAAAATCGATCCTGCAGCGGCGACCCAACTGTTCATCCGCCATGCGCTGGTGGACGGGGATGCGGTGATTCACCACTCGTTTGTGGAGCACAACCGCAGACTTCGGGAAAAAATCGAAACCGCCCTGACCAGAGTCCGCAGCAACCGCATTTTCGCCGTGGAGCCGGCGTTTTTTCGCTACTATGCGGCGCGGCTGACGAATGTTTCCTCGGTTCATGACCTCAACCGAATCCTGCGCGAACACAGCGGCAGCGATCCCGATTTTCTCTGCGCCTCCGAGGAGGAAATCACCGGCGGCAGCGACATCACCGAGGACCTCTCCCTCTTTCCCAATGCCGTAGCGCTGGACAATGCCGTGCTGCCCGTCACTTACGCCTACGATCCCGGAGCGGAACGGGACGGTGTCACCGTGCAAGTTCCGCTGCCCCTGGCGCCGCACCTGACCAGCGGAGATGTGCAGTGGATGGTCCCGGGCCTGCGCGCGGAACTGGCGGGCGTCCTGCTGCGCGCCCTGCCCAAATCTCTCCGCCGCCAGCTCATGCCTATCGAGCCAAAAGCGGCGGAAGTCGCAGCGGAATTTTCTCCGGGACGCGGGGACTTTTTCGATTCCCTGGCGGCATTCCTGACAAAACGATTCCGCGTCGAAATCAAGGGTGCCGACTGGCCCGCTGGGGCGATTCCCACCCACCTGCAGCCGCGAATTGAGATCATCGATGCGGCGCGCAGGACAGTTGCTGCCGGACGCGAACTGGCGTCCTTGCGCACCTCCGCCGCATCCCATGAACACAAATCCTCCGCATGGGAACTGGCGGCGCGGCGCTGGGAACGGTTTTCCCTCACCTCCTGGTCCTTCGGAGATCTGCCGGAGTCGGTTGAGATTGAAACCATCAACGGCATTCCCGTTCTCGGATTCCCCGGCCTCGCCCTGCGCGAGGGCATGGTTGATGTCAGGCTTTTCCGCTCCGCCGCAGAGGCCGCGCAGGCATCGCCTGCCGCCGTGCGGAGACTCTCCGAGGCGGAACTGGGCCGGGACATTGCCTGGGTGTGGAAGGATTTGAAATCCCTGGGTGCAGCCACACCCGCCGCGCCAGCCCGGGTGGAGCACGCCGCGGTGCGGTCTCCCTTTCAGCAATTGGATCTGGCATCGATTCCCCTGACCAAAGGCAAACCAGGACAACCCGTCGGGGTGGAATCTGCCGACCCGACCACTGCGGCCCAGGAACACATTCTGAACGCTGCGCTGCGGCTGGACCCGCTGTTTCCACTGACGCATTCCCGATTTCTGGCCCTCTGCGTTCATGTCAGAAGTAGCCTTCCGGAAATGGTGCAGAACGTGCGCAGCATCGTCGCGCAGTGCCAACAATTGCGGCAGAAGATCCTTTCTGGAAAGCACAGCCATCCAGGTCTGGTGCAGGACCTCGACCGCCTCCTGCCTCCAGATTTTCCCGCTGCAGTTCCTGCGTGCCAGCTTCGGCACGTTCCCCGGTTTCTCCGTGCCCTGCAGGTGCGCGCGGAACGCTGCACCCTGAGTCCGGCCAAGGACGCCGAAAAGGCCCGTCGGCTGGAACCGTTTCTCAACTTGGAATCCCGCGTGCTGCCAGACCAGCGGAACCATTTCCCATGGCTGCTCGAAGAATTCCGCGTCTCGCTTTTTGCGCCGGAACTGGGCACCGCCCAGCCCGTGTCCGCCAAGCGGCTGGAAGCGCTGCTTTCCGCAAATGCCGTGTCAATCGTCGGCTGATTCTCAGAATATTTCAGATGCCAAACAATAGCGGCAATCGGTTGTTGTTCGTCAAACAGCATCAGTGTTCCGCTGGAGGGGGGGCGTGGCGCATGGGGTAAATCGGTGCCACTGGGTGCAGTCGCTCCGCGCTGGGCAAATCGGTGCGCCCCATGCTGGCGATGCGCTGCGGACGTGCAGGCCGCAATCGCCATGCCGCATCAACACCGTGCGGTGAAAATCACGGCGGGAGCAGCTTCTTGTTGCTGGCAGACAGTTCGTCGGACTTCCGTGCTTGTCTTGGTTCAGCGTGAATGTCCGAAAGCCGGGTGAGTGTCAAGCTACAGCCGGAGTGGTTAGTGGTTTTGGTTTTTTTGGCGGTGTCAGGGGGACGGTTTGACGGGCGATTCTACGG
>JAGNEJ010000134.1 GCA_018003315.1 Verrucomicrobiales bacterium
GGCCCATGTCGGGAAACGGTTGTCCGGCAGGAATGACGGCAACGGCGTAATCGGAGAGCTGGCTTGGTTTGGCGACGGTGCCGAGCGGCTGAGCCTGCATGGAGCCGTGACGATGCAGGCGGTGAAAGCTCTGTGCGGAAACCGGCATCCGGCGGAAGGGTGGGAGTTGGTGCCGCCGGAGTGGAAGGCGGATGCCATGCCGCTGCTGACGGAACTCGTCATCTCGTCTGTGCGTCTGCCCGCCGTGGATCTGGATGAAGACCGCTGGTTTGCTGAGCGGCATCGGGAAGCTGCGGGAGTGATTGCGGACTTACTGGAGGCATACGCGGGCGCGGACCTTGGTTTCTCGGGATGCTTTCGAGTGACCGGCAATGTGGTCGGGATGCGTTTTGACCGCTGCTGCGTCCGCATGGGCGCGGGTCGTCTCTCCACGCATTTCGTTCTGTTAAACCTCACCTTTGACAGAGCCGAAGATGGATGGAGCGGGCTGGACACGTCGGAAATGGAACTGGCCCTCTCCGACATGGCCGATGAATACGCCTATGTGATGCGCCGCCACAGCGGCCTGCTGGCGGTGCTGCAAGCACTCGTCGCCGGTGGCGCCGGGGCATGTCTCGGATCGCAGCCGCACCCGTCTCCTTTCGGTCTCAACTGATCGCGGGCCATGCTAACCTTCACGCCTCAAAGCAACCTGCGCAACGCGCGGGAGTATTTCGAGAACCATCTGGCCGTGGGTGACTATTACAGCAAAGGGCAGGTGGTGCCCGGCGAGTGGATGGGCGCGGGTGCGGAGCGGCTGGGCTTGGCCGGTATCGTGGGCAAAGACGAGTTTGTCGCACTCTGCGAAAACCTCCACCCCATCACGGGCGAACAACTGACGCCGCTGCACAAAACCACCCGGAAGGAACTCGATGCCGACGGCAAGGTGAAGGAAAAGGCGAACCGCCGCCTGTTCTATGATGTGACCATCTCGCCGCCGAAGTCCGTTTCCATCGCCGCGCTGGTGAAGGGTTACGAACGTATCATCGAATCCCATGACCGCGCGGTGCGCGTGGCCATGCGCGAACTGGAATGCTTCGCCGCCACGCGCGTGCGCCGGGGCGGTCGCAATGAGGACCGGGACACCGGCGAACTCGTCACCGCCATTTTCCGGCATGACACCTCACGGGCGGTCGATCCGCAGTTGCACAGTCACTGCATCGTCTTCAACGCCACCTATGATGAAGCGGAAGGACGTTGGAAGGCACTTCAGGCGGAGGAAATGCACAAAGCCCGCAAATACGCGGAGAACGTCTATTACCATGAGCTGGCCCGCGATTTGAGGCGCTTCGGCTATGGCATCGTCAACAAGGCACGGGGCGATTTTGAACTGGAGGGCGTGCCGCGTTCCCTGATCTGGACTTTCTCCAAACGGGACCGGCAGATTGACGAACAAACCCGCGAACTGCTGGCGCAAGCGCCGGAACTGGCCGGGGGCAATCTCGCGGAAGTGCGAGCGCATCTGGCCCACAAGCTGCGGCCCCAAAAAGCCGAGCCGTTGAGTCCCGCCGAACTGCAAGCCTCATGGCTGGAACAGATGAGCGAGGAGGAAAAGCAGAGCTTGGAAGCGCTGGCCACGGTGCGGGAGGACGGGCCGGAAGCGGTCAAACAGGCTCCGGTCATCACTGAGAGCGACGCTTTGCGTTGGGCGGAGGAGCACGTCTTTGACCGTCACACCACGGTCGTGGAGCGGCAGCTATGGGCCTATGCGCTGGAACGGGGCCGGGGTGAGTCCTTCACCTTGGAAGACCTGCACGCCGCGACTGCTCGCGCCCCGTATATTCACGATCCGCTCAACCCCGAACAATTCAGCATCCAGCCCGTGCTGGATCGGGAAACGGCCATCATCCAGTTGGCACAGGAAAGTTCCAATGCCTGCGCCTCCTCCCTCGTGCCGGACTGGCCCGGCGATGAGCGGCTGGATGCCGCCCAAGCGGAGGCCGCCCGCCGCATCCTGAGCGTGAGGGATTCCATCGTGCTGTTTCGCGGACGGGCGGGCACGGGAAAAAGTTTCACCCTGAAGACCGTGTATGACGCTTTGCAGGCGGAAGGTCATGCCGTGCAGGTGCTCGCCCCGCAGCGGCAGCAGGTGGAGGGGTTGACGCAGGACGGCATGACCGGAGCGGAAACCATCAGCGCGTTTCTCACGCGCCGCCGCATGGAAGCGGGTGCGGTCGTTATCGTGGATGAGGCCGGGCAGATTGGAGCCAAGGACATGCTCGCGCTGCTCACCTTTGTGAAAGAGCGCGGCGGGCGCGTCATTCTCTCGGGCGACACAGGGCAGCATGGCCCCGTGCAAGCATCGGACGCCATGCGGGCGATGGAGAAATACGGGCATCTCCACATTGCGGAACTGAATGAAATCCGCCGCCAAGACCCCGCGCGGGGCCGCAACAAGGCGGAGCGTCAATGGATCGCCACCTACAAGCAGGCCGTGCAGGATGCTTCCGAGGGCAGACTTGACCAGTCCTTTGAACTTCTCGATGAGGCCGGGGCCGTGGTGGAATGCACCCTCGCGGACAAGCAGCAGAAGCTGGCGGAGCACTATCTGGAGCTGGTGCGCAAAGGCCGCAGCGCCTTGGTCGTGTCTCCGACCTGGGGAGAGATTCACCGGGTGAATGACGCCGTGCGGCGAAGTATGCAGGCCGCCGGATTGATCGGCAAAAAGGAGTGGGCCGTTTCAGCCTTGCAGGCGGATGACCTGACCGACGCGCAAAAGGGCGATGCCCGTTACTACGACGACGGGCGCGTCATCGTCTTCAATCAAACCTGCCGGGGCATTCCCAAGGGAGCCGTTGGCTGCCTCGTGGCTGTCACCGCTGAATCCATCGTGGTGGAAGCCGCCGGGCGTGTCCGTGCGGTTCCGCTCGCGCAAACCGGTCATCTCACCGTTTGCAGAAAACAGGATATAAAGCTGTCGAAAGGCGACCGTCTTCAACTGAAAGCCAATGCGCAAACCGCGCAAGGCACGCACTTCATCAACGGGGAACTCGTCACCGTGAAGCGCGTGGAGAAGAACGGCAAAATCCACCTCGATGACGGCCGCGTGCTGCCGCCCGAGTATCGGGAGTTTGTGCGCGGCTACGCCGTGACTTCCTACGCTTCGCAGGGCAAGACCGTGGATCATGTGCTGTTCTCGGACTCCAGTATCAAGGCCGCGACCAATTCGGAACAATGGTATGTGACCATTTCGCGCGGTCGGATCGGCGTGAGGATATTCACCACCGACAAGGAGCGACTGCGCGAAAACATCACCCGGTCGGGGCAGGAACGGCTGGCGGTGGAGGTTGCCGCCAAGCAGGTGCCGCAGGTGCGCACTGGCCATCGCGTCCTGCCCTGCAATCACCCCGATGCCATCAAGCGGAATCAGAAAGGCCATGAGACGGCCAAAAAGTGGCGGCTGCGCCATCGTGAACTCCAAAACCAGAATCATGATCCGGTCAGAACAATCCAGACAGTCGAGTAAAGCGGGCGAATGCGAAACCTGCTGGACGCGCGAAGAAAGCCCCTGCGTGCGGCTGGAACTTGCCAATGGCTCGTGGCTCATCCTGCCTTACGCGCAAATGCAAGCCGCGTGGTTTTATCCCGAGTCTCCCACCGAAACGCTGGAACTGCGGTTCCCTCCCTATCGGGTGCGGATTGAGGGCGGGAATCTGAGCAAGCTCGCCGTCGCCTTCCAGAAGCAGGCCGTGGAGTCCGTTCGGATCACCGCGAAAAGCGAACGCCTCAGCCAAGGCGACGGGCCAACGTGGATCGCTTCGATTGAGGTTGAAGAAACGGGGGACGGTGAGGGCGAGTAATGCCCGGCTTGGAGGCAAATTTGTCACAAATCGACATCGGGGAGAAGGCTTGACTTAACGAAATTTGTCGTTACGTATTTTCGCGTTATGAACTCCGTTGTCTCGTTTGCCCGTGCTCTTGCCGACGAAACCCGCTGGCGAATTGTCCAGCTCATCTTCAATGAGCCGATGTGCGTCTGTGAATTGGCGGACATTCTGGACATGCCTCAATCCTCAGTTTCCAGCCATGTTCAAATCATCAAAAAGGCTGGTATCCTGGAAAGCGAGAGATGCGAGAAATGGATTTACTACCGGGTTTCGGCCAGTCATCGGAATTTGCTCTCCACCATAGGCGGCTTCTTTGAGGTTTCGCCCGCTAGTGACGCCATTCTGAAGGCAGATGCCGGGAAGGCCATCAATCGCCTTGCAGAACGAAATGGGAGCTGCTGCCCGCTGCCTAGAGAACTTTCCAAACTCAAACCCATTGGGTCAAAACCCGGACGAAAGAAAACCACCGTATGAGACTTCACGAACTAAAGTCGCTCCTCAGTGCCGAAGAACACAAGCATTTCAGACTTCAGTTGCCCGATGGTTCGCCTGTTCCCGTGTCGTTTCATGTCACAGAGGTCGGGCGGGTGCAGAAGACCTTCATTGATTGTGGCGGCACCATGCGGGAAAACATTGCGTGCCAGCTTCAAGTGTGGGTTGGCGAAGACGTTGACCACCGTATTGAAGCCCGCAAAGCATCGGCGATTTTGGAGAAAGCGAAGGCATTCCTGCCCGATGAGACCATCCCCGTTGAAATCGAGTATGAGGACAAGGTTATCTCGCAATACACCATCGAGGGTCACGAAAGCCGCGTTGATTCCGTGATTCTGCGGCTTGCTCACAAGCACACGGAATGCCTTGCCCCTGAATTGTGCAAAGTCCCCGTGCGCGGCAGAAGCCAAGCCACTTCGTGTTGCGGGCCTTCCGGCTGTTGCTGATATGAAAAAGCTCTTGGCGGAATCCCTCGGTGCCTTCGCTCTCGTCTTCGCGGGAACAGGGGCCATTATCGTCAATGAAGCAAGCGGTGGGGCAATAGGTCATGCCGGTGTTGCCCTCACCTTTGGGCTGGTTGTAGTGGCGATGATCTACACCTTCGGGGATGTCAGTGGAGCGCATCTGAATCCCGCCGTGACCTTGGCTTTTGCTGCGGCAAAGCGTTTCCCGTGGTGCAATGTGCCTGGTTACCTCACCGCACAAATAGCAGGTGGATTCGCCGCAAGTGGACTGCTGAAGGTATTGTTCACCGAAAGCAGGACTTTGGGAGCAACGCTACCTTCCGGGACGGCAGTTCAAAGTTTCATTCTGGAAGTGGTGCTGACAACCATCCTGATGATGACCATTTTCAGCGTCTCCACTGGAGCTAGGGAAAAAGGGGGGACGGCTGGCATCGCCATAGGGGCAGTGATCGCACTGGAGGCTATGTTTGCCGGGCCGATTTCCGGGGCTTCCATGAATCCTGCCCGCTCTTTGGCTCCCGCAGTGGTGAGCGGTCATGTGGAGTATTTGTGGGTCTATCTGTTCGCGCCTGCCCTTGGCGCACTCCTCGCCGTCCCTTTGTGCATCGGTGTCCATGAACATGGATGTTGCGGCGGCAAATGTAATCCAACCCGATCTTGAACCATTCCATTCAACCATGAATCAACCTCTCATCCTCATTCTTTGCACAGGCAACAGTTGTCGCTCCCATCTTGCCGAAGGCATTTTGCGTGAAGCATTGGGCGGCAGTTATCGGGTCGTAAGCGCAGGTTCAAATCCGGCTGGCTATGTCCATCCTCTCGCCATAAAGACCATGTCGGAAATCGGCTTCGACATTTCCGGCCATCATTCCAAGCACCTCGACGAGTTCCTAAATGAACAGGTGGAAACCGTCATCACTGTTTGCGGCAATGCGGATCAAGCCTGCCCAATGTTTCCCGGCCAAGTGAACCGGCATCATTTCCCTTTTGATGACCCTGCTCACGCTCAAGGCAGTGAAGAAGATCAGCTAGTCATTTTTCGCCGAGTTCGTGATGAGATCCGCGTCGTATTTGGCGCTTACGCGGCGGGGCGTAAGGACGAAGCAAAGCGCAAGTGAGAATGATGCCTGAGTGACCCGCTCAACGTAATTCCGCCGCTCGTTCGCGCCGCTCCGCGGCGTCTGCCAGTTGTCGCAGCGTTTCCGTGCTGGCGGGCGTCGGCGGATAGATTACGGGCAAGCCGTCCGGCGTGGCTGTTTCCTCCCGGTCGAAGCGGGCGAACTCGCCGGAGACGCGCAGGATTTCGCCAAGCAACGGCTCAACCTCCGGGCCGTATCGGAGACGGGCGTGAATCACGGTGCCCACGGCTTCGGCAAGGTTGGCATCCAATCCTGAGCAGGCATCGCCAAGGTTCACTAGATGGCTGCATGAATAGAGGCTCCACAGGATATGGCGGACGCGCGTCCCTTGGCCCGTGCTCCAGTGGTGGGTCAGGGTTTCCGTAAGGAGGGGCGTCACTTCGGCCAGTTTCCGGGCGGCTTGTTCCTGCCGCGTGTTTCTGGTGACGGGGCCTCCTGGCCCGTGGTTGGATTCTGCTTCGGAGATTCCAGCGTCGGATAGATTCATGGCGTATGCGATGGCGGGGGCAGGGAAACCCCGGACGCATTGGCGGCCACGAGATACAGGTTTCCGTGCGTTTGGCAGGCGGGCACGCCAGTCGGTGCGCGGTAAACCTCGGTTGGAATCCAGAGCGGGATTCAGAGCTGGCGCTTCAACATCGGGAAGCGCGGGAAGCGGGCGGCAGCATACGGCGCAAGCCGTCTCACCGCAAGATAGCCAGTCC
>JAGNEJ010000027.1 GCA_018003315.1 Verrucomicrobiales bacterium
CGCCAGTAGATGGTCCGGGTGCCGGTGACATTCGGATCAGTCAGGGTCAGGTTGTAGTTCAGGGGAACAATCCCCCCAAACTGGCTGAAAATCGGAGCATCCGTCAGGGGGTAGAGCGGCATGCTCAGCAGACTCGCATCACCGGCGCCGGAACTGGTCCCGCTCACCTTGTCCTTGTAGGCGCGGAGTTGCTGGATGATGCGGGCGGCACGCCCGGGACCGGACCCTCCGTTGAGGTCCGCAATGGTGCCGCGGTTGACCCAGTTCCTGAGGCGGGTCATGGCGTTGAGCCAGTCATTCTTTCCAAAAAAAGTGCCGCCGCCGGTTTTGGAGTCGCCCCAGCGGGCCGATTCACAAAGGACGATCTGGTCCATGATCGCCGCCCGCTGGTCGATGCGGGCGATCACATTGGCATCGACCAGGGCTCCGCTGTTCTTCAGATTTCTGTGGGCGCGGTCTCCGAACTTGACACGGTATTCCAGGCTGAAGGCCAGGTCTTCGTGGATGTAGGCAGGATTGGATTTCACGTAGGAGCCGCCGGTGCCATACATCCCCTGGTTTTTGAAATTGCTGCCGACGCCGCCCCACGGACCCAGCCGGTTGTCGGATCTGCCATCCTGGTCGGTGGCCATGCCATGTTCGTGGTCGTGGGCGAAGAACACAAAACCGCGGTTGCCGGTGCGATCCTTCATCCCATACCAGTTGTTGCTGGCATTGCTGAGGAAGGTGGACATGGGCGCGTCGAAACTTCCCGAATAAAAACTGTTGAGCATGTAATCGGCAAGATTGTCAGGATCGAGAACCTTCGGTTCACCCGGTGCCGGAGTTGCTCCGTCACCCTGCATGCCCTGGAGGTTGAAATACCGGGTGGTGCGACTGGTTTCGGATGAGGTGTCTGCCCGGAGTTCGCGGGACCGCCACCAGAGGCGGGCCCACATGCTGCCGGGAGCGGCGGATGTCCCCTGGGCCATGGTGCCATCGGTGGCTTCCGTATTGTAGCCGCCGGAGCTGCCCGCAGACTTCACCACATCATAGTTGTCCTCATCCCCGCCAAGATAAGTTTCGCCAAAGTTTGCGGAGGGACGCTCCTGCGTCAGGAAGAGTCCCCAGTATTTGCCATTGAGGTAAAGGTGAACATAACGGCTGCGGGTGTAGGGCTGTCCCATGGCCCGCATGTTGTCGCGGGTGGAAACTTCCCGGACAAACGTGTAGGGCTGATAGGTTGCTCCAACGCTGGTTCCGGGATCGAATGACCAGGAGTAGTTCTGGGAGGTCTGGACATCGAGCTTTTCGAACGTGTTTGCACCTTCTCCGCCGAAAAGCGGATACTTGAGGTCGCCGTCATACTGGTTCTGGAAGAAGAGGCGGAAGGCATGCTTGGGGTTGCTGTCGCTGCGGGAATAGCCGCCGCGGATCCGCAGTCCGCAGTCGATCTGGAAGGCCCCTTCCCCGTTGGTTTGGCCGCGGTAGGTGTCGTTGATGTATTCCACCGAGCAGGGCCGCTCCCAGTTTTCCCCGTGCTGGCCGGCGTCCACATAGATGCCGGTCACCGGATGGAGCAGATTGTCCAGCGCGGTGACGATCGACATGGTGGGAATGGCCTGAAGGGCGGTCTTCAGGGCAGCCTGGTTGCCGGAGACCACCCGGCTGTCCATGCCGTAGTCCAGCACCTGGCCGGCAACCGGACTCTGCGGCCAGCCGTCCGCGAGGGTGCTGGCAACCGACTGGGTCAGCACATCGTCCAGAAAAAGATAGGTCAGGGTGTCCACATTGGTGGGTTTCCAGTTTTGCTTGAAGGCGGCCACCCGCAGCACCGTTGTCTTGTTGATGGCCAGCGGAGCGGTGTAAACCGTGCCGTAAATGGCGGAGGGCGGGGTTCCATCCAGCGTATAGCGGATCTCCGCCGTTGGTTCGTCACAGGTGATGGTGAGCGTGAACGGGGTGGTTTTAATGCCGCGATCCACGCTGAAATGGGTGTCGCCCACAAAGCCGTCCACCCCGGCGGAATTCGGGCCGCCAGGCGAGGGAACGTCGAAGAAGCCGGTGTAGTTTTCCGCATCATACCGTCCGTAGGAATTGTCCTCCTCCTGGGCGGGATAGGTGTAGGAATCCACCAGAAGATAGGATCCGGGCGTCCCACTGTCTTTGGTCAGTGCGAGGTATCCACCGCCTTTTGGCAGGGTGAAGTTGGTGTGGAACTGGTCTGTCGGAAACGTGGTGTCTTTTCCGGAGGCGAAGACGACGAGGTAGCCGCCGGCAGGCAGGCTGTAACTCGGAAAGGCCCACTTGTGGTCGTTGGCAGGCAGGGCACTGTCGGTGAGGAAATAGCCGGCCAGATTGACCGTGGAAGCCGTGGGGTTGTGGATTTCAATCCAGTCTGGCGTGTCGGCCTGGGCATCGGCCAGCTCCGTATTGTCAGCGCAGAACTCCGTGATTTTCAGGTCTGTTCCGCCGACTGGCGAGGGGCCCGGCATGTTGGTTGCTAGCAGCACCGCCGCACCGTCGGGGCGGATGAAATAACATTCGCCAGCCATTCCGCCGGTGGCTTCGAAGTAGATGTACTCAATGGTGTGGTCCCCAGCCGTGAGAAATTCCGGACTGGAGGTGATGGAAGTTGGACCATGCACGGCATCATCGACGATGACATCCTGTCCGTCGATGCGCAGCCGCCCTCCGTCGTCGTTGTTGATTCCGAACGTGTAGTATCCGGCAAAGTGGATGCGCAGAGTGGCGGTGGAACGCACCACGAAGTTGTCGCCATTGCCTCCGGGCGGCAGCGTCTCCCCGCCGACAAAGACGCCCGTGGCGGAATCCCCCTGATTCACCACCGCCACCGTGGACGGACCAAAACTCGTCGCACCGGGAACGGAACCGGCGAGCAACTGGTCGCACATGCCCAGATAGGGCGCGGCGAGCGCCGTTGGTGAGGAAACCCGCGTCTGGATCCAGCCGGGTGAAGCGATGGTCAGGACTCCGGCAACATTCACCGTGGCCTGCTGGGATACGGATGCGTAGGCATTGGCTGCCGTGAGCGCATAGGTGGTCGAGGTGGCCGGATTTTCAAAATAGCTGCCGTCCGCCGCCACGCTGCCCGGCCGTGGCGTGAGTGAAACAGTGTCGGCCAGGGTGGTTTGCCAGCTCAAATGCGCCAGGCCTCCGGGCAGAACGTTGGTGTCAGCCGCACTGAATGCGTCGATGACCGGCGGCAGGCCAATGTTGACAGTGGTCTGGGCGGTCACACTGCCAAAGGCGTTGGTGGCCGTCAGGGTGTAGGTGGTGGTCGCCGGCGGAGCGCTGAGGTTCGTGGAGCCGGTTCCCAGTGGAGTGACCGCGCCGACTCCCTGATCGATGCTGAGACTGGCCGCACCGATGACGTCCCAGTTCAGGGAAATCGGCGCTCCGGCCACGACCGTGCTGTCATTCACCGCGAAATGGTTGATCATCGGCGGTTGATCCACAAAAATCGTCAGTTGCCGCGTGCGGGTCTGACCTCCGGTGGTGCCCGTCAGCGTGTAGGTCGTCGTCGAGGTGGGCGACGGCACGGTGACGGAGTTGATGCCTGGAGTGAGCGGCGGATTCCCGGGCAGTGCCGGGGTGATCGACAGGCTGCTGGCGTATTTGGTATCCCAACTGAGCGTGACGTTCGCCGGATCGAGGGACGGCAGCGTGGTGACGAGATACGCGCTGGAATTGAAGGCGAACAGCATTGGCACCTGATCTACGAGGGTGACCGGCCCGGCCGGATCGCCCAGCAGTTTGAAGGTGCCATCATCCCCTGTTTTGTCGCCGGAGGCGATGCGCACCCGGTTGAAGGCCCCGCCGCCGCGTTCATACCAGAGGTAGCGGAAGTTGTAGTCTCCGGCTGCCAGCGTGGCCACGGCGTAGGTATTGGTATCGCCGGTCGGCACCATGTTGGTTAGGATTTCTCCGCTGAGCACCGCATTGCCGTTGCTGGCATTGATCTTGGTCCAGTTCGTGCCCATGAAGGCGGCGGTAAAGCCATCGTCACCTTTGAACTCAAACGTATAGGCTCCCGGGTTGGTCACCCGGATGCAGCAGTTCCCCACCATGGCGAAATCTTCGTCATCGGAGCCGGTGTTTGTCAGATAAGAAGCCGCCGTGGGCGAACCGCCTCCAGGACTGTTGGGGTCCTTGAAATCCACCACGGAAAATGCCTGGCTGGTGAAGCCGTTTTGGCTCATGAGCACTCCCAGGGCGGTGTTGAGGTTGTTGACTTGCCAGGAGGGGGAAAGCGTCTTCGCCTCCTTGATCCCCCACTTGCCGGGAATTCCAAAAGGCTCGCCCACGTTCCAGGGGACAGCCTGGTTGTGCAGATAGCGGGGGTCGGCGCCGCTGCTCAGTTCATTGATCTGGAGTTGGCTGAGCGCCACATCCCAGATGGCCACGTCATCCACCATGGTGCGGGAATACCCGCCAATGGCCCCGGTGTCCCTGGCGCCGAAAACCAGCAGGCTGGTGGAGTCCTGAATCTTGGCATTTGCATTGGTCTGCTGGGAGACCAACTGGCTGTTCAGGTAAATTTTTTTGTCCGTGCCGTCGAAGGTGCAGACGAGGTGGTGCCAGTTGCCGGTGCGCAGGCCCGGCGAGGTCAGTCCGGCACCGGTGACCACGGTGCCGGTGTTGAAGTCCCCGTTGCCCTGGGTAAAGCCGGTGGCCGTGCCGCGGGTTGTCCAGTCCACCTCGTTGCTGGCACCGCTGCGGCGCACCTGCCAGCCGTTGGGTTCGCCGTTTTTACTGACAAATGGCACCCAGTTGTCCGTCGGCCAGCCTTTCACCCAGCAGGACACGGTGAAGCTGCTGGTGGCATTGGCGCCGGCATTGTAGGCGTTGTAGAGGCTCTGTGAACCGGGCACGAAAGCATAACAATTGGTTCCGGTGGTGGGGGAAACCCGGTTGCGCATATCCAGCGAACGGGCATTGGGATTGGCTTTGAACTGCCAGGCGACGTCGGCCGAAAAAACCGGCACCTGACCCGCCGGTCCTGCCTGCGCCGGGTGATTCTGTCCGGAAAGGTCGTTGTAGTTTCCATCAAACGGCCAGTAACCCAAAAGACCGGCACCGGATGCATGGAACAAGCCCGAAGCGAATACAAACAAGGCAATGCCGCCCGCAATGGGGTGGAGATTTTTTTTGATCATGAGGGGGAGTGCGTTGGAATGAACGGTTGGCGAGTGCAGGCTACAACGGGCGTGAAATTGGAAACAATGAGAAAATGCCAGCAGCACCCGCATTTTTTTTCAGGCTGCGTTAATCCACGCAGAGCAGCCCGTTCCAGTTCAGCAGCACCCGGCAGACGTGAACGAGATCGCGGGCATCGAGCAGGCGGAGCAGGATGCCCGCTTCCTCCGGAGTCGGCGGCCGCTGCACCGCCAGGCGCACGGCTTCCTCGATCTGCCGGACGCCGTTTTCGCCGGCGGCGTGCCGCACCCGTTCCGCAAAGGCAGCGGCGCATTCCTCGGTGAAGGTGCTGTTGAGCAGCGTGAGGGCCTGAGGCGCCACGGTCGAAACAGCCCGCCTCCCGCAGGTGGCAAAATTCTCCGGCAGGTCGAACGTCTCCAGAAATGGCTGCCGCACGCTGCGCTTCTGAATGGTGTAGATGCTGCGCACCTGCAGCTTGTCAGGCGGTGAGGGATACCACCCCTTGGTTTTTTCGGCGTTGTCGTCCGCAAAGGCCGGATTTGCATGCAGCACTTCCGCAGGCAACGGCGGCCACGCCGCAGGCCCGCCGTCGCTGGGTTCCAGCTTTCCGCTCACCGCCAGCAGGGCATCCCGCAGCATTTCCGCCGTGAGCCGCCGTGGATTCGCCCGCCAAAGCAGGGTGTTGGCGGCATCCGCCGCCTCGCCTGCGGCACGCCGGGCATCGCCCGGATAGGCTGACTGGCGGTAGGTGGCGGAGGTCACCAGTCGGCGGATGGTTTTTTTCCACGACCATCCGTTCCTGACAAAATCCTGCGCCAGCCAGTCCAGCAGCGCGGGGTGCGAGGGGCGCGCACCGCTGAAACCAAAGTCATTGGGCGTGGCAACGATGCCCGTGCCAAAAACCCCCTGCCAGAGGCGGTTGGTGACGACGCGGCTTGTCAGGGGATTCTCCGGTGCGGTGATCCATGCGGCCAGGGCCGTGCGCCGGCCGCTGCTGCAGGGCAATTTCACCACAGCGGTGTCGTTCGGGTCGAACACGGCAGGGACTCCCGGGTGGACGACCTGTTTCGGACGGGCTGGGTCGCCCGCTTCAAGCACCCGGGTTTCGGGCGCCTCCGCTCCATTCTCGCTCCCGCAAAAGCCCGGCACAAAACGCCTGCGCTGGCGGTTGAGTTCCTGCACCTCGCGCTCCAGTTGTTCCTTCCGCGCCTTGTCAGTGCCAACGTTTTCCAGTGCCTGTTGCAGCGGTTTCAGCTTCCGGTCGAGTTCCGCATTGCAGGACTCGATTTCCCGGCGTGCCGGCGCGAGATCCAGTGGCACGGCCTCGTCATGGCGCACATTGGCAAAAAAGGCGCGCATCCGATAGTGGTCGGTCTGCAGCAGGGGCTCGGTTTTGTGGTCGTGGCAGCGGCAGCAGTTCAGCGTCAGCCCGAGGAAGGCTGCCGCTGTGGTTTCCGTCACGTCTGCCTGCACCGCCGCCAGGTTTTTCGGCTGTTCGTTGAAGAGTTTCGACGAATGGTCATACGGCCCGAGACGGAGATACCCGGTGGCCACCAGCGAATCCTGTTCCGACTCATTTTGCGGCGGACCCGTGAGCATTTCATCCCCGGCCAACTGCTCCCGCACGAATCGGTCGAAGGGCTTGTCCGCTGCAAGGGAACGGATGACATAGTCGCGGAACCGCCAGGCCTCCGGACGGAATTCGTCCCAGTCATAGCCGTTGCTGTCACTGTAGCGCACCACATCCAGCCAGAGCCGCGCCCAATGCTCGGCAAAAGCGCGGCTGTTCAGCAGCCGGTCCACCAGCCTGCCATAAGCATCGGGATCCGCATCGCGGAGAAATTGGTCCAACGCATCCGGCGAGGGCGGCAACCCGGTGAGGTCATGCCAGAGCCGCCGCCCGAGGACGCGGCGATCCGCTTCCGGGGCCGGCTGCAGGCCCGCGGCTTCCAAGCCATGCAGGATGAAGGCATCGACCGGATTGCGCACCCAGGCCTGATTGCGCGGCTGCGGGGGAACCGCCTGCGGCACGGGCCGCAGCGACCAGAGATCCAGCCGCTGTCCCTTGAATGCCGTCACTACTGGATTGCGGGCGTCGGTCAGGGCGTCGCCCACCGGCAACTCCGCCGCTCCGGCCGTCACGCTGGCGGCTGCAAGCAGGATGCAGCAGATCCCTTTCATGCGCCCACCAGTGCTCGCGGCAGACACCCCGCTCAAGCACAAATCTGCGGAGCCGCTTCCTTTCCGCAATGTGGCTGGCACCGCCTGCCCCAGGGACATTTCACTTGAGCACCTCCGCCCGCAGGGCTACGGACGCCCGCAAACCATGGTGCGCGCCTACTACAAAAACGGACAGTCGCTGGTCATTGCGGAGAACATTGCGGTGGAAAATTTCTCCGATGTGCTCTGGATGGACATTGTTGACCCCACGCCGCAGGAGGCGCAGTGGATTCGCAGACAGGCCAACATCGACCTGCCCACGCGGGGCGAGGCCCAGGAAATCGAAATTTCCAGCCGTTTGTATCAGGAAAGCGGCGCCACCTTCATGACCGCCACCATCCTGATCAACACGGATTCGGACACCCCCGGCACTTCGCCCGTGACCTTCATCTACACCCCGGCCTGCCTCGCCACACTTCGGTTTTCCAATCCGCGTCCGTTCTCCACCTTCGCCGCCAAGTATTCCCGCCTGCCGGACCCGGCCACGGGCAATCCACAGAAACTGTTTGGTTCCCTGATGGATGAAATCGTGGACCGCCTGGCCGATATTCTGGAAAACACCGGAGCCACCCTCAATTCCGTTTCCGCCCAGCTTTTCCGCGCTGGAAAATACTCGCTCGCCAGCCGCAACGACGTGGACTACGGCGAGGTTCTGGAAAAAATCAGCCGCGCCGGAGAACTGGCTGCCAACGCCCGTGAAAGCCTGGTCAGCCTCAACCGGGTCGTCGGCTATTTCTGCGAAAACCGCCGCACGGCCATCGAAGAGGACCCGGATGCCCACTGGAACCTCGTCAAACAGGACATTGCCTCCCTGGGAGACCACGCCACCTTCCTCTCTTCCAAGGTCAATTTCTTCCTCGATGCCGCGCTCGGGCGCATCAACATCGAGCAGAACACCATCATCAAGCTCTTCAGCGTGGCCGCTGTCATTTTCCTGCCACCCACTCTCATCGCCAGCATCTACGGCATGAACTTTCATCACGGCATGCCCGAACTCGACTGGAAATACGGCTATGTGTTCTCCATTGTCCTGATGGTCGCCTCCGCCGTCATCACCTATGTCTGGTTCAAGCGCAAACACTGGCTCTGAACTGACGAGGCGTGCACGGCGGGCGGATTTGCAGGACATTCCGGGGAGCAAATGCACGCCGACAACCGGGGAGCAAACTCCTTGACGCAGGGCGGGCCGGTTAGTAACCTCCCACCCGTCCCCCGTTCCCATCAACCCCAGCAAAACCACCCGAATCATGAACTCCCAGCACCTCGCCCTCGTTGCCGCCATCACCCTGCTGCCGACAGGGTTGCTCTCCGCCGCCTCGCTCACCACCGGCAACTTCGCCGGTTACAACACGGCTCCCGGAGATGATCTGGTGGGCCAGCACAGCTGGGCCAGCAACGACAACACCGACGACCTCACATTTTTCGTCACCCTGAACGGCAACAATGCCGCCGGAGTCGGCGGGCTGTGGTCCGCACCTGCGCTCCGAAACGTGGATGTCTATAATTCCTACGGCGGCTCCCTGGTCGGTACGACGTTTGACGTGAATTTTTATCTCAGCGGCAGCACCCCCGGTTTCCCGGATCGGGATTCCTTTGGCTGGACGTTCAAGGAGGGCAGCAACACCCTCCTGCGCATCGCCTTTGAGCCCAACCTCAATCCTGGAGGTGAAAACAAGATGGAAGTCGTGTGGTATAACCCCTCGGGGACGCGGACATCGTCCGGCTTCGATATCTTTTACGGCAGCAGCTACTCCCTCAGCGTGGATTTTCTCGGCAGCGGAGCCGATGCCACCTTCAACGCGGCGGTGACCGGCGGGGGAACCATTCCCATGAGCGGCACCCTCGCCGGAAAAGGCGCCTCCACCCTGCAAACCGTCGGTGCGGATTTCGATGTTACAGACGCGGATCCCGGCAATTCGGGGGACAACTACATGGCATTCAATCAACTGACTGTGGTGCCTGAGCCCGGATCCGTCACCCTGATCCTCGCCGCTCTGGCGGGACTGACCGCACGGCGGCGCGCAACCCGCGCCTTCCGGAGTTGATCTCTGGGGGCAGAGGCTGCCGACTGGCCCGGGTGCGGCTTTGCCAAAACCGCTGCACCTGCTGGCAGGCGGAACCTGGAGCGGGGAGGATTCCGCCAACCCTGCAACAGCGCGCGCACTCCAGCCCTGACGCTGGCCGCAAACCGGATCATTTTCCTGCTTCCCGCCGGCGCGCCTGCCCGCTACACTCGTGGGGAAGAATCATCCCGCATTACCCCGCACCTCCCCATGAGATCCGCCCGATCCTCCCCGTCGGTTCGTTGCCATGCGCGCTGTCTGGCCGTCTTCTGGGCGGCGCTGTCGGTTTTGTCAGGAACGCTGCACGGGCAGGAGACGATTCTCCAGTATTTCAATACCTCGTGGCGGGAAATCGAGGACCGGCTTCCCGAGGTGGCAGAGGCCGGTTATACCGCGCTGTGGCTGCCGCAGCCGGCGAAGGGATGCTCGGGCACCTATTCGGTCGGCTATGATGTGTTCGACCGTTTTGACCTCGGAGACAAAAACCAGATGGGCACCGTCCGCACCCGCTACGGGACCAAGGCGGAACTGCTTTCCCTGGTGGAAAAGGCACACCGGCTTGGGCTCCGGGTGTATTTCGACAATGTGATGGCCCACAATGCCGGACCGCTGGACGATGTGCCGGCCGGCACGCTGTTCCCGAGCATACCGGGATTTGTGCCGGAAGATTTCCACCTGGTGCGGCGCAGCAGCGGTGGCTGGCGCAAGGCCAATGATTCCATCAACTATCAGGACGCCTGGCAGGTGGTGAACCGCAATCCGTTCGCCTGGGACATCGCCAACGAAAACGGGGCTTCGTGGTGGGATCCCGCCCTGCCCGGCGGCACCAACACCAGTTTCGACGCCACCGGACAGGCGGAAGGAAATGACTATCCAAAATGGGCCGGCATCCGCCATCCCGGCCAGCCCTGGCTCTACCCGGACGCCGACCTGACCGTGGCCGCCAACGGCGACGGACAGCCGGTGCATCCGTTCGCCAACAAGGAGTCCTGGCAGGACATCGGCTACGGGGTCGGCAGCACGGGAGCGGGCAATGGCAAATTCGACTGGCAGGATGCCAATGCCAACGGCCAGCATGACGCCGGGGAACTCAGCGAGCCCTTCTCCGATGATGGAGTGGATGCCACCAACCCCTCGCGCCGCACCGTGCAGTGGGGCTACGGTGACGGCAGGTATAACATGGGCAACATCGTGCCCGAAGATGTCAATGGAATGCTGAACCGGGCGATGCGCTGGATGGTGGACCAGACGTTCTGCGATGGCTTCCGCCTCGATGCCGTGAAGCATGTGCCAGACTACTTTTTCGGCGCGATGGGCGGCGCGAACAAGGACCGGTCCAATGCGGGCTTTCTCGGCAGTGCGCAGGAACAGTTCAACATCACCCGCGGTTTCACGGACTGGAGCAACCACCGCGACAGCAATTTCGACGCCACACTGGCGCGCAATGACCTGGTGCTATTCGGCGAGCACTTGGGCGCTCCGCCGGGAGTCGATGAATACATTTCCGCCGGCATGCGCATCGCCAATGATGACTTCCTGAACCGGGTCGGCGGCTTCGGCGGGATCGGAGGCAGTCTGCAGGGCTATGACGTCTCCGGTCTGCACACCAAGGGGGTGAATACGGGGATGATGTATTGCCTGAGCCACGACAACAATTCCATGCCCGGCAGTGAACGGGGCGCGGCCCACCAGTATATGCTCCTGCGCAGCGGTCTGCCCATCGTTTACACCGACGGTTATAACATTTCCGGAGGGCCGGATTATTTCCCCAAGCCCGCCTACGTTCCCTTTCTGGGGCAGTATGGGCAAAACTGGGTCACCGGCCCCCTGCGGGCGAGGCGGGATTTCGCCCGGGGCGTGCAGGCCGGGCGCTGGAGCAGCCAGGATTTTGCGGCGTGGGAGTTTCGCGACAAGAGCGAAAATGCCGGCATGTCCGACGCCGACGCGACAACATTGCTGGTGCTCATGGCCCGGGCTTACATTTCCGGGCAGGGTCAGCCCGGCGGCTTCACCACGGTGCTGCCGCAGAATGCGATCCTGCGCAACTACAGCCAGCATGGTGGGGCCTTTTACGCCTACGTCGGCAATGATGGGAAAATCAAGGAACTCGACGGAAACGGGAATTTCACCCCCAACCAAGTCATCACCCCCAGCGGCGGATATTTTGCCTTTGCCCCGCCGGTGCCGGAACCAACCCTGGCTTTTGAAGGATCCGACACGGTGCGCCCCATCACCATCCAGCAAAACGGGGTGGACTGCGCACTGATGGACCACCCGCGCAAGGATGGCAAAAATGGCGATGCCGGCTATGCCCACACCGCCCGCATTCCGCGGGTCACCGATGCCAGCAATCTCAGCTTCATTGGCCGTGCCGATGGTTCCTGCGTGAACATGCTCCTCAAGCTTGATGGCGGAATGGATGTCAATTCCCAGCTCGGCCTCGGCCCGGCCACCGGAACCAGGCGGGACCATCCACCGGATACCGCTCCGGACGACCCTGACGGGATGGACCTGTTTGTCGGCTACGAACAGATGCAGTTCGAACGGCGCATGACGCAGAAATTTGCTGCGGAAACCACCGGCAGAAACTGCATCGGAAGTCCCGGTGCGGAAACCTGGGAGGTGACCATCGGCCAGGCGGCAGTCACCACCAACCAGCGCAGCGCAAACACCACCACGAATACGGACACCGCCCACTGGCTGGTGCATGATCCGCGGGCCGGGCACGATCTCGACGGCACCCTGCAGTTCCATCCTCCCCCGCAATCCGCCGCCAACCAGCCGCTCACCGTGGTGGTGCAGCTGGGCTATGCAGCGGACTCCATTGGCAGCGTCAAGATTTACTACACCACTGACGGCGCGAGTTACCCGGAAGGCAGCGGCAACAAGGGGCGCGGCAGCACCCAGGTGGTGAGCCTGACAAAAGTGCAGAATGGCACGCCGGATGCCACTGGCACGCCGGAATGGTGGCGCGGCACCCTGCCGGCCCTGTCAGCCGGGACCAGGCTGCGCTACAAGATCGGCGGCTACACTCTGACTGCGGCGGACCGCTATCCCTCCTCAATGGATGAGGTTCGCAAGAAAGAGCGCATGGAAAGCATTTTCCGCATCACCGGCTTCAACGGCAGCACCGTGATCCACTACCCTCACAACGACAAGGGAGTCCAGGCGACCGGTTTGAAGGATGGCCTCCACATGGTGCGGACCCGGGCGTTTCTTTCCCGCAATGGAAAGGCCTCGCTCTACAAAACGACTGCACAGACGTTCTACATGGACCAGCAGCGTCCGCAGGGCCTCATCAAGTTCCCCGCCAACAACGGCGACATCATCGGCGGAAACAGCTACGGTGTGGTGGTTCTGACCGACGATCAGACGCGGGAAGTCTGGCACCAGATCCAGGACACCAGCGGCACCACCGCTTGGGCAAAAGCCAGCGAAGTGAATCCGCCGGCCAACGCTGCAGGCACCGGTTACACGCGGGAGTGGCGTTTGGATTACAAAAACATCCCCACCAGCGGCACCGCCAACATTCTGGTGCGGCTCAAGGAGCTTTCATCCTCCACGGACAACAGCCTCAGCGACACCGCCGGTCATTTCACCACCCTGACACGAACCGTGGACACCGGCCACCCGACCAATTTCCGCATTCGCTATCCGGAAACGGCCGGAGAGGTGGTTTCCGCAGCCTACACGATGAAGGTGTATTTCGACAAATCCCTCGGCTACACCGGAGGGGGTGCGGAGATTCCCGAAAGCCAGCTTCTTTCTGAATTCAGCATTTACATTGGCAGCGTGGTCAGCGGCCAGTCGGACGGAGAGGTGCTGCAGCCGCGGGCCGGATACACCTTCATCCGTCACGAAACCGGAACCGAAAGCGCCGTCGCCTGGAGCTTCCCGAACCTTTACAATGGCGATCCCGATTTCCTGCATCATGTCAGGGCCACGCACCAGCGGGGGGCGGTCACCCTGAGTGACGACATCACGGTGCGGGCTGCAGTGGGGCCGGCGGCAGATGCGGACAACGACGGGCTGCCGGACTACTGGGAAGGAGTGCACGGACTGGACCGCAACAACCCGGATGGTGCCCAGGGCGCGGGTGGAGACCCCGATGGCGACGGCATCTCGAACCTGGCGGAGTTTCTTTTTGATCTCAGCCCCGCCGTCACCGACCTGACGCCGCTGTTGACGGTCGCGCCCGCCGCGCCAGGGGCCTATGATCTGGCGTTTCCCTGCATCCCCAACCGCACCTACCGCTTGTTCACCTCCACGGACCTTCAGACCTGGCAGCAGGTGGGCAATGCAGCGACCGTCAGCCTGCCGCAGGTGGTGCACTGGACGCACTCCACCAGCCAGCCGCGCCGCTATTATCGAATGCAGGTTTCCCTGCCGTGAGCAATTCCCAGCCAATCCTCCCGTTCAAGGCACCGGACGGTTGCGGGTGTCCCTGGTGCGGCGGCCAAGGGCATCGGAGACGCGGTTCCAGGCCTTGAGCGCGATTTCCCGCGCAGTCATGGGATCGGTGACGGAAAAGAGCGCCTTGCGCAGCTTCATCGACCGGGTCCGGTGGTGCAGGATGCGCGCCGCCGGCCAAAGTCCCCGGCTCTTCATTTCGCCCACCATGATGCCGCGGACATTGTAAACGGTGTTTGGAAAGGTTCCCAGCCGGATGCCGCTCGCCGCCGCTGCTCCTTCCCGGACGATTTTGTTGAAATAATCCTGGTCGCAGTTGTGGCCGGCCCACATGTCCGCCGGGTCCTGGGCGCGAACCGCCCGCTCCCAGCACTCCAGAAAGGCCCGAGTCTGCGGAGAATTGTTGTAGAGCAGCACTCCGGTGTTGTAGTCGTTCGGTTTGACCAGATTCAGCAGCCGCGGCGGACGCTTCGACCAGTCGGCTTCGAACATGTTCGCAACCGCAAAGTCCATTTCCCGCAGAAAGTCGAAAATCGGCGTCACTGACCCCAGCACCGTGGTGTCGGTATCCAGAAACAGGGTTTCCGGATAGGGGCTTTGGCGGAGAACCATCACTTTTTGTTTCAGCGGATGCTCCCGCTCATCCATCGCCACATAGTCGCACTTCGCGCTGCGCGGCGGAGCGAATTTCGAAAACACCGTCACCGGCAAATCCGGTTCATGGCTGCGCAGGCTCCGCAGGGAGGTCAGCAATTCCCCGAGGTAACTCCGCCCGCCGCTGGCCAGGTAAATGACTCCCCTTCCGTTCATGGTTGAATCGTGAAATTTCTGGGAAAAATGCGCTCCATGTTTTGCGGAGGCTATGGCAATTCTAAAATTCCGCAATCAGGATTCGGAAATGTGCAAAAATCTCGAAAGTGGGAGAATCTGGAGCAGGAATGTGACACTCTCCGCAAACACGAAACGGAATCCCCTTTCTGCGCCGCAGAGGAAAATCCATGAAAGCACATGAGCCAGCCACCCCCGGTCACCAACATCGCCGGATATAAATTCGCCACGCTGACGGACCTGCAGCCGCTGCGCGAGCGGCTGCGCAGTGCCTGCAAGGGCTGGGGGTTGCGCGGAACCATTCTGCTGAGCACCGAGGGGATTAATCTGTTCCTCGCCGGGACGGAGGCGTCGGTGGCGCTGCTGCTGGAGGAACTGCGGTGCATTCCGGGACTGGAGGACCTGGAGGTCAAACGCAGCCAGAGCGACGCCCAGCCGTTTTCCCGGATGCTGGTCCGCATCAAAAGGGAAATCATTGCGTTCGGAGTGCCGGGAATCGATCCTGCCAAACGCACCTCACCGAAACTCGCGGCGCAGACGCTGCGCCAGTGGCTGGACGAGGGACGCGACCTGGTGCTGCTGGACACCCGCAACGACTATGAAGTGAAGCTGGGCACATTTCGCGGTGCCGTGCCCATTGGCATCCATCACTTCCGCGATTTCCCGGAGGCCGTGCGCAGACTTCCTGACGAGTGGAAGCACAAGCCCGTGGTCATGTTCTGCACCGGTGGCATCCGGTGCGAAAAAGCGGGACCATTCATGGAACGCGAGGGGTTTGAAACGATCCTTCAGTTGGAGGGCGGAATTCTGAAGTATTTCGAGGAAGTCGGCGGAGCACACTATGACGGAGAGTGCTTTGTCTTCGACCAGCGGGTGGGGCTGGATCCGCAGCTGGCGGAAACGCACGCCACGCAGTGCTTCCATTGTCTGGCCCCGCTGACCGAGTCGGACCAGCAGTCGCCCCGCTACCGCCCTGGCGTCTGCTGCCCGCATTGCTGGCAGGATCCGGCACAGGAGACGGCGCAGCGGCTGCAGCAGCGCCACGCCGCCCTGCTGCGGGTGACCACACCGCTTCCGGGCAGCATTCCGGGAACGAACATCCGCCCACTCAACGTGCCGGCTGCCTGCGACGGCTGGACGGTCCGGGAAATGCTGCTTGGCCTGTTTCCCCATGTCAGGCCCGAACAGTGGGAGGAAATGACCGCGCTGGGACATCTGCAGGACGCAAAGGAACGCCCGCTGGTCCTAACCGATGTCGTCCGCGCCGGTCAGCGGCTGCGGCGCATCACCCCGCTGACGGTGGAGCCGGACGTGAGCGCGGCCATTCGCATTCTGCACGAAGACCAGGCACTGGTGGTGGTCGACAAACCCGCTCCGCTGCCGATGCACCCGTGCGGACGCTGCCAGCGCAACACCCTCCAGCACTTTCTGGCGCAGGTCTATCGCCCGCAAAAGCCGCGCCCCGCACACCGGCTGGACGCCAACACCACGGGAGTCGCCGTCCTGTGCCGCACCCGGCAGTTTGCCTCACTGGTGCAGCGGCAGTTCAGCGCAGGCACGGTGGAAAAGCGCTATCTTGCCAGGGTGCAGGGGCACCCGGAAGCGGATCAATTCACCGGTGATGCTCCCATCGGCTCTGCTCCCGGCGCCGCGGGCTCCCGCGGAATCGACACGGCGGCCGGACTGGCTGCGCGGACCTCCTTCACCGTGCTGGAACGCTGCAGCGACGGCACAGCACTGGTGGAAGCCGTCCCGCATACCGGCCGGACAAACCAAATCCGCCTGCACCTGCGGCAAGCCGGTCATCCGGTATGCGGTGACCGGATCTACACTCCCGGGGAAGCGCCGTCTGGAGGCGCATTTTCCCTCGGGATCGGAGATCCGCCGCTGTGCCTCCACGCGTGGGAGTTGGGGTTTGTCCATCCCCTGACACGGCAGCCGGTCCGCTTTGCCGCGCCACCTCCGGAGTGGGCGCAGCAGCATTCCAGGCAGGTCGTCGGGAATTGATCGTTGCCATCGCCCCACGGCTCGGTTCATTGCGCGGCTCATGGCATTACTGGACCGATTGGAACGGAAATTCGGACGCTTCGGCATTCCGGGGTTGCTGCGCATTGTGGCCGGCCTGCAGGCGCTGGTCTTTGTGCTTTACCTGGTGCTGCCAGAGGATCGCAAGCAGGACTTCCTGGAATTGCTGCTGTTGGATCCGCAGAAGGTGCTGCGTGGGGAAATCTGGCGTCTGGTGACCTTCTGTGTGGTGCCGCGCTCTTTCCACGTCCTGTGGACGATCTTTATCGTGCTCATCCTCATCTGGATCGGCGACCTGCTGGAGCAGGCCTGGGGGAGTTTTCGGCTCACTCTCTACTACTTTTCCTCCGTGGCGCTGCTGGCGATTGTCGCCCTGCTGGGATACCCCAGCTATTTCTACGCCAGTTCCCTGCTCTACGAAAACGTCTTCCTCGCGTTTGCCTTCATGTTTCCGCTGATGACCATCAACCTCTACGGAATTCTGCCCGTGCAGGCCCGGTGGCTGGGTTTGTTGGCAGGAGGAATGCTCTGCTACCAGTTCATCACCCTGCCGCCGCTGCGCATCCCCATCCTCGCCTCCCAGTTGAATTTTCTGGTTTTCGTGGCGCCCACCGTTTGGAACAACCTGCGCCGCCGCTCCTCCACCCGGGCGCGTCGAACGGAATTCCACGCCCGGCAACTGCCTGACGACGGACACTTTTCCCGGTGCCACGCCTGCGGACGCACCGACGCCACCCATCCCGAACTCGATTTCCGCGTGGCGGCAGACGGCGAAGAATACTGCGCCGAACACCTGCCAAAGTGAGCCCCAGGGGCCAGTCCGGCGACAACGAATGCTGCTGCGCTGCGCGTTGGTTTGGCATTCCAAAGCGCGTTCGCTCGAGCCAGAATTCCGAAAGGATGGCAGCCTGCAGCCGGTGGTGGAGCGCAACGCCATGCATGGAATTCCGGCGGCGGATATTTCATTGACCCCCCGGTTGATGGTCCTAAAGTTCCCACACCTCATCCCACGCGAAATGCAAGCACCCGACCGTCAGGTCCACCCTGACAGAGACTTCAAGTCCCACGCCCCCGGTCATTGGCCAGACATCAGCCCTGAACAATGGAATGACCACGGATGGCAGTTGCGCAACCGCCTGACCACCCTGGCACATCTGGAGCAGCGCATGCCCCTCACCCAGGAGGAACGCGCCGGCATCCTGCTCACCGGGCACAAGCTCGCCCTCGCGATTACGCCCCATTTTTTCAACCTCATCGACACCAGCGATCCCGGCTGCCCCATCCGCCGCCAGGTCATCCCCAGGGTGGAGGAAAGCCTGACGGCGTCCGATGAAATGGCCGACCCCTGCGGCGAGGACAGCCACATGCCGGTTCCCGGGCTCGTCCACCGCTATCCCGACCGCGTGCTCTTCCTCGTCACCGACCGCTGCGCCAGCTACTGCCGCTACTGCACCCGCAGCCGCGTCGTCAGCGGCGTGGGGGAACAGGAACTGCACACTGAATTCGACGCCGCCTTCCGCTACCTCCAGGAGCACTCGGAGATCCGCGACGTGCTGCTTTCCGGCGGCGACGCCCTGCTGCTTTCCGATTCCAAGCTCGACAGCCTGCTGCGCCGCCTCCGTTCCATCGACCACATCGAGTTCATCCGCATTGGCACCCGCGTTCCCATTTTCCTGCCGCAGCGCATCACGCCCGCCCACTGTGCCATGCTCGCGCGTCACCATCCGCTCTGGATGAGCGTGCACATCAACCACCCTCGCGAAATCACCACCGAAGTGCGCGACGCCCTCGCCCGGCTGGCCGACCACGGCATTCCCCTGGGCAACCAGAGCGTCCTCCTCCAGGGAGTCAACGACGACCTCCCCACCATGACTGCGCTGGTGCATAAACTCCTGCGCAGCCGGGTGCGGCCCTACTACCTCTACCAGTGCGACCTCATCACCGGTTCCTCCCACCTGCGCACCAGCATCAGCCGCGGGCTGGAAATCATTGAAGGCCTCCGCGGCCACACCTCGGGCTATGCCGTTCCGCAGTATGTCATCGACGCCCCCGGCGGCGGCGGCAAAGTTCCCGTGAACCCCGAATACATCCTGCACCGTGACGGGGAACGCACCTTGATCCGCAACTACGAAGGACACGTCTTCACCTATCCCGAACCCGCAGTGGTCCCCGCTGCCGGTGAACTCATCCCTGTCGCTGGCAAATCAGATTCCTGATGCAGCCAGCGCTGGCGGTGTGGCCGGCGGGGAGGGATTGGAACGCGGCCCCAAGCCTGTGTGGTTCCTGCGCCACCGGGCGAATGTTGCGTCGTTCCGAATTCAAAACAGGTATTGATGGATTGCGCGCAAATCGGTATTCTTGCGGATGCCTTAACCGCAATCGCCATGAAAACCTCGCTGCTCCGTGTAGGTCGTTTAGCGCCAAGTGTGACTCTACTTTTGTCGGTGCTGGCGCTCAATGCCTGGAGTGCGGAGATGGAAATCTGGGATTTGAAAAAGGACTGGAGCGATGCCGCGAACCCGAACGGGGTGTGGTCCCTCAACGAGGGAGGCAATCCGCTGCCGCTGAGCCAGCAGCTTGTCGCCATCGATGGCTGGGGCGGGCCGCAGCCGGCGTGGGCGGAGACCGCGACCGGAAATCACTTTCTGCCCCTGTGGTATCGCAGCACCGGCAACGAACCGTTCCCCGCGGACGTGCTGGCGGGCGACGTGGTGATGCATTCCATCGACCCCACCAACGGCGTCGGCAACGGCGAGGGCAATGTCACCTGGACCAGTCCGGTCACCGGCACGGTTTCCATTGCCGGCGGCGCATGGATGATCCGCGAGATCGGCCGCGGCAACGACTGGAAGCTCTACAAAAACGCCACGCTGCTGAGCAGCGGTCACATTCAATCCGGTGACGCCTACAACCGCGCCAATCCGTCCGCCTTCCGCAGCGGTTCCGGCGGCGTGGCGGCGGTGCAGAACATCGCGGTCGTTCCCGGCGACGTTCTCAAGCTGGAGATCGTACGCACCAGCACCGATGGTGATTTCGTGGCGGTCGATTTCCGGATCCTCCGCGGTTCCATCTGGAATTCCGGGACCGGTGCCAACGGCCACACCTACATTCCCGTGAAAGCCCCGGGCGGCATCACCTGGCCGGAGGCGGAATCCGCCGCGGTGGCCGCGGGCGGACACCTGGCCAGCATTGGATCGGCGGAGGAAAATGCGTTCGTTTATGCACTGATCTCCGGAGACCCGGACTATTGGTTTACCAATGGTTCAGGACACTACATCGGGCCGTGGCTGGGTGGCATGCAGGCCCCAGTCGGGACGGAACCCGCCGGTGGCTGGCAATGGTCCGACGGCACCGGGTTCGGCTTCACCAGGTGGGGTGCCGGAAACCCTAACAATACCGGCGGCATCGAGGATCGCACGGTCTTTTTCAATGCCACGGCAGCTCCCGGCAGCGACTGGGATGACGTGCCTGCCTCGCCTGTTGCTGCCAGCCGTCCCCGTGGCTACATTGTCGAAATCACCGGAACCGAAGCAGCCTCGACCGTGTGGAATACCGGTCCGGGAGCCAACGGACACTCCTATCAGGCCGTTTACGTGCCCGGTGGCATCAACTGGCCGGATGCCGAGGCCGCGGCCGTCGCCCGCGGCGGGCACCTTGTCAGCATCGGGTCTGCGGAGGAAAATGCGTTCGCTTTTTCCCTCGTCGGCAACCGGCCGGAGTTTTGGTTCCTGAACGTTTGGAATGCCAGCATTGGCCCATATATCGGCGGCTTCCAGCCGGACGGATCATCGGAACCAAGCGGCGGTTACCAGTGGTCGGATGGCACTCCATTTACCTACACCAACTGGCGGGGCGGTGAACCGAACAATTCAGGCGGTCTCGAAAAATACATCCACTTCTACGGCGGTGGTTCCCCGGAGGCTGCATGGAACGACATGCAGATCGCCTCGCTTGCCCTGGGTTACATCATCGAATTTTCCGGCACGCCGGGGGAACCCGCCGGTCCGGAGTTTGCCGACATTCTCTATGTGTCCATACCGGGGCAGAACTCGGTGTGCCAATACCGCATCGCTCCAACGGGAACACCGCAACTTCTGCACACGCTGGCAAACGGCATGAACATTCCTACGGGTCTGGCGTCCAGTCCACGGAACCAACTCATGGCTGTGCAGAGGGGAGCGCTGGGCGGCGGCAATGCTCATGTACAGCACTACACCGGCGCCAGGGACACGCCGGTGTTTGTTCGCAATCTGGCGGTTCCCAATCCGCCTGCGCTCAATTCAGCCCACAGCGCGGCGTTTGCCGGTGACCGCCTGCTGGTGGTGGACTCGTACAACAACCAGTTGCGGATGTTTGAACCGGACGCGGTCGGCGTCTTCGCGGAAAAACTGCCGGTTGCGACGGCTAACATTTCTGATGGCATGGCGCGTGGAGTCGAGGTGAACCCCCTCACCGGAGAGGCCTTTGTGAGCTTGGGCCACTGGAGAAACCAGGTGGTTCGGTTTCAGATTTCCCCGGCTGGGGCGATGACGCCAAACGGCATCATCGAAGGCAATGGTTTGTCCAATCCGCACGGCATCGCCTTCAGTCCCTGGGGGGAAATGTTTGTGGCGAATTTTAACAGTTGGACGATTTCCCGATTCACGTTCGACGCTGCCGGAAATGCCGTGGCCAACGGAAGCATCGAAGGCAACGGCCTCAACGGGCCCACCGACGTCGCGTTCAGTCCCTGGGGGGAATTGTTCGTGGGCAACAACGGAAACGGGAAGCTCCTGCGCTTTAAGTTCGACAGCAATGGAGCCGCCTTGTCCAATGGATCGATGGATATTCCCGGCGGAGTGTATGCGCTGGAGTTCGTGCGGGCCAGTGCGCCGGAACTGCCGCCGCCCTGCGTTCCTGGCGTGACCACCAGCGTCAGCGATGGTCTCATCGGCTGGTGGAAAGGCGACGGCAATGCCAGCGATGCAGTGGGCAAAAATCCCGGAACTGAGGAAAATGGCGTGACCTACGAACCGGGGCGCTTCGGCCAGGCGTTCCGCGTCGGCAGCGCCACGCCCAACCCCAATTCACCGCGGGTGAATCTCGGACACCTCCCGGACCTCAAAGGTGCCAGCGCATGGACCCTGTCGGTGTGGGTCAAGGCCAGCCGTGACAATGCTCCCAACGGTCCCGAATGGCTCCCCTACCAGCACTACATCGGCCTTCCCGTGGGCAACCTCGGTGCCGGCCTCAATGCGCCCTATTTCGCCCGCGGCCTGTGGGCTGGAGCAAATTGCCAATTCAGCGGAAATCTCAGTTACACCGTTGAGGTGGGGAGCATCCCCATGGGCATGTGGACTCACATTGCCGGTGTGTGGGACAGCAAGGACGGGTGGGGAGGGGCTTCTTACAAGGATGGCCACATCATCGCCGGATTCCGGGGCACACCCGATGTCCGGTTTCCCGAGGGCAGCGGCAACCTCCTGCCAGCCTACATTGGTGCCATGGGTTTTCACATGTCCGACGGTTCGACGTTCACCAACACCAGCGAATCCATTCTCTTCGACGACATGCGCCTCTACAACCGTGCCCTGAGCGAGGCGGAGATCGCCCTCATCGCCAGCGGCGACGACTTCAACACCTGCCCGATGCCGGACGCCGCCCTGCCGCCGCTCACGGTCACCCAGGTGCCCGCCGGGGTCAAACTCTCCTGGCCCGCGCGCTTCACCGGGTGGTCGCTGCAGTCCGGTCCGTCGCTCCAGTCCTGGGCACCGGTGCCCGGCACGCCGTTGGTGGAGGGCGATCAGTTTACCGTGACGAAGCCGTTGAGCGGCGGAAAGCACTTCTTCCGTTTGGTCCTGATTGCTCCGTGATGCCTGGCACCCCCGCGCGCCCACCTGGCTGCGGTGCTTGGGGTATACTTGCTTCGGGCGGAGGCCCTTCGGTTCGGCCCTCCCCGGGGCGATCCACGGAGGTGGCCCCCGGGGGGGGGGGGGAAAGCAGGAGGGGTAAATCAGGTTGACTCCGATGGGGCGGGCTTGGTATGAGCCAGCGTGGCGGGGTTTGCTGATTCCGCCACATTTTCATCCCTCCCCGTCCTCCCCATGCACATCCACACCCGTTCCGCTTTCCTGGCGGCACTGCTGGCAGCGCCATTTTCCGCTGCGGCCAGTCCGGTCATCAACGAGATTTTTTTTCGTTCCGCCACCGTTCCGGAAAACACCGCTCACGAGTGGCTGGAACTCTACAATCCGGATCCCGTTTCGGTGGATGTCAGCGGCTGGCGTCTGAGCAAAGGGGTGGACTTCACCATTCCTCCGGCGACGACCATCCCGGTGGGCGGCCATCTGGTGATTGCCGCGAATGTGGCAACATTCCAGGCGGAACATCCGGGATTCGCCGGTTCGTTAGTCGGAGGATGGACCGGACAGCTTTCTAACAACGGAGAGCAGGTCCGGCTCGAGGACACGTCTGGAACTCCCGTGCATGAGGTGAATTACGCCAGCGAAGGAGACTGGGCGGTGCGCATCCGTGGGCCGCTATCTTTTTCACATCGCGGCTGGGCCTGGGAATGTCCGGCGGATGGCGGGGGACGTTCCCTGGAACTCATCGGCTTGTCATTCGGAACCGGAACGGCTCTGGACCACGGCCTGGCCTGGAAATCAAGCACTGCCTCCGGGGGAACTCCGGGTGCCGTCAACAGCGTGGCCGCCGCCAATCCTGAGCAGGCCATGGCGGTCAACGTGCGCCACAAGCCCGATGTGCCGCACTCCACGGACACGATTCAAATTTATGCCGAATTGCCGCCCGGCGGCACCACCAACCGCGCTTGCTACTGGCGCGTGGACGGTGCCGTTTCCTTCAATGTCGCCATTTTTTCACCGACTAGTTCCACTTCCGGCCAGGGATTCTGGAAAGGCGTGGCCACCATTCCGGCTCAGCCCAATGGCACGGTCATCGAGTATTACGTGGACCCTGACAATGCCAATGCCGCCTCCGTCAACGACAGTTGGCCGCGCATGGCCCGGACCTCGAATCCCGGCGTGCAGCCGGAAACCTACGGCCACGCCTGCAATGCGCTGATCCAGGTGGACGATTCCTTCAATCCCGCGCTGGATTTCACCGTCGCTGGCAACCAGCCGCTCCTCCGGCTGGTGATGAAGGATGCCGAACGGGCGGAACTCGCGCAGATTGGCAGCACCAGCGGCCAAGAGGATTCCGAAGCGGAAATGAATGCCACTTTTGTTTCGCACGACGGCGAAGGCACCACCGTGCGCTACGTCTGCGGCGTGCGCAACCGGGGGCAGGCCTCCGCCCTCGGACCACCGAACAATTTCCATGTGGCCTTCGTCAACGGAGACGACTGGAACGGACGGCGCAGCCTGACGCTGAACTGCCAGTATGGTTACGGTCAGGTGCTGGGAAACGTGCTCTTTGCCCTCGCGGGAGTGGCTCCGCAGGACGCCGTGGCCGTGCAGGTGCGCGTCAATGGCGCGGACCTCGCCGAGTCCGGCAGCCGCATGTTTGGACGTTATGCCCTGCTGGAAGGCCGCGGCTCCGACTGGGCAAAGAAACACTATCCACTGGACTCCGACGGAAATTTATACCGTCTGGACGACCACGCCTCAGGCGCCGTCGGCACGCCTCCCGGCAATCTCGGCAGCGGTGAATTCCAATACGAGGGTGCGGACCCCGCCGCCTACAGCGACACCTTCATCAAGGAAACCAACAAGGACGCCAATGACTACAGCGACCTGGTCAATTTTACCCGCGTGGTGAGCGCTCCGGCCACCGGCGGGAGTGCGGAGCAGCCGGCCATCAGTGACGCGGCGTATCCTGCGGCGGTGGCGGCAGTGCTGGACGTGGACCAGTTCTACCGGTTCATCGCGACGGATGCACTGATCGGCAACCAGGAGGGAGGCCTGCAAAGCGGACGGGCCGACGACACCAGCATTTACCGTGGCATGATCGATCCCCGCTTCCGGTTTGTCCCGCATGACATGGATGATGTGTTCGACATCGGCAGTGGCGTGGGCGATCCGGTGACGCGGTCCATTTTCAGTTATGACGAATACGTGCAGCAAGGGAACACCGGCGTGGTGGGCCTGCGGCGGCTGTTTAACCATCCGGCTCTGCTGCCGAAATACTACGCGGCCCTGCTGGGCGGTCTGGACACCTGGTTTACCCACGCCACGCTGGATCCCATCATCGACCGCATCATGCAGGGCTGGGTGCCTGCGGGGTCCGGAGCGGCCTCTCCGGCGCGGAACATCGCCGCCATCAAGGCATTCATTGACGCCCGCCGCAGCAACGTGCTGGCGCAGATTCAGCAGAATTTCTCCCTAACCACCACGGGCACCACTGCGGACAGCCCGGAGGGCTACAAGGTTAGCACCACCGGAGCCGCGACCTTTGCCGGCACGTTTGCCGTGGCCAGGACCTACAGCATCACCGTCAACGGCATGGCGGCGCAGGCCTTTTACCGCACGGTCGGCGCCGATGCCGCAGGCACCTGGAAACTGGTGCTGCCCGCGGGCGGCGGCGGGTTGCTCACACCGGGCCTGAACCACGTGGTGGTGCGTTTCTGGAGCGGGCTCAACGGGACCGGCAGCGTGCTGCAGGAGTTTCTATCCAAAATCGTGTGGAATGGCGTTGCGCCGGATTCCCTGACCCTGACCGTGCCGCAGACCTACGTGCCCGGCGTGCCGGTCCTGGTGCGGGCAGACCTGAAGACCGGCAACGGCCAGCTCAACCGCGAGGCGTGGAACACCACGGTCAATCTCACCGCCACCAACGGCGTTGCCCTCTCACCCGCCACCATCACCCTGGCAAACGGCATGGGCAGCGCACTCGTCACCCTGGGCACCAGCTCCGGCGGCGGCACCGTGAACTTCCTGACCTATGGCACCGGCGGCACCGGCAGCACGTCCAGCAATTCCGGCACCCCGGGCAGCACTTGGAAATACCGTGGAGATTTCACCTCCGCTACTCTGGCTGCCTTCATCTCCAGCAGCGGAACTACCTGGAAAAACGAGGGATTCGACGACTCCGCCTGGCCCAGCATCGTGACCCAGACCGGCTACGGTGACGGTGATGAAAACCGGGCGTTCGCCCGGGTGGACTATGGCACCGGCAGCGGCACCCAGAGCAGTCCGTCCTATCTTTTCCGCAACACCTTCACCATCGCTGACCTCAGCCAGTTGGCCAGTGTGACCGGGCAGGTGAAATATGACGACGCCGCGGCGGTGTATGTCAACGGCACCGAAGTCCTGCGCACCGCCACGCTGCCCGCGGGCGCAGCCCTCACATCCTATGCCAATTCGTCCCCTGCGCAGGAAAATGCCACCACGGCCATCACCGTTCCGCTGGGGCTGCTCCACAATGGCGTCAATACCATCGCCGTGGAGATTCACCAGGCATCCGCCACCAGCACCGACGTCACCTTCGACCTGCGACTCCAGGGCAATCTGTTTTCGGTCAACGCCGATCCCGGGAATTTCACCCTGACGGCAACCGCAGGCCCCTCCGTCGCCACCAGGGCCATGACCAGCCTTGGCACGAATCCGCCCGGCACCACGGCCAGCGGCACCCTGCCCGCAGGCACCACCAATTGGAGCGGCGTGGTGCGCGTCACCGGCGACCTCACCGTTCCCGCCGGAGCCACATTGGAAATTGCCCCGGGCACCCATGTGCTGATGGCCGGCACGTCTGGAGCAGGCGACACCGGCGGCGCGGACCTCATCTGCACCGGCGGCGGCATCATCAACGCGCTGGGCACCGCGGCACAGCCCATCAGCATCACGGCCAGCGAAGCCTCCACGCGCTGGGGAGAGGTCAATGTGGGCGGCTCCACGACGCTCTGGCAGTACTGCCTCGTCTCCAGGGCCGCCCATTCGCCCGGCGGCGGCCACACCGGCACCGGTCCGGCTTTTCGGTTAGGCAACGGGGCGGTCTGGACGTTCGAGGACGGAGTCATTTCCGATCTCTCCGGCAAGATCCTTACCAATTCCGGCAGCACCACCCTGGTGATGCGCCGCTCCCAGTTCGCTCGCTGCGTCATGGGGCCGGAAATCGACGGCAGCGCCCTCACCGTCGAGGACAGCAACTTTTCCGACATGCTCCCGATCTACCGCGAATCCGGCGGCCCGGACGATGAGGACAACCTTTACATCCACGACAGCGGCGGACGTCCGGTGAACCTGCGCCGCAGTGTGTTCTACAACTGCGGGGACGATGCCGTGGACTGTCTCTCCGGCTCCCTGAGCATTGAGGACTGCATCATCCGCAATGCCTTCGACAAGGGCCTCAGCCTGCTGAACAACAACGTCACCGTGCGCCGCACCCGGATTATTGACTGCGACATCTGCGTCAGCACCAAGTGCCAGGTGGGCGGCACCGAAAGCACGCCGTTTCTCAACTCCTTCGAAAACTGCACCATCGTCGCGGAAAACCACCCGACCAACACCAGCGACGGCACCTTTCACAGCGTCGGCGTGCACACCCGCAACAAATACGGCACCACCACGATGAACATCACCGTGGACCTGCACAACTGCATTGTCAGTGCGGAGGAGCCCGTCGCCAATGACTACGGCGGAGGCACTTTCCCGCTCAACGTCCAGAACTACACCTGCTTTTTCGATCAGGGAGGCAGCAACCCGACAAACCCGCTGCCATCCAGCGGGACCGGCAACCTGACCGCGAACCCGCAGTTCGTGAATGCCGGCGCGAAAAACTTCAACCTCGCCGCCGCCAGCCCGTGCCTTGATGCCGGCGATCCAGCTCCGGCCTACAATGATCCCGACGGTTCACGCAATGACATGGGAGCGCTGCCCGCCGGAAGCGGACCGCCCACCCAGGGCACGCTGGTGAATGCGAACATCACCGCCCCCGGCGAAACGCGCTGGACGCTTGCAGGTTCACCCTATCATGTGACCGCCAGCATCAGCGTCGCACCGGGTTCTACCCTGCGCATCGATCCTGGCGTCAATGTGCAGTGCGACCAGAATGTGCGCATCACGGTCAACGGGCGCATCCTGGCCCAGGGCACGGCGGCGCAGCGCATTGTTTTCTCCCACGTTCCCGGCACCAGCCTCGCCACCGACGTGGACCCCATCAAGCTGGGCACCCAGACCGGCGCTCCGAAATGGGGCGGGCTGCGCATCGTGGACAGCATGGCGCAGGAAAACATCGTGAGTTTTGCCGATTTCATCAATGCCCAGGGGACTTCACCCGGCAATTCGGAAAACTACGGCAGCCTCGGCTTCATCCGCTCCTGGGGCTGGGCCGACCACTGCACGTTTGCCGGCACCCACCTGCGCATGCTTTACGGACGGAACAGCAAACTGACATTCACCTACAACACGATGCCGGACATGTTCCTTTTCGATCCGGCGCTGAACCGCATCGAGGAGCCGACCACCGATTTCATCCCCGCCGCCGACAACAGCATGGAGCCGATGAAAGTCGAGTATCCGACCACCGACGCGGAAGTTTCCGGAAATGCGAACTATCCAAATGGCATGCCGCTCAACGGCCACTGGCGCTGTTATTTCAACCAGTTCCACGGCAACCGCGGCCACCAGGACGTTTTCGACTGTGACAGCGGACGCTGGGCACCGCGCGATCCGGTGACCAACCACCAGACCAACGGACAGTTCGTCATCGACTGCCGCTACAATCATTTTCACGGCCTCGCAGGAGATGAACACATGGACCTCGGCGGCGATGCCTACATCGCCAGCAATGTGTTCAAAAATGCCCGCAAGGACTACTGGACCAACGACACCGGCTACTCCAACGCCATCAGCTCCGGCGACAAGGGCAGCGGCACCACCATCATGGTCGCGCGGAACATCTGCTATGACCTCGACCACGTCATCAACTGCAAGGCAAACACCGCCACCATCTTCGAGCACAACACGGTGGCGAACCTCCATGCCGACTTCCAGTTCCAGGGCCAGAGCGTGACGCAGAACGTCGTTTGCGCGCCGGTAAACTTCTTCATCCCCGGCGACGGCGTGAACCCCAGCGTGGGTGATGGTGCCTTCATGGGCTTCAACATCGTCAGCAACGTGCCGCACCTCTTCAGCGGACCCGACACCAACGCCCAGGGCCACGGCATCACCACTAAAATCGAGTTTTTTCACAACCTGCTCGACGCGATCGCCGATCCGGAGATCGGGCCGAACCATCCCGGCGGTTTCTTCAGCGGAGCCTACGGCCCTAACCAGTCCGGCGCTCCCGGTTTCGTCAATCCTGCCGCCGAGGATTACGGGCTGCGCACCGACTCGCTGGCCCGCGCCACCGCACCCGGAGGCCTGAACTACGGGGCTGGCATTGCGGAATGGGCCTACCTCCTCGGCGGCCCCAGCGGCACGGTGGCGGAAACGGATGCAGCCTTCACGGTAGGCGGACCGGGGGTGGTCGCCTACAAATGGCGGATCGACGGAGGCACGTGGAGTGCGCCCGTTCAGATCGGCTTTGGCGGCCAGCTCAACCGCAGCGGAGCCAACCCGCGCCAGGCCACACTCACGCTCACCGGACTGGGCGCTGGTCCGCACACCCTGGAGGTGCTCGGCCAGGACATGGCCGGCAACTGGCAGGGCAACGATCCCGCCCGCACCTACGACGGCGCCGCCCAAGCCGCCCCCACCACTCGCACCTGGACCGTGGACACCGCCCTGCCCTTGGTGTTCCTCAGCGAAGTCCACGGCGATACCGCTCCCGGCACTCCCGCACTGCCGGTGCAGTGGGTGGAACTCGTCAACCGCAGCACCACCACGGTGGACCTCACCGGCTGGAGCCTCAGTGACGACCCGCTCACTCCCGGCGAGCAAGCGCTCAGCGGACCCATTGCTCCCGGTGCCGCCGTGATTGCTTCCCTGGCGGCCTTCCAGATCGACAACGACGGCGATGCCATCTATCTTTTCGACGCCGCCAATGCCCAGCGCGACAGCGTGGTCTTCGGCCCGCTGCCCGACGGGCATTCGCTCGGCCGCGCAGGAGCCCCCGCTGCCTGGCAGCTTTGCGATCCCACCTTCGGCACCCTTCCGAACACCCCTGCCCGCCTGTCGGATTCCTCACAGGTCGTCATCAACGAATGGCTCGCCGCCAGCGACGTTCGCTACCGGGACGACTGGGTGGAACTCGCCAATCCCGCGCCCTATCCCGCCAGCCTCACCGGCATGATCCTGACAGATGCCCGCTTTGGCACCGGCGTTGCGTTTCCACCGCTCAGCTTCATTGGAGGAAATGGGTACGTGAAACTCATCGCCGACGGCAAATCCGAGGATGGTCCCGGCCACACTTCCTTCAAGATCGACGGCATCACCGAGGAACTGCTGCTCTTTGCCGCCGGCGGCGCCCAGCAGGACAGCGTCCGCGTCTTTCCCCAGGTGCAGGATGTCAGTCAGGGCCGCGTTGCCACCGGGGGTGTTGGCGGGCTGGATTTCTTCCCGCTCGCCACCGGGGGAGCCGCCAACGTCACCGGCGGCCCCGGCTATGCCAATGCCCTGGCCTTGCTGGACGGGCTGCGGATCACCGAAATCATGTACAATCCCCCCGGCGGCAGCAGCTATGAATTCATCGAATTGACGAACATCGGCAGCGCGACCCTGGACCTGAGCGGAGTCGTCTTTTTCGACGGAATCGATTTCACCTTTCCACCGGGCACCCTTCTCCCAGGCGGTGGGGAAATCGTATTGGTCAAAAATCTGGCCGCCTTTGAGGAACGCTACGGGGCCGGACTCAATGTCGGCGGAGTTTACACAGGATCGCTCGACAACAGCGGCGAGCTGTTGGGCCTGCGCCTGCCTTATCCGTGGGACGCCGGCATCCTCTGGTTCCGCTACGAAGCCACCTGGCACGACACCAATGCCAGCGGCTACAGCCTCACGCTCCTGAACAGCGCCACCCCCAGCGCAGATTTCGACGAACCGGAAACGTGGACCGCATCCACCCAGATCTTCGGCACGCCCGACAGTTGGGTGAATTCGCATCCGGACGGTCTGGCCGCGTGGCTGGCCGCCCACGCGCTCACTGTCGGCGATCTTCCGCTCGACAGCGACTTCGATGGCCTCGCCAACACCCTCGAATACGCCCTCAACACCGACCCGCATTCCGGCAGATCACCGCAAGGTGCGGACCGTCTGCCCGCCGCAGGTACGAGTGGCGACGGGTTTGCCACCATCACCTTCGACCTGCCTGCCAGTGCGCTGGCTGGTGGGCACGGGTGCCCCGGAGTCAGTTACGAAATCCGCACCGGAACGGACCTTGCGGTCTGGTCCACCGTGGCGAAAAAATCGCCGGCCACCGCCGCGTGGACCGACTCTGTCGGCGGTGCCCTGCCTGCAGGTGCGGTTACCGTCACCCCAATCCCAGGCGGTCTGGTTCGCATCACCGTCAAGGATTCCGTCCCCGTCGCCAGTTCCCAGCGCCGCTTCCTCCGCCTGCAGGTGACCATTTCACCCTGATCCAGAGCGCCTTGGCCAAAGGCGTGCAAGTGATGACGAAGGCCCGGGTGACGTGCCCCTGCACCTGATCGATGAAAACACGGCCAGGCAATCCGATGGTGATGCCGATGTGGGATTTTCGGCCAAGTCCTGACTGGAACAGCGGGGGAAATCGCAAATTGCGCCGCGGCGGGTTTCCGGCTACCGGTCCCGCCCATATTTCCCGTTATCTGCATGCAGTCTGATTTCACCGAAGACCAATTGATCGAACAAACCCGCCGCCGCCTGGTCGGCTGGGATGCGGCGGAGGTCCATCTGCAAAAGATTGAAAAGGGAGGGAGTGACCGCTGTTATTACCGCGTGAGCGCCGGGGGAAGGTTCCGTGGACCCGCCACCGTCATTCTCATGGTTTACACCGACCGCCGTCCGGACAATCTGAGTTTTTTTGCGGCAACGGAAGTGCTGGCCCTGCGCAAGGTTCGGACGCCGCGGGTCTATTTTCATGACCCGAGCCTGCGGCTGGGCTGGATGGAGGACCTGGGCCGACTGGACCTGTGGGAATACCGCAACGCGGCACCGGAAGAGCGGCTTCCACTCTACCGCGACGTGCTCGGCCAGGCGGCACAAATTCATTCCCTGCGCCTCCCTGACATTCCCGATCAGTTGCGGCACCGGCTGCAGCCGCCTTTTGATGAAAGCCTCTACCGGTGGGAGCAGGATTATTTCTTCGACCACTTCGCCAACAATTTTTCCGCTCTGCCGCGGGAAGAGATCGACCGCATCCGCCAGCTTCCCGAGTTTGGCGACCTCGCTGCCGCCCTGGCCCAAATGCCGCGCTTCATGGTGCACCGCGACTTTCAATCCCAGAATGTGCTGGTGCGCGAGGGCAAGACCTGGCTCATCGACTACCAGGGGCTGCGCCCGGGGCGGCCGGAATATGATCTGGCCTCCCTGCTGTATGACCCCTACGTCAGCCTCACCCCGGATGAACGCGATGACCTGCTGGCGCACTACCTGGAAATCCGCCCGGGCGACGACCAGTGGGACACCAATCCCGACATCCTTGCCGCCTGCTGCAGTCAGCGGCTCATGCAGGCACTGGGAGCCTATGGCAATCTGGGACTCAATCAGGACAAGCCGACGTTCCTCGCCCACATCCCACGCGCGGTGGAAAACCTGCTCTTCGTTCTCGACCGCCACGGCGTCCTCCCCTCCCTGCGCAGTCTGCTGCAGATCCGGGAGCGGAATGCCGCTGCCTGATGGGGCAGGATTGTCCGCTGGCAGCGATGGTTGCACCCAAATCCGGGAACCACGGTGCTGCGCTTGTGAAAAATTTCACAAATTGGGCTTGCCGGTGATTTTCCTTGGCATCAATAATGACAGCCAGCCGTCGGGCCGCCAGCGGCGCAGGCATCTCCATTGATTTCAACCCATTTCCGCGTGAGTCTGCTCGATCTCCTGATTTTTCTGCCTGTTCTGGCCGCCATTGGCATGGCGTTTGGGGTGCCGGCCCGGCTGGCGGCGCTGGGTGCTGCCGGGGCGAATTTGCTGCTCGGAATCGGTCTGGGCGTCGCCTACGATGTGGCCAAGGGAGGCTATCAATTTACTGCCAGCCGTGCGGTGCTGGACAACCCTGCCATTTCTTATGCGGTGGGCCTGGACGGTCTGAGTCTGGTGCTGGTGCTGCTGACGGTGCTGGTGACCTTTTGTGCGGTGTGGATTCCGGCACCCTCCGGTGTCCATGAAAAGCTCTATTACGCCTCCAGTCTGCTCATCTCCGCGGGGGCTTTGGGGGCGTTTGTCTGCACCGACGTTCTCTTCCTCTACGCTTTCCACGAACTGGCGCTCATTCCCACCTTCCTCATGATCGGCCTCTACGGCAGCGGCGGGCGCGAACGGCGCATGGAGGCAGCCTGGAAAATCACGATTTATCTGGGCCTCGGCAGCCTGATTCTGCTGGCGGGACTCGCCTGGCTGGTGCTGAAGGGAAGCCCGGCAGGGACGATGACGTTCGACCTCCAGGTGCTCCGGGAGTCGGCGAAGGCGATCGATGCCTCCACGCAGGAATGGATCTTCGTCACGCTGCTCATCGGTTTCGGCGTGCTCATTTCGCTGTTTCCCTTTCACTCCTGGGCGCCTCCCGCCTATGCGGCAGCACCAACGGCGGTGACCATGCTGCACGCTGGCGTCCTGAAAAAATTCGGCCTCTACGGCCTGCTGCGCATCGCGGTGCCGCTGCTGCCGCTGGGGGCGTCCGCCCCATGGGTGAACCAGCTCATGCTTTGGCTGCTGCTGGGGAACATCCTCATCATCGGCTTGGTGACCATCGCTCAGAAGGAACTCGATCTGGTGCTGGGCAACTCCAGCGTCATGCACATGGGGTATGTTTTCCTCGGCATTGCCAGCGGCAATGTCATCGGATATGGCGGCGCCCTGCTGCTGATGTTTGCCCACGGGGTTTCCATCGCGCTGCTCTTTGCCCTGTCCGCCATGATCCGGGAGCGCACGGGGACACTCGAACTGGCCAGGCTCGGCGGTCTGGCAAAAAAGGTGCCCTTCTTGGGCCTGGTGTTCGGCATGGCCACCATGGCGTCGATCGGTCTGCCGGGATTCGCGAACTTTTCCTCGGAAATCATGGTATTCTTCGGCGGCTTTCACGGGAGCGGAGGGAAAATGGGCGCGCTGCAGGTGGCGACGATTCTGGCACTGTGGGGCGTGGTCATTTCTGCGGTTTACATGCTGCGGGCTTACCGCCGGGTATTCAAGGGGCCGCAGGCTGGTGATCTCACCATTCTGGACATCCCGGTCAATCTGGCACAGCGCTTGCCGGCGGTGCTGCTGCTCGCTGCACTGCTTATTGTCGGTTTCTTCCCCGACCTCTTGCTCCATTTCGCCAATCCGGTTCTCAAGCTGATTGCCGGTTAATTTCTGTCTCCCGCCCCATCATGCCCGCCTACGTCTTGGAAATTGCCGTTCTGGCCCTCGGGTTGATCCTCCTTTTGTGGGAGGCATTTCTCGCGCCGGACAAGCGACGCTGGATCGGCTATGCGGCCATTGGCGGACTGGCGCTGGTGTTTGTCCTGACATTTTTTGCGGAAATGCACCCTGCCGAGGCGGGAGGATTCTGGTCGTATTACACTGCCGACAAGCTGGCCCTGTTTTATAAACGTCTCGCGCTGCTCTGCACCGGTGTGGTTTTGGTCCTGGGCCTGGATTTCCTGCCGGTTCTGGAAAAATACTCCGCCCGGGTGGGCGGGGGGGCGGCCATCGGTGAATTTTTCTCCCTGCCCGTATTCATCTGCACGGGCCTCATGTGGATGGCTTCCGCTGTCGATCTCACCAGCATTTTTGTCTCTCTGGAGCTGGTCACCATCGCCTTCTATGTCCTCGTCGCCTACATGCGCCGCAATGGCGGCTCCCTGGAAGCAGGGGCCAAATATCTGATTCTGGGCGCGCTTTCGACCGGGTTTTTCGTTTATGGCTTCGCCTGGCTTTTTGGGGTCACCGGCCAGACGAACCTTGCCGCCATCGGGCATGCGCTGGCGACCACTTCGCACCACAGCGCGGCGCTGTTTGCCTTTGCCCTCGTGCTGGTTGGCATCGCCTTCAAGGTGGCCGCCGTTCCGCTTCAGTTCTGGGTGCCCGACGTGTATCAGGGAGCGCCGACTCCGGTGACGGCCTTTTTGTCCGTGGGATCGAAGGCCGCCGGCTTCATCGTCGCCTTCCGTTTGCTGCAGCCATTCCTGGCCTCGGACGCGCTGAGCGGTCCGGCTCTGTCCATTCTCGTGGCCGTGGCCGGTGCCACCCTGCTGGTCGGAAACCTCGCGGCCATTCCCCAGACGAATTTCAAACGGCTGCTCGCCTATTCCAGCATCTCCCATGCGGGTTTCCTCCTGCTGGCACTGGCTTCGAAGGCTCCTGTCGGCGGCCTGCGTCCAGAACAGGTCGTTTCCTTCTACCTGGCTGCCTATCTGTTCATGACGTTGCTCTGCTTTGCCGTCCTGGCCATCATCAACCGGTGGAAGGCAAGTGACGATCTGACCGCTTTCGACGGTTTGGGCCAGCGCAGCCCGTTTCTGGCATTCGCCCTGCTCATCGGCAGCGTCAGCTTGGCCGGGGTCCCTCTCACCGCTGGTTTTCTTGGCAAATTCTTCGTCTTCACCTTGGCTATCAACAGCGGCTATTTCTGGCCCACGGTAGTGGCGATCCTCGGCGCTGCCGCTGGATTTTACTACTACCTCAAAGTCGTGCGCAGCATGTATCTGAGCAAACCCGCGGCGTCCGACCCGGCATTGCCAACGCCGCTCTGTCCGCTGACGCGGATCACCATCATCGTCCTGATCGCTGCAACGCTCCTCTTTGGCGTCTGGCCGCAGCCGATTCTCTCCCTGCTGTGAACCCATGCTCCGGCGGATAGGGGCATAGGGCGATTATCGCCTCAAATCCGTCTGATGCGTCTGATCCGTCCGATCCGAGTGAGGTGAAACCTTTGCCGCAGGCTGGGGCATCCTCGCCCTGATACCGGCGGCAACCACGCACCGAACCGATTTTGAACGCGAAAAGCTGCAGCCGCAGCAGCAACCGCCAACGACCTTCAGGTGTGACTCTGCCAGAGCTGCAGTTCGACCGCCAAGCGTTCCGTGGGCAGGCCAACCACGTTGGTGAATGAGCCGTCCATCTTCTCAATGATCATTTCACCATGTTCCTGTGCGGCATAAGCGCCGGCCTTGTCCAGCGGATCAATGCGCGTGAGATAGTTGTCGATGGCTTGCTCCGTCAGCCGACGAAACTGGACCCGGGTCACCACTTCAAAACAGACACTGCGGAAACTGACGGCCTGGGTCAAACAAACCGCGGTGCAGACTTCATGCTCGTTCCCGGAAAGGCGGCGCAGCATGGCGCAGGCTTCGGAAAAGTCTGCAGGCTTTCCCAGCGGGGTGCTTTCGATGGATACGAGTGTGTCCGCCCCAATCACCAGCGCATTGGGAAAGCGTTCGGACACCTCCCAGGCCTTGAGTGCCGCATTTTCCCGCGTCAGGCGCAGCAGGGGTGCCGTGGGGTCATGCACCTCTTCAACCCGGGCCGGTTCCACCTGAAAGGTGAACCCCATTTCCGAAAGCAACTCGCGCCGGCGCGGTGACGCGGAAGCAAGAATCAACGGGGGAAGGTTTAAGGCAGTGGGCATTGGCTTGGAAATTTGCAGCCGTTCTCCACAACTGGAAACAGTTGGGGCGCGCCGATTTTCCTGACATACAGCGCTCTCTTTCCTTCATTGCAAGGCCTTTCCAGAACCACGAACCCGCCTGCATGGTTCTCTGCCGCCAGGCATCCACACCCATAATGACCGGATCACCAGGCTCCGGGGCGGCAGGGCTGGGTCGTCTGGCGGGTTCCCCACATTCCCAGGAATTCCCTGTCGCTGAAATCCCCGGTGCGCTCGCAGCCAAAGAGCAACCCATGATGTGCGGTTGGCAGTTGCCTCGCCTTCGATGGCATCACTGGCACTGTTGGATTTTGGAACCGTGTGTCCATAGGGATGGATCTGATGCCCGCATCGGCCAGTCTCTACGATGTCATTTTGGCTTCCGAAAATGCCAGGTGACCAATGGTAAAGGCCAGCCGTTCATCAGCGACCCCATCCCCACCGATTGTTCCGTAAATACCCCCAAGTTCCTCAGCGTCAGTCCTTGTCATGGGCAGGGTGGGAAACGCTGCCAGGTGCGGTGGTCGGCTGGGAATTGGCTTGCAGCGTGCGGCCGTCTGCGGTTTGTTCTACCGGGTTGTGGCCGTTGGTGCCAGTGCATTTGCGCATGGTCCGGCAGTCATGACAGCCAGCCCGGGGCCAGCCATCTCCAAGTTCCCACTGTACCATGAAATCCTCCACCAAGCCGCTGCCGCGCGACGGTTTCCCTGCGCCGAAGTCGGGGTGGAGTGGCACCGGATGGAGGGCGGCTCAGATCGTTACCCTGGCAGCCACCGTGGCGCTCATCGCAGGCCTGGTGGTGTGGCCTGCGACGGCACTGCGGGTGCTGTGGAATCTGCTCATTCCCATACTGCCCATCACCTTTCTGCTGGCACCGCATCTGTGGCGCGGCATCTGCCCGCTGGCGACGCTCAACCAGTGCACCAGCGGAGCGTTAGGGCACCGGAAACTACGCGGTCGCCACCTCATGGCGGCGAATGTCCTGGGCATTGTGCTTTTGGCGGTGCTGGTGCCTGCGCGGCGATTCCTGTTCAATGAGAACGGTCCTGCTTTGGCGGCAACCATTGTGGCCGTGGCGCTGGCGGCCCTGGTCCTGGGCGCCTTGTTTGATGGCCGGGCGGGATTCTGCAATGCGGTGTGCCCGGTGCTGCCGGTGGAGCGGCTCTATGGCCAGCATCCGCTGTGGAAATTGGACCATCATCGCTGCGATGGGTGCACACTTTGCATTCCAAAGGGCTGCCTCGACCTAGCTCCCGCAAAATCCATTTTGGCGGCAACCGGCCCGGAGACCGGTGGAAACCACTGGCTGACCACCGCCTACGGCATTTTTGCGGCAGCCATGCCGGGTTTCATCATTGGGTATTTCACAACCAGCAACGTGTCCTGGACTGAAGCTCCCCGCGTCTATCTGTGGGTGGCTCTCTGCTCGGCTGGAAGCTATTTGGTCGCGGCGCTTGCCGTCCGATTCCTGGGCCTGACTCGTCCGGTCAGTCTGGCGCTGCTGGCGGCAGTGGCGGTAGCGCTCTACTATTGGTGGGCTGCGCCGTTGATCACCGATGCGCTGTCGCTGCCGACGGTGTGTGCGTTGGTGGCCCGGGGGGCATTGCTGCTGCTGGTCGCGCTTTGGCTCATGCGGACGTGGCCGCGTCTCCAAGCCAACCGGAGTCAGGCACCCGGCAGAACCACGCCTGCTTGCGGACCCCAGGCGACGCCATGCGAGGGGCCAACGCTCCCCGATGAGCAGACCAGGGTGCCGTGAAGCTCATGGCTGCATGGTTTGCACGACCGCACGCGATGACCAGTTTGTTACTTTGCTGTCATGGTGGTGTCAGCATGGGGTGGCAGCAGTTCGATACTCCCCTGCCTGCACTCGATCACACCCGTGCCTGCGGCTGGCTCTGGGCGAAACCGGTTGCCTGGCTGGATACCACTCTTCTCGTATGTTAGCTGACAACCACATTCATCCCATGCGTTGCTTTTGGAGTCATTTCCTGCTTCCGGTTTTGACAGGTTCCGTCCTGTCCTGTGCTTCGGCCGCACCGCCGCGGTATGACCATGTGGTGATTGTGGTGGAGGAAAATCGCACCGCCGGGCAAATCGTGGGCGATACCATCAATGCGCCTTACATTACGTCGCTGGCTGCTGGTGGAGTGAGCATCGGGAGGATGTTTGCCCACGAGCATCCCAGCCAGCCGAATTACCTTCAGCTCTTCAGTGGAGCGAATCAGGGAGTAGTGGATGATGAATTGCCGCCGAATTTTTCCACCACTTCGACGTCAACCTATCCCTTCGTTTCCCTGAATCTTGGCCGGGAACTGCTGGATGCGGGATTCACGTTCGCCGGATTCAGCGAAGACCTCGAAATGGCAGGTGCCGCCGACTGGGCGGACTTCGATCCCCATTCGGCGACATACCCTGGCGTCAAATACCGCCGCAAGCACAACCCGTGGGCGAATTGGGTGGCCAAAGAATCCCCGCTGCCCGCGAATCAGTTGCCGCCGTCGATCAACCGGGCCTTCACACAGTTTCCAGCGAACTTTGCGCAATTGCCGACGGTGAGTTTCGTGATTCCGGATCAAGACCACGACATGCACGACGGCTCGCGACGCGAAGGCGACGACTGGTTGCGCGACCATCTGGACGCCTACGCACAGTGGGCCAAAACTCACAACAGCCTGCTCGTCATCACCTGGGATGAAGACGACTATGACGAGACCAACCAGATTCCTACCGTGCTCCACGGTGCAGGCCTGCGCACCGGCACGGTCACTGCGGGAACGTGGACGCTGCACAACCTTCTGCGGACCTTGGAGGACATGTACGGTGTGGCAACCCACGCCGGTGCAGCGGGGCAGGTTCGCAGCATCATCGGGCCTTTCACCGCGGATCCCGCAGTGACTACCCTCACCTTTCGCCAGGGGCTCAACGGATACACTGGGGCCAGGGACACGATGCTCTGGGAGGAAACGCCCGACGCCAGCCATGCCGCCACCGTGGAGTTGACCGCAGACCTCGACACAACCTCGTCGGTGTCGGGAAACCAGACTGGTCAGGTGCTGGTCCGTTTTGACAATTTGTTCGGAGCCGCCGCGGGGCAGATTCCCGCAGGGTCCATCATCCGCTCGGCTAAATTGATTCTCTTCACGCCCTCCGGAAGCAGCAGTGATTCCGACAGCACCTACCGTGCGCACCGCATGATCGCCGACTGGACGGATGCTGCGACGTGGAACAGCATGTCCGGCGGCGTCTCCAACAACAATTCGGAAGCAGCCAGCTCCGCATCGTTCTCGCTGGTGCCGGATGTGGATGGCGGTCCGGCGATTTTCGATGTCACCGCGGACATGGAGCTTTTCCAAAGCGGCACGCCGAACCGCGGTTGGCTGCTGCGGGCCTCCAGTACGGATCCTGAAGACGGCTGGACGATGAATAGCAGCGAATTCACCACGGACGTGACGCAGCGCCCCGTGCTGGAAGTCACCTTCACGCCCCCTGCCGCTGGCAATGCATACAGCACATGGGCTGCCGCCGCCGGACTCACCGCCGCCAATCATGCGCCCGATGCGGATCCCGACGGGGACGGTGCAGAGAATCTTCTGGAGTTTGCCTTCAACATGATTCCCCTCGCAGCGGATGCAGTGCAAATGGCACCTGCGGGAACAGCCGGGCTGCCGTTTGGATCCATGGTCGGCATCGCCGGAGGACGGACGCTGGAAATGACCTTTCTGCGTCGCAAGGCACCGGGCGGAACCGGCCTGTCCTGCGCGGCGCAATTCTCCCCGGACTTGCAGACTTGGAGCGGTGGGCTGCCTCCGGTGGTGACTTCATTGAACGCGGAATGGGAACGCGTGAAGGTCCGCGACAGCGCGGCAGCGAATCAACCCCGACGCTTCGGACGCGTGCTGGTGAGTTTCACGCCCTGAACAAGGCGCACTCCGGAATCCTGTCTGGAGCGTTGGGCAGGGGGCACTTAGACGTTGTCGTTGTCAGGGGGCGGAGCATGTGTTCTGATGCCAATGCAACCGCATGAAAACTGAAATGAGCCAGGAATTGAGTCCAAAACAAGCGCAGGAATTGCTGGAAAAACTAGCATGGCGCTTTGAGCAGAACCGGCAGCGCCACCGGAATCTGGACTGGGCCAGGGTGCTGGCGAAACTGGCAGCCAGCGCAGGAAAATTGTGGTCGCTCCGGGAGATGGAGCAGACCGGCGGCGAGCCGGATGTGGTGGGGTGGAATGGAAAGTCCGGAGAGGTGGTTTTCATGGACTGTTCGCCGGAAAGTCCAACGGGCCGCCGCAGTGTGTGTTACGACCGTGAAGGATGGGAATCTCGCAAAGAACACCGTCCGAAAACCAACGCCCAGGATTCAGCGGGGGCCATGGGAGTGGAGTTGCTGACCGAGGCGGAGTATTCCGAACTGCAAAAACTGGGGGAATTCGACACAAAATCCTCCAGCTGGATCAAAACTCCGCCTGACATTCGCAAACAGGGAGGTGCCCTCTATGCCGAATGCCGTTACGGTCGCATCTTTGTGGGCCACAACGGTGCCCAGTCGTATTATGCCGTCCGCGGTTTCCGGACGGTGTGCAGGGTTTGAGGCAACTCGTTCGGTAACGCGGTGAGGCCTTTTTCTTGACAGGTTCGTTCACCGGCAGGTAGCGTCGGAAACCACCCGTTTTCATGAGCGCCATCCTTGCTTTGGACCAGGGCACGACCAGTTCGCGTGCCATCGTTTTCAACCATGACGGGTCGATCCGTGCGGCGGCGCAGCAGGAGTTTCGGCAGATCTTTCCGCAGGCTGGATGGGTCGAGCATGATGCCAACGAAATCTGGCAGACCCAGCGGGAAACGGCACAGTTGGCGCTGGAAAAAGCCGGACTGGCCGCCGGAGACATCGCGGCGGTGGGGATCACCAACCAGCGGGAAACCACGGTGCTGTGGGACCGCAAAACCGGCGAACCCATTCACCATGCCATCGTGTGGCAGGATCGACGCACGGCAGAGTTTTGCGATCAACTGAAGGCCGCAGGTCATGCCGATCTGGTGCAGGAGCGGACCGGACTGGTTATCGACGCCTACTTTTCCGGCAGCAAGCTGCGCTGGCTGCTCGACCATGTGCCCGGTGCGCGGCAGCGGGCGCAACGCGGGCAACTGGCATTTGGGACCATTGATTCGTGGCTGGTCTGGAAACTGACTGGCGGTGCCCGGCACGTCATCGACCCTTCCAATGCCTCGCGCACCATGCTCTACAATCTGCGCGGCGGCTGGGATGAGGAACTGCTGCGGCTGCTTGATATTCCGCACGAGGTGCTGCCGGAGGTCCGGGCGTCGAGCGAAGTTCTGGGCGAGATGACCTTGTTAGGGAAGTCGGTGCCGATTGCCGGAGTCGCCGGCGACCAGCAGGCGGCCTTGTTCGGACAGAACTGTTTTGAACGCGGGCTGGCGAAGAACACTTATGGCACCGGGTGCTTCATGCTGATGAACATCGGCATGGAGCCGCATCTTTCGCAGCACAAACTTCTGACCACAGTGGCGTGGGAGGTGGACGGCAGGACCGAATACGCCTTGGAAGGCAGCGTGTTCATCGGCGGTGCGGTGGTGCAATGGCTGCGCGACGGGCTCGGCATCATCCGCAATTCCGCCGAGGTGGAGTCGTTGGCGGCGAGCGTTCCGGACAGTGGCGGCGTTTATCTGGTGCCGGCTTTTGCCGGGCTGGGAGCGCCCCACTGGGATCAGTATGCCCGCGGCACCATCACCGGACTGACACGGGGAACGACTGCGGCCCACCTGGCCCGTGCGGCTCTGGACGGCATTGCCTATCAGGTGGCGGACGTGCTGGAGGTGATGAAGCAGGACAGCGGCGTCGCCATGAACGGCCTGCGGGTGGATGGCGGCGCCTCCGCCAACGACATGCTCATGCAGTTTCAGGCTGACATTTTGCAGGTTCCGGTGGTGCGGCCAAAAGTGATCGAAACCACGGCGCTCGGTGCGGCCTACCTCGCAGGACTGGCGGTGGGATTCTGGGCGGACCGGGCGGAAGTCTCGCGAGCCTGGAAGGTGGACCGTGTTTTTGAACCCGCCATGACTCCGGACCATGCGGCGCACCTGCGCCACCGCTGGAGCCAGGCCCTCAGTCGTGCCCGTGAGTGGGAGGAACACGCGTGAAACGCCCAGGATGACATTGCGAATCGGCAACACCCCATGACCACCACCGCCCTGCTCCACCGGGAGACGTTTCTCCAGCGCATCGCGCAACGCCGCGAGCCATGGGACATCGCCATTGTTGGCGGTGGAGCTACGGGGGTTGGCATCGCCCTCGATGCCGCCTCGCGCGGTTACAGCGTGGTCCTGCTGGAACAGCACGATTTTGGCAAAGGCACGTCCAGCCGGTCCACCAAGCTCGTCCATGGCGGGGTGCGCTACCTGCAGCAGGGCAACATTTCGCTGGTGATGGAGGCGTTGAAGGAACGCGGACTGCTGCTGCAAAATGCGCCGCACCTGGTCCGCGACCAGGAGTTCATCGTGCCGAACTACAAATGGTGGGAGGCTCCGTTTTACGGCATCGGCATGAAGGTCTATGACCTGCTGGCGGGGAAATACGGCTTTGGTCCTTCAAAGATCCTGTCGCGCGAGGAAGTGCTCGCCCGCATTCCGACGCTCTCCCAGGACGGGCTGCGGGGCGGCGTGAGCTATCATGACGGACAGTTTGACGACGCACGGCTGCTCATCGACCTGGCCAGCACGGCCGCGGTGCACGGTGCGTCCCTGCTCAATTACTGCAGGGTCACCTCGCTCGCCAAGGACAGCAGCGGTTTTGTCAGTGGGCTCACGTTTTGCGACGAGGAAACCGGCATTTCCCACTCGCTGGCCGCGCGCTGCGTGATCAATGCAACAGGGCCGTTCTGCGATGCGCTGCGCCAGGCGGACGATCCGGCAGCGCGTCCGATGATCGCCCCAAGTCAGGGCGTGCACCTCACCCTGCCGCGCGATTTCCTGCCCGGTGAAACGGCGATCATGGTTCCACACACCCGCGACGGGCGGGTGATGTTCGCCATTCCGTGGCACGGCCACGCCGTCGTCGGCACAACCGACACGCCGATTCCTACGGCAACCCTGGAACCCCGTGCGCAGAGCGAGGAGATCGATTTCATTCTCGAAACTGCCGGTGACTATCTGGCAAAACGGCCCGGACGTGCCGACGTGCTCAGCGTGTTCACCGGCATCCGTCCGCTGGTGAAGGCCGGCGAAGCATCCAATACCGCCGCACTTTCGCGCGACCACACCATTGAAATTTCCTCCTCCGGTCTGCTGACGATTGCCGGAGGCAAATGGACCACCTACCGCCACATGGCGGAGGACGCAGTGGATCACGCCATTGTCCTTGGCAGGCTGGAGGAACGCCCGTGCATCACCCGCAGCCTGCGCATTCACGATCCCGGCGCTCACGATGATTCCGCGGCGTGGTTCGGGCGGCATGAGATGGCGCGCACCGTCGAGGACGTGCTGGCCCGCCGGACCCGGCTGCTTTTTCTCGATGCCCGTGCGGCGGTGGACCTGGCCCCGCAGGTGGCGCGGGAACTCGCGCTGGAACTCGGGCGCGACGAAACCTGGCAGCAGGCACAACTAACCTCATTCAACGAAACCGCTTCCCATTACCACGCATCATGAACGCCTGTCTTGCAGAATTCATCGGCACCACCCTGCTCGTCCTTTTTGGCAACGGCGTGGTCGCCAACGTCGTCCTCCCGAAAACCAAGGGAAACAACGCCGGCTGGATTGTCATCACTGCCGGCTGGGGGCTCGCGGTTTTCATCGGAGCCTTCTGTTCCGCGAAATACAGCGGCGCCCACCTGAACCCCGCCGTCACGGTGGCCATGGCCATGGCTGGCAAGCTGGAGGTGGCAAATGTGCCCGGATACATCGCCGCGCAGATGCTCGGCGCCTTGGTCGGAGCCGTGCTCGCCTATCTCTTCTACCAGGAACACTTCAAGGCCACGGACGATGCCAATGACAAGCTCGCCTGCTTCTGCACCGCACCGAACATCCGCAGTCTTCCGCAGGCGTTTTTTTGCGAAACGGTCGGCACTTTCTGCCTGATCCTGCCCATTTTTCTCATGGTCGATCCCACGCTCGAAATGACCGACAGCTCCAGCAAGATCGGTCTGGGAACACTGGGCCTGGTTCCGGTTGCGCTGGTGGTCTTTGCCATTGGCCTCTGCCTGGGCGGCACCACCGGATACGCCATCAATCCGGCGCGCGATCTCGCCCCGCGCATCGCCCACTTTCTGCTCCCGGTTCCGGGGAAGCGGGACAGTGACTGGAACTATGCCTGGGTTCCGGTGCTGGGGCCGATTTTTGGCGGGATGCTCGCCGCGGCGGTGTATCAACTCATTCGTTGATGGCGATCCGCCTCCTCCTCGCCGCACCAGACATTTCATGATCATTGCCGTGTTCCGGTCAATTTCCCGTCGCTTTGAAACCAGCCCGTGCTCTCCGTTCGGCCTCGGCCGTTGGAGGAACCGGGTGCTTTCCTTGATGGCCGGCATCCTGACGGCGAGCCCCCTGCACGGCGCGGAGGAAGCGCCTGGTTTTGCCCTGCGCGACGGGGACACGGTGGCATTTTTGGGCGACAGCATCACCGCGGCGCGCGGTTACACAAAGATCGTCGAGCTTTACACCCTGATGCGGCATCCGGAGCGGCGCGTCCATTTTTGGAATGCCGGTCAGGGTGGTGACACTGCGTCCGGAGCCGTGGAGCGACTGGAGCGCGATGTGTTTTCGCACGGGGCCACGGTGGTGACAGTGGCATTCGGTGTCAATGACATCGGCTGGGGCATGAAGGCCGATGCGGAGCACAAACAGCGCTACCTCGACGGCATCCGGCGCATTGTGGAGGAATGCCGGAAACGAAATGTCAGGCCGTTCATCTGCTCGCCTGCGATCACCGCAGAGGATCCGGACAAGGCGGAGAGCGGATTTCTCCAAACGATGACGGATGAAGGCCTGGCGCTGGCAAAATCGTTGGGAGCGGGGACGATCGATCTCTCACGCGGCATGAGGGAGATCCAGCGCCGGGTGCTGAAGGCCAATGCCGGCGAGAAGGACAAGGCGAAACCCACCCGGCTGCATGTCGAGGACGGCGTGCATCTGAACGATCTCGGGCAGCTTGCCATGGCCTATGCAATGTTGAAGGGTCTGGGTGCCGAGCCGGAAGTCTCGGATGCGGTGGTGGACGCGGCGGAGGCAAATGTGATCAGCGCCACGGGTTGTGAAGTCAGCGGGGTCCGGAAATTGGAGGATGGCGTGGAATTTGTGCGCCGGGATGCCGGACTGCCGATGAATCTCGGAATCCTGAGCGCCCTGCAGTATCGTTTTGTGCCGGTGCCGGAAGGACTGAACGGCTATCGGCTCACCGTCAAGGGACTCGCGCCGGGGCGCTACGCGCTGCGCGCGGAAGGGCGTCTGTTGGGGGAATTCGATGCGAAGCACCTGGCTGGCGGCATGAACATTTCTTCGGCCACCGCCGACGGCTGGCAGCCCGGCGGTCCATGGGATGCGCAGTCGGATGCGGTGAAGGAACTCGTCGATGCCCGCGACAAACTCTGGATGGCCGCCCGTTTCCGGGTGCAACACAACGCCAACCATCCGGAAGCCGGACAACTCGCCGCAGAATACGCCCGGCTGGATGAGCAGATCACGTCCCTGGCCCGCGCCCAGGCAAAGCCATATCCCTATCAGTTCGAAATCCGGAGCGCAAAATAGCTGAAGATTTCAGCAGCCGAAAACCTGACGCAGGTAACGGCGGCTTTCCGCGGCGATGGTGTCGGCGTCCGGCGTGTAGTCGAACACTTCCACCGAGACCCACCCCTGGTAGTCAGTTTCGCGCAGCGCCTCGACGATGGGTTCGTAGCGGACATCACCCATGCCGGGGCCGCGAAGGTTGGGATCGTTCGCGTGAAAATGCGCCGTCAGATGCCGCTGCTGGCGGATGATTGCCGGAATCGGCAACGCCTCGTCGCTCATGGCCTTGACGTCGAGGTGAAGCCGGCAGGCAGGATGGTCCACAAGACGGATCAGCTCCGCCGTTTCCGCGGCGGTGGTCAGGAAGTTGGTTTCCTTTCTGCCCAAGGGTTCCAGTGCGAGGGTGATGCCGAGAGGGGCACAGGTTTCCGCCACATTGCGGAAAACTTCCGCAGCGAGTTTCCGGCATTCCTCGCGGTTCCAACCCTCTTCGATGCTCCGCTGTTTCGGGCTTCCCCAGACCAGAATGGTTCCGCCCATGGCGGCGCACAGACATGTCAGGTGCCGGGCAAATTCCGCAGTGGCCCGGCGGGTGGCGGCATCCGGCGTGGTCAGGTGAAAGCCGGGCGGTTTCACCAGCAGCCAGTGCAGACCCACCACTTCCAGTCCGTGCCTGCGGGCGGTTTCACCTGCCTCCCGGGCCTGGGTTTCGGTCATTTCCGCCGGGTTTTCACAGAGCGTGAATGGCGCGATTTCCACCCCGCTGTACCCAGCCAGGGCAATGCGTTCGCACACCCGATTGAAGGTCCATTCCGGTCCCTGCCAGGTTTCGTTGCAGATGGCGAATTTCATTGCGGGCTTCGGATGCTCAGGCTCCAGCCGCTTCCTTCGGGATCGACGGAACCCAGGCCGTTGGATCCGTCCCCGCTGCGTAGTCCACGCCCGGCAGGCCAAATCCAAAAAGCCGCAGAAAACTTTCCTGATAGCCGGAAAAATCCGCCAGATCGCTGAGGTTATCGGTGGTGACCGCGGCCCAGCGCTCGGCGATCAATTGCTGCACCGGCGCGGCCATTTCCCAGTCGTCGAGCCGGATGCGTCCGGCTTCATCCGGCTGGGGATTGCCGACTGCGAGGCGGTCGCGAAAGAGCCGGTCCATTTGTTCGATGCAGTCCTCGTGGGTGCCCGCGTCTTTCATGATCCGGTAGAGCAGGGAAATGTAGAGCGGCACCACGGGAATGGCGGAACTGGCCTGGGTGACCAGCGCTTTGTTCACAGAAACCCAGGCTTTTCCGCCGAGCGGACGGAGCTTTGCATCCAGCGCCCGCTGCACCCGCTCCAGGTCCTCCTTGGCACGGCCGATCGTTCCGTTTTTGTAGATCGGCCAGGTCAGTTCCGGACCGATGTAGGAATAGGCCACGGTTTGCACGCCGGGGGCCAGTGCTCCGGCTGCCTGCAGCGCGTCCATCCACATTTCCCAGTCCTCCCCGCCCATGACCGCCACCGTGTGGGTGACTTCCTCCTCCTCGGCCGGTTCGATGGTCACTTCGTTGACAACGCCGTTGCCGGTGTTCAGGTTCTTGTTGGTGTAAGTGGTGCCGATGGGCTTGAGCACGGATTTATAAGTTTCCCCGGTCCTGGGATGGGTGCGGCGCGGAGAGGCGAGGCTGTAAATGACGCAGTCCACCTGGGCGAGATCAGCCCGAATCGCCGCGATCACCTCGGTTTTTAAGGCATCGGAAAAGGCATCGCCATTGAAGGACCGCGCATACAGTCCGGCAGCCGCAGCCTCCTTTTCGAAAGCCGCTGAATTATACCAGCCTGCGGTGGCGGTGCGGTCCGCATCGCCCGGACGTTCGAAAAACACTCCGACGGTGGCGGCACGGCACCCGAAGGCCGCCGCAATGCGCGAGGCCAGCCCGTAACCGGTGGAGGAGCCGATCACCAGCACTTTTTTCGGACCATTGGCAATGGGACCGCGCCCGTTGACCACCCCGATTTGTTCCTGCACATGCTGCGCACAGCCGTCCGGGTGCGCCGTGGTGCAAATGAATCCGCGGATTTTGGGAGTGACAATCATCATGGCCGCGAGCGTTGCCCGCCCTGCTGTCACCCGCAACTGATTTTCGGATGGCGATTGGCACCCGGCACCTCAGAAAATTTGAAGTCCGCTCTTCCCTGGATCGGAAGCTTCTGTTACACTCCACCAACGATTGTTACTTTCTGATAACATGAAACTCCCTATCCTCTGTGTTCTGCCAATGGCGTTGCTGGCCCCCTCGGCCCGGGCGACGGTTCTGTTTACCGGTGCTGACTACATCGAGACGTTCTCCGTTGTTCCCATTACCGGGGACTGGATTACGTCCACCTCGATCATCGCAGGGGATGCCAACACCTTTACTTCGGTGGCGACTTTGGACACATTCATTACCACCTTTGATGCCTCTGGTCTGACCACGGCATTTGGCACTTCCGCGACGAATCCGCCTTCCGCACATGCCCTGGCCCGGCAAAATACCACGCTGCTTGTCGGGCAGATGCGGGCGACTGGGAAGGGGGCAAACGTCATGGTGTTGCGGATGCAAAATACCTCCGGGGGCACCATTCCCAACCTCTACGTCTCCTACGATTTTGGCGTTCCCGTTGCCGGAACAGAAGAATTGCCGGGCTGGCAGGCCTATTACAGCACCAGCGGCAACGGCGGCTGGACCAAGATTCCCAGCTTTTCCACCGCGGTGCCGGGAAACCTCCAGGCGACGCTGGATTTCGGCGGAGGCGGCTGGGCGGATAACTCGCTGGTACACATTCTGTGGGTCGATGACAACGCGGTTGCCGGGGGAACCGAAGAGGGGGCCTACACCATCGACAATGTTCTGGTCTCCACCGTGCCGGAACCAGCTTCGCTGGCGGGGATTTTTGGGGGGCTGGCTTTGCTGTCCACCCGCCGCCGCAGAGCCAACGCCTGAAGTGGACGGTCATGGACGTTCGGCTGGCAAGGGGGGCGGCACTGCCGGGCTTCGCAGGTTAGGACAACCCGCGTCCTGATGGAACTGAGGCTGAATGACCTGCACCTGCCGCTGCGGCATCCCTTCCGCACCACGCACGGTGTCATTTCCCGGCAGCACAATCTGCTGGTGGAATTGCGGCAGGATGGCTGCACCGGCTATGGTGAAGGAGCCGCCTCGCGCGCATATCCCGCCTTCAGCGCCAGTGCCATGCGCGAATCGCTGGAGGCGGCACGCCCGCAGATCGAATCTGCGATCCTTGAGGACCCGGCGGCGTTTTGGGAGCAAATGTTTCCCCTGCTGCGCCACAACCGCTTCGCACTGTGTGCCATCGACCAGGCGGCGCATGACTTGTGGGGAAAACTCCGCGGGAAACCCGTCTGGAAGCTCTGGGGGTTGACCCTGGAGAACCTCCCGGTGAGCGACTATACCATCGGGCTTGACTCCATCGAAACAATGGTGGCCAAGCTCCAGGAATTTCCCGGCTGGCCCGTGTATAAAATCAAGCTGGGGACCGGCAACGATTTGGCAATTGTCAGGGAATTGCGTCGGCACACTGACGCTGTCTTCCGGATTGATGCGAATACGGGCTGGACTGCGGAAACCACCATTGCCCTGGCTCCGGCGCTCAAGGACCTCGGAGTGGAATTTCTGGAACAACCTCTGCCAGCGGACGACTGGGAGGGGATGCAGCGGGTTCACCGGGAATGTGTGCTGCCGGTCATTGCGGATGAAAGCTGCCAGGTGGAGGAGGATGTGGAGCGCTGCGCGGGTTTTTTCCGCGGAGTGAACATCAAACTCATCAAGGCCGGCGGACTGACCCCCGCTCGCAGGATGGCGGCCACGGCAAGGAGACTCGGCCTCAACGTCATGGCCGGCTGCATGACGGAAAGCACGGTGGGCATCAGCGCTCTGGGTCAGTTGCTGCCGCTGCTCGATTTTGTGGACATGGACGGAGCCGTGCTGCTCGCCCGCGACATCGCCTTCGGCGTGCATCTGGACCGCGGACGTGCGGTGTTTCCCACCACCAATGGCAACGGCGTCACCCTCCTGCCAGAGGCCGCTGCCTGCTTTCGTCCGCCGGAAGGTTGAAGGTGCCAAAGGAAAATCTTCACTTTTCCCCTTGCGCGGGTGGGGGTGACTTCTATATTCGCCGCTCCTTTCTGGCCCCGTGGAATGCGACGGGAAGGCAGGGCGGACCGGCTCAACCAGAGGCTGTCCGCCCGCTTTCTTTCGGAAAATCCGGAACCATCCCTCCGCCGGGCAATGCAGAAATTCACCTTTTCAAGCCGTCAATCACCCATGCCCACCATCAATCAACTCGTAAACCACGGACGCAGCGCCAAGCGGTACAAATCCAAGTCCCCTGCGCTGGAAAACTGTCCGCAGCGCCGCGGCGTGTGTCTGCAGGTGATGACCCGGACCCCGAAGAAGCCGAACTCCGCCTTGCGGAAGGTGGCCAAGGTCCGCCTGACCAACGGATTTGAAGTCATTGCCTACATTGGCGGGGAAGGACACAACCTGCAGGAGCACTCCATCGTGCTGGTGCGCGGGGGACGGGTGAAGGACCTTCCCGGTGTCCGCTACCACATCGTCCGCGGCACACTCGACTGCCTGGGGGTTGATTCCCGCCGCCGTGGGCGTTCCAAGTACGGAGCCAAGCGTCCGAAACCCGGTCAGGCCGCCAAGGCCGCTCCCGGCAAGAAGAAATAAGTTTTTTCCCATCAGATCCCTACTCCTTTCATTTATGGCCCGCAGAAAACGCGTTTACAAAAAGCCCGAGCACAAGGACGCCCGCTACGAAAGCCAATTGGTGTCCCGCTTGATCACCAAAGTCATGGAGCGCGGCAAGCGTTCGACCGCCGAGCGCATCGTGTATGCCGCGATCGACAAGGTGAACGAGAATGCCCAGACCGTGGACCCGCTGGAAATCCTGACCCGCGCAGTGGAAAACGCCAAGCCGCGCCTCGAAGTTAAAAGCCGCCGCGTCGGCGGTGCCACCTATCAAGTGCCGCTGGAAGTCGCACCGGACCGCTCCGAATCGCTGGCCATGCGCTGGCTGGTCAATTTCGCCCGCTCCAAAAAGGGCGTCCCCATGCACCAGGCGCTGGCCAACGAAATCCGCGACGCCTCCACCAACCAGGGCAATGCCGTCCGCAAGCGCGATGACGTGCACAAAATGGCCCAGGCCAACCGCGCCTTCGCCCACTTCCGCTGGTAGGCACGGACGTTTTTTCTGATTTCTCCTGCAGGCCGCCGGATCACCGGCGGCCTGTTTTTTTGGTGCGCCCGGCAGGGCGCATTCACTTGACGGTTCAAGTCCGTCGCACACCCGGCAAGGGGAAGTGCTAGCTGAAATCCAAGGGCGTCAGTCGCGAGGCTGAGTCTGGAGGAAGGAAGAG
>JAGNEJ010000135.1 GCA_018003315.1 Verrucomicrobiales bacterium
TGCTGCACCGTCGGTACGGTCAGGGCCTTGTGCTCGATGGTGATCATCGCAGGGGCCTTGGTGTAGCGGGCGACCAGGTCCCGGATGGGACCGGCCATGGTGGCGGAAAAAAACAGCGTCTGCCGGTCGGCAGGCACCTTTTCCACGAGCATTTCGATTTCATCGCGGAAGCCCATGTCCAGCATTTCATCCGCTTCGTCGAAGACCAGAAACCGGATGTCTTTCAGGCGCAGGGTGCCGCGGTTCACCAGGTCCAGCACCCGCCCCGGCGTGCCCACCACAATCTGCGCGCCCTCCTCCAGCGCACGAATCTGGCGCTGGTAGGATGCGCCGCCGTAAATGGGCGCGGCCTTTACGCCGGGTTTGTGCTGGGCCAGTTTGTGCACTTCCGTGCAGACCTGCATGGCCAGTTCCCGCGTCGGACAGAGGATCATTGCCTGCACCCGCGGGGCCTGGGCGTCGATGCGCTGCACCACGGGAATCGCGAAGGCCATGGTCTTTCCGGAGCCGGTCTGCGAATGTCCCACCACATCGCGTCCTTCCAGCGCAGGTGGAATGGCGGCGGCTTGAATTGGTGAGGGAAGTTCGAAGCCAAGCGACTCCATTGCCTTGAGCAATTCCGGCGCCAGCCCCAGTTCGGGAAACGGTTTTTTGTCCATAAATGATAGTCCCCGCCGGTTACGGTCCACTGCTGGCGGCGGCGAAAGTCCCACTGATTTACCGCCTTGGCAATCAGTCTTCCAAAGAATTCACCAGTGCCGCCCCGCCCGCCTCCCGGACCAGGCGCGGATACCTCTCACTGCTTGGCGGTACCGCCGGTGGGTTCCTTTTCAAAGGCTTCCGCTTCCCTGGCGAAGCGTTCGTGAAACTGCTTGCGGAACAGGTCTGCTTTTTCGGCCTCGCCGGATTTCTGGTAGATGCGAATCAGCTTGCGGTAGGCTTCCACGGCCATTTCGTTGGAGGCAAGCTGGGTGACGAGCACGTAGTTCTGTGCGGCTTCGCCGTCGTTGACCTGGGCATCGGCAATGTCTCCGCGCAGCAGGTAGAGCTTGGGCTCGTTGAGGTCCTGGGTGTGCAGTTTCAAGCCGTTGTCGGCATCGCTCCGGGCTTCGGGGTATTTTTTCAGAGCCAGATGGGCCTTGCCGCGGATCAGGTGGGACTTTGCCTGGCGGTCCGGTGGCAGCTCGCCCGCAGCAGCAAAAAATTTGTCAATGCTGGCCACGGCACCGGCATAGTCACCGGCAGTCAGTTGCGATTCCGCGAGCTGAAACCAGACGACCGGCTTGAGGCTGGCTGCATTGGGTGCAAGCACGGCGAAACCGAGGTATTTGGCGGCGCTGGGATAGTCCTTTTCGATGTAACGCTTTTGCCCCAGAAAGCCAAGGATGCTGGCATCCAGCCGCATTTTCGGACCGGTGCGCATGTAGGCATCCACTTCCTGAGCCAGGGTGTCGGTGTCTTCCAGTTGGGTGAGGGCGCTGATGATTTTGATGGAGGTGTCCTCGAACTGTTCGCGGTAGAGGCTGCGGGCTTCGTAGAGCGGTTCCAAGCATTCCTTCCACTGTTTCATGCCGAACTTGCCGGTGCCGATCCAGAACAGGCATTCGCCCTTGTATTTGGTGTTGGGAAATTTCTGCAGCATCTGGTTGAGTCGGTCCACCATGGCTGCGTAATCCTTGTTTTGTCCGCGCAGCAGTCCGCTCTGAAGATAGGCCACCTCGCATTCCTTTGTTGCGGGGAATCGCTCCACCAGGGCGTCGTATTCCTTGATGGCATTCACCAGATCCTTCAGTTCCAGAAAACTTTGCGCCCGCCGCAGCATCGCTGCAGGAACAAAATTGTCATTGGGATTCTGGAGGATGAACTGGGAGAGGCTTTCGACCGCCAGGGTGTGCTGCCCGCTTTGCGCTTCCGCCCAGCCACGCCGGTAAAACATGCCGGCCCGCAGGTTTTCGGGGATTTTTTCCGCCCTCACATCACCGTAGGCTTCGGCGGCCGGTTTCCACTGCTTTTTGGCAAAATTGTCCTCAGCCTTCATCAGAAGCGCCATGTCGATGTATTCGCTGGCCGGATCACGCTGCTTTTGCTTTTCAATGTAGGCAGCGGCTGCGGCATCGGTGCGGGGATCCTTCAGTTTGTAGAGGCAGACCAGTTTCCGATAGGTGCCTTCCGCGTTTTGTTTGCTCTCCGGAAAGGTGGAGTCCAGCAGCCCATACCAGTCGATGGCGCGGGCATAGTTTTCCTGGACGCGGTAGGCGTTGCCGATGAGCAGCAGCACGTCGGGCTGGGTTTCTGCCTGGAGGTATTTCAATTCCAGCCCATGCACGGCATCAGTGGCTTTGCGCCATTCTTCCTGTGCGCAGTGGGCGCGGATGAGCCCGTAACGGGCCAGAGTGCCCCATTGCTCGGTATCGCGCAGTTGGGCTGCGGCGTCAAAATAGGGCACGGATTCCTTAGCCTTGCCGGAGTCCAGCAGGATCATGCCTGCCGTCACTCCCGCTTCCGCACGGACCGCGGGGGTGGAACCGTCCTTGGCCAGTTTGTCGAACTTGTCGAATGCCTCGGTTTTCCTTCCGTTGCCCATCGCATAGCGCGCCACCTCCAGCAGGGCTTTTTCCTGGAAAATGTTCGAGGTGGTTCCGTGGGTTTTTGCAGCGGCTTCAAAGAGCGTGTTCGCCTCCTTGAGTTTCTCTGCGTATTTGTAGCCCAGGCCGCCGTAATAATACCACTGGATGCGGTCCTCGCTTTTCGAAGCGTTGCGTGCGGCCAATTCAAAGAGCGGGGCGGCTTCCAGCCGTTTTCCCTCGTTGAAGCGCAGCGTGGCAATGCGCGATGCCGAATAGGCCAGGAACTGCCCGCTTTTGAAGCGCCGGAGCACCTCGTTGTAACAGGCGATGGCTTCGTCCACCTGCTTGATGCGCAAGTGGCATTCGCCTTTGAGCGTTAGAACGGCATCCAGATGCCGACCCCGCGGATAGGCTTCCACATACTTGCCGAACTGCTGGATGGCGAGGTCGTTCGACTCGCGCTTGTAAAGCATGTAGGCGTATTCGTAGAGGTCCTTTTCGGGGGAATCCGGTTCGGGATTCGTTTTGGGAGTCGGCGTTGGACGGCGGATTTCCGGCTGGGGCTGCGGTGATTCACCCACCGGCTTGGCCTTTGGAGGGGCGGGAGTTTCCTCGACAGGCTTTGCCTTTGGCGGATCCTGGCCGGGTGCAACTGTGGCGGGAAGCGCCAGTGCGGCCAGCAGGCTGGCAGTGGTTCGCCAGGGGGTGGGGGAGGAGAGATTCATTTAGTTGGGTTTCGTTTCCTGCGGCGACTGGGACGCAAACGAAACGTGATAAAGCCCCGCTTTGCGGCAGTTGTCCAGCACGCGGAAGATGTGTTTGTAGGCGGCGTTTTCATCGCCCCGGACCACGATTGCCTGCTTGGCGTTGACCGTGGCGATGGTGCGCACCCGGTCGAGCAATTGGGGTTCGGTGAGTACCTGCTGGTTGACGACGAGCGTGCCGCCAGCCCGCACATTGACCACAATCTGCCCGACATCCTGCAGTTGCTGCTGGGTGCTTTCGCTGGCGGGCACGGAAATGTTCACCTCCGTTTCCATCCGGCTCATGCTGAAGGCAATGACAAAAAAGGTGATCAGGATGAAGAGCACATCCATGAGCGGCACGAGGTAGTCCACCGGACTGTCCTCCATCTGCTGGTGCGGTCGGAAATTCATGGTTCAGGGGTGGGCGGGGACTCTCACTCCCGGCTGCTGCGAGCCCGGGCGCTCACGGTGCGGGTGGTCGTCGTGGTGGCGGCAGCCGCAGCGGCGGCGGCCTGGGCGGCGGTGACCCGTTTATACTGGGCGGCGAGCAGGGCCATGATGTGGGTGCAGGCGGCCTCCAGCTCGCTGATGAGGGAGGAGACCCTGCCGCGGTAGAGCGAGTAAATGATCATCGATGGAATGGCGATGAACAAGCCCAGCGCGGTGTTGACCAGGGCTTCTGCCACCCCGCCGGCAAACTTCAACTGCGCTGCGAGCATCCGCTCCTGTGAAATCTGGCTGAACTGGTTGATGATGCCAAACACCGTTCCCAGGAGGCCCACCATGGGGCCGACTTTGCCGATGTCCGCGAGGTAGGTGATGCGCTGCTGGAGGATGCTCGCCTGGCGCTGACCTTCGGACTCGGTGACTTCACGCACTTCTTCGAACGTGGCCGTCGGGTTTTTGGTGGCAAATTCCAGCGTCTTCTGCGTGATCTGGGCGATGCTTTCCCCCCGCCGGTTGCAGACCGCCAGCAGTGCTGCGTAGTCCTGTTTGCGAATGAGGGCGTCCGCCGTCTTCATGAAGCTGTCGCTCACCACCGCGCCGCGCCGGATTGACAGCACGAAATACACGATGAGGGCAAACATGACCACGCTCAGCGCGATGAGCACATAAACGGTGGGCCCGCCTTTTTCGATCATCTCGCGCATGAAAATCCCCTTCGGTTCCGGTGCAGATGCCGTTGCCGCCGGTCCGGGCTGCGCTGCCGCAGGGGGTTGTGCGGCGGGTGCAGGCGGCGCGGTGGGCGTCGGCGTCGTCGGCGCAGCAGGGGCGGCGGCGGGCGGTGTGCCCTGGGCGGGGAGTTGAGGGGTGGCCAGCAGGAGGAGGGATGCAGCGATCCAGAGGAAGCATTTCATAAAAGCGGGCCGAACCTACTGCCTCGCCGGTAGAGTGCAACGGGATGGTTCACCCCGCCGGAAATTTAACCCGGCTGCCAGCCGCCTGGAGTTACAGGAGAAATCCTTCCTTGAGCGGGTCTTCCGGATCAATGAAAAATGTCTGCCGGGCGGTGATCCATGCGGTGCCTTCGATTTCCGCCACGATGGCGGTGTGCCTGCCCACGGTGACGGCATCGCGGGCGGTCCTGGCCGTGAGCTGGCTGCCTAACAGCCCCTCGACCACATGGGGGTCGCCCAGTTCCGTCTCTCCGCGCCGCTGCAGCAGTGCCAGGCGTCCGCTCAATGCCGTGCCGGATGCGCTGCGGTCCACCGAACCGTCGCTGTAAACACACACCAGCCGGGAGTGCGCCTGGTTTTCCCGCTTCCGCGCTGGGTGCGCCACAAAGACCACTCCCGAAAACAGTCCCAGCAGATCTTCCGTGGGATGCTGCACCGGAATTTGCTGCTCCACCGCCTCCGCGATCAGCGTGCCCAGCCGCGTGATTTCTCCCAGATTCTCCGGCTCCAGCGCAAGGTTTAGCTGCGGTGCATCCACATAGGCATAAAACTCGCCGCCGTAAGCGACGTCCACCGGCACCACGCCCAATCCCGGCACCTGCACCATCCGGTCCATCGCATAAACAAACGACGGGACATTTTCAAAAAACACCCGGCGCACCCGTCCGTCCTCAATTTTCGCATACGCCCGCACCAGTCCGGCCGGAGTATCGAACTTCAGCAGCGTCTCCGGCGCCTTCATCTCCACCAGGCCGCTCTCGATCACCATCGTGGCCGTGGCGATGATGCCGTGGCCGCTCATGGGACAGATGCCGCTGCGGTGAAAAAACAGCGTCCCGAAGTGCGAGGTGTGCCGCTGCGGTCCGGTCAGCAGGCATGCATACATGTCAGGATGCCCCCGCGGCTCCAGCAGCAGCGCTCCCCGCAGGTGGTTCAGATGCTCCGCCGCATACCGGCACTTTTCGAGCATGGTCACTCCGCGCGGTTCCGGAAAACCGCTGACCACCAAACGCAAAGGCTGCCCTCCCACATGGGCATCGACCGTCTCGATCTTCAGCCCGTGCGAGGGCATCGTCCATTCATGCCAGTGATTGATCTGAAGGCGCGTTTCTTCCACAGCACGCCCGCTTTACCAGCGCTTTTCCAAGCGCACAACCACAGAACGCAAGGTCCCAAAACGCCGGGCTTTGCTCCGCATTTTCCCGGATGCGGCAGGACCAATGCGCAGGCCGGAGTTTGGGAAATGACGGGGCACCGCGCAGATCGGACCGGTTGCGAACCGATTCGCACGGCCACTCAATCAAGGTAGCGCTTCACGATGTCCTGATAGGCGTCAATGCGGCGGTCCCGCAGGAAGGGCCAGACCTGGCGCTGTTCGGCCACGGCGGCCAGATCCACATCGGCCAGGAGCACTTCTTCGGCATCCGTGCCCGCCTGTGCGATGAGGGCACCGGACGGATCCGCCACAAAACTGCGTCCCCAGAATTCCAGTCCCGGTTCTCCTTCCGGCGTTTCATAGCCGGTGCGATTGACGCTGGCAACATAACAGCCATTTGCCACGGCGTGGCTGCGCTGAATGGTCTCCCAGGATTGATACTGGCGTTCCCCCTGCTCTGCCTTTTCTGCGGGCATCCAGCCGATGGCGGTTGGATAGAACAATATCTGCGCCCCCTGCAGCGCGGTGAGCCGGGCGGCTTCGGGATACCACTGGTCCCAGCAGATGAGTACCCCAA
>JAGNEJ010000136.1 GCA_018003315.1 Verrucomicrobiales bacterium
GGGTGAGGCAGGAGAAGGAGATACAGAAACAGCCCATTTGTCACAGTACATACCATGCCAAGAGCCACCAATGGACCGGCCAGCCGAAATCGGCGCCGCCGGGTCCTCCAAAAAACCAAAGGATTCCGGGGGAACCGCTCCCGGTTGTTTCGCTATGCCAAGGACGCCCTTTTCAAGGCGCAGACCTGGGCCTACCGCGACCGCAAGACGCGCAAACGCAACTTCCGCAACCTGTGGATCGCCCGGATCAACGCCGCCTGTCGGCAGCGCGGGTTGAGCTACAACCGTTTCATCGAAGGCCTCAACCATCTCAACGTGCAATTGGACCGCAAGGTGCTTTCCGACCTCGCCATCACCAATGAGGCCGCTTTCGACGAACTCGTGGCCCAGGCCAAACACGCTTTGGAAGCCAAGAAGGCCGAGAAACAGACTGCCTGAACGGCACCCTGCGCGCCATCCGCTGATTTCGAACGGCAAAAAGCCGCATCCCTGCCGGGGTGCGGCCTTTTTGTTCCTGCCCATTTCCCATTGCCTCCCCGGAATCGCGCGGGACGTTGACCTGGCTTTGCTGACCATGGCCCGCGGTCTGACGGCAGGTGCGGTTGCGCGCTTCAGTGCATTTTCAGCAGCAGGTCTTCGAGGTAGCGGGTGATGCTTTCCAGCGCTTCCTGATGCGCATTTCCTGGCAGGATGAGCAGGGATTTGCGGGCGTCCTCCAGCAGGCTGCGGGCGCTGTGGATGGAGCGTTCGATGGCCCCCTCGTAGTCGGCAATGCCGGCGAAGACGCTGACGTCGATCGGTTCCGGACGGAGCAGCAGCTTGTTCAGCTTGGCCCGCTGGGACTCCGATGCCATGTCCCGCAGGTAGAGCACCGGCAGGGTCATCTTGCCCTTCACCAGGTCCGTTCCCAGCGTTTTGCCTGCGGCCTTTTCCTGCCCTACCAGATCCAGCAGGTCGTCATAGATTTGATAGGCGGTGCCGAGGGCGTCGCCGTAATGGAACAGATGTTCCTGCACTTCCGGCCTGGCTCCGGCCAGAAAGGCGCCCAGTTCCGTGGCGCTGGCGAACAGCGCCGCGGTTTTCATGCGGATGATCCGGAAGTAGTCCTCAATGCTAAGGTTGAAGTCGAAGCGGCGCTGGGTTTGGAGAATTTCGCCGGAACAAACCTCGCTGGAGGCCCGGGCGATTTTTCGGCTCAGGTGCGTGGTGTCGAAACTGGCGGCCAGTTCCAGGGCGTGGGCAAAGAGACAGTCTCCGAGCAGCACGCTGAGCGAACTGCCCCACTTCACCGCGGCGGTGGGAGCCCCACGGCGCAGGGAAGCACCGTCCATGATGTCGTCATGCACCAGCGTGGCGAGGTGGATCAATTCCAGCACCACCCCGAGTTTGACCAGCGGCGGGCGTTCGCCTCCGCAGGCCTGGCCAGTGAGCAGGACCAGCGCCGGACGGATGCGCTTTCCGCTGGTGTTGCAGACGTATTCCACGTAGCCTTCCACCGCAGGGTCGAACGCCTTGGCCTGGGCGCGAATGGATGCCTCCACCTCCGCAAGCCCTGCGGCAACGAGAGCATGGGGAAAGGCTGCGGTCTGGTCGGATGGGGAGGAGGGAATCATGACGACAGGGCGGTGCGATTCCGCAACCGGCCCGGTGGTTTCTCCCCGGAGCGTAGGCATGGAGGCGGGTGTGTCAATCATGGCGGTCGTGCGGTTGACAGTGCCGGCTGCGAACCGTGCAGTCGCAAAAATGCGGTCGGTTGCCGTCACTGCCAATCGATTATTTCTGTCTTTTCAGAAAAAACAAACGGAAATCTCTGCGAACCTCCGATGCCGACTTGCCATGCCACGGCGCAGGGCAGGGGAGTGCCGGGCGTTGCCTGCCCGCTGGAATCACCCATGCTTTGTGAAGACCACCTTTCCGTTCTGCAGTTCAACGGTGATGGCATCCCCGTCCTTGAAACGGCCTTCGAGCATCTCCATGCTCAGGGCGTCGAGGATGTGCTTCTGGATGGCGCGCTTGAGCGGGCGGGCACCAAACACCGGATCGTAGCCCGCGGAGGCAATGAAATGCAGCGCTGCATCGGTGATGGTCAGGGTGATGTTCTGTTTTGCCAGGCGCTCGATGACACGCTGGAGCTGGATTTTCACGATGCCGTCGAGTTCTGCATCGCTCAGGCGGTCGAAGATGATGACTTCATCGATGCGGTTGAGGAATTCCGGGCGGAAATGCTGCTTGAGCGACTCGCGGACGATGGCGTCGCGCTGTTCGGCGTTGGCTTCCTCCAGGATGGCGGACGAACCGAGGTTGCTGGTCATGATGATGACCGTGTTTTTGAAATCCACGGTGCGTCCCTGGCCGTCGGTGATGCGTCCGTCGTCGAGCACCTGGAGCAGGGTGTTGAAGACGTCCGGATGCGCTTTTTCCACTTCGTCGAACAGCACCACGCTGTAGGGCTTGCGCCGCACTGCTTCGGTCAACTGGCCGCCCTCGTCGTAGCCGACATAGCCCGGCGGTGCTCCGATGAGCCGGCTGACGCTGTGCTTTTCCATGTATTCGGACATGTCGATGCGCGTCATCGCCCCTTCGTCATCGAAGAGAAATTCCGCCAGGGCCTTGCACAGTTCCGTTTTCCCGACCCCAGTGGGGCCGAGAAAGAGAAAACTGCCCAGCGGACGGTTTTCATCCTGCAAACCGGCCCGGGCCCGGCGCACCGCGTTGGCAACGGCCGTGATCGCATTTTTCTGGCCGACCACTCTTGCCGCCAGGCGTTCCTCCATGCGGGTGAGTTTGGCCCGCTCCCCTTCCTGCATGCGGGAAACCGGAATGCCGGTCCACGAGGCCACGACCCGGGCGATGTCCTCGTCCGTCACTTCCTCGCGCAGCAGCGTTCCCGCCTCGCCGATGGCATGACCCGCGGAGGCGGCAGCCAATTTCTTTTCCAGGTCCGGAATTTGACCGTACTGAATTTCGCCGGCACGGGCGAAATCGCCCCGGCGCTGGGCCTGCTCCAACTCCGTGCGCAGGCGGTCGATCTCCCCCTTCACCTTCCGGATGGCATCCACCGACTCCTTCTCCTTCTGCCACTGTGCCTTCAGTGCCGCGGACTTTTCCTTGAGGTCGGCAATCTGTTTTTCCAGCTTTCCGAGGCGTTCCTGTGAGGCCGGGTCTTTTTCCTTCTTCAGCACCTGACGTTCCATTTCATCCTGCATGATTTCCCGCTCCAGCACGTCGATCTCCGTCGGCATGGATTCGAGTTCCATCTTCAGGCGGCTCGCGGCTTCATCCACCAGATCCACCGCCTTGTCCGGCAGAAAGCGGTCGGTGATGTAGCGGTTGGACAGGTTGGCCGCGGCCACGATGGCACCGTCCTGAATGCGCACCCCGTGGTGCACTTCATAGCGTTCCTTGAGTCCCCGGAGAATCGCAATGGTGTCTTCCACGCTGGGTTCGTCCACCATGACCGGCTGGAAACGCCGCTCCAGGGCGGCGTCCTTTTCGATGTATTTGCGGTATTCGTCGAGCGTGGTGGCCCCGACGCAGCGCAGCTCCCCGCGGGCCAACTGCGGTTTCAACAAATTCGAGGCGTCCACCGCTCCCTCGCTCTTTCCAGCCCCCACGATGGTGTGCAACTCGTCGATGAACAGGATGATCTGCCCCTCGCTGGAGGTGACTTCCTTCAAAAATGCTTTCAAGCGCTCCTCAAATTCCCCGCGGTATTTCGCCCCGGCCAGCATCCCGCCGAGGTCCATGGAAACCAGCCGCTTGTTCCGCAGCGACTCGGGCACATCGCCCGCCACGATTCGCCGCGCCAGACCTTCCACGATCGCCGTTTTGCCCACGCCGGGTTCGCCGATGAGCACCGGGTTGTTCTTGCTGCGGCGGGAAAGCACCTGCATCAGCCGGCGGATCTCGCCGTCACGACCGATCACCGGATCGATTTTCCCCTGCTTCGCGCGGGCGGTGAGGTCGGTCCCGTATTTTTCCAGCGCCTGATATTTGCCTTCCGGATCCTGATCCGTGACCCGCTGGGCACCGCGCACCGTCGCCAGCGCCTGGGACACTTTGCCGTGATCCAGCCCCGATTGCTTGAGCACGGGTTCGATGTCCGTCCGGACTTTGAAAAAGGCCAGCAGCACATGCTCGACGCTCAGATACTCATCCTTCAGCGTTTTCTGTTCCTCTTCCGCCCGGGCTACCAGGTCCCGAAAATCCCCCGACATGTAAAGTCCGCCGCTGCCTCCGGAAACTTTTGGTTGGCGACTCAGAAACGCCGTGGTTTCCGCCAGCACTTTGGCCGGATCCGCCCCGCATTTGTTAAAAATCTGCGGCACCATCCCCCCTTCCTGTTCCAGCAAAGCCTGGAGCAAGTGGCTGGGTTTCAATTCACTGTGGCCAAGGCGGGTTGCCAGCGACTGTGCCGCCTGCATGGCTTCGGTGAGTTTGGTGGTAAGACGATCAGCATTCATGGATTGAGGGAGATTGGGAAAATAGACCTCAATTCCTCGCAATATTCATACCGAAACACTCTAATTAGTCATAATCAATTGGTGCTGAAACGATTGCATTGAAAACACAGAGGTTTTCTTCTTAAATTTTAGAGACGAAATAACTCTAAAGAAATCAATGGCAAAAAAGATTTGCGTCAAAATTTCTCATACTGGGAAAGTCCGACGCCTGAGCAACCGGATCAGTTCCCGCTGTTCCCGTCCCTGGTAAGTCGCGGTGGGCACCCATTCGGCCTCCAGGTGGAACCATGGCAGGAAAATGGAATCCAATTCGGCGGTCGAAGTCCCGAATGGGGGGCCTTGGGTCTGGTCCTCGTCCGGATCCCAGGGAGTCAGGTAAAAAACGCCAGCCAGCAATCCGCTCGGACGCAGCGCTTCCGCGATCGATTTTGCATAACTGCTTCGTTGAGAAGGATCAATGGCGCAAAAGCAGGTATGTTCCCAGACGGCTCCAAAATGGCCCCGCCATGTCGTCGGCGGGGAGAACAGATCCCCGTGGATTACGGAAATCGCCGTGGTGTCCGCGTGCCGTCGGCGGGCTTCCTCCACGGCAGACGGTGCGATGTCCAAGCCGATCACCTCTGCAACGCCTTGATCGGCAATGGTTTTCAAATCATGTCCAAATCCGCACCCGGGCACCAACACCGGAGCAGGCAGGGAGGTTTTTTCAAAAATTTCCGCCAGGGCAGGATGGGATTTCCCCTTGTCCCACGGAGTGGTTCCTTCCTGATACATTGATTGCCAGTCAGTCATCGAAGTTTTTCAAAAATTGTTGATTAGAAAAAAAATCAAGGTATCCTATTATTTTTTAGATCTGAACTACCAAAGCCATGACCGAACAACATAGCACCAAATTCAGCCTGTTGGTAACGGGAATTTTCCTGCTTTGCCTCTTGATTCTCGCCGCCATTCTAAAACCCAAGCGTTCGCCAGAGGCGGCGGCCGCTCCGGAGCGGACGACGACACCAACTCCCGCGGTGGCTCAAGCGACCGCGCCGGCGAGCCAGCCCCAAACGCCGCTGCCACCACCACCGCTTCCCGCTCCGGGGGACGCGTCCCAACCGTCCGCGGCGGACGTGCCCTCCGTTCCCGCCGAGCGGAGCAAGCTGCAGATTTTGACGAACTGCCGCCTCAAGGAGGACCCGACCAACGATGCGGATTCCTTCTGTGTGCAGACCAAATCGGGCGACTATCGGTTTTCCCTGTATTTTGTGGATGCTCCGGACACCGGCGGAAGCCAGATGGAGGCCACCCAGGTGCAGTGTCGCTATTTCGGCGAACTCTCCGAACAGGAGTTGAGGAAGGTGGCCCAGGATGCCAAGCTTTTCATGATGGAAAAACTGCGCAACAGCACGTTTGACGTGGTGACGCGCTGGGAGCGGTCGCCGGAGGAATCGCAGAATCAGGAAGTCACCTGCCGGGCCTTCATCTTCCTGCGCGGACAGGATGACATCACCCGGGTGGCTGATCTGCTGGTGCAAAATGGCTTTGCCATGCTCTGCGAGGCCAAGGAAGTCCTGCCGGACTATACCACCCCGGACAATTACCTCGAATTGCTCAAGAAATTCGAGCAGATCGCGATGAATACCCGGCGAGGGGCCTGGGGATTGTCAGAGCACGTTTCACCGGTTGCCGCCAAAGGGGTCGCCCGCTAGCACTCTGCCGGTTGGGCAGACTGGCGAAGGTATTGCTGGGGAGGGGTGCCGGGCTTTGCCTTTGGCTAGTGCTTACTTGCAATAATTAATTATTGTTAAATATTGCGGCATGAGTCGCTCCGCCCAACCCGTCGAATGCAGCCCCGAAGAAGCGCAAGTCATCGAGGCTCTCATCAAGCATCCCAAGACA
>JAGNEJ010000028.1 GCA_018003315.1 Verrucomicrobiales bacterium
CGCTGACCCCGGCGGCCTGGCTCCGCGCCCGCTGAGGCGACCCGTCCACGACTCGCACCGCCCGCCGCCCGCCCGCCGCCCGACGCCCACGGGGTTGGTGCCAACATGGTCTGGTGAGACGCTTACGGTCAAATACTGGTGCAGAGTCACATCCGGGAAATCCCATGAGCCTGTTGCGGCGCGGCGGCGTTTGTAGGAGCCGGTGAAGCGGGTGAATTGCGGTTGGTCAGGATAGGCAAATGCGAAGACGCGGCTGGCGAGTTGCCGGGTGCGCGATTCCACAAAAACTTCCGCTGGTGCATTAGGGTCAGGCGGACTGCCTGGCTTGCTCTCGGCATCTGCCGGGTCGGTGCCGGCGTTGATTTCGTCAAGGTCGGTGTAGCCGTCGTCGTCGCTGTCCCAGAGCCAGGGATCGGTGAGGTAGTCGCGCATTTCCTCGTCGTCGAAGAGGCCGTCGGCGTCGCTATCGGGCCGCGTTTCCACGATGCGGATGAAGCGGCGCTGGTTGACCCCAGGCGGCAGCGGCGGGTCTGGCGGGCGGCTGAGACTTTGGGGAATGACCTCTGCGGCGTGGTTCCTGATGGCTTCCTTTTTTCCCAGCAGGAGATTGAGCCGGTCCTGTGCTTCCTGGGGCAGTTCATCAGGCACGTAGCTGGCGTAAAACGTTTGATACGGCAGGTTCCAGGTGAAGAAATCGAAATTCACGGGTGGGGAACTGTTGGCGTCCGCATACCACATGAGCGCCGGAAAGGGAAGCGGTTGGTCGCCGACGGTGACGGTGCTCCAGTCGTCGCTGACCACGGCGCGGTGGGAATTTCCGTCCTGGGTCCAGGAAATGAGGGTCTGGCCGTTTGGGAAAAACGAGAGGCTGAAATGCTGGCGCACGGTGTCTGGATTCGGCGGCGTCCACGGACCGGAAACGCCCTGCGGCGGCGGGGTGAGGGAAAACAGATAACGCCGAGCATCGGCACCGGTGCCCAAATGTGTTTCCGGCTGTGCCGCCCAAGCAGCGAGATCGCTGGATTGCTCAATGGCAAAATGCCGGGCAAACTGCGTCGGCCAGACCAGAAAAACATCACCGTCCGACGTGGTCTCCATCCGTGCGGAGAACCCATCATCCGCCCGCAATACCGGCGTCAGGGAAGACAGAAGACAGAAGACAGAGAGCGGAGAGCGGAGAGCGGAGGTGGCGGCGGGATTTTGTTATGAGATGGCACGAAATCCGGAGGAAAGCAAGTGGACTGGTAGGCGCGATGCACCTGCCTGGCATTTGCCGCCAGTTCTTTGCATTTCCCTGTCAAATTGTGATACCAGCGACTGGTTCGGGTCAGATTTTGGACAAAGGCGGTTGCGCTCCCCGGTTCGCTTCCCACGGTAGGATGGTCCTGTCATGCAATTTGACCACGTTGATGGAGTCCCGTTCCGCAGCAAGGAAGCCAGTTGGCTTGCCTTCAACTCCCGCGTGCTTCAGGAGGCGGCAGACCCGTCGGTGCCGCTTCAGGAACGCATCAAGTTTCTGGGGATCTACAGTTCCAACCTGGATGAATTCTTTCGCGTCCGGGTGGCCACGCTGAAGCGCCTGACCCTGCTGGGCAAAAACCTGCAGAAACTCAACCTCCCGGACCCGCGGCGCACGCTGCAACAGGTCAAGCGCATCGTGCGAACCGAGGCCGGCGAGTTCAACGCCGTTTACGAGCAGGTTCTGCACAGTCTGAAAAAGCGGGGCGTGCGGGTGATCGATGAAACTCAGGTGCCCCGGGAACTGCGCGGCTGGCTCATGAATTTTTTCCAGACCAGGGTGCGCCCGCGCATCATGCCGACGCTCATCCGGCACTACAGCCGCCTTTCCGACCTGCGCGATCATCCGATGTATCTGGCGGTGCGCCTCAGCCAGTCGGAAAACAGCATCCGCAGCACCCATGCGCTGATTGAAATTCCCAGCGGCGAGCTGCCCCGTTTTGTTGTGCTGCCCCAGCACAAGAAAAAAAACCTGGTGATGTATCTCGACGACATCATCCGCTTCGGCTTGTCCACGCTGTTTGCCGGCTTGCCCTATGATCGGTTTGAAGCTTGGGCGGTCAAATTCACCCGCGATGCGGAAATGGAATTTGACGACGACATCACCGCGAGCCTGCACGACAAAATCGCCGAGGGGCTCAAGGCCCGGGAAACCGGCGCCGCGGTGCGCATGAACTACGACAAGGCCCTGCCGCGCGATTTCCTGCGGCTGCTGCTTTCCAAACTCAAGCTCAAGGAGGAAGACACCCTGTTCCCCGGCGCCCGTTACCACAACCGCAAGGACCTGCTGCAATTCCCAAAGCTCTGCGGAGCTAAGGACAGCGATCCGCCGGAGCCGCCCCTTCCCCACCCCCGGTTGAACAAGCCCGGCAAAAGCCTGCTGCGTGTCATCCAGAAGCACGACCTGCTGCTGCACCTTCCCTATCATTCCTTCACGAATTTTCTGGACCTCCTGCGCGAGGCCAGTCTCGACCCGCTGGTGCAGAGCATCCACATGACCCAGTACCGCGTGGCCCGCCACTCCTGCGTGGCCAAGGCGCTGGTCGCCGCGGTGCGCAATGGGAAGGATGTCACCATGCTCGTCGAACCGCATGCCCGCTTCGACGAAAGAAACAACATCGACTGGGCCAGCCATTACCAGGAAGCAGGCATCAAGGTCATTCTGGGCGTTCTCAACCTCAAAGTGCATGCCAAGCTCTGCCTGATCACCCGGATGGAAGGAGGCGAGCCGGCCTTCTACAGCGTGATCGGCACGGGAAACTTCAACGAGGACACCGCCACCCTCTACACCGACCACCTGTTCATGACCTCGGATCAGGGCATTGGGAAGGACCTGGCGCAAATTTTCACATTCTTCACGAACACCTACCAGGCTCCCCGCCTGAACTACCTGGTGGCCTCCCCCTTTCACCTCCGCCATGCCATCAAGTTCTGGATTCAGAATGAAATGGTCAACGCCCAGAAAGGCCGCCCGGCGGAAATCCTCCTCAAACTCAACAACCTCTCCGACCTGGAAATGGTCCGCCAACTCGGCAAGGCCGCGGAGGCCGGGGTGAAAATCCGGATCATCGCCCGCAGCATGTTCAGCGTAGTCACCGGCGACGCCACCCATCCCTGCAACATCGAGGCCATCAGCATCGTGGACCGCAGGCTGGAACACTCCCGCATCTTCAGTTTCGCCAACGGCGGACAGCCGAAAATTTTTCTCAGTTCCGCAGACTTCCTGCCGCGCAATTTCGACAGTCGTTTCGAAATCCTCTGCCCCATCTATGACAAAAAACTCCAGGGGGAATTGCGCGAGTATCTGGAAATCCAGTGGCGCGACAACCAGAAGGCCCGGGTCCTGGACCGCACGCTGGCGAACCGCTACAGTCCCGGCCGCGGCAAAAAAAAATTCCGCGCCCAGCAGGAAATCCGCAAGTGGCTGGCAGCCCGGCTCGGCGGCGACAAGGAAGCGTGAACTGCCCGAATCCGTTGTCTGAGCGGGCGTGGGGGTGCGGCAGCGTCAGGACGAAGCACTTTTTGTTCCAGGACCGGAGGGCTGGTGTATCGTGCCGGACATGAGGAAAGCCGATCAGAAGCAGGATGCGTCCGGGGACGTCCACTGGCGCTCGTCGCTGGTGACGCGGCTGGTTGGCCTGTGGGCGCTGTTAGTGGCTGGGCTGGTGGCGCTGTTCGGCTATCTTGTTTACCGCGGCGGGCAGCAGTCGCTGGTGACCACCTGGGAGGAGAATCTGCGGCATGATGCCCGGATGCTCCGGGTCAAGCTGCAGGCGGCCATGTCGGATGTGACCCAGGATGTCAGTTACCTTTCGAATACGCCGATGGTGCGCAAATTTGTCCAGCAGTCGCACCAACCGGAGGAAGACCACTGGCGTGGCCTGGTGGAACAGGACTTCCATGCGCTCCTGCAGGGCAAGGTGCATTATTTTCAGGTGCGGCTCATCGGAATGGCAAACAACGGCAAGGAAGTGGTGCGGCTGGACCGCACCGAAAATGGAATCGAAGTGTCACCTCCGGAACGCATGCAGGTCAAGGGAGACCGGGACTATTTCCAGGAAGCTGTGCAGGGGCCGACGGATACCGTACAGTTGAGTGACATCAATCTGAACCAAGATTTCGGCCTGATCACCGAACCGCACATCCCCACGCTGCGGGCAGCCAGACAAGTGCGGACGGAGGACGGGAGGCTGTTTGGCATTGTGATCATCAACGTGGACCTGCGAGGGCTGTTTGAGGAAATGAAGACCCTGACCACTTCCGGCGTGGAACTGATGCTCGCCACGCTGCAGGGTGACTATCTGATCCATCCGGATGCCGCACGGCGCTTCGGGACGGATTTGCGCACCGGCTACAGTCTGGCGAAAGATCGTCCGGAAGCGATGGAGCCGCGTCTGTCGCAGACGGCATGGCTGGCAAATGGAACCGAGGGGGAACTGGCGCTGGCCTCGCATTTCCCCCTGACAGAATCCTCCGGGAGGAGCCTGCGGCTGGTGGTAAGCGCACCAGCCAAGGCCTGGCTGGGCGGACTGCGCCGGGCGCGGAATGAGGCCGTGCTGTTTACGGCGCTGGCGGCCGTGGCGGGCTTTGCCGCAGCGCTGTTTTTTGGCCGGTGGCTGGCCTCGCGTCTCCACGGTGTCACCGCAGCCATCCGTCGGTATGAAGCCGGTGCAGATGTAGCCCACCTGCCGCCGCCTGGCGAGGATGAACTGGGGAGGCTTTCCGCCTCCTTCCGCGACATGGCGGCAAAAGTGCGCGAGCAGGTGCAGCGGCTGGAAGCGGCGAAGGCGGAAGCGGAGGATGCCACGCGCACCAAGGAGGAATTCCTCGCAGTCATGAGCCATGAAATCCGCACACCGATGAATTCCGTCACGGGGCTGATCCATGTTCTGGAGCGCAACCAGCCCGCCGCCCACCAGCAGCCGGTGTTGCGGTCCTTGAAAGCCGCCGCCGCCAATCTGCTGGCGCTGGTCAACGATGCCCTCGACTACACGAAACTGAAGGCAGGCCGCATTGATTTTGTCCGCAATTCCTTCTCATTGGCCGAATTGCTCAACAATCTGGCGCTGCCGCTGAAATCCTCCGCACTCCAGAAAGGCCTGACCTTTGGGGTGTCCCTGGCGCCGAATCTGCCGGTCATGGTGACCGGTGATGCCGTGCGGCTGACCCAGATTCTGAACAACCTGGTCAGCAATGCGATCAAGTTTACCGACCACGGGCGGGTCTGGCTGAGCGTGAACGCTGCCGACAGCGGCCAGGTGTGTTTTGTGATTGAGGACACCGGCATTGGCATTCCGGAGAGTGAACAGGCGAGGGTGTTCGCTCCCTTCGAGCAGGTGCGCACGCCCGGGGGGCGCAAATTCGACGGCACCGGACTCGGCCTGAGCATTGCCCGAACGTTGGTGGAGATGCAGGGGGGCTCGGTTTCCCTCTGGAGCAGGCCGGGCGAGGGATCGCGCTTTACGGTCACCCTGCCGCTTCCCTCCGCAGGAACGGTGCTGGCGGAACCCTCGGGGGCGATGCAGGCTTCCGTTCCTGATTTCCGCGGCCGCCGGGTGCTTTACATCGAAGATGTGGCCTCCAACCGCGAAGTGATGAGCGCCCTGCTGGAGGAAACGGGTGCGGTGCTCGACTTCGCAGAAACGGGTGCCGAAGCGCTGGACCGGCTGGACAGGAACCTGCCCGAATTGGCATTGGTGGACCTCCAATTGCCTGACATGACCGGCATCGAACTGGCTGCCAGAATCCGGCAGCGGCATCCCGCGCTCCCCATGCTGGCAGTAACGGCCCAGGCGGGAGCAACGGTGGCGGGCGAATGTGCCGCCGCAGGCATTTCCGGCGTAGTGCTCAAGCCCATCGATCCCGTGCGCCTTCACGATCTGATGCAGCGGCATTTTTCCCCTCACATGATTTCCGCGGAGCCGTCGGAGAAGGTGGCGGAAATCGCCCCGCTGGAACCAGCCGAGTCTCCAAGAAAACGGCTGTTTGCGGTATTCCCAGGGCAGCCGGAACGGGTGCAACGGGTGCTCGAAGCCTTGGCCAGGGAATTCCGCCAGCATGAAGCGGCCCTCGCGGCTGCCTTTTCCAAGCACGATGCGGCAGCCGTTCGTCGCCTGCGCCACCAACTGCACAGTGCCCTGGTGCAACTGGATCTGAGCGCACTGCACACGGCGCTGGACGACGTTGTGAGTCCGGAGGGAGTGCTCTCGCCAAACCCCGCCATGCGGGAAGCCTGTCAGGCCGCGCTGGCTGCGGCTGCGGCCTCACTGGAAAGCGCCGTGGCCGAGGTCTGCTGAGGTTTGCGCCGCACAGCCTACTGCGGGGGCTGCACGGTGAGCCGAGGAGCACCGGCCGAGTCGGGCGTCCGCTGCTCCGCCTGCCGCTGCATCTCGAATGCGGTGCCGATCGAATGATAGGGAGCCAGTTCAAAGCGAACAGAATCGGTAGTCAGCCTGGATGCGGGGAGGAAGGATGCCGGGTCCGCAGCCAGCGGGTCCCGCAAGCCGTAAATGACCAGTTTTCCACCGAGGTGTTCCGTGCTGGAGACGACAATGCCCGGCTGCTGGCGCAACGCTGCCACCAACTGGCGCTCCCGCATCCCTTGTTTCAGCATGGCTCCGCCCCAGACGCCCAGGGCGGTGACGACAGCCGCAGCGGCAAGTCCCGCAAACCAGCAAAATTTCCGCGGCGGAGCAGACTCGACCAACACTTCGCGCAGCAACCGCTGCAATTCCGCGCTCTCGGCTGGACGCAGATCGCGCATGTCCGGCTCCTGGCCGAATTGCTCCTCGATCATCCGCAGCACCGCAGCGGCATGTTGCTGGACTTCAGGCCTGACGCTACCATTGGCACGCAATCGCAAGGAAAAATAGTCGCCGGTGATCTGGAGCGATTTCTTTGAAAAGTCCGCTTTCGCCCTGATCGGACGGGCGTGGTGCAAAGCCTCAGGATTGACCGCCGCCATCAGGACCATGCTGCCGCTGTAATCCAGCAGTTGGGCCGTTTCGACCACAAAGCGGCAGGTCTTCTGGAACACGAGGTCCTCATAGGGAATGCCCCTGCTGGAGGCGACCAGGCGCCACCACAGCGCGCGAACCGGCATGAGCCGGTGCAGCAGCGAGTCGAATCGTTGAATGATGCGGGTGCCGAGTTCCGCGACGGATGTCTTTGCCGACTGAAGGAAAACGGAAGAAAAAAGCCGTCCCAGCGCCTCGGGATGCTGCGCCATCCGGTGCTTGACTCCTTCCTCCACCGGAGCGGCCAACGCCGCGCCCACTTCCTCCCACGGCGCGTCCTCCCGATGCTCCAGTTGCCGAAGCCAATCCAGCGCGGCCGGACCGGCATTGAGCAAAAAATCGTCCTTCTGGTCGAGCAACACCTGGACCATTCGCTGGTGCTGTTCCCGCAGCAGATGCTCCAGGTTTTCCAGCCGTTTCTCCAGTTTCCGGATGCTCACCTGCTCCTGCCCAACCACCAGGCTGCGCAGCAGGTCGAAATCGCCTCCTGAGTGCTCCCTTCCGGGAGTTTCGGTTTCCACCCCTGTCAGTCGAAAGGTCATGGCATCCCCAATACGACGATTTCAAAATCATGCCGGGAGCACCAGCGGACGCAGCACCGGTGTCGCCTCCCTGGCAGGTGGCACCTCCGCCGGTTTCATCGCGCCGCGCATCCGCTCAGAGGCCTGGCGGAACAGCTCGGTCAAACCTTCCACCGTTGGCATTGTCGTGCGCATTCGAGCCAGTTCCGAGGACAGATTTCTTCCAAGATCCAGCAGTTCCTTTCGCAACATAAAAACATCCTGTTGCTGCCTGACAATCAAGGTATCAAGCTCTCTTTTTACTTCAATCAATCGCGCCTCGCATTCGCTGAATCGATTTCCGTTTTCTCCCTTCATCAGTTCCCTCGCAGTGGCTTCCGCCGAGAGCGCCTGCACCATCCCGGTTTCCATCCGGACCGCTTCCCTTCGGAGGCCTGCTTCCAAGGCCGCCGCTCGCTCACCCAGGATGGTTTCCGCTTTCTCCACTCGCTGCGTCAGGGATTCCTCCGCCTTCCGGATCCGCTCCTGCAGTTCACCCATGCGCGTGCCCAACAACAATTCCCGCACCGCTTCCATCGCATTGATTTCCTGCGCAAGCTTCTGCGTGTCAGCCAGGGGGCTTTCCGCCGGCCCGGGTCCGCCCGCTCCATATAGGTTTCCGGCTCTCGGTCCCATTCCGCTTTCGGGTGCATTGATATCGATCATAATTCAAATTGGTTTGAAATACGATAATCTCTATAATTACTTTGGTTAATCAAGCGAAATTGTTTTGATTTCCGTGATTTTTGATAAACGGATGGAAGCTCGCCGCATTAGACCGGAGGGGGCCGGGCAATTTGAGACGGCACGAAATGAAACGTTCGCGAACAATTTCTGCAAATCCCCTTGCAAATCCCCGCCGACTCCCATATTCGCCACCGTTCGCTGAACATCCGATGGGTAGATGCCCGAGTGGCTAAAGGGGGCAGACTGTAAATCTGCTGGCTTACGCCTACGGTGGTTCGAATCCACCTCTGCCCACCATCTTTTTTGCTTCAGGACAATTCCGTGAACCGTTTGCCCCGCTCTCCGGCAAATATCGGTTGCATTTGATCCCTTGGCCCCTTTATTGGAGCATCTATTGAGATTCAGTCTCATCGAACTGCATTATGTCATTTCAGAGCGAAGAATTCGACTGCCTGAAACTTTCCGACGCTCCGGCGGGAAAGAAGCTGCGCGTCTTCCGTCTGCATGGGATGGAGGCGACGTGCCAGCGGCTGAGGGAAATGGGATTTTGTGAGACGGCAGAAGTGAAAATCGTCCAGAAGAGCGGCGCGGTGATCTGCCAGGTGTGCGGATCACGGGTGTGTCTGAACCCGCAAATGGCTGGTTCCATCCTGGTGAAGGAAGGTTGAGACCCGCATGGATCCGGTGAGAATGCTGGCAGAGTTGGAAACCGGACAGTCGGCACGCATTGTGCGTCTGCCGGCAGGAGACGCAGGCATGACCCGGCTGCGGGAAATGGGATTGCTGCCGGGAACGAAACTGGTGCTCATCAGGCGGGCGCCTCTGGGTGATCCCATCGAGATTTCCATCCGCGGCGCCCTGTTGTCGCTGCGCAAACGGGAGGCAGAACTCATCGAAATAGAACCCGCCTGAGCAACACTTCATGGATTCCCCCTCCCCCGTCCGACAGAGTGAAGAAGGGCTTGTGTATGCACTGGTTGGCAACCCCAACTGCGGCAAAACCACCCTTTTCAATGCGCTCACGGGATTGAAGCAGAAGGTGGGCAACTACCCTGGAGTGACGGTTGAGAAAAAGGAAGGCGAACTGTTTTCTCAGCATGGACTGCGGCTGAAGGTCATCGACCTGCCGGGAGCGTACAGTCTGAATGCCCGCTCTCCGGATGAAGCGGTGCTGCGGGATGTCCTGTTGGGGCGGCGGGCGGACACGCCCCGACCGGACCGGGTTATCTGCGTTGTGGATGCGAGCAATCTGGAGCGCAATCTCTATCTGGTTTCCCAGATCGTGGAATTGAATCTGCCGATTATTCTGGTTCTGAACATGGCGGATCTGGCGGAAAAGAAGGGCATCCGCCTGGTGCCGGCGGAACTCTCCGAAAAACTCGGCTGTCCGGTCGTCCCCATGGTGGCCAGCACGAAGAAAGGTCTGACCGAATTGAAGGTCACCATGAGTCGTGTGGAACTGGCGGCGCCGAAGAATTTTGCCAAAGTCATTCCACCGCGCCTTGAGGAGGCGCTTTTGCGCAGCCGCGATGAACTAACGAAAGCCGGGGTGGTCAGTCCGAATGCCTCGCTGCTCAAACCGCTTTATCTGCTCTCCGGACACGATCCCACCAACACCGGCTTGAGCGACAAGGATGCCGCCGCCTTGGAACAGGCCCGCACCTCGTTGAACGCCGCTTTCCCCGGCTGGGAAGACACGCTGGTGGCGGACCGTTACGACGCCATCCACGCACTCTGCGCCGGAGTCATCCACCGTCCCGACGAAGACACCCGCACGCTGACCGACCGCATCGATTCTGTGGTCCTGCACCGCATCTGGGGGTGGGTTTCCCTGCTGCTGGTGCTGGGCGGACTCTTCTACCTCATTTTCAGCGTCGCCGAGGGGCCGATGGGATGGATCGATGCAGGATTCCAAAAACTCAGCGTCTGGATTGGAGGAATGATGAGCCCGGGCGATTTCAGGGATCTGCTCATCGATGGAGCCCTGGCCGGAGTCAACGGAGTCATCGTGTTTTTGCCGCAGATTCTCATTCTGTTTTTCTTTATCGGGCTGCTGGAGGACACGGGCTACATGGCCCGGGTGGCCTTCATCATGGACCGGCTCATGGGCAAGGTGGGACTGAACGGAAAAAGCTTTCTGCCCCTGCTCAGTTCGTATGCCTGTGCGGTGCCCGGGGTCATGGCTGCGCGGACCATCGACAACCCGAAAGACCGCCTCATCACCATTCTTGTGGTGCCCCTGGCGAGCTGTTCGGCGCGGCTTCCCGTTTACACCCTGCTGATCGCCGCGCTTTTTTCCTCAGAAACCGTGCCCGCAGTGCCCAAGGCGCTGATCATGCTTTCCATGTATGTTCTCGGCACCCTCGGTGCATTTTTCTTTGCCTGGCTGTTCAAGAAAAAACTGATGCCCGGCGCCACCTCCCCGCTGATCCTGGAGCTGCCCACTTACAAAAGGCCGTCGCTGGTCACGGTGGTGCAGCAAATGCTCAACCGCACCTGGATGTTTGTCCGCCGCGCCGGCACGGTGATTCTCGGCTTGTCCATCCTGCTCTGGGCCGCCTCCACCTTTCCCAAGTCGGATGCGGATGCCCCCAAATCCGAACAGCTCGCCACCAGCGTTGCCGGCAGACTGGGCCACCTCATCGAGCCGGTCATCAAGCCCCTCGGCTATGACTGGAAAATCGGCATCGGCCTGGTTTCTAGTTTTGCCGCACGGGAGGTCTTCGTCAGCAGCATGTCCGTCATTTACGCCGTCGAGGCCGAGGATGATGAAAACATGGGCCATCTGATCACCCGCCTGCGGGATGAAAGGTGGCCGGACGGACGCCTCATCTATACTCCCGCTGTCTGTCTGAGCCTGATGGTGTTTTATGTCTTCGCCATGCAGTGCCTGAGCACCATCGCCGTGGTGCGGCGCGAGACTGGAGGCTGGAAATGGCCGCTTTTTCAGCTCGGCTACATGACCGGCACCGCCTATCTTCTGGCGCTGCTGGTTTACCAGATAGGCAGCCGCATCTCCTGATTCCCATGTCTGAAACCGCTCAAACTCTGGCGGCAGCCGCCGTCATCCTGATCACCCTCGTTTGCTTCGCCTGGAGAATGGCCCGCAACAAACGCGGCGGCGGCGGCTGCAGCGGTGGCTGCGGATGCGGATCGAAGTCAAAACACCCGCCGCACTGATGCCGGTCCTTCACGGATCGGCTGCGACGGCACACCGGTCCGGCTTCCCTTGAGGCGGGAAAAAAATTCCTGTGATTCGCCGATTGCGACCGCCGGAAATGGCTTACATTGCGCTCCGCGATTTCCCACCCCCTGCCTCAACCGATGGAATTTGACCGCGCCGTACAACATTTTCTAGCGAGATTTCCTGACACCATCCACAAGGAGGCCGAACGGTTGCGCCAACAGGGAGCGATCAAGCAGATTTTCGGCGGTCCCCAGTTTGTTCAGGCGCGCATCGAAGATGGTGCGGATGTTTACCGGGTGACCTTCCGCAAGGAAAAGCACGGATGGGAATACACGCTGCGCGGCCCGGAGCCGGAACATCCGGCAGTGGTCTGCGCGGCCATGCTGGAGCGGGTGGACCGCGGCGAGGCTCTGCCGGATTCTCCCAATGAGGTGGACAACCTTTCGCTCACTGCCATGCTGGAGGAAAAACTGGGGCGAGGGCTGAATCCCGACGAGGACCGCTATGTGGAAAAACTGGAACGGCGCTACAAAAAATACACGCTGGAGGATGCCATCCACGACACCGACCTGGTGCGTTTGAACTCCAAATGGCCAGTTGAGGGGTTCGAGCCCATCACCCTGTGGCCCGAACCTCCCGCCAACATCATTGAGTTCTGGAACTACATCGCCAGCGCCTTCGAGAAAAAGAAACTCGCCTTCCCTGCTTTCATGGCCGTCATCACCGACAAGGAGGCGACCAAGGAAAAGCTTTCCACCTGGGAGCAGGAGCGGGAGGCGGAGTTCTGGATGGGTCGGCTGGAACATTTGCTGACGAAACCGGAAGTGATGCCACATCCGGCGCAACTGCGCCTGAGGGTCACCACCCGGGAAGCGCGTCTGCAATTCCGCAATGCCAGCGGCACCTTTGAATCCATCCCCAACGATGTCGAGGCACTGCGCCTGGCCAACCTGATTGCCAGCGGCGAATGGCGCCTTGATGCCGTTTCCCATCTGCTGTGGACGCTGTGGACGGACTACGGACATGAGGGGGAGCCCCCGGTGGCTTCCCTGCGCTTGGACGCTCCGGGAGCGGCAGCGCTGCTGGGCTCCATCTTTCGTCAGCAAACACTGGTGCCAATTGTGATCACATTGGACGAAGTTCCGTTTCACCGTGCCGTGGATCCGCTCCGCTGGCACTGCACCGCTTCCGAAAACGGTGCCGCCGCCACGGGACATTACGTCCTGCAACTTCTCATGCCGGACGGAGAGCCGGTCCCATACGATCTGGCCGTGCTGCCGGGAGCAGAGACGCTCTACTTGTCCGATGATGCCGTGTTCCGCGGGCCACCGGCCTGGACTGACAGCGTGGAGGTGCCCCCGCGGGTCGAAGTGCCCAGCCGCATTCTGGAGACTGAACAGGGCCTGCAGTTCCTGCTCCGGCTGGGCGCAGAACCGCCGGAAGCGCTCCGCCTCATGGCCACGGAGGTTTGCCTGCTACCCCATTTTTCCTTCCGACTGGCGAAACGCGGCAGCGCTGACAACGAAGTGGTGCTTGCCGAAATCAGCGCACGGGACCACGCGGGCACTCGCGTTGAGCTTCTGGAAAAGGATGCGTGGCGGATCGTGGAAAACCAACCACTGCCCCCCGGCAAACTGGCCGTGGTTGACCGCTCCAAATTGCGAACCCTCCCGAAACTGCTGGAGGAAATGGCCTTCTGCTGGGACGGCCCGCAAAAATGCTTCCGCACCAGAGTTGTCAGGACGTTTCCAGAAAAATTCACCGCCTGGCTGGCCGCCCTGCCCGCTGATGCCATCGTCACTCTGGACCAGGACCTGACCAGCCTGCGCAGCGACCCCGTGCAGGCCACCGTGCGATTTGAGCTGGCGGAGTCGGAGGAAATCGACTGGTTCGACCTGAAAATCCTCGTCGATGTCCGGGGCCTGGATCTTTCCCGGACGCAGATCCGGGAGCTGGTGTCCGCCCGCGGGGGATATGTCAGGATGCCGGATGGGAAATGGATGCGCCTCAGCCTGACCCTAACGGAGGAACAGCAGGCGTCCATTGCACGTCTGGGCCTGGACGTGTATGACCTCAGCGGGGAATCCCACCGCGTGCACACCCTGCAGCTGGCAGACCCGGGAGCGAAGGAGATCTTCGACGAACGCGCCTGGGAACGCATTTGCAGCCGGGCCAATTCACTGAAGCTGCAGGTGCGTCCCGCCGTGCCGCCGGAACTCAAACTGGCGCTGCGCCCCTATCAAATCGAAGGTTTCCACTTTCTGGCCTATCTGACATCCAACCGGTTTGGCGGCCTGCTGGCCGACGACATGGGCCTGGGGAAAACTGCTCAAAGCCTCACCTGGCTGCTCTGGCTGCGGTCCCGCTGGAAGGAACTCAACGCCGACAAGGTGGAGCTGGTCTCCGTGCCTCCGGCCCTGGTGGTGGCCCCGAAATCCGTCCTCGATGTGTGGGCCAACGAGTGCCGGAAATGGGCTCCGCACCTCCGGGTCCAGGTCATCCGCAACAAGGAGGATCTGGACATCGCCGTGCTGGGACGGGACGTGGACGTGCTGGTGATGAATTACAGCCAGCTGCGGGTGAACGTGGAGAAACTCAAGGAGGTCCAGTGGCTCAACGCCATTCTGGACGAAGGCCAGCAGATCAAGAATCCTGACAGCATGGCCGCCCGGGCCGCGCGGGAACTCAAGGCGGAACACCGGCTGGTTCTCTCGGGCACTCCCATTGAAAACCGGCTGCTGGACGTGTGGTCGCTCATGGCCTTCGCCATGCCCGGAGTGCTGGGGAACCGCAAATCGTTCCGAGACCGCTTCGACCGCCGCAAGGACCCGCAGGCGCAAATCCGGCTGTCGGCGCGGCTGCGCCCGTTCATTCTGCGGCGAACCAAGGGCCAGGTGGCGCTGGACCTCCCCCCGCGCACCGAGGAGGACGTCATCAGCAAGATGGAAGACGCCCAGGAGGAGATGTACCAGGCCGAACTGGGCCGAATGCAGCGGCTGCTGCTGGGGTTTGAATCGGATGCCGCCCTGCGCAAAAACAGCTTCGTGGTGCTTCAGGGGCTCATGCGGCTGCGGCAAATCTGCTGCCACCCCGCGCTGCTGGATCCCACCAAGGACGACTCGACCAGCGCCAAAATGACCGCGCTGTTCTATCTCCTGGACCAGCTCCGCGACGAAGGGCACAAGTGTCTGGTTTTTTCCCAGTTTGTTTCCATGCTGGAGATCATCCAGAAACGCCTGGTGGAAGAGGACCGCCCGCATTGCATTCTGACCGGCCAGAGCAAGGACCGCGGTGCCATCGTCGAAGGATTTCAAACCACCAAGGATCCAACCGTGTTTCTGCTCAGCCTGAAGGCCGGGGGAAGCGGCTTGAACCTGACCGCGGCCAGTTACGTGATTCTTTACGATCCGTGGTGGAATCCGGCGGTGGAAAATCAGGCCATCGACCGGACCCACCGGATCGGCCAGACGAACCCCGTCATTGCCTACCGCCTGCTCATCCGCAACAGCGTCGAGGAAAAAATCCGCCGCCTGCAGCAGCAGAAACAAATGCTGTTCACCGGCGTTCTTGGCGAGGAAAGCTTCTCTTCGAATCTCCAGCTTTCTGACCTGCAGTTTCTCTTTAATCAGGAGGAATAATCTCCTTCCGGACGGAAAATGCCACACCTGTAAGCAATCCCGCCGTCATGCAAGCCTGGTAGCAGGGAACGTCTGCTCCTTGGTGCGCCGAGGGGGTGCTGTTGGTCGAACTTCAATGGCAGGCGACCGGGATGCCAGAAGGAACGGACTGCGGTCACCGGGTTCTCCGCAGGGACTGATGACGAAATTTCATGCGTGGCTGGATTCGTGCTTGTCAATGCAGGCAGCGCCCTGCAAAAGAGCCAGCGATGATCCCATCCGAACGCCTCCGGGTTCTCCTCTCGCGCAGCGGGATGCTGCTGGTGCTTGCAGCCCTGGCGGCATTTTTCAGCATCGCCACCGTCGCCGACCAGCCCGCGGAAGGACGCGCCGGCGCCCAGCAGTTGTTTTCCTGGCTGGATGCCGCTCCGCCAGGCCCGCTCCTGCTGGCAGCAGGGGAAGGTCCGGCGGATGAAGAATTTGTCAGGGAAATGCTGTCGCGGGCGCCGTCCGGCCACACCGTGACCGTGGTGCGCAATGCCGCGGCGGCGAAATCCGCCCTGGAGGCGCAGCCGGAAGCCATCGCCGCCTCCGCAGCCGCAGCCGCCTGGCTGGTGTTTGATCCGGTGCGCGACCGGGTACGCACCCCGCGGACCTACCGGTTTCCTAACTTTCTGAAATTCGAAAACCTGCGCAACATTTCCAGCCAGATTGCGATCATTGCCATTCTGGCCGTGGGGATGACTCTGGTGATTCTCACCGCGGGCATTGACCTTTCCGTCGGCAGCGTGGTGGCCCTGTCGGCGATGACCACGGCGTGGCTCATCGCCCATGTGGGCGGCGGGACTGCGGCCAGCACGGGAAGCCTGCTCCTTGCAGCGGCAGGCGGCGTGGGCATCGGCGCCTTGGCCGGCGCGCTCAACGGCGGTTTGGTGGCGCTGTGCCGGGTGCCCTCGTTCATTGCCACCCTGGCCATGATGCAGGTGGCGCGCGGACTTTCCTTCAAGATTGGCGACGGCCAGTCCATCAGCCGCATGCCGGAAAGTTTTGGCGTTCTGGGGCGGAAATTCACCCTGGGACTGCCGAACATGACGCTGCTCATGCTGGGCCTTTACGTGGTGGCACATGTTTTCATGACTCGAACGGTTCGCGGACGGCACATTTACGCTCTGGGGGCAAATCACCGCGCCGCCCAATTCTCCGGCATTTCCCTGGCAGGCACGCGATTCCAGGTTTTCCTGACCGCTGGACTTCTGGCCGGACTGGCGGGGGTGGCGCTGTGTTCCCAACTGCTCAGCGGCGATCCCAAATACGGGGAAGGCTATGAACTGCAGGCCATCGCCGCCGCGGTGGTGGGGGGCACTTCCCTTTCCGGCGGACGCGGCACGGTTTTTGGCACGCTCATCGGGGCATTCATCATCGCGGTGCTCGAAAATGGTCTGAACATGCTGCAGGTTGACGAATACAACCGCCGCATTGTCATTGGCCTGGTCATTCTGGCCGCAGTGCTGGTGGACCGCTTCGGTCCGGCCCGCAAACGCTCCTCCAACCTCTTTGTCGCATGAAAACCATCCTGACCCTGCTCGCCGCCGCTGCATTCCTCACGGGATGCAAAAAAGATTCCGTTGGCCCTGCTGCTGGCTCCACTCCGGCGCGAGGAGCCATCGGCCTTTCCGTGCTCACCGCCACCAACCCGTTTTTTGTCACCATTTCCGACACCATGAAGGACGAAGCTGCCAGGCACGGCTACGAGGTGATCATGGTTTCCGGCGAAAACGACTCCCAGAAACAGGCCAGCCAGGTGAAGGACTTCATCACCCGAAAATGCGCCGCCATCGTCCTGACACCGTGCGATTCCCGTGCCATCGGCTCCGCCATCCGCGAAGCCAATGTCGCCGGCATTCCGGTGTTCACCGCGGACATCGCCTGCTTTGATGCGGAGGCCAAGGTGGTCAGCCACATTGCCACGGACAACTACGGCGGCGGCAAGGAGGCTGCCCGCGGCATGATCGAAGCCCTCGGCCCCGCGGGCGGATCCATCGCGGTGCTGACGTATGATTCCGTGGAATCCTGCGTGCTGCGGGTCAAAGGATTCAAGGAAGTGCTCTCGGAACACAACGCCGGCAGTGCACCAGGCAAAATCACCATTGCCGCCGAACTGCCCTGCAACGGATCCCGGGAACCCGGTGCCAAGGCTGCGGAGGATGCCATCAATGCCCACCCAAACCTCGCCGGCATTTTTGCCATCAACGATCCTGCGGCTCTCGGAGCCCGCGCCGCCCTGGAAAAAGCGGGGAAAACCGGCATCAAGATCATTGGATTCGACGGGCAGCCCGACGGCCTTGCCGCCATCCGGGAAGGAAAAATTTACGCCGACCCGGTGCAGTTTCCTGACGAGATCGGACGCAAGACCGTGGAAGCCATCGTCAAACACTTCGCGGGCGAAACCGTGCCGCCGGAAATCCTCATCCCCACCAAGCTGATCCGCCAAGCCGACGCCAAATAAGCGTTCGGCGGCGGGCGATTGGTCAGGGAAAGCGGGGGAATTTCGAAAAGTCCGGCGGGCGTTTTTCCACAAACGCCTGCTTCCCCTCCTTCGCCTCTTCGCTCATGTAGTAGAGCAGAGTGGCATTGCCCGCCAGGTCCAGCAGTCCCATCTGCCCATCGCAGTCGGCATTGAGCGCCGCTTTCAGGCAGCGCAGGGCCAGCGGACTGTGGCGCAGCATTTCCTGACACCACTGCACGGTTTCCTCCTCCAGCCGGTCCAGCGGCACCACGGCATTGACCAGCCCCATTTCCATGGCCTGCTGCGCGTCATACTGACGGCACAGATACCAGATTTCCCGCGCCTTTTTCTGCCCGACAATGCGCGCCAGGTAGCTGGACCCCAGGCCGCCGTCGAAACTTCCCACTTTCGGCCCGGTCTGTCCGAAGCGCGCATTTTCCGCCGCAATGGTCAGGTCGCAGACCACATGCAGCACATGGCCGCCGCCAATGGCATAGCCGGCGACCATCGCCACCACGGGTTTGGGCAGGCTGCGAATTTTTTTCTGCAGGTCGAGCACGTTGAGCCGCGGCACGCCATCCTGCCCGACGTAGCCAGCATGGCCGCGCACCTTCTGGTCACCGCCGGAACAAAAGGCATCCGGCCCCTCGCCACACAGAATCACCACGCCCACGTCCGCATCCTCATGCGCCAGATCAAAGGCCCGCAGCAACTCCTGGACGGTCAGCGGGCGAAAAGCATTGCGCACCTCTGGACGATTGATCGTGATTTTCGCAATCCCCGTCCCCGAGGTTTGGTACTTGATGTCAGTAAAAGTCGCGGTGTCGTTCCATTGAATCATGCCCCTACCACGGCGCAATTCCCCCGCCCTGCAACCGGGAAATGGCCGAACGCAGGAAGGAACTCCCGCCTTGAATCTTGTGCAGCGGAACGTGAAGCTCCGCGGTCGTGATTTTTCCCCGCACCCATCGCCCACCGTTCGGCACCTGAGCCATGCGCCCCTCGTCCCTGCTGCTCTGGTTGATTGGAGGATGGACGTTCATCGGCCTCGGCGCCTCGTTTTTTGAGAGCCACTTTCTGCTCTGGATGCTGACCGGGGTGCTGCTCGGTGTTGCAGCCCTCGTGGATCTGGTGGTGCTGCTGGCGGCGGCCAACGTGGAGGCAAAACGCTCGGCACCCTCCCGCATGGCCGTGGGCGAATTGCAGGAAGTGGAACTCTCCCTGCACCACCGCCACTGGCATCCGGTCAAGGTGCAGTTGTTTGACGGTCTGCCGGAAACGGTGGAGTCGGAGGACATGCCGTGGACCGGAATGATTCCGCGCCACAAGGTCCTGCGGGTCATTTACAAAATCAAACCCCTGCAGCGCGGCCCGCAGCGCTTTTCCAGTGCGCATCTGCTCCAGCAGTCGTTCCTCGGCTTCTGGATGCGCAGCGCACGCTGCGCAGAGGAGCAGGAGGTGAAGGTGTATCCCAACTACGAACCGGTCATCCGCTTCAGCCTTCTAGCCATGAACAACCGCGCCGCCCAGATGGGTATCCTGGCGCTGAACCGGCCCGGCGTCAGCAAGGAATTCCACCAACTCCGCGACTTTCAGGAGGGTGACATTCTCTCCCAGATCGACTGGAAGGCGACCAGCCGGCGCCTCAGTCTCATTTCCCGGGAATACCGCCAGCAGCGCGACCAAACGATCCTGTTTGCCGTCGATTGCGGACGGCGGATGCGCGCCATGGATGGCACGCTCACCCAGTTCGACCACTGCCTAAATGCCATCCTGCTGCTGGCCTACATTGCCATGCGCCAGGGCGATTCGGTGGGCGTGCTGGGTTTCGGAGGCACCAACCGGTGGCTGGCTCCACTCAAAGGAGGGCATCTCATGCCGGTGCTGCTGAACCACCTCTACGACTATCAAACCACTCCGGAACCAACCGATTTCAACGAAGCGACCGAACGGCTGATGGCCCGCCAGAAGCGCCGCTGTCTCGTGATTTTCCTGACAAACCTCCGCAGCGAAGACGCCTCCCACCTCATTGTGCCGCTGCAAATGCTGAAACGCAGGCATGTGGTCCTGGTGGCCAGTCTGCGGGAAAAGGAGGTCAGCGAACGACTCAGGGCCCCGGTGGGCAAACTGGATGACGCCCTAACCTGCGCAGCCACCCACCTCTACATGGAGGACCGCAACCGACTGTTCCGCGATCTGCGGGACCACGGCATCCTGACGCTGGACGAAACTGCCGGCGACCTCCCCGTCGCCCTCGCCAACACCTATCTGGAAATCAAAAAGGAAGGCCGGTTGTAGGGCGGTGCCAGCGCAGGAAATTTCGTGCGGTGGCCTCAGATGCGGGGGACATTTCCCGCCACGATCCGATCGTAGTTGGCTTTGACCCGTCCCAAAAACCAGGACCATTTCCGGCCAGGGCGTCCGCCTTCGAGCAGAAAGTGCGGACAATTTTTGTGCAGCGGGCTGGTACCATGGCGCGGCCAGTACCAATGGGGCACCACGTTCCTGAGTGGTATTTTGTATTGGTACATGAGAAAGGCAGCCAGTTTGGCGGTTCGTTCGATGGTTTGCGGGACGCTGTTGCCGCGGTGCTCGCACATCTCGATGCCGACGGAGTAATTGTTGCCCGCTCCGTCGAAGTCCGCATGTTCCCCTTGTTCGCGAGTGGGGATGTGCTGGATGGCCACGTCATCCTGTACGGTGAAGTGCCAGGCCAGAAACCCGATCCGATTGCCCCCCCGTCGCTTGTGGGCGCGCAGGGCGCCGACTTTCAGCGCCCGGGCGTGGTCATAGGCGCTGCCGGTGGGATTTTCCGTGGCGTGAATGGTGATGAAGCGCGGATACATGGGCCGGTATTTAACCCGCCCGTATCGGCCGGAAGGAATGAAATCCTGCCGCAGCCGGATTTCCCGCAGCATCTGTTCAGGGGTGGCCGGGCCGCCGGTCGCTCCAATGGCGGATTCCCAGGAGCGCTGTTTTTCGGAGGATCTGCAGCCGGTGAAGGCCAGGAGAAAAATGCTTCCGAGGGTGGCGAGGGCGGCGACAGGTGGCAGCAGGGATTTGAAATTCCGCATGGTTCTGGTTAGGATTGGGAGGGATGAATGGGATGGGGGCTCACCAGCGCTCAACGCGCACCGGTCCAGTGGGGGATTTGCCGTCGGTTTCCACGGTGCGTTTGAGCGCCCGGCGCAGCCGGTCCCCCGTGGTGGCGGAAAGCACTTCCGGGCTGACGACACCAAGGCAGAATTGGCCGTATTTGGTTTCCGTGTGGATGACGCAAAGCTTCCCCTCCTGCGCCAGGTCCATGTGGAGGATGCCGTCCGCGGTGGTCGGCATGTGGAGAGCAGCGCGGCGCGCGGCCTCCGACATGCTGATGGCGGTGGCCATCAACTGGGGCGAGGGCTCATTGTCGGAGACGGGACACCCGTGGCTGTCGAGAATGAAAATGGCATCCGCCGGGACATGTTTTTGCAGATAGTCCATGAGTGCCCGGATGCGCGTCCCCATGGGGCCGAGCGGCGGCGTAAAATACGGAATGCCCCGGCGGGTCAGCAGGCTTTCCTGATCCTGTGCCGACGCACCAGTTACGGCGGTGGCGGTCGTCGCTTCCGTCTGACGCAGCATGCCGCAGGTGTTGAGGCGGCGTTTGACCTCCTCCAGGGTTTGTCGCAAGCGCCCTGATTCCACGGCAGGCGGAGGAGCCGCAACGGATTGGATGTCTCCTTCGGAAGAAGCCGTCAGAAAATCCCCAAGTTTCACCGCAGCCGAGGGCTCGGGTTCTGTCAGGGCGGCAAATTCCTCGGCGAGCGATGCCGAGTCGGGAGTCAGCTCCCGCACAGCACCGGCAACGGCCTCGGCGTCAATCCATGAGGCGAGTGTATTCGGACGTTTCATCGGCAGGTGGGTTGAGTCGCATTCGGGTTTCGAGTTCTGCGGCGAGTTGATCAAAAACCAGCGCGGCGGCGGGTGGGTTGCGGTAAAGCAGTCCGAGCGGCACTCCGGCGCTGCTGGCCTTCAGAAAGGCGGGATCCCGCGGCACCATGGTGTTGAGCAGCAGCTTGCCAGGCAGCAGGGCGCGCACCTCGCGGATGATCTGCTGCGCCTCCGGAGATTCCTGCTGCACCATCGTGAGCAGGATGCCGGCCAGTTCGATCCGGGCACCCTTTTGCCGGAGGTGTCGCAGCGCTTCCAGAATCTGAGGGATGGACCGCAACCCCAGGGGTTCGGCCTGCTGGGGGAGCACGGCGAAGTCGGCCACATGCAGCACATCTCCAGAAAACCCGGTCAGCCCCGCAGGGGTGTCAAACACCACCAGGTCGAAATGCCGCTGCGCCACTTCGTCGAGCACCCGGCGCACCGTGGCCACTCCATCCACTCCCTCGGGCAACAGCCGGAAAAAACTGTGCGCCTGCCCAGCGGGCAAAATTTCCAGTTCCGGCAGGCGGGTCGGCAACACCATCGGCAGCACTAGGGCCCCGGAGTTGGCCGCATCGTAAAATCCCGGACATTTCCGGGCCTTCTCGGAAAGGGACAAGCCGACGGACCCCTGCGGATCCGTGTCGATGAGCAGCACATGCCAGCCGCGCCTGGCCAGCGAGTAGGCCAGGTTCACCGCGGCGGTCGTTTTGCCCACTCCGCCCTTCTGACTGGTTATTGCTAGGGAAATCACGCGTCGGTCAGGAATTTAATGGAACGGAACAAATGTGCATCCGCGAATTTTCCATTCTTCCGGTGGAAGCATTCTTTATTCTGCAGGAGTGCCGCAAACGCAAGCGGCAGCGTCCCGCGCCGCTCAGGGCGTACGATCCTTGCTCCGATTTCCCGCCGCCCAGGCACCTGCCAAAGCTGCCGCCGCCCCGCCCAGCAGGCACCAGCTTCCGGACTTGATGGTCACTTTTTTCCACAGGCTTTCGTAGGCCATGCCTCTGGACTCGTTGCGTTCCTTCTGGCTTTGATCCAGATCCTTGAGGTCATTCCAGAGTTCGATGAACGGCCCTGCGGCAAGGCCCGCCATCAGACCGGCCAGCAGCAGGGGCAGCCGCGCCCAGTGCAGGCCCAAAGCCAGAAGCGCCGAAACCATCCCGGCCACGGAAATCCACCGGATGAAAACCGGCATCTGCAGGTTGTAGTTGGCGAGCGTTTGATCGTCGAGCAGGGGGGCATTGATCATGGGCAGCAACTCCCCTTTTCCCCAGGGAAGCCCCACGGACAAACAGGCAGCAAAAAATCCCCCCATTGCGAGCAGGGGACCGATGGGACGAGGCAACTTCGGCAGGTTCATGCGGAGCAATAGAAACCGTCCCCGCAAATTGCCAACCTGACATTTCGCCGCCGGCGGGATGGTCAGATGTCGAACGACAGTTCGGAGCGGTGCTCCCCGGCGATCACGTCGGCGATGGTGGTCTGCCCCAGAAATGCATTCACCTGACGCTGGAGGTCCGTGAACGTCCGTCCGATGCCGCACCCGCCAGGGGCCCCGCATTCGCAGGTGCCGTGACCGAATTTTTCCGGGTCCGGCCCGGTGCAGGAAATGGGCTCGAACGGCCCGTCGATGATGCGGATGACCTCGGCCAGCGGAATCTCGGCCGGTTTGCGGTTGAGTTGATAGCCGCCGCCCAGTCCGCGTTTGCTGCGGAGCAGATCGGCCCGGCGCAGTTCCAGTAAAATCTGCTCCAGAAACTTCGCCGGAATGTGCTCCGAACCGGAAATTTCCTCGATCAGGAGGATCGCCCGCGCCGGGCGGCGGGCCAGTGCGCACAGGGCCCGCATCGCATACTCGGCTTTTTTTGAAATGCGCATAGCGGAGAAATTTGATCGCCTTTCAAACGCCCGTGAGTTCAATTTCCACATCCAGACAAGGCCGACAAATGTCGCACCGCAGGAAGGTGGCGGACTCCGCGAGCCGTTCCGCGCCATGCTCGCACAGGTGGGCGCAGACCTGCGGGAAGTCTGCGGCGTGGCGCAGATAAACCCGGGCCTTCCACGCCGGGGCATCCGGGCCGAATGGGTCCGGGATGCCCATGCGTTCGCTGATCAACCGCAGGTTGTTGCAGGTCACCGCGCACTGCAGGCGCAGGTCGTCGCTGCCAATGGTTTCGTGTCCCTTGATGCTGGCCGTGCCGGAGATGAATGCCTGCGGCCCACCCGCACGCTGGCGCAGGGTGCCGCGCGAAAAGCTGGGACTCTTCGGCCCATACCGTTCCGGATAGGTCCAGGCGGGCGTTTGCTCGGGATTTTCCAGGCAGATTGCCGGGTCTCGACCTGCGGCAAACAAAGTGACCAGCGAGGAGTCCGCCATTCCGACTGCCGAAGCTGCGGGGAGCTTCCCCTGCAGATCGCTGCCAAAGTGCTCCTGGAACGCCCGCCAGCGTCCGACGTTGAAGCGGTGGTAATTTTCCAGCCCGCCCTCGACGTGGTTGATCTGCGGGACGTAATTCCAGATGCGGTAAAGCGTGTGCCCGCCCAAGGAATCCAACAGCCGTGAATACATGCGCCGGGTGACGTCCTCCAGCGTCGTGACCGAGCACGGTTCGACGAGCACACCAGCCACGCCATCCGGCCCGCGCAACAGAAACTGGCTGGGCTCCGGCATTTCCACCGCGGCACCCTGCACTGCCAGCCATTCTTCAGCCGGTCCGGCTAGGTGCGGGAGATTCAAGTCCACTGTCAACCCTTCAGGACCGTGCGACACGCGGGTGTCGGGCCTTCCGAAACGGATGTGCAGGGTTTGCGTGGCTTGTGCCAGGGTCATGCGGAGAGTAGTTCGATTAAGCGGGATTTTCCCCGCCTGTCAATGCGCATGGCATTCGATTTCCGTCCGCCAAAAAATTCACCGCTCATTGCAGCGGACTGACAGGTGGCTCCGTGACCGCCGCCGCGTTGGCACCCGTGGTCTGGTGCGAGGTTTTCGGAGCGGGCAAAAAAAGCCCCTGCGCCTCCGCCTTCAACCATTGCCAAACGCCCTGGCGCAGCACCCGGAGCATCTTCCAGTCGGGGGAAAAACCCTGCCGCAACAGCAGACGGCGGCCCAGGTTGTTTTTGCCATACACGCCTGCCGCCCAGCGTTTTTTGGCCAGGTGCACCAGCCTGCGGTTGTAAAACGCCATGAATCCGGCAAAGGCAGCCCCCCATTTTCCATGATAGGGCAAATAGAGCCATTCGGGTTTGCCCACGTCATACACCAGCCGGGCCGGACCGATGAAATAGGTGCTGATGTCCAGCAGGAAGGCCGCCCACATCAGATCCATGTCGCCAAGGTAGTGGTATTTGTCTTGATAGAGGGCGCGATACCAGCGGAAGTAACTGGTGGCGAAGCGTCGGTTGAAATCGGCAACCTGCTGCCGGGTGCACCGGCCCCGGTGGTCGTCGGCAATGATTTCCACGGCCACCATGATTCCGTGGGAGCAGTAATCCAGCCCCTGGCTGTAGAGCGGATCCATGAACCCTGCCGCGTCACCGCAGATGATCCATCCGTCGCCGGCCACTTCCGTGGAATAGTAGGGCAGGTGGGAATACATCCGGGTGTCCTGCGGAATCGGGGTCGCCTCATGAAACAATTCCCGTCCCACCGGATGCCCAAGCAGGTGGCTGGTGAGTCTCGCAGTCAGACTTGGGCCGGACGGCAGTTCAAAGAGCCGCGGGTCCCAGGTGATGCCTGCGCTGACATCGCCATCCTTCAGCGGGATGATCCAGCACCACCAGCCTCGACCCATCAGGTGGTTGGTGGCCACATGCCGCGGACAGGGCAGCGCCGCAGCATACGCGGGGAAACGTCTCGCAAGCGATTCGCTGTCCAGGTTTTTCACCCCCTGATAACGCACCCAAATGGAATTGGTCGGATGCTCGTCCAGTTTGCGCCAGGTGTTGCGCTGGCGGGCCAGCAGTGCCGCTTTTCCGCTGGCATCGAGCACCCAATTTGCCCGCACCTGGCGCGTCTCCTCCCCGCAGCGCACTTCTAGCAGATTGTTGCCGCGTCCGCCCAGTTTCAGGGAGCGGACCGTGGCTGGCTGCCACAGCACGCATCCTGCCGCTACGGCCTGTTCCAGAATGTGAGGGTCCAGCTTGGCGCGGTCGAGTTGAAATGTCGGCAGGCGGCTCTGGTAATACGGTCCCACTTCGCCGCACCGCTCGAAACATTCGTTTTCCGGCTCCGTAAACCAGAGCCGCAGTCCGTGCTTAACCAGATGGTTCTGCGAGAGGTAATCGTAAAGCCGCAGTTCCCGCGTCAGGAAACATCCCGCCACCTCAGAAGTGGACTCGCCCACTTTGCGGTCCGGTTCGGCGGAGCGTTCCACCACCAGCACCCGCAGTTCCGGATGCGCCCGCTTCAACAAAAGCCCGGCGGAAGCCCCCGTAAACGCCCCGCCCACAATCACGACATCAACTTCGGTCATCATGGAAAAATTCAGTCAGAACAACGAAACGCCTGCCTACACCGCCCGCTCCCTGGCGCGTCGTCGGGCGGCATTGCGCCGCAGCAGTTCGTCCACGATGACTCCGAGCAAAATGATGGCACCAACCACGAAGTATTTCCATTCGTCCTTTACTCCCAGCGTCAGCACCGCCTTTTGCGCGGTCTGCACCAGGGCCGCTCCCAGCACCACGCCTGCCATCGAGCATTCACCGCCGCGCAGGCTGGTCCCGCCCAGCACTGCGCCGGCAATGGCAAACAATTCATAGCCATTGCCGAAATTGGATGCCAGCACGCTGTTGATCTTCAGGGCAAACATGAACCCGCCGAACGCTGCGATCATGCCACAGAGCACATAGGCCACGATTTTGACCCGGTCAGTGCGAATGCCGGAAAATGTGGCGGCGCTTTCATTTCTGCCCAGCGCCAGCAGGTGCCGTCCGAACGGGGTGCGGTGCAGCAGCACGGACACGACTGCCGCCAGCAGCAGCAAAATCCACAGCGGCATGGGCACGCCCAGCCAGGTGCCGTTGGCCAGGAATTTCAGATCGGTGAACCCGGTGCCGAATCCCCAGGAGTCATCGCGCGCCACCCAGCGGGCGACACTGCGGTAGAGAAACATGCCGCAGAGCGTGACCAGAAACGGCTGCAGCGAGAGTTTGGTGATCAGCAGTCCGTGAAACAACCCGATGAGCCCACCCAGCGCCACCACCAGCAGAATCGCGCTGCCTACCGGCATCGGCTCGGCCAAAAGCACGTAGTCGCCGACTTCCAGTTTCAGTCCAGCCACCACTGCCTTGGGCACAATGACCGCGGACAGCGCAATGATCGATCCGGTGGCAAGATCAATGCCCCCGGTGGCCATGACCACCGCGGCCCCTACGGCGATGATCCCGTAGAGTCCGGCATACTGCGCATTTTCCAGCAGCGAGGCGCTGCTCCAGAACGCGGGATTCGCAGCCCCAGTTCCCAGGAAAATGAGCAGCAGCAGCGTGGCGATGCCGAGCGTTTTCTGATGCTGGCGCCAAACGGATTGGAAGAAGCTGGACATGTCAGGGAGAAATGCTCAGGCCGCCTGCGCAGAGCCGGTAGCCAGGCGCGTGATCGCTTCCTCGCTCATCGCGGTGCGGTCCAGTTCACCCGCCAGCCGGCCTTCGTGGAACACCAGCACCCGGTCGGCCACGCGCAGGAGTTCCTCCAGCTCACTGGAAATGAACAGCACCGAGGCTCCGTCCACCGCCAGCCTTTCCACCACGGCATAAATTTCGCTCTTGGCGCCGATGTCCACTCCGCGGGTGGGTTCGTCGAGCAGAAACACCCGCGGATTGAGCACCAGCCATTTGGCGATCGCCACCTTCTGCTGGTTGCCGCCGGAAAGCTGGCCGACTTCCTTGCGCACATCGGTGGTGCGTATCCGCAGCCGTTCGCGCATCGCCTCGGCATCGCGGGTGATCGCCGCTTCCTTCACAAACCCTCCAGCCGCATAGAGCCGGGACATTCCCGGAAGGGCGATGTTTTCGGCGATGGCCAGATCCAGAAAAACGCCCTGCGCCTTGCGGTCTTCCGGCACAAAGGCCAGGCCGGCGGAGATGGCGTCGCACGGCGAGGTGATCTTCACTTCCGCTCCGTTCACCAGCACCCGGCCCGCCACGGCGCGGTCGATTCCAAACAGCGCCCGGGCGATTTCCGTGCGGCCCGCACCCACCAGGCCGGCCACGCCCACCACTTCTCCCTGGCGCAGGGAGAAGCTTACCGGTTCGTTGGGAAAACGCGCAGTGCGCAGGCCCTCCACGGAGAAATTCACCTCTCCGGCAGGCGATGCCGTTTTGTCAGGGATCTGCAAGCCGCGCCCCACCATCAGGCTGACGATTTTTTCCCGAGCAATGTCCGCGCCGACGAGTTCCCCGCTGTTTTTGCCGTCGCGCAGCACGATGACCCGGTCGGCCATTTCCATGACTTCAGCCATGCGGTGAGAAATGAAGACGACGCACAATCCCCTGTCGCGAAGCTGACGCACCAGGGCAAACAGTTTCCCGGTTTCCCGCTGCGACAGGGAGCTGGTAGGCTCGTCCATGATGAGCAGCCGGGCATCCTGCGAAAGCGCCTTGGCAATTTCCACCATCTGCTGGTGGCCGATGGACAGGTCGGACACCGGCGTTTCCGGGCCAAATCCCACTCCCAGATCATCGAGGATCATTTTCGTCCGCCGGTTCATTTCCGACTGCCGCAAAAACCCAAACCGCCCCGGCTCCCGACCCAGAAAAACATTCGCGGCTACGCTCAGGTTTTCCGCGAGATTCAGTTCCTGATGGATGAAGGCAATGCCCAGTGCCGTTGCCGCCCGGACATCGCTGACCGTCACTTCCTTTCCATCCGCCAGCACCGCGCCTTCATCCGGCGGATGGACGCCGGCCAGGCATTTCATCAGCGTGCTTTTGCCCGCCCCGTTCTCCCCCATGACCGCCACCACTTCACCGGGAAAAAATTGCGCACTGACATTGTTCAGGGCGTGGACGCCGAGGAAGCGTTTGTGAATGCCGCGGGCTTCGAGCAGGGGCGTGGCCATGGGCAGGTGCGCTGGTTCTCCGCCGCGTCTGCGCTCAGGACTCTCCTTCCTTGCGCAGAGCCGCCAGCTTGGTGCGGTATTCCTGCAGTCCTTCCTTGCGGATGATGAGCGCCGGCACTGGAAATGCCTTGTCTGCCGGAATCTCCAGCTTTTTGCCATCGGCCAACTCCTTCAGATACTTCATCGACTGATAGCCGAACTCAAACGGCTGCTGGACAATCGTTCCTTCGCAGGTGCCGGCTTCAATCGCATTGAGCGTGTCCTCCTCCTCGTCGAATCCAAAGACTTTCACCTGTCCCAGTTTTCCTGCGCTCTTCAGGCCGTTGAGACACTGCGGCGTATTGTAGGACCACAGGCCGCCCACCGCCTTCAACTGGTCGCCAAAGCGCCGCACCGCCGCCTCCACATTGGACTGAGCCGCCGCCCGGTCCGTGGTGTCAGTCATCGTGTCCAGCAGCGTGTATTTGCCCAGCGTCACCGGCTGGCCGTTGGGTGCGTCCTGCACCGCCCCGTCGCTCAGCTCCTGGATGATCCCCTGGCGGCGGTCTTTGGCATTCTGCGCATCCAGACTGCCCACGAACAGCACCAATCCGCCCCCGTCCGGAAGTTTTTCCTTCACCAGTTTCGCCATCAGCTTCCCCGCTTCCAGGTTGCTCGTCCCCACGTAAAACAGCCGGTTGCTCGCCGGGGCATCGCTGTCGTGGCAGATCAGCGGCATCGCCGCCGCCACCTTGTTCAAAATCTCCGTCTGGTTTTTCGGATCGCATGGGCTGATGGCCACACCCTTGTAGGTAGCCGCATTCTGCAGAATGTTTTCCAGAATGCGGTTCTGCTCCTCCACCGAACCGGTCGGCGGGGTGATCAGTTCTCCCGACAGCCCGAAATCCTTCTCCGCCTTCTTGATTCCCGCTTTCGCATAACTCCAGAACGGACTGGCGTTGTTGATGACAAATGCAAACTTCGGCCCGGCAGGCTGCGCCGCGGACCCGGCTTTCTTTTTGCAACCAGTCAGCAGCAGCACCGCACAGCCTGCGGCAAATGAAGTGGCAAGAAAATGGGATCGCGTCATGGCTGGCGACTATTAGGCAGTTTGCCCCCTCATGAAAAGAAAAAATCTCTTCTTCCGCGCCGCTTGCCAGGGTTTTCGAGCATCCGCCCCTTGGCTGCGTTGTTCTCGGCTTGATGATCTTGATGTCGCAACTGGCCGAGGGGTTCGGTTCGGTTTTTTTGCGCATTGCCTCAGACATGCGCCACGGTGTCCGGTTTGCTTGCGGCAGCCACGACGCTCTGCCCCTGCTCCGGCACGCTTTTCCGTGTCATGTTGGGTGAGGCAATGCGGATTCCATTTTCCCGCTGGAAAATTGCTTGCAAAGCGCACGGTGCCACGCATGGTGCCCACTCCGATCAGCCCAGCAAGAATGACCTCTTCGTCTAGCGGTTAGGACACGGCCCTTTCACGGCTGTAACACGGGTTCGATTCCCGTAGAGGTCGCCATACTGCAAATCAACGAGTTGCGATATCCGGAGTGGTGATCGCTCTCAATATGACTCTCAACAGGTCAATCCAAGTCATCCTGGTATAATGTGTAGAGCGGCGGGGGCGATGGATCCGAATTCAGGACTCTGCCTCTGCTTGATGCCACCATTGCCCGCCTGGTGACGCTGCCCGTCTTGGGCGCCTGACCGAATCATTGAGGCCAATTTTCGGACAGCGCCCCCCCCCGGCTGAACGCTCCCCGCGCCGACATCCACCTCCGCCTCCACAAAACGCATCGCGGCCCGCCGTAGCACACTCCCGCCAAGTCGCCAACCGCCACGGTCGAGTAATCCAGCCCATATCACCAGCGATCCTCCGCCATCGAACGTCTACTGCATTCAAGCGCACGCAGCCCGCACGGAGAAAATAATTGGGACCCCGGTTTGCAGCGGCACCGTCCCACCAGAAGAAAGTCACCGAATTTGACGCCGTCGGTGCGGACAGCGAGATCGATCCACGGCACCGGAGAGACGACAAACAAAATGGGATTGAGAGTGACTGCATTGAGCGTGTCTGATCCGTAGGCAGAGGTTTCCTCCTGCGACCAGATCCTAACCCGGCGGAGCCGGAACCAAGAACTTGCCGTGTATGGTGGCATGGCTGCATGAATGCACCTCATGCCTGCGCGCAGGCGGGATTGCTGGAGCGCTATGCCAACCAAGTCGAAGGAACTCTCGGTTGTTTGGAGCGTGTCGTCATCACCGGGACTCTGGTGGAGGTTGCCCATGCGGGCGCTGTCACCGACCGCCTCGCGCACGAAGGGATCCTGTGTTTTGACATCAAGGAGTTCGCCGATCCGCTGCGCAGGCAGATTTGTGAGCGCGCCAAGTCTCTCGCCACGGACGCCGGCTTGGAGGTGGAGTTCATCCGGCGAAAAAACTTCCGCAAGGACGAGCGCGTCGCCGCCATCCTGGAGAAGCGCGGGCGGCACCCGGGGCTCGTTCATGCGTTCAGTGCCATGGAAAATTGCGCCACCTTCGAGCCCTGGCATGATCGTCAGAGCGGCCGTACCGGTGTGCGCGCCACCAGCGGAAAGTGCCTGCACTTTTACCTCTACTTCATGCATGCAGGACTCGGGCTCATTTATGTGAGGGTGCAGACCTGGCTGCCGTGCCGCATCCAAATTTACTTCAATGGTCACAACGCTCTTGCGCTGCGACTGGGCATGGAATGACCCCTGTAGATTGATGCCCAGGAATTCATCCGCGGCCAGCCAAGGAGTCTCCCTATTTCAGGTTCCGCGACCTGGTTGGCAGTGCGGGCATTGCTCCAGTCACGCAGCAGTGGGTGCCCTCCCGTGCATCAAGGTTGGTTCCGGACTGGGGTGCGGTTGCGTTGGGAGGCGGTTTTGCCGCGAAGGCTCTGGATGGGAATCCCTCGGAGATTGGCGATGCGGAGGGCTTCCAGGATGTCTTCGCGGTCCCAGTACTGGGTTTTTTCCAGGCTTCCTACTTCCCGCAGGGGCTGCAATCGATCCGGGTTGGTCGCGGAGGGCGGGGTCAATGTTGTTGGTTTTACCATGACTGCGTCCTGCATGTTTGTTGAGGACGCGGCACATTTACTCTCGGTTCGCCCCAATGGCTAAAAGCGACGCGTCACGATTTTGTCACATTCCGGAGGCGCAAGAATTGGCACTGGAAAAGAAAAACGAGCCCCGGCATGCCGGGGCTCGTCCACAGACTCAACACACGAAAAATACCGCACCTGCTTTATCCCATGCCGGGGGACTGCCGGGTGCCGTTGCGAATTCTTTCCCGCGGCACAAAAATGGAGTCGTTTGGTTTCAGTTCGCCCGCGGCCTTGCTCGGGTTGGTCGCTTTCAGCTTTGGCACAGTGGTAAGAAACTCGCGGGCCACGGAGTCCCAGGTATCGCCGGGTCCCACGTCGTACTGGAAGGTGGGATCCTGGCCTGTTGGGGTGGAGAGGAGATCGGAGGTGGTGTTCGTCTTCTCCATTGGCTGATAATTGACCTCCTTGGCGACTGGCGAAGACTTGCGCGCGGCATTGTGCAGGCTCTGCGCGTCCTCGGGTGGCGGTTGTTGGGAGATTTCCGATTTGGAGGGAATGGTGTCCTGCATCCGGCCATTGCGAACGGGGATGACAATGATCATTCCTTCCCGCAAGGCATTGGGGTTCACACCGGGGTTGGCGGCGGTGAGATCTTCAACGCTCACTTTGTATGTCCGGCTGAGTGAATAAAAGGTCTCCCGTCCGGTAATTTTATAATTTTCCCTTGCCGTTTTTCCTGACCGGCTGGCGGTCGAACCGCCGTCCTTCGTGCGGGACTGGCTGCCAGGCACCCGCAGGACTTGGCCAATCCGAATGGTTTGATGGATGCTCGAAAATCCGTTGGCTTTTGCCAGAGCGGCGGGGGTGGTTTTCAGGCGATTGGCAATTTTGGTGATGTTGTCTCCGCTGCGCACGGTGTAGCTGGAAACGGCTTGGCGTCCTGCAGGGGCCTCCCTTGGTGTCGCGGTTCCCTGGGGTCCTTGAACTCCCTGAGCGGGCTTTCCGGGGATGATCAGTTGTTGTCCCGCCCGCAGGTCGCGTTCATTCTTGATGTTGTTGATCCGCATCAATTCCGACACGCTGACTCCGGTGCGTTCTGAGATTCCAATAAAGGTGTCCCCCCGTTTCACGCTATAGGCCAGAATTCCGATTTTTGGGGCGGCATTGCCCGGGCGAACTTGTTCCGGAAGCGTGTTTGTCTGGTTTTCCAGATCGGTGATTCGGTTCTCGTGATTGTCCAATCGGCGTCCGTAGAGTTGCAGCAGGCTGCTTTTGCTTTCGCCTGTCTTCGGAGCCGCCAGAGAAATCCCCATGGTGAAAATTGTCACCAAAAGGCTTGATCCAACCAGAGAGCATTGATATTTCATAGCGAGAAAAATTCTAGATGAATTAACGAAAATTGCAAGAAAAACAAAATCATCCGGAAGATTTTTTTGAAAATCCATGGCTCTCGGAGATTTCCTGGCCGCGGATTGGAATTTTCTTGGCCATTTTCTGTGTTTTCTGGTTTAGTTTGTGGAACTTGCTGCATGTTTTTACGCAACATGCTCCTCCTTCAAAATGGGGTGCCCGGAGCGTCGTTCCTTCGGAAAACCGGGTGAATACGGTCCTGACGAGCGTTCCCACCGGCCCACTGGCGATCGTGGTGGATCCCGGCCATGGGGGAGAGGATGGCGGCACGCAGGGGCACGATATTTTGGAAAAAAACGGAACTTTAGAAATTTCCCTGACCTTGGCGCGGGAACTGAGGAAGCGGGGCCACGTGGTGGTGATGACGCGGGAGATCGACGAAACGGTGTCGCTTTCGGCCCGGAGGGATTTGGCCAATGCGGCCCGGCGGCATTGCTTTGTCAGCATTCACCTGAACCACGGCGATGCCCGGGCCAGCGGCATTGAGACCTTTTACGGATGGCCGAAGCGCCCGGAATTGGTGGCTGCGCTGCGAACCCAATATGCGGTTGGGACGGACGCCCCGTTCGCAGACGAGCGGGGTCGATTGCTGGCCGAAGCCGTGCAAAAGGGCGCCCTGGCTGCGACCGGTGCGCAGGAAAGGGACATCCGCAACGAGCGGCAGATCCTGGTGCTCAACTCGGTGCATTGTCCGTCCGTGCTGGTGGAATGCGGGTTTGTTTCCAACAAATCCGAGGCCGCCCGGTTGAAAACGGAGGCCTACCGGCAAAAACTGGCGAGTGGAATTGCGGATGGCATCGAACAATTTTTAAAGGAATCCGCATCGGATCCTCGCTACGGGATTCATTGAATGCCGTAATTGCCGGGTGTTTTTCAGATGCCTGCTTGCATTTCAGTCGCAGCGCTTCACCGTGCGGCCCCATGAAGTATATTTTCTTCACGGGCGGAGTTGTGAGTTCGCTGGGCAAGGGGTTGACGGCGGCGTCGCTGGGAACCCTGCTGGAACGCCGGGGGCTGAAGGTGATCCTGCAGAAATTTGACCCCTATCTGAATGTGGATCCGGGCACCATGAGCCCCTTCCAGCACGGGGAGGTGTATGTGCTGGATGACGGGGCGGAGACGGATCTCGATCTCGGTCATTACGAGCGTTTCACCAGCGGCAACCTGTCGAAGCTGAACAACCTCACTTCCGGCCAGGTGTATGAAACGGTCATCAAAAATGAGCGGGAGGGCCTGTATTTGGGGCAAACGGTGCAGGTCATTCCCCATGTGACCGACGTCATCAAGCGGCGCATTCGCGATGTCAGTGAGCAGATGGGAGGCGATGTCATCATCACGGAGATCGGCGGCACGGTGGGGGACATCGAAGGGCTGCCGTTCCTTGAGGCCATGCGGCAGTTCAGCCTCGAAGTGGGGCCGCGCAATGTTCTCTTCGTCCATGTCACGCTGGTTCCCTTCATCAAAGCCGCCGGCGAGTTGAAAACCAAACCCACCCAGCAGTCGGTCGCGAAACTACGGGAGATCGGAATTCAGCCGCACATCATCGTCTGCCGAAGTGAGGAACCGGTGGAACGCGACGTGCGCGACAAGATCGCCCTCTTCTGCAACGTTGCGCCCCAAGCGGTGATCGAGGCCCGCGACGTCAAATCCTCCATCTACGAGCTGCCGCTCATGCTCCATGCAGAACATTTCGATGAACTGGTCTGCGACTATCTCGGACTGGACGCCCGCGAACCGGATTTGGGAAGCTGGAAAGCCTTCGTGGATCGCATCCTGAATCCGACCCACAAGGTCAAGATCGCGGTGGTCGGCAAATACATCGAGCTTCAGGATGCCTACAAGAGCGTTTACGAAGCCCTGACCCATGCCGGAGCGGCCAATGACTGCCAGGTGCGGCTCATCAAGGTGGATGCGGAGGACCTGGAGCGCGGCGATCCCGTGCAGCAGTTGGGGGACTGTCAGGGGGTGCTCATTCCCGGCGGGTTTGGAGACCGGGGCGTGGAGGGAAAAGTCAGGGCGGCGCAGCATGCACGGGAGCACGGCATTCCCTATCTGGGGCTGTGTCTGGGCATGCAGATCGCCACCATTGAGTTCGCCCGCAATGCCTGCGGCCTGAGCGGTGCCAACAGCGCGGAGTTCGATGCCGCCACGCAGCACCCAGTCATCCACCTCCTGGAAGAACAGAAAGATGTCAAGGACAAGGGGGCTTCCATGCGCCTGGGCACTTGGACCGCCCGGTTCAAGCCCGGCAGCCTGGTCAGCCGACTTTACGGTAAGGAGGAGGTCAACGAACGCCACCGCCACCGCTACGAATTCAACATGGCCTACCGCGCACAGATGGAGGAGAAGGGGTTTGTCATTTCGGGCACCAGCCCGGATGGAGCCTTGGTCGAAGTCATTGAAATCGCAGACCATCCGTTTTTTGTCGCCAGCCAGTACCACCCGGAATTCCTCAGCAAACCCAATTCGCCACACCCCTTGTTCCACGGGTTCATCGCCGCCGCCCTGCGCAAGACCAAACGCTGACTCCATGCGCACGGTTTCCGTTCCGCTGTCCACCCAGTCCTACGAAGTCCGCATCGGACGCGGCTTGCTGCAATGCACGGGAGATGCCGCCCGGGAGCTTTTCCCGGAGGGGAAATCCTGTGCCGTGGTCACCGACACCAACGTCGCGCCGCTGCATGGGCAGTCCGTCATGGACAGCCTGCGCACAGCGGGGTTTGCGCCGCTGCTGATTTCGGTTCCCGCTGGCGAGCCGTCCAAATCCTTTGTGGTGCTGGAGCAAATCGTGCGTGAAATGATCCGCGCCGGACTCGACCGCGGCGCTTTCCTGGTCGCCCTCGGCGGCGGTGTGGTGGGCGATCTTGCCGGATTCGCCGCTGCCATCCACTTTCGGGGCATTCCCTGCATGCAACTGCCCACCACCGTGCTGGCCCAGGTGGACAGTTCGGTGGGCGGGAAAACTGGGATCAACACTCCGGAAGGCAAAAACCTGATCGGAGCCTTCCACCAGCCGCGACTGGTGCTTGCCGATACCGCGGTGCTCGAAACCCTGCCCCGGCGCGCCTTCAACGAGGGATTTGCCGAGATCATCAAACATGCCGCCATCCGGGATGCCGCGCTCTTTCCCCTCATCAACGCCGTGGCTGACGGCGCGGGCGACTTGGACGAACTCATCGCCCGCAACGTGGCCATCAAGGCGGATATTGTGGCGGCCGATGAATATGAACGCACCGGTCTGCGCGCCCTGCTGAACTTCGGCCACACCATTGGGCATGGCATCGAAGCCTGTGCCGGCTACGGAGAACTGCTCCACGGCGAAGCCATCGCCCTGGGAATGCGGGCCGCCCTGCATCTCTCCTGCCGGCTCAGCACCCTTGCCGAAAGCGATGCGGAGATGATCCTCGCGGCACTTCGCCGGTTTGATCTGCCGCTGGCGCTTCCCGACTCCATTTCCACCGCCGATGTCCTCGAGAAACTGTCCCGGGACAAGAAATTCCACCGTGGTGCGATCCGCTTTGTGCTCCTGCGCAAGGCGGGGGACGCCTTTGTCAGCGGAGATGTCACTCTTGCCGGGCTGACAGGGGCCATCGAAATGCTGCGCCGCCCCTGAGCGGTCTCGGCAGCGGCACTCACAGTTTCCTGACGGAAATCCAGGTCTTGCGCACGGTGCCGCTGGCCTTGTCGCGAACCTGGAGTTCGTGGCGACCTTCGGTTAGGATGGCGGCAGGAGATGGCGCCGCGGAAACGGGCAGGGTGGGGGAAGACCATTCGACGGTGTCGTCCGGGAGGCTGCAGTGCAGGGGCAGGCGGCGTCCGTCACCGGGCAGGTCCGGATCCAGCAGGAACGCGGCCCCGGCCAGCGGCGAAAGGATGCGCAGCCCCTGTTCCTCGCCAGCCGCCGCGGAACCGGGAGGCGCAATCGCCGCCTGACCGCCCAGCCAATTGTCAGGACCGGCCAGCCAGGCAGCATAAAAGCGCGTCAGGAGCACTCGCCCGCTGGCATCGTACCGTTCAGGGGGCGGAGCGGTGGGAGCGGCTTCCTTGCGGAATTTTTCGACGATCGGATGGCGTTGACCCGCGAGATTTTCCGGGACGGGCAGCCCGGTCAGGGAATCGACGGAAACTTCCCGGATCGCCTCGGGGACCGGATACCAGGACTGGCGGTGGCGGGTGTCAAGAAAGGTGAAAATGTCCCGGAAAATGGGACCTGCTCCGGAAACCCCGGAGACTCCCTGCATGGAGGCGCCGTCGAAGTTTCCCACCCAGACGCCCACGGTGTATTCCGGGGTATAGCCGACGGTCCAGTTGTCCCGGTAACCGGTGCTGGTGCCGGTTTTCACCGCCACGGGAAAGGGCAGGCGCAGCGGGGATTGCGTTCCAAAACTGCGCACCCTGGCATCATTGTCAGCCAGAATATCGGCCAGCAGCCAGCAGCACTCGGGATCAAAAACCCTGACAGGAACCGCGGATGAGCCAGGGGCCGTGAAAAACTTGATTGGTAGAAAGCTGCCCAGCCGCCCCAGGCAGGCATAGGCGTTGGCGACTTCCAGCAGGTTGACTTCGCCGCCGCCAATGGTCAGTCCCAACCCGTATTCCTCGACGGGGCGTGTGAGTGTCGTCACCCCGCAGGCAGCGAGCGCTTCGATCAACGCCTCCGGCCCTCCGACTTTCTCAAGGGTGCGCACTGCCGCCAGGTTCAGGCTGTTGGCCAGGGCGGTGCGAATGCTGACTGGGCCGTAGGTGCGTCCGGAATAGTTTTTGGGCCTGTAAAGCCCCGAGGGCGTCATGAATTCCGCAGGCAGATCCGGAATGATGGTGGCGGGGGAGTCGCCCGCCTGCAGGGCCAGCAGATAGGTGAAAGGTTTCAGGGTGGAGCCCGGGGAGCGCCGGGCGGTGGCGCCGTTCACCATGCCGCTGCCAGCGTCGGCATAGTTCCGGGAACCTGTCAGGGCGAGGATGCCGCCGGTGTGGTTGTCGATGATGACCACTGCCGCCTGGTTTACGTGGTGGCTGCGCAGCCGTTCCAAGCGTCCGGTCACCGTGAGTTCACAGAATTCCTGGGTGTCCAAATCCAGGGACGTGGTCAGCGTGCCGTTGGTCGGCACGTCCGGCTGCTGGAGCAGCAGATCCACGAAATGCGGGGCCTGGAATTGTCCGAAATCCCTCACCAGGTGCAGCTTTTCCTGCGCGGCCCGCTGGCGGTCCGCAGCGGACAGAGTGCCCGTGGCTTCCATGCGTTCCAGCACCCAGCGCTGGCGCTGTTTGGCCCGGTCGAAATGGCGGTAGGGGTTCAGCCGAGTGGGAGCCTGTGGCAGGCCGGCCAGCAGGGCGCATTCCGCGGGGCTGCAGTCGGCCACCGGTTTGCCGAAATAGCCTGCCGCGGCAGAGGCGCAGCCGGTGCGGAGGTTGCCGTAGTCGAGCCGGTTGAGGTATTCCTCCAGAATGCGCTCCTTGGTCCAAGTCATTTCAATGCGCCGGGCCGTGAAGATCTCAACGCATTTGGTCCAGAGGGTGCGGGGGCGTGGATGGACAATTTTTACCAGTTGCTGGGTGATGGTGGATGCCCCGGAGACGCTGCGGCCTTTGGAAAGTCCGTCGCGCGCCGCACGCATCATGCCGAAAAAATCCACCCCTCCATGATGCCAGAACCGTTTGTCCTCGGCGGCAACCGTGGCATCCCGCAGGGCCGCGGGAATCTTCCCCAGCGGAGTGCTTCCCACCATGCGTTTTCCATTCGCCAGCAGGCGGCGCAGTGATTTGCCGGTGCGGTCGGTGATGTCCAGCCCCGGCTGGGGCGGAGCGTTCAATTCCGCTGGCCAGGGCACCAGCCAGGGAAGCCCGAAGTAGCCGAGCACCCAGAGGACGATCAGCCACCCAGCCCATTTCACCAGCCGCCGCCGTCGCAGCAGCAGCCGGGGGCGGGATTTCTTCTCCTCGGTCATGGATTGTGCGGCCGAATACAAACCTCCTGCGGACCACCAGCCGGTAGTTAGTCGGTCGTCGCCGGGTATGCGAACTCCACCTTTTTCCCGTCCTGGGTCTTCACCGTGACTTTGCCGCCGGCTCGTTGAATGCTCAGTTCCCGGTAGGTTTCACCCGCAACGGGATCGACATCGAAAAGAAACCCGCCTTTGATCAGCTGGGCGTAGTTGACTTCTTTATCCTTCGGGTGGTCGAGAAAGTAGGCTTCTGCGGCAAAGGCAACCTGCTGGAGGTTGGCTTCGATTTTCTGCTCCGGGGTGGTTTTTTCGTTGGCGTCCGGTTCCTCCGGCATTTCCTCGGCATGGGCCTGCTGCGCCATTTCGATGCCGGCCTGCTGCCGAATGGTTCCGAAAGCCATGGCTCCCAGCATCATTGGATAGGACATCATGGTGGCCAGGGTACCCTTGTGGGAGTCAAACGAGTTGGAAGTGAACAGCACCCCATCGGGCAAATTCGCCCGCACGCTGGCCATCGGGTCTTCGCCCTTTGGCAGGTACATTTCCCAAGCCTTCAGCATCGTTCCCCGCATCTCCGGAGGACCTGCCTCCTGGGCGATCACTTCGAGGAACTTCCACAACTCCTTCATGGCTTCGGAAGAGACATAGGAAAGCCCGTTGCCCTCGCCGGGCAGTCCAGTGGTCGCCTTTTTGAAATCCTCATCGCCAGCCACGGTGGAGGCGCCGGAGAGGCATTTGGCAATGTATTCCGGACGCGATCCCAGCAGCACCCGGTTGTTTTTTTTGTCATGGTGCAGCGTCGGCTTGTAAATCTCGAACCCCTCGGGCAGTTCCTTTTTCAACTCCATGGACTCAAAGTCCTCGCCTGTTTTGATTTCGAACTCCGCATCCGGCATGTCGGAGAGTACTTGTTTCAACGCATCGAAAAGCCAGCCGCTGCCGTCGAGGCAGAGCACCGCGTCCACCATGGGCAGCGGATTGGGAGGACCTTCGATGTCGAGTTTGACGGCCGGATCCACGGAGGCAATGAACGTCAGTTTGGTGTCGAGTTTGCCGATGAATTCCCCCACGGTCATCTCGAGCGGAGCCATGGGCTGCTGCAGCGCTTCGTCGAATTTTTCCTGCAGGTCCTCGTCTTCGATCTGCCCCAGGAGGTTTTTGGCAATCTCCAGCACCACGCTCAGTTTCAGGTCCTCCTCCACCACGATGTCGGCACCCGCCGGCGCGAGTTTGGGTGAAGTGAAGGCCGCGGGCTTGTCGCCCAGGATTTTGAAAATGCCCGCCCGTCCGCCCGGAGTCGCCAGAAAGGCGCGGTTGTGGAACAGGTTCCCATTCTTCCGGGAACTCATGCCGGCTGCTTTGATGCAATCCAGTCCCAGTTCATTGGCGATGCCGGCGGCGGTGAGTTTTTCCGGAATTTCGCCGTTGGACTGCTCCCGGGCAACGCTGAGAAACTGATCGATGGTTTCGGTCAGTTTCTTGATGTCACCGTCAATGTCTGCATAGGCGTAGAATACGCCGCCAAGTTCCAGATGTTTGGCGACCGACTCGAAATGTGCGGAGGCATCCTCCGGTTTCACCTTGCCCTCCTGCGCCCGGCAGGGAGCGGAAAATGGGGTGGCAGCGGTCAATGCCAGTGCGAGAACGAGCGAAAGTCGATGGGTGGTCTTCATGTGGTGGGGGAGAAATATATCGAAGCAATCCGGCTGCGCGACTGGAATTGCTCCAGGAAAATGCGATTTTGTGAATTGCCGCTGCGATGCGGAGCGCGGGTGGATTTTCCTGCTTTACACCCCTGCCGAACTGTTCTCAGTGTGGCTCCCCTCCGTCAGACGAAAACGGGGCCTGCATTTCCCGGAGGTGGCCTTTGTCACCGTCCGCAATCCATTCGAAAACCATGAGCAAAAAAAGTGACTTCGGACTCATCGGCCTCGCCGTGATGGGTCAAAACCTCGTTCTCAATGTCGAAAGCCGCGGCTTCCAGGTCAGCGTCTTCAACCGCACCACCAGCGTCACCGACGAATTCATCGCCAAACACCCTGGCAAAGCCCTCGTGGGCTGCCATACGCTGGAGGAATTTGTCCAGAGTCTGGCCACACCGCGCAAAATCCACATCATGGTCAAATCCACCGCGGTGAAGGACAGCGACCGCGACGCTGTGGATGCCGTCATCGAGCAGCTCATCCCGCTTTTGGACAAGGACGACATCGTCATCGACGGCGGCAACAGTTTCTACCAGACCACCGAACGCCGTGACGCCTACCTGGCCTCCAAGGGGCTGCGTTTCATCGGCGCGGGCGTTTCTGGCGGCGAAGAAGGTGCGCGCAAAGGCCCGAGCATTATGCCCGGCGGCCCCGCCAGCACCTGGGAGGTGATGAAGCCCATCTTTGAAGCCATCGCCGCGAAGGTGGACGGCGAGCCCTGCGTCATCCACATCGGCCCCGGCGGCGCGGGCCATTATGTGAAGATGATTCACAACGGCATCGAATACGGGGACATGCAGCTCATCTGCGAAGCCTACAACATTTTCAGGCACGCCGGCTTCACCACCGGCGAAATGGCCGCCATCTTCAACGAATGGAATCAGGGGGACCTGCTCAGTTATCTGATTCAAATCACCGGCAAAGCCCTGGAGCAGATCGATCCTGAAACCGGCAAGCCCATCGTCGAACTCATCGTCGATAAAGCCGGCCAGAAAGGCACCGGCCAGTGGACCCTGCTCAACGCTGCGGAAAACGCCGTCGTCATCAGCACCATCAACGCCGCCGTGGAGGCGCGCATCCTTTCCTCGCAGAAAAAACAGCGCGTCGCCGCCAGCACCCAGCTCACCGGCCCGAAGGTGAACATCACTATTGAGCGCAAGGAACTCGTGAAAAAAGTCCACGACGCCCTCTATGCCTCCAAAATCATCAGCTATGCCCAGGGGCTCGATTTGATCAAAACCACCGGCGAAAAGAAAAACTGGGGCCTCGATCTCGGACGTATCGCCGCCATCTGGCGCGGCGGCTGCATCATCCGGGCCAAATTCCTCAACCGCATCACCGACGCCTACCGCACCAACCCGCAGTTGCAAAATTTGATGCTCGATCCGTTCTTCAAGGAGGTGCTGACCACGGCGCAGCAAAGCTGGCGCGAAATTGTCGCCCTCGCCATGCTCAACGGCATCCCCGTCCCCGCATTCTCCGCCTCCCTCGGCTACTACGACAGCTACCGCGCCGCGCGTCTGCCCGCAAACCTGCTCCAGGCTCAGCGCGACTTTTTCGGTGCGCACACCTACGAACGCCTCGACAAGCCCGAAGGTCAGTTTTTCCACACGGACTGGCCGGAAGTGATCGGTTAGCCGCCATGCGGTTCCGCTTGCCTCTGTCAGAATTTTCGGGCTGAGTTCTGACGGGCAGGTGCCGGTGTCCGATCCCGCCGCCGTGGCGTCACAAGCCGGCACATCTTCCGTGAGTAAAATGGCAAGTGGGGCCTTGAATCTTGGCCCGGCGGCGGCATGGTCCGGCCATGTTTGGAAATCTGACGGACAAATTGGAAGGCGTTTTCAGGAAACTGCGCGGGCTGGGTAAAATCAGCGAAGGCAACGTGGAAGAGGCGCTGCGTGAAGTCCGGATGGCGCTGCTGGAGGCGGACGTGGATTTCCAGGTCGCCAAGGGCTTCATCGCCCGGGTGAAGGAGAAGGCACTGGGCGTGGAGGTTTTGAAGAGCATCACTCCCGGCCAGCAGATCGTGAAAATTTTCCACGATGAACTGACATCGCTGCTGGGAGGGGATGCGGCTCCATTGGAACTGAATCCGCCGGGACGCATTCTGATGGTGGGACTCAACGGCGCGGGAAAAACCACCACTTCGGCCAAGCTGGCCTATTCGCTCAAAAAGCAGGGCCGCAAGCCGGTACTCATTGCGCTGGACCTCTACCGTCCGGCGGCCATCGAGCAGTTGGCAACGCTGGGCAGGGAAATCGACGTTCCGGTGTTCCGTCCGGAGCCGGGTGAAACCAGCGTGCTGAAAGCCGCCAAAGCCGCAGCGAAATGGCTGGAATCGCAGCCGCACAACGTGGAAATTTTCGACACTGCTGGACGCCAGGAGGTGGACGGAGAGCTGATTGCCGAGCTGAAGGAGGTGCGAAGTTATCTGGACCCAAAGGAAGTGCTCCTGGTGGTGGATTCCGCAACCGGCCAGCAGGCAGTCAAAGTGGCGGAAACGTTCAATGAGGCAGTGGGAATCACCGGACTGGTCCTGACAAAACTCGACGGTGATGCTCGCGGCGGCGCGGCGCTTTCCATGCGCAGCGTGACCCTGCGTCCGATCAAGCTCATCGGCGTCGGTGAAAAAATCGACCAACTGGAAACATTTGTGCCCGACCGCCTCGCGCAGCGCATCCTGGGCATGGGCGATGTCGTCGGGCTGGTGGAAAAGGCCGCGGCAGCGATCGAGGAAAAGGATGCCATGGACATGATGGCGCGGCTGGAACAGAACAAATTCGACTTCAACGATTTTCTTGGCCAGATGAAGATGATGCGGAAAATCGCCGGCGGCGGCGGCATGATGGGATTGTTAAGCCTGCTGCCCGGCGTCGGCAGCAAGCTCAAGGAAGTGCAGGGCCAGATTGATGAATCCAAAATCAAGCGCACCGAAGCCATTGTGCTGAGCATGACGCCAAAGGAGCGCGCCCGACCGGAAATTCTCAATGCACGGCGGCGCAACCGCATCGCTCGCGGCAGTGGCAACTCCCTGACCGAGGTCAATCAGTTCCTGAAGCAGTTCGGAGCCATGCGCGACCTGATGCGCAACAAGAGCAAGATGAAAAAGATGATGAAGGCGATGGGTGGTCCCGGTGGCATGCCCGGGATGCCAGGCATGGGCGGTCCAGGCGGATTCAAATTTCCGGGGCGCTAGCCCAAGGTTTCTTGCTGCGCGCCGGGAACCGCCCATAAAGCCTTGAAACCGGCCCAGAAGGCACTGCAAAATCGTCAGGGAGCGGTTTTGGTCCGAAACGGACGAGTGGTGCTCGGCAAATGCGCATGCTGCCGCGCGGGACCGGACCGGATGCGCGGCGGGATCGGCGGGAAAACTGTGTCGTTTGATCGCGCCGCCCTTCACTTTTGGCGATTCGGATTTTCTTGAGGAATTGCTTGACCGCCCAGGGAAAGCCCCTTACTTACCGCTCCCAAATTTTCAGAACCCAGCAACCATTTCGATTACCATGGCCCGAGTATGCATGATTACAGGTGCGCGTCCTTACAGGGGACGGCAGATCACCCATAGTGGAAAGTCCAAGAAAGAAGGTGGCATCGGTCTGAATCACGTCAAAAAGTGTAACCGTACCTTTTCGCCGAATCTCCGGGACAAGAAAATTTGGGTGCCTGAACTGGGCTCCTTCGTCAAGGTTCGCATCACCGCCCGGGCTCTGAAGACCATCACCAAAAATGGAGCATTTGCCACTTTGAAAAAGGCTGGTTTGCTGTAATTTCCCTCAGTCCACTCCATCACTCCGCTCAAATTCACCCAAACACGACCAACGATCATGGCATTCAGCGTCAAAAGCAAAAAGTCGGGCAAGGAATATTTCCTGCATCTTAAAGCGCAAAAGCGTGCGGATGGCGGCGTCACCAATTTGTATTTTTTTGCTGGTGAGAAAAAGGAGGGCGTGCTGGATGCCCTGCCTGCAGGCTACAAGGTCATCGAGAATGAGCGCACGGGCCTGCCCATGCTGAAAAAGGCATAAGTTCCGAAATGCTACCTTCGCCGCCTCTCGTTCCCTGGCGAAGGGACGAGAGGCTTTTTTTGTGCCAACGCATCCCATTGAATCTCCTTTCACATCCATGTCCAAGTCCCATCATGTAGCTGTTGTCGGCGCCACTGGTGCCGTGGGAGCGGAAATGCTCCGCTGTCTGGAAAGCCGCCAGTTTCCGGTGAGCCAGATCCGCCTGTTGGCTTCTGCCCGTTCCGCAGGAAAGCGGCTCCAATTCAAGGGAAGCGACATTGCGGTCGAGGAACTGACGGAACATTCGTTTGATGGAGTGGACATTGCGCTGTTCAGCGCAGGCGGAGGCATTTCGAAGCAGTTTGCTCCCGCGGCCGTCCGTGCTGGAGCGGTAGTGGTGGACAATTCATCGGCCTTTCGAATGGATGATGCGGTGCCTCTGGTGGTTCCGGAGGTAAATGCTGCGGATGTGCGGGCGCACCGGGGCATCATCGCCAACCCAAACTGCACCACTGCCATTTCGGTGATGGCGCTTTTCCCGCTGCATCAGGCATTTGGATTGCGCCGGATCTTCGCATCGAGCTACCAGGCCGTTTCAGGCACTGGTGCCCAGGCGATCGACGAGCTGGCGACCCAGACCCGGGAATGGGCGGCACAAAACAGGGAATGGGACGCGGCCCGGCTGGAATCCGAACCGAAAGTGTATCCCTATCAGATTGCGTTCAACGCACTGCCGCAGGTCGATTCCTTTCTGCCCACTGGCTATACCAAGGAGGAAATGAAGATGGAAAACGAAGGCCGCAAGATCATGCACCATCCTTCATTCCGTGCTTCGGTCACCTGTGTGCGGGTGCCGGTGTTCCGGGCTCACAGCATTGCGATTTCTGCGGAATTTGAGCAACCCGTCAGTGTGGAGGCCGCCCGCGAAGTGCTGGCCAAGGCCCCTGGGCTGGATGTGCTCGACGATCCAGCGCAACGCCTTTATCCGGTGGCCTTGAACGTGGCGGGGAAGGACAACTGTGCGGTTGGACGAATGCGGATGGACTGTGCCATGGAAAACGGGCTGGCCTTCTGGGTGGTGGGCGATCAACTGCTCAAAGGCGCTGCACTCAACGCGGTGCAGATTGCGGAACTTCTGTGAGGCGCCGGGAGGCTTGTCAGGAAGAGGAACCTGTGCAGGTTGGGTGAATGATGAAATTCGCCCTTGTTGGACTGTGCATTGGACTGCTCACCGGTGTCATTGCGGCGCTTTGCGGCGTTGGTGGCGGGATTTTCATGGTGCCGGCGTTTGTGCAGTTTCTGGGACTAACGCAAAAGCAGGCGGTGGCCACCTCTTTGGCGGTCATCGTGCCGACGGCGCTTTCCGCGACCGTGGTGAATGCAAGAAATGACCTGGTGGTGTGGCCGGTATTGCTGGCGACCTCGCTGGGGGCTGTGGTCACTGCCTGGTTGATGGCGGAGAAACTGAAGTCCCTGAGTGATGCCACCCTGACACGGATATTTGCGGTGGTGGTGGTGGTCATGGGGGTCCGCATGTGGTTCGCGGTGCCCGGTGACCAACGGCCGACTTCCCAGCCTTCCACGGGAAACAAAGCTGCCTGAGCCGCGCGGATTGCCCCGAGTCCCCTATTCAATCGTGACCGGATCGCCGATTTGTGCGAGACTGAAAAATGCCTGGGCCTCGCCTTTTGGCAGGCGGATGCAGCCGTGGGAGGCCGGTCTGCCGGTGACCACTCCTGCATGCAGGCCGAAATCCTTGCAGCTCAGCCTCATGAAATACGGCATGGGCACCTTGTAGATGCTGCTTTGCCATTCCGTCTGCTTGTCTGAAATGACATACTGTCCGGTTGGTGTGGAAAACCCCTTGCGACCGGTCGAAATGTTGGTGCTGCGCACCGCTCGTCCGTCCTTGAAGAAAGTGGCTCTCTGCCGGCCCAGGGAGACGACGATCCGGACGTCGCGCCCCGAATCCGGGTCGCGCCCCAAGAGCAGCTGGGCAGCGGAAATCTGGCCCTGTTCGCAGGCAAAATTCACCGCGAAGCGTTTCCAGCTCTTGGTGGTCAGGCCGCGCTTGGCACCGTGTTTCAACAGCAGGCGGAGGACTTCGACATCCCCCTTTGCCGCTGCCAGCATGAGCGGGGTCAGGCGGCTGTCCTTGAGCAGCCACTTCTTGAAGTAGTCGCTGGTGATGAGCGCATGAAATTCCGGCTGAGGCGGGGAGGCGAACGGCGTGTTGGAGTCCCAGCCGAGTTCCAGGAAATGCTCAAGCATGGGGACTTGCCGCATGGCCATTGCGAGGTTGAATGCGGCTTGACCTTCCAAGCCTGGCGCATCCAGTCTGGTCCCGTGGCTTGTCAGGAATTTTACCAGGTCGAGGTCCTTTTTGCGCACGGCGGCCACCAGGGGCACGTCGCCGTCAGGGAGGGGGGCGCTGGTGTCGGCGCCGTGTGTGGCCAGCAACTGCATGACTGCAAGGTCCCGTGTCGCAAAGGCCGCGGCAAAGCAGGGCCGCGCATCGCCTCCATTTTCCAGCAGCAATGCAGTCATTGGCAGGTCGCCATTCTTCACTGCCAATGCCAGGGGAGTCACCTGATCCAAATTGGGCCGGTTTGGTTCCGCGCCGCCACCGAGCAGCAGTCGCGCCATTTCCACGTTTCGGTGGCGCACGGCAAATGACAGGATGTTAGCCATGGGGGAACCGCCCATTTTTGGGGCCCTGGCACCCTGGGCAATGAGGCTCCTGGCGACTTCAAGATGTCCGAGCTTTGCTGCAAGATAGAGTCCCGTTTCGCCGCTGGCCGTCGTAAATTCCGCCGGCACGCCCCGGCTCAACAGCAAGTTGGTGGCGGCCGCATCCCCATTTTCGACGGCTGCCAGCAGGGCGTCTGGAAACAGGGGCGATGCCTTCGGGCAGGCGGAGATCATCCCGGCGGCCAGGTCCGGTTCGTGCTGTCGCAGCACTGCCGCAATGATGCTTCCACCTGGGTGGCCGGATTTTTCGGGATTGGCACCGCGCTGGAGCACCTGCTGGGCGATTTTTGGAAGTTTTGCTTCCACGGCGTGGCTGAGCGCGGTGCGTCCGGCGGCATCGGTCTGGTCGATGGCCTCTGGGGGCAATAGTTCCAGCAGCCGCGGGGTGGCCGGGCTGTTGTTCCGCACGGCGGCGATGAGCGGCGTGTCCCCCTGCGCATCCGGCTGGGTCAGCGAAATGTCTGCCTGGTGGAGGAGTTCCAGCGCGGCAGCATTTCCGCGCCGAGCAGCATCGACAACGGCGGCGGGATCGGTGTGGATGCCGAGTTTTTCGAGAGACGCCCTGGCTTTTTCCACGGGCGGGCTGCAATTCGCCAGGACACAGCAAAGCACGAACCACAGCAGAAACGCATTCGGTGGGTTGCGGACAAAAAAATGCGGGTGGTTTTGGCTCATGCGGCAGGATTGGGATGCGATGGCGGGCATCCGATTCCATCAGGCGGGGCTGATGTTATAGGCGGAGGCTGGGGGGAATGCAACGGGATTGCGTGTTCGGGGCCAGGTTCGTCCCGCCGGAATCCCACCCAAGCGTGGAGGCCGCCGGATGCGGGTGCGGGGGCGGATGCGGGGCGGGGGAGGTGCGGCCAAAGGGTTTGCGGTTTTCCCGCTGGCGGGCAGGTGCAGGCTGGTTTTACCTGACGGTGGCCGTTTCAAATTTCCACGCTCCATGAGTCTAGCCGTCGTCATTCCTTCGTACAATCACGCCCACTACATCGGTCTGGCGCTGGAGTCGGTGTTGCGGCAGACGCGACGGCCGGACCGCATTGTGGTGATCGACGACGGTTCGAAGGACCATTCGCTGGAAGTGCTGGAACCCTTCAAGGCGCGCGGCGTCGAGGTGCTTGCCCGGGAAAACCGCGGCGCGCATTTCACCATCAATCAGGCGGTGGAACTGGCTGCACTGGACTGTGAGTTCATCAGCATCCTCAATTCCGATGACCACTACCATCCCGAACGCTTTGCCCGGCTGCTGCCGCTGCTGGAGCAGGACCCGGGAAAAAGTGTGGTGTGCAGCGGCATCCGGGTCATCGACGGCCAGGATGCGGACATTTCAGCCGACGAACCGCGGGCGAAGTGGTTTCGAGCCATCTGGAGCTGGAAGGACAAGGAAAATCCCGATCTCTGCGAGTGGCTGGGCATGGCAAATTTCCCCGCCACCACCAGCAATGTCATTGCGCGGCGTGAATTTCTGCTGCGATTTCCGTTCCGGCCCTATCGGTTTAACCACGATTATTACTTTCTGGCCCAGGCGGTGTTGCGCGACCAGATGGCGGTGCTGCCGGAGCCGCTGGTGAACTACCGGGTGCACCTGACCAATACCATCAACACCGCACCGGCCCCCCTGATGCGGGAAATGCTGCGCATGCACCTCGATTTGCTGCATGACCTGGCACCCGAACTGGTGGAGGATGGCTCCCTGCGGGAGCGTCTGGGGCGGTATCTGCGCAGCAGTTGGAACAATGTGAGCGCCCTGCATGCCGGGCTGCTTCAAGTGTTGCTCGCCGGGGCTGCAGCCCGACTGACGGAGGGAGAGATTGAGCGGATGGTCGCTGCCATTACCCTGGAAACCTGGCCAGAGGTGGCGGAATTTCCGAACAAGGCCCTGGTCAACGCCCATGGCGGCACCACGCCCCTGGGGGTGGAATCCGGACTGGCGGAGAAATTTGCCGCGCAGCGACGGGAACTGATGGAGCGTCGGGCTGGGGAAAAAGCCTGGAAGGAACTCGCCCGGATGGAGCAGACGGTGGCGGATTCCCGGTGGCTGGCGCTGGGCCGCCTGCTGGGGGTGAAATTTTCTGCAGCCGGTCCGACCGGAGAAGCGCGGGTGGCGGCATTGCGGAAGGGACTGGAGGCCAGCCGGTGGGTGCGCCTGGGGGGGCGGCTGGGTTCGGCTTCGGTCAAAAACTTGCAGCAGCGGAAAGCGGGACGGTCAGGGTGAGGATCGAAGCGCTGTGCGGATGGTGTCAACCCACGGACGCAGCCGTTGCCCCCCCATGCCTCAGCCCGTCTCCTTCCCTCTCATTTCTGCGAATTTCCGGAGCGATACCGTGTCGTTTTCCGCCATTCCTATCCAAAAAATCCCTCCAAATCGAACGTTCAAAACAATCAAGAATACTTAAATAATGAATAGACAAATTTCATTTTTTAGGGTTTGAAATCCCCAGCGGGAGGCAGTAGCGACCCCGCTCAAGCAAGATATATCCTGCTTGAACCAAACAAAAAACAAAAGCAACACCATGAAAAAACTGACGTTGAACCTCGTTGCGCTGCTTGCCGCTGGAACCGCTCTGGCCGGCACCGCTCCTGCACCGGCACCACTGCCGCCACCACCGCCCGCATCCGGTTCACTGTTGAACTACAACGGATTGGAACTCGGCTGGTTGCACACCGAATGGGATAGCAGCTTCCTCGACTCTTCGGACGGTGCCTACGGCTCCCTGACCTGGTCTCCGTTCGAGCATCTCTACCTCACCGCTGGCGGTGCTTGGGAATCTGTGGACACCTCTTGGGACAGTTCTGACCTGTGGCTGGCCAATGTGGGCGTGGGCGGCTACCTGTCTCTGACCAGCAACATTGACTTCGTGACCGAAGCGGGTGTGCTCTTCTACGGTGTGGACAACAGCCCGCTGGGTGACGACAACGATGCCAACATCTATGTGCGCCCGCACTTCCGCGGTCGCTGGGGTCGTTTCGAAACACATCTGGGCGCCACCTGGTCGAACATTGATGACATCACCAACGAATGGTCTGGATTCGCCCGCTTCTACTTCGAAGTTTGGGAGAACCTCGACGTCGTCGGTGGCATCAGTGCCGGCACTGAAGAATACACCATCAACGCCGGCATCCGCCTGCGTTATTGATCGTTCCGCCCAAACGGACATTCCCAGCAATTCGAGAGCCGGTGCGGTGACGCACCGGCTCTATTTTTTAGTGCGCCCGGCAGGGCGCATTCACTTGACGGTTCAAGTCCGTCGCACACCCGGCAAGGGGAAGTGCTAGCTGAAATCCAAGGGCGTCAGTCGCGAGGCTGAGTCTGGAGGAAGGAAGAGG
>JAGNEJ010000029.1 GCA_018003315.1 Verrucomicrobiales bacterium
TCCGCCAGCACGGCAGCGGAAACATCGGGGCCACCAATGTCCTGCGAGTGCTGGGAAAAGGCATCGGCATTCCCGTTTTCCTGCTGGACCTGCTCAAAGGCCTGATCCCGGTGCTGGTGACCAGGGAACTGGCAGACGGCAGCCAGGCGGCAGCCATTGCCTCCGGGCTTGGTTCCATCCTCGGCCACATGTTCACCTTCTGGCTCGGCTTCCGCGGCGGAAAGGGCATCGCCACCTCCGCCGGGGTGCTTTTCGGACTCATGTGGCTGCCGGCGCTCATTGTCATTGGCGTGTGGATCGCCGTGTTTTTCCTGACAAAATATGTGGCCGTGGCCTCCATTGCCGGCTCGGCGGTCCTGCCATTTGCCTGTTATTTTCTATGCCGCGGGCCGGAGGGGGAGCGCCTGGGAGCCGGGCCGTTGTTCTGGTTCACGGTCGTCATTGCGCTGCTCGCAATTTTCCGCCACCGCAGCAACATCCAGCGGCTGCTCAACGGCACGGAAAACCGCTTTGGAAAGAAGCCCGGCGGCGGGGAGAATGAAGGGGAGGTGCCGCCATGACGCGGGTTTCCGTGCTGGGATGCGGGAGCTGGGGCACCGCGCTGGCCTTTCTGGCCGCCCAGCGGCAGGCGGAGGTGATCCTGTGGAGCCGGGAGCCGGCGCAGGTGGAGGAAATCAACCTCCAGCGCACCAATGCACGGTATCTGCCGGGAATCGTGCTGCCGGGCCAGATCCGCGCCACCACGAATCTGGCGGAGGCCGGGGACGCGGAAATGGTCCTATTCGTGGTGCCGTCGCGGGCGGTGCGCATCGTGGCGGACCATGCCGTGCTGGCCGGACTGCGTCCGGACGCCATCCTGCTTTCCTGCACCAAGGGAATCGAACGCGACACCGGCCTGCGCATGAGCGAAATCCTGGCCCATCATTTTCCGAACAACCCCGTCGCGGTGCTTTCCGGCCCGAACCACGCCGAGGAAATCGTCCGCGGACAGGCCGCAGCCGCCGTCATTGGCAGCAGCAATCCGGAGGCGGCCCGGCAACTGCAGCAGTTTTTCACCCTTCCATGGTTTCGCACCTATACCAGTGATGACGTGACCGGCATCGAATGGGGCGCGGCGGCCAAAAACGTCTTTGCGATCGCCGCCGGCATCTGCGAGGGACTCGGGCTCGGTGACAATGCCAAGGCCGCACTGCTGACCCGGGGACTGGCGGAAATGGTCCGCCTCGGCGTAGCCGAAGGCGGGCGTCCGGAAACCTTCCAGGGTCTGAGCGGCATCGGCGATCTCATCGTGACCTGTTTCAGCCGCCACAGCCGGAACCACCGCGTCGGCCAATTGGTCGGCGAGGGAAAGACGGTGGCGGAAATCAGCGCCTCCATGCACATGGTTGCCGAGGGGGTTCCCAATGCGGAGAGCATCTACCTCGCCGCGCGCCGTCACGGCGTGCGCACTCCCATCATCGACCAGGTTTACTGCATTCTCCACCAGGGGAAACCCTGCGCCTCTGCCCTGGCTGAACTGCTTTCCCGGGACCTCCGGGCGGAGAACAGTTGAAACCATGCAAAACCGGACGCCAGGCTTCCCCGGCGTCCGGTGATGAAACGGCGGCAGCCGCACGCGGTCAGCTCACGCCTTCTCCGCGAACTGGGCGTCGAAAACGATGTTGGACGGGGGGAAGTCCAGCTTTTTGACAAAGGCGCAGGACTCGGTGGCACCGAATTCGCGGTCCATGCCGCCGTCCTCCCATTCCACGCTCAGTGGTCCGGTGTATTGGATGTCATTGAGGGCACGGATGATTTTTTCAAAGTCGATGCAGCCGCGTCCCACGCTCTTGAAATCCCAGTAGCGGTTGGGCCGGTGGAAATCCACATGGCCGCCGAACACGCCGGCTTCATCCCCCAGATTCCACGCCACGTCCTTCATGTGAACGTGGAAAATGCGGTCATGGAACTTGTGGATGAATTTCACATAGTTCACTCCCTGATAACCAAAGTGGCTGGGGTCGTAGTTGAAGCCGAATGCCGGATGGTAGTCGAGCGCCTGCAGGGCGCGTTCCGCGGAGGCAATGTCGAAGGCGATCTCCGTCGGGTGCACCTCCAGGGCGTAGCGAATGCCAAGCTTTTGAAACTCATCGAGGATCGGCTTGAAGCGCTTGGCGAAGTCCGCATAACCGGCGTCGATCTGCCCCGGCGTGACCGGCGGGAAGGAATAGCAAAGGTGCCAGATGCTGGAACCGGTAAAACCGTTGACCACGCTGACTCCAAAGCGCCTGGCAGCCTGGGCGGTCTTGATCAATTCCTCCGCGGCCCGCTGGCGCACCCCTTCCGGACTGCCGTCGCCGTAGATGTAGTCCGGCAGGATTTGGGCATGCCGGGCGTCGATGTTGTCACACACGGCCTGGCCGACCAGGTGGGTGGAAATGGCAAGGCATTTCAGCCCCTTCTCCGCCAGCAGTTTGCGCCTGGCATCGCAGTAGGCCTGGTCGGCCTTGGGCACTTCGAAATGGTCTCCCCAGCAGGCAAGTTCCACCCCGTCGTAGCCAAACGCCTTGGCCTTGTCGAGCATGTCGGTCAGTTTAAGGTCGGCCCACTGGCCGGTAAAAAGGGTGACGGGTCTTGCCATGGTTTTTTTCGAAGCGGTTATGGTTGGAAAAGCGGGCCGCCACCAGCCGACACACGACATGCTCCGGCACGGCGACCACGGAGCGGATGCTTAACGGGGAGCCTGACCGGCTGCAAGCGGATTCCGTTTACGCAAGCACCCGCCAGGCCTCCATCCGGAAGCCTGACGGGTCCACGCCTCATTCCGCCGGCGGACACCGCGCCGTGCGGCGTCCGCCAAAGGATTTGCTAGAATTTCACCGCGAGGCTGATGCCGGCCTGGAAGATGTCGTCCTCCACTCCGACGCCTTCGGTTGCTTCGAGGGCGAAATTGGCACCGATGTAGGGTGTGAGCGTCGCCGTCCGGCTCAGGGAGATCGGGAACCCCAGCCGGATGCCGACGTGGTTGAAATCATCCACTTCGGAGTTGTAGCCGATGTTGTAGCCCAGACTGGAACTGGCCACGATGCTAAGGGTGTCGTTGACCTTGAATGTCTTGCCAATGCCGAGTTCCAGGTAATGGCCGTCCACTTCAAAATCGTAGAAGTAGCTGAAATACACGTCCACCGGCAGTGTGGCGGAGGCAATGGTCACGAACGGCTCGTACTGGTTGTCGAGCACGGAACCGTCCAGATAGTGATACCAGGTAAACCCGGTGCTGACATTGACCGGTCCGGCCGCATAGGTCAGCCCGGCATACAGGTCGAGTTCGTTGTAGGTGTAGTCAAAGAGATGCCCGAACCACTGCCCCGCGGTGAGCGAGAGTTTGTCCGTCAACGGCATCGCAAACTCCAGTTTCTCCCAGAGCAACTGCTCCCCGACATTGACGCCGTGGAAAATGTAATGGGAATCAAAGCCCGTGCTCAGCGTGAACCCGAGCAGTTCGTCCGCGGGCGGCGGCGGCGGCACAGCGGCCTTGCCAGGAGCCTTGCCGGTGCCGGCCAGGGCGGCCCCGGTGCCCAGGAGCGTTACCGTCAGGAGGGAGGAAAGCGTTTTGGTCATGTTTGTATTGGTTTGGTTTGATGGTGGTGTCTCCAGGGCGGTATTGATGTCAGCCCCGGTCCGCTTTCCGTAGAGCAAATCGCGTGCCAAAACTGCCGCCAGCGGTCTGCTTTCTGGAAAAATTTGTTTTTGCCTGCCTAGCCGCACCCGACTTGTCGGCACGACCGTCGCTGTTGCAACCGCCGGGAAATCGCCTTGCTGGATGACGGAATCTGCTGCCCCAGTGTCAAAATTTCCGGTCCTTGCCCATGCCTGACACACCATTGCTTTTCGCAGAGTCACTGGCCCGCAGCGGGCGCCTGCTGACCAGAGGCCAGCCCGAAATCCTGCAGCTCAACGTGGGCAAACGGTGCAACCTGACGTGCATCCACTGCCACGTCAACGCAGGGCCGAACCGCCGGGAAATCATCGCTCCGCACACGGTGGACCGGGTGCTGGGCTGGTTTGAAAGCGCCGGGCTGCCGGTGCTGGACCTGACCGGAGGCTCGCCGGAAATGGTTCCGGATTTCCGCCGCATCATCCGGACCGTGCGCCAGTTCTGCGACCGCCGCCGGATCATCGACCGACTCAATGCCACCATCCTGGATGAACCCGGTTATGACTGGGTGGCGGAATTCCTCGCGGAACATGAGGTGGAAATCGTCGCCTCCATGCCGTGCTACGAACCGGCCAATGTCAACGCCCAGCGTGGCGACGGCGTTTTTGACCGCAGCATCTCGGCATTTCAAAAGCTCAATACCCTGGGCTACGGCACCCGTCCGGAACTGACATTGAACTTCGTTTACAACCCGAACGGCGCCTTTCTCCCCGGTCCCCAAGCCGAACTGGAAGCGGACTACCGCCGCGCCATGCGGGAGCATTTTGGCATTGAATTCAACCGGCTCTACACCATCACGAACATGCCCATCAGCCGTTTTGCGGCCTGGCTGCGGCATTCCGGTCAGCTGGAGGCCTATCTGGAACTGCTGCGCGCGGCGTTCAATCCGCAGACGGTGGACGGACTCATGTGCCGCAATACCATCAATGTCAGTTGGCAAGGGGAAGTGTTTGACTGCGACTTCAACCAGATGCTGGACCTGCACCCCACGGGACACGGCGACCGCGAACCGCTCTTCCTCTGGGATGTGGATCCTGACAATTTTACCCGACTGCCCATCCGCACCGGAAATCACTGCTTCGGCTGCACCGCCGGCTGCGGCAGTTCCTGCGGCGGGGCGCTGGTGTGATCATTTGTTCCATCCGGTTGCGCCCTGACACTTGAACTTGCCGGGCTCTGTGGCATCGGATTTCAGTATTCATTCCACCACCGCACCCCGCCGCCATGCCACCGCCATCCTCCGTCGCCGAGCAGTTTGAAAAAGTGAAGACGCACATCTTCCCCCATGCACAGGACGCAGCCGTGGCGCTGGCAGCGGAAGTCAGGGATCTGATCGAAACCCGCAGCCGCGAGGGCAAACCCGCTGTCCTCGGCCTGGCAACCGGTTCCACCCCCGTTCCCTTCTACCGTGAACTGGTCCGGCTGCACCGCGAGGAAGGCCTGAGTTTCAAGAACGTCATCACGTTCAACCTCGACGAATACTATGGACTGAACCGCGAACATCCGGAGAGCTACTGGCAGTTCATGCAGACGCAGCTGTTCCGCCACATCGACATTCCCGCGGAAAACATCCACCTGCCCGACGGCACCCTGCCGCTGGATGCGGTCTTCGAACATTGTGAGGAATACGAGCGCCGCATCGACGCCGTCGGCGGCATCGACCTGCAAATCCTCGGCATCGGACGCACCGGCCACATCGGCTTCAACGAACCCGGTTCCTCCCGCGACTCCCGCACCCGGCTCATCGCCCTCGACCATGTGACCCGGCGGGATGCCGCCAGTGACTTTCTGGGCGAAGAGCATGTACCCAAATTCGCCATCACCATGGGAGTGGGCACCATTCTCCGTGCCAGAAAGCTGGTGCTCATGGCCTGGGGTGAAAACAAGGCGGCCATCGTGCGCGAAGCCGTGGAAGGGCCGGAAACCGAAAGCATTTCCGCCAGCTTCCTCCAAAGCCACCCCGACGCCCGGTTCTTCCTCAACCAGTCCGCCGCCTCCCAACTGACCCGCATCAAACTGCCCTGGCTGGTGGGTCCGGTAAGCTGGGGAAAAACCGAAAAACGCCGCGCCGTCTGCTGGCTCTCGCTCAAGCTGAAAAAGCCGGTCCTTAAACTTGTCAGCGAGGAATACAACGAAAACGGCATGGCTGAACTGGTGCCCGGCTACGACGGCGCCTACAGGCTGAACATTGAGATCTTCAACCAGCTGCAGCACACCATCACCGGCTGGCCCGGCGGAAAGGCAGGAGCGGATGACACCAACCGGCCGGTGAAGGCGACTCCGGCGCAGAAACGGGTGCTGGTCCTCGCCCCGGAACCCCAGGACGACGTGCTGTCGATGGGCGGCACCATCGAACGACTGGTGGCCCAGGGACACGATGTCGAAGTGGTTTACCTGACCACCGGAGACCTCCGCGTCACCGATGCCGAAGCCGAACGCTTTGCCCAGATCCTGCTGGACACCGCCAGCAAACGGCCCTCCTGGCAGGAACAGGCCGCCTACGCCCAGACCATCCTCGACGAAATCGAACGCAAAGGACCGTTCGGCGCCCCCAGCCCTGAACTGCGCAGCCTCAAGGCGCTCATTCGCCATGGCGAGGCCCGTGAAGCCGCCGGCTGCATCGGTGTCAAGAAAATCACCTTCCTCGACCTGCCATTTTACACCAAGGGACGCTACCGGAATTTCCTCCTCGAAGCAGCGGATGTGGATGCCCTGACCGCTGTCCTGGACCGGGTGGAACCGCATCTCATTCTAACCACCGGCAACCAGGCGGACCCCAGCAGCGTCCAGGGCGTTTCATTCCGCGCCCTGCGTCTGGCGCTGGAAAAGCGCGCCCAGGCAGCCTGGACAGCGCGCTGCGGCCTCTGGGTCTGCCGCGGGCACCAGCAGGAATTCGAGCCGCATGAAATCGACATGGCCGTCCCCATGAGTCCTGACCAGTTGCTGACAAAGCTCAATGCCGTGCGTAAATTCCATTCGCAGAACCTGCCAGGACTGCTCTCCGGCACCCAGAACAGGCAGACCGCCGAACTCTACAACCGCCTGGGCATGGCCGAATACGAAGCCATCGAAGCCTTCCAGCAACTGAGCCAGTAGGCCCAAAAGCACCATCGGATGGGGTGTCCCCCCCGCACGGCGGCATTTATTTCACGGCATTACACGGCATTAAATTGCCAGGTAAATTATCGAAAATAGCTTGCGGCGGGCGACTGTTCCAGAAATCCACCGAACCCGCCAATGCTTGGATTTGACGTTTGATGTTAAATTGCCAGGCATATTATAAAAAATACTTGCGGTGAGCGAGGAATGCACCGGTCTGGCCAGTGCGTGGATCCGCCTTGCGTCGGCCTGCAACGCTGCACCGGGTTGCCTGTGAACGGGCGACTGCTTCCTTGACGGGTGGGTGGGGAGGCCTAGGTTCCGGCGTTTTTCCACCCAGATCACTGCCAGACCACCCACATGAACATTCACGAATACCAGGCCAAGGAACTGTTTGTTAAATTCGGCGTGCCGACGCCCAAAGGAGCAGTGGCGGCGTCCGGCGAGGAGGCGGCGAAGGTGGCCGCTGAGTTGAAGGGCAAGGGGCTGGTGGTGAAGGCACAGGTCCACGCCGGCGGACGGGGCAAGGGTGTTTTCAAGAATGGGTTCAAGGGCGGGGTGCACCTGGCGGACACTCCGGAAAAGGCTGCGGAACTGACGGAGAAGATGGTGGGCCAGGTGCTGGTGACCCACCAGACTGGCGAGGCCGGCAAGCTGGTCAGCAGAGTGCTCATCGCTGAAAGCGTGGACATCACCAAGGAGTATTACCTGGCGATTCTCCTCGACCGGGCCACGGAGCGGCCGGTCATCGTGGCGAGCCGCGAGGGCGGCGTGGAGATTGAAAAAGTGGCCGAGGAACATCCGGAAAAAATCATCCGCGAGCATATTCACCCCGCGCTGGGGCTGCAGTCCTATCAAACGCGAAAAATTGCAAAACTGCTGGGTTTGGGTTCCGACAAGCTGCGGGCGTTTGAGAAGCTGCTGGGTTCGCTGTTCCGGCTGTTCACGGCGTGCGACTGCTCGATGGTAGAAATCAATCCACTGGTGGAGACGCCTGCGGGCGAAATCCTGGCCTTGGATGCGAAGTTCAACTTTGACGACAATGCGCTCTTCCGCCATCCGGAGATCGAGGCGCTGCGCGACATCACCGAGGAGGATCCGCGGGAAGTGGAGGCGCACAAATTTGATCTCAACTACATCGGCCTGGACGGAAACATCGCCTGCATGGTGAACGGGGCGGGCCTGGCGATGGCGACCATGGACATCATCAAGCATTACGGCGGCGACCCGGCGAACTTTCTCGACGTGGGCGGCAGCGCAAAGGAAGACCAGGTGCGCGAGGCGTTCCGCATCCTCTGCACAGACCAGAAGGTGCAGGCGATTCTGGTGAACATTTTCGGCGGGATCATGAAGTGCGACGTGATCGCCCAGGGGATCATCAATGCGGCAAAGACCATTCAGCTTCGGGTGCCGCTGGTGGTGCGACTGGAGGGAACCAACGTGAACGAAGGCAAAAAACTGCTGCAGGAAAGCGGCCTGCCAATCATCACCGCTGCTGACCTGGCAGACGCGGCGCAGAAAGCGGTGTCCGCCGCACAGGCAGCGTAAGATCATCACCGGCCTCCGCTGGTTTCACCATGCGTTTCCGGTTTCTGTGGTTACCGCTCCTGCTGGCGGCCGCATGCCCGGCGGCACCCAACACAGATCCGTTTCCCCGCCCGCCAAACATCAAGGGGCTGCAGGTGCAGATGACGGACGATGCCCTGGCGCTGGGCATCCACCATGCCGGCGTCAACCTGAACCTGACCGCCCTGCTGGACCCGGCGAGGTTGCCGGAAAATCCCAAACGGACCGCCGCCGGGCGCGAATTCAGTTTCAGCGCCGACTACCTCGCGGCGCTGGACCGGCAAATCAAGCCGCTCTCCGACAAGGGCGTGGCCGTTTACCTCATCCTGCTGGCGTATCCCTCCAGAGAACCGGCCCGCGACGCCATCGTCATCCACCCCGGCGCTCGGAAAGACTATCAATACAGCGTCGGCGCGTTCAACGCCGTCACCGAGGAGGGGCGGGCGCATTTGCAAGCGGTGACGGAGTTGCTCGCCGAGCGCTGGAGCGGCAGCGGCGCGGAGCATGGACGCGTCTGGGGGTGGATCGTGGGCAATGAAGTGAATTCCCACTGGCTGTGGTACAATCTCGGCAAATCACCTCTGGCCGGCGTGGTCCGTGACTACGAAGCCGCCTTCCGCATCGTCCACCAGGCGGTGCGGCTGTTTTCCACCCACGCCCGGCTCTACATTCCGTTCGACCACCACTGGTCCAGCAGCATGTCAGGCATCAGCGGCGAAGAAGCCACACCGGGAAAGGATTTTCTCGATGCCTTCGCCGCCAGGGTGCGGGAGCAGGGGGATTTCGACTGGCACGTTGCGGCGCATCCATATCCGGAAGATTTGGGCAATCCCCGCGTCTGGGCGGACAAAGCCATCACGTTCGACGACAACAGCAACAAGGTGACATTCAAAAACCTCGAGGTGCTTTGCCGGCATCTGGACCGTCCGGAACTCCGCTGGCGGGGACAGCCGCGCCGAGTCATCCTGTCCGAACAGGGATTTCAAACCCTCCTGACGCCCGATGGCGAAACCCTGCAGGCCGCCGCCTTTGCCTACGCCTGGGAAAAATGCCGTCGCCTCCCGCTGGTCGATGCCTTCATCTATCACCGGCATGTGGACCACGCCCAGGAGGGAGGGCTGCGGCTTGGCCTCTGGCGAAATGCCCCGAATTCCATCGCCGATCCGCACAGCAAAAAGCGGCTCTACGAGCTGTTCCGCAAAGCTGGCACGCCGGAATGGGAGGAAGCCGCCAGATTCGCCCTGCCGGTGACGGGTTTGCAGTCATGGGACGATCTGCGTCCGAAATAATGCCGTCCCGCCATTCGCCTGATTCTTCCCCCCCTTTCTGCCGGTCAGTATTTCCCGAATATTTCGGCGAGTTGCGGTGCTGCTTTTTTCTCTTGCAAAGGGCGAAGATGGGTGTTTGATCCCCGCTCCCCGCGAGCCCCTGCCAACTTGCCGTCGGTCTCTGTTCTCCGGTCTGTCGCCGGAGGTAGCTCGCCAGAGGTAACCCGGCAATATCCATCCACCATCCCATGCCCGTTCGCCTAGCCCGTTTTGAACTGCCGAGTCGTCTGCAAAAGGACGAATCGACCGCCACCGACACCTATTCCCGCTTTGTCGCAGAACCCTTTGAAAGCGGTTACGGTTACACCATCGGCAATTCACTGCGCCGTGTGCTCCTGTCCTCGCTGGAAGGAGCCTCCATCACCTCCGTCAAAATCAAGGGCGCGGCCCACGAATTTTCCACCCTCTCCGGAGTGGTCGAGGATGTCACGGACATTATCCTGAACCTCAAAAAGGTGAAGTTTTCCCACAGTGAACTGAAGGAGCCGAAAATTCTGCACCTGTCGGTGGAACGCGACGGCGTGGTCACTGCTGCCGACATCCGCGAGGACGCGCAGTATTCCGTCATCAACAAGGACCAGCACATTTGCACGCTGGACCGGAAGACCCGCTTTGAGGTCGAAATGGAAGTCCGCGTCGGACGCGGCTTTTCCTCCGGAGATGACAACAAGCGTCCGGACATGCCCATTGGCATCATTCCGATGGACTCGATTTTCTCCCCGGTCACCCGCGTGCGCTACGGCGTGGAAAACACCCGACTCGGCATGAAGACGGACTTTGACAAGCTGGTGCTGGAAATCTGGACGGACGGACGCATCTGCCCGCATGATGCCCTGACCCAGGCCAGTTCCATCCTCCGCAAACACCTCGATGTGTTCGTCAACTACGACGACACCCAGGTGGAATTCGAAGCGGCTCCGGAAGCCCAGTCCGAGGAAAATGCCGAACTGCGCAAGCTGCTCAACATGAGCGTCAACGAGATCGAACTCTCCGTCCGCGCCGCTAACTGCCTGAACAACGCAAACATCACCAGCGTGGGCCAACTGGCCATGAAGACAGAGGCGGAAATGCTCAAATACCGCAACTTCGGCAAGAAATCGCTCAACGAGATCAAGGAGAAACTCTCCGAACTGGGCCTGGGCCTCGGCATGAAACTCGATCCCAGCCTGCTCGAACCATTTGGCGGTGCAGTGCGTTCCACTTCCGCTTTCGGCGGCTACTACCGCGAAGAGGACGAACGCGGTGGCGGACTGGCTGATCTGATCAATCAAAACCTGAGCGACGGCGACAACGAATAAGCCCGGCACCCCCACGCGTCTCCATTTCGCCCCTTTCCTTATCAACACCCATTTTTGAATTCAATCCATGAGACACCGCCGCAAGACTGTCAAACTGCAGCGCGACGCCTCCCACCGGAAGGCGCTGCTCGCAAACCTCGTCGTCAGCCTCATCGAACATAAGCAAATCAAGACCACGCTGGCCAAGGCCAAGGCGGTGCGTCCATTGGCGGAAAAGATGGTCACCCTCGGCAAACGAGGAGACATCCACGCCCGCCGCCTCGCTCATGGTTACCTGCACAGCGACATCGCGGTAGCGGAGCTGTTCAGTTCCATCGCCCCCGCTGCCAAAGCGCGCCAGGGCGGCTACACCCGCATCACCAAACTGGGTCAGCGCCACACCGACTCTGCGCCCATGGCTTTCATCGAATGGGTGGACCAGGGCGCAACCGCGCCAGAAGCCCCCAAGGCCGAGGAAACCACCAAAGCCGAGAAGCCTAAAAAAGCACCGGCGAAAAAAGCTGCCAAAGCGAAGGGCGAGGGTGAAACCAAGGCCCCGGCGAAAAAGCGCGCCCGGAAAACTGAGGAATAATTTCCCATCGGCCGGTTCCAGGGGCTGTTGTTTCGAGCCGGGCGTGCAGCCGGCTGGAATCCGTTGCCTACCCTGCGACGCGTGGTCGTGCGGCTGCGAATTCACGCCGCTCGCCGCTCCATGCCTTCGGGATCGCCCCTCGCCCGCGGAGGGGAATGCCCGCATGATGCATGGGGTTCCCGCAATTGCATTGGTCCAGACAAGCAGGCAGCCGCCGCAGTTCCAGCGGACGATGGCAAGCCGGGTTGGCCCGAGGAGGGAACCGTCCCAAGTGGAACGGTCTCTGCAAAAAGCGGTGAACCCGCCGCCAGGTTCTTATTTTCTGGCAGCGGCGAAGCCAGTTTCCAGGTCGGCGATGATGTCGTCCACTGTTTCCAAGCCGACGGACAAGCGCACCAGGCCAGGCTCGATGCCCGTGTCGCGAAGCTCCTGTTCGTTCATCTGCGAGTGGGTTGTGGACGCCGGATGAATGGCCAGACTGCGCACGTCGCCCAGATTCGCCACATGCTGGTGAAGTTCCAGGCCGTTGATGAATTTTTTCCCGGCTTCCAAACCGCCCTTGATCACAAAGGCCGGCAGGGAACCGTAGCCTTTGCCGCCGAACAGGCGGTTTGCCCGCTCGTGCCAGGGTGAACTCTTCAAGCCCGCAAACTTCACCTGCACCACCTGGTCATGCGCTTCCAGGAATTGGGCAACCTTCAGCGCGTTCGCATTGTGCCGCTCCATCCGCAAACTCAGCGTCTCGATTCCTTGAATCGTCAAAAATGCGTTGAAGGGCGAAATCGCCGCCCCCAGGTCGCGCAAGAGCTGAACGCGCGCCTTGATGATGTAGGCGCCGTGTCCCAAGGCCGGCCAGTAGTTGAGCCCGTGGTAGCTCGCATCCGGCTGCGTCAGGCCGGGAAATTTGTCGTTCTGGCCAAAATCAAAGGTTCCGCAATCCACGATGACGCCGCCAATCGTCGTCGCATGGCTGGCCAGAAATTTGGTGGTCGAGTGGATGATGATGTCAACGCCATGCTCGCGCAGTTGCACCAGCCAGGGGGTCGCCACGGTGTTGTCCACGATCAGTGGTATCCCGGCTTCGTGAGCCACCTTGGAAACTCCTTCCAAATCTAGGATGTTCGCCTTCGGATTGCCGATGGTTTCGCCGAAAAATGCCTTGGTGTTCGGCCGCACCGCCTTGCGCCAGGAGTCCAGATCATCCGGATCCTCCAGAAACGTAAAGTCGATTCCCAGTTTCCGCAGGGTGTGGTGGAACAGGTTGTAGGTTCCGCCATACAAGGCAGCAGAGGCCACGATGTGGTCGCCTGCACCGGCCAGATTCAAAATGGCCATGGTGCTCGCCGACTGGCCCGAGGCCACCTGCAGCGCTGCGGGAAGCCCCACCGCTGTCGCCGGGGCTCCTTCCAGCGCCGCCACTTTGGCTTCCACCGCCTCCTGGGTCGGATTCTGAATGCGGGTGTAAATGTTCCCCATTTCCTTCAGCGCAAACAGCGCCGCCGCGTGATCCGCATCCCGAAATTGATAGGATGTCGTCTGGTAGATCGGCGTAGCCGTCGCTCCGGTGGCGGGATCAGGCCGGTGGCCTGCGTGAATTTGAGTGGTTTCGAAACCCCAGTTTTTCTTTGGCATGGCGTGCGGAGGCTAGGTCCACCACTGCCCCTTGTGCAAGGAGAAATCGCGGCAGCGCGGTTGTTTGGCTCAAAACCCGCGGCCTCAACGGCATTCCTGTTCACGAAGCGTTGCGGCCGGCGTGCAGCAACATCCCGCAGTTGCATCTGGCAGAAATCGGCTGTCAGTGTTCCGGATGGCAAAAGACGTGGAAAGCCTCAAGGAAAAACTGCGGGAAGTCCGGGGGCAGCGCGACCGGCTGCGGCAGACCCGGGACATGCTGCGCGCGAAGCTGAGCGCCGCCCAACGCATGCTGGGCTGTTTGGGTGACGACCACCTGGACCTCTGGCAGGCCCATGTCCTGCCGCAATTCGATTCAGCCGTTCCAGACGAGCGCATCGTGGAGCACATTGCCTATCGGCGTGACGCTGGACATTCCTCCGGAACCCGCCTGCTGCGTGAAGGCTGGATCGGCGCGCGGCAAATTGGAATACTCGCCGAGTCCGTCCTCGGACCCCAACCGCGGTTCAACTCCGTGCTGGATTTCGGCTGCGGCTGCGCCCGCGTCACCCGCTACCTGACAAAATTCGTGGCTCCCGGCGGATCCTTGATGGGGTGCGACATCGACGCCAGCGCGGTCGAGTGGAATCAGGCAAACCTTCCGCACTCAGGCACCTTTTTTACCAGCGCCGATCATCCGCCGCTGCCCCTGCCGGTGGAGCGGCAGTTCGACCTGATCGTGGTGATTTCGGTGTTCACGCATCTGCCCGAGGCCATGCAGGACCGGTGGATGGAAGAACTCGTCCGCCGACTGACGCCCGATGGAATCATGATCGCCACATTCCATGGCGACTACTTCAAGCGCTTTGTTCCGGCGGAATTACAGGCGGAATTCACCCGCAGCGGATTCTGCTACACCGACCTTGGAAAGACTCCCGACCTGCCGGACTATTACCTGACCGCCTTCCACACGCACGAATACATCACCCGGCACTGGGGGCAGTTCGGGGAAATCGTCCGGATTGAACCCATGAGCGTCGGCCATCAGGACGCCGCGGTAGTGCGAAAGCACAAAAAGTAAGCGCACCTGACTTGCCTGAGCCTGCGTCGATGCAGGGAACCGCTGCAAACGCGACCGCCCTGCGTCGTCTGCGAGGCCCCGGACCGCCGACGGCGGATCACTCGACGGTGAACCACTGGACTTCGACGCGGCGGTTGAGTTCTGGGGTGGATTTGCTCACTGGTCGATCCCAGCCTTTGCCATCCGTCTGGAGCCGGGAAGGGTCAATTTTGAATTTTTCCGCCAGGGGTGCTTTGACGGCGTTGGCGCGGTCCTTGCTTAGCTGAATGGCCTTCAGGCGCATTTCCTGATAGAACTTCGGTCCCTGCGCTTCGAATTCCTGGCGTCTGGCGTCATCTACGTGACCGACGAGCAGGAGGACCGAGCCGGGACTCACCCTGGCAAGCCTGGCGACGTCCTCCATGCTTTTGAAGTTGGACTGGCCGTCCTTGGCAGCGGTATCCTGGATGAGGGTGGCGGAATTCGGATCGAAGAAAAAACGAATGTCCTTGGTCAGCAGCGGGTCGTTTTCCAAGGCACCCCCCCCGCTGGATTTGATGGGCGCCAGGCTGATCTTCTGCTCCGCAAACTTGCCAGTGCTGCGCAGTCCCTGAATGTGGGAGAGATCCAGAAAGCGCTCGAACGGTGGAGCGTCCGCAATGAGTTCCGGTCCGTAGGCCAGCACCGCACTTTGGTAAATGCTCCCAAAACTGCCAGCGGCATCGATGGCACCGGAGAAATACGCCTCGTTTTCCGGCAGGTTGGCGAGGTGCACTTTTTCGAGTTCCGTTTTGGTTTGATCCGCCGACCACTTGAATGCCTGGGAAATGACCGCAATTTGCGAGGAAGGATTTTCCCGCACCAGCCGGTTTCCCTCCAGCCAGCCTTCCACCAAACCGGAAACGATTTTGGGATTCTCCGTGGCGAATGATTTGTTCAGAACCAAAATGTCCGAAATGATGAGCAAATTGCGGTTCGTGGTCAGCAGCCGTGCCTTGCCTGCGCTTTTGTCCACCGTTTCCGATGTGGTGGGAGCCCAGGTGACGCAGCCGGCCAGCCGCCCCGCCCCGCCTAACTCCTCCAGGAATGCCGCTCCGGAAGTTTCCCCGTCCTTGGCGTAAACGAGATTGATCTTCTGCGCGTCTGGCGGGGTACCCAGGCTCGGCAGCGCCTGGATGCCAATGCCCGCCTCCTGCGCGAGGAAGCGGATGAAAAAGTCCGCCTCGGTGAACTGGATGCTGGCGACCACTTTGCCCTGCAGATTGTTGAGCCGCTTCACGTCGCTGCGGACCACGATGCCATCCGCCCCACGGCTGAATGCAATCAGCAGGGGCACTGCCACCTGGAACTGTCTTCCCAGCACGGCCAGCACGTCCGTGGTGGTCACGGACGCCCCCACTTTTCCGGAGTTCAGCTTGTCCCAACTTTCTTCCTCGCTCATCTGGATGCGAACCTTGAAACCGTGGTTCTTGTAAAACAGGCTGTTTTCGGACGGCTGCAGGCCTCCGTTTGCGACGATCAGCCCGGCGTAGCCCGGGTATTCACTGATGTCCACATCCAGAATCCCGTCCTTCATGCGGTAGGGTCCTGCCGGGGAAAGCGTGGGCACCGCCGACTGGGTTTCCTCCAGTCCGGAGGGAAGCATGGAGGCGGGATTGTCCGAATTGACAGGCAACGGCCCGGTGCCTCCGCCTGCTTCGGTGGACTTTTTGTTGAACACCACCACTCCCACCACCAGCAAACCGGCAATGAGAACGCCTGAAATGATTTTCCCCAGCGGGGTGAGACCGGTTTCCTGATTCATGGCTGCAATGAGGCGAAACTTTCCGTTTTGTCGCGGAAATTGCAAAATGCTTGCGCTTTTTTCATGCCGACTTAACGGACTGCGGCGCAGATTGGAACCAATCCAGCCTCACGCCGTTACAAAATCCATTGATTTTTCGCATATCTTAACTTATTGTTGCTTCCGGATGCTTGGTGAACGGAATTTCCGTTTGCCCGGTGGACGGGTTTCTGTCTATCCTCAAGTGCCATGTCTGAATTAATCAATCAAGGTGGCCCCCTTGTTTTTATTCTGCTGGGGTGCAGCCTGCTTGCGGTGGGGATTTTTTTGGAGCGGTTCTTCCATTTTCACCGCGCGAATGTTGGCGTTCAGGACCTTCTGCAAGGTTTGGCCAACCTCATTCACAAGAAAAACTTCGCTGAAGCGCTCCATGTCTGTGCGGGGACGCCGGGTCCGGTGGCCCGGGTGGTGCATGCAGCCATTGTGCGTCACGAGGCACCGCGCTCGGAATTGAAGGAGATCGTGCAGGAGGCGGGCCAGCTTGAAGTTCCCAAACTGGAGCGGTATCTGCCCGCACTGATGGCGATTGCGTATGTGGCACCCCTGATCGGACTGCTAGGGTCGGTCCTCGGCCTCATTGATGCGTTCCACCCGGTTACCAGCAGCGGCTTTGCCTCCAGCCGGGAACTGGCGGGCGGAGTCTATCGCAGTCTGGTTACCGGTGCCGTTGGCATGGCGGTTGCCATTCCCAGCTACATCCTCTACGCCTACCTCGCCACGGCGGTGAAAACGCTCATGCATGACATGGAGCGGGCCGGCATTGAGATCGTCAACCTCCTCACCGAATCGCGGCAGAATCGTGAAATCGTCGATTTCAAGGAAAGCGCCCTGCGGATGGCGGAGGATCAGCGGAAGAAGAAAGCAGCCGGCGGAACCACCCCCGCGAAGTAGAGCCGACGGTGCCCGGAAATGCGCAATGGAGCAAGCCCGTCGCACGCAACGCCGAACGTGCGACCGAAGCGGCGTGTGCCGCGGTCGATGAGCCGCTGGATTTGCCGGAACCACCCATGAATTGCTGACCTGGATCAATTCTCATTGACCTTTGGGAATGTATTCGTCACACTGGCCCACCGATTGCTTGATGTTGCTGCATTCACCCCATTCGGCAGTTTGCTTTCAAGCGCTGGCCAACCCCCAGGCGGTTCCGCCTGAACACGTTCTAACATTCCCTCATGAAACAATCGATCTCCCCCTTGTGGTGGCTTGGAGTTGTCCTGGCGACATCGCCAGTAGCGGCAGCACCGGTGACCATCGGCAATCCCAGTTTTGAAATCCAGACTCCGGAGCTGACGTCGGGTCAATGGACCGACAATCTCGAACCGTCCTGGAAGGAAACCGGAGGGCCGAACAACCCGAATGCCTTCATGGAATGGCTCAATCTGACGGGTGAGGATGGGACGGATACTCTGGGCATGGTGCTGGGGCATGACGTGTGGCAGGACCTCGGCGACACTTATCAGCCGAACACGCTCTACACGCTGACCGTAAAAGTGGGGAACCGGAATGCCACGTATACCTCGGCGGGAAATCAGTCGGTTTATGGTCTGGCAACCACCGGCGGGATCCTGGCGGCCAGCACTGCCGTGGATGCCTCAACCTTTACGGCTTCCGGGAGCTTCTCGGATGCCCCGGCGCTGACATTCGACACCTACGCCGACCCCTGCATCAGCGGCCCCATCCGGGTGCTGCTCCAGGCGCGCGGAACGAGTCGCACGCATTTCGATCACATCCGGCTGGATGCCGTCGCTTCCGTGCCGGCTGGGCGTCCGGCGGGCACGCTCCAGGCGGTGACAGCCATCACGTCCAGCGGAGCACAGTTCAACGGAACCGTGACCGACGTGGGCAGCGCGGACCCAGCGGTGACTTTTTACTATGACACGTCAGACAAGGGTGGAAACCCCGCAGCCTGGACGGGAAGCGTGGCGGTGCCCGGCACTCAGAGCGGGGCATTCAATGCGAGTGTTGCAGGACTGCAACCGGCCACGACTTACCATGTGCGGGCGCGTCTGACCAACGGTTCCGGCGCGGTGTGGGCGGCTCCCTGCGCAAGTTTCACCACGCTGGCAAACCCGGCGGTGGTAGCGAATGTGGCGGCCAGCAGTGTGGGAGGGTCCACCGCGACTGTGGGGGCCAACGTGACCAGCACTGGCGGTGCGCCCCCGGATGTCACCATTTACTATGGTGCGAGCGATGGCGGCACCACCATTGCCGCGTGGGCATCCAGCGTGAGCATCCCTGCGCTGAACGGCAGCGCCACGCGGTTACTGACGGGATTGGCCCCGGCCACACAGTATTTTTTCCGTGCCTATGCGGTGAATTCCGGTGGCGCTTCCTGGGCGCCGGTTTCCGACACGTTCACCACCATTCCCGTCACGCCTCCCACGGTGGAAAACCGGGGCACCGACGGGGTGACCGGCACCGGGGCGGAGATCTTTGGTGCAGTGACTTCTGCAGGCAATGACCCGCCCACCGTCACCATGTATTGGGGCACCAGCGACGGGGGCACCATTCCGGCATCGTGGGCTAACAGCCGCGTCACGGGGCAGGCGACAGGCGACTTTTCCACCCTGCTCCAGGGACTTGCGCCGCTGACCACCTATTATTACACCTCGCGCGCGGTGAATGCTGCTGGCACCGTCTGGGCCACGCCCAGCCGCAGCTTCACCACCGGCACCGCGCTGCCAACCAGCGTGATCATCAACGAAATCAACTACGATCCCGCCGACCCGACCAAGCGCGAAGAGTTCATTGAATTCCACAACCCAACGGCTTCACCGATCGACATGACAGGCTGGAGTCTGGACCAGGGCGTGAACTTCGTCTTTCCATCCACGACCATCGCACCCGGCGGCTACGTCGTGGTGGTGGAAAATGCCGCGGCCTTCGCCGCAAAGTATCCCGCCGCTCCGGCCCCAGCCGGTGAGTGGCAGACAGGAAACCAGCTTTCCAACAGCGGCGAAAACATTCGCCTGCGCGACAACGCCTCGAACACCATTGATGAGGTGAACTACGGCGTCGGCTTTCCATGGCCAACGTCCGCCAAAGGCGGCGCTTCCAGCATTGAACTCATTCATCCGCACCTGAACAACGATCTCGGCGGAAGCTGGCGATCCTCCATCAATGCGCCCGACACGGTCATCATCCCGCGCGGTGCCTCCGGATGGCGCTACCGCGAAACCAAAAGCGAACCGCCCTCAACGTGGAAGGAATTCGGTTTCGACGACACGGGAGCCGAATGGGCGACGGGAACCATGCCCATGGGGTTCATTGGAGGCACTCCCTTCAGTCCGCCCGTCACCTTTGGCACCGCGCTGGGTTACGGGGGAAATGCCAGTGACCGCACCCGGGCCTACTATTTTCGCAAGAAATTCACCCTCGCCACACCGGCAACGCTGAGCATCAACATCCGCCGCGACGACGGAGCCGTCGTCTGGATCAACAACGAGGCCACGCCCACGGTGATTTCGGCGGAGACGGCATGGAATCCGCCATTCCCCTACACCACGCTCGCTCCCAACGCCACCACGTCCGTGCCAGGACTGGCCACTTACGCCACCTTCACGATCCCTGCCTCCAAATTCGTGGCTGGAGACAACATCATCGCCATTCAGCTCCACCAGTCGTCCATCTCTTCCAGCGACCTGCTGATCGATTTGGATCTCAGCATTCCAGGCCCCAAGGGCGGCAGCCCAGGCACCGCAAATACCAACCTCGCGACGGTCGTCTCCGATGCGCCGCCTGCCATTCGCAATGTCGTGCACACACCCAACATGCCGGCTTCCGGCCAGCCTGTGGTCATCAGCGCGCGCATCACCGATGCGGACAATGTGGGCACCGTGAATCTCACCTATCAACTGGTCAATCCCGGCAGCTACATCCGCCTTCAGGATGCGGCCTACAATCTGCCCGCGAACTGGACAACGGTGGCCATGAATGATGGCGGGATCGACGGTGACGCCGCTGCCGGAGACGGCACCTTCAGCGCCACCATTCCCGGCAGCGTGCAGCAGCACCGCCGACTGATCCGTTATCGCATTACCGCAGCGGACGCCACCGCCCATGCCGTGACCGTACCCTACGCCGATGACGACCAGCCTAACTTCGCCTATTTCTGCTACAACGGCATTCCGGACTGGGCTGGTTCCTTCCGCCCGGTGTCTCACAGCGGATTTCCCGTCACTCCGGTCGTGAATTACCCCGCCTCGCTCGTCAACAGCATGCAGGCCCTGCACCTCATCGCACAGGATGGGGACGTGCTTTCCTGCATGTACACCGGCCCCGGAGACAGCACACCTTACCGCGCCACCCTGGTTTATGACGGCCACGTCTATGACCACATCACCTTCAACGTGCGGGGCATTGGTTCCACCCGGGTCAGCGGGAAAAACAAAATCTCCCTGAAATTCAACCGCGCCCACGATTTCCACGCCCGGGACAACTGGGGTCGCCTTTTCAACGAAGACTGGAATTCGTTCGGCCTGGACGCCAACGCCAGCCCCTGGGCCGGGGTTCATCGCGGTTCCGCTGGAGTGGAGGACGCCGTGAGCTACCGCATCTTCGAGCTGGGCGGCATGCCCTCTCTGCGCACCACCTACACGCAGTTGCGCATCATCCGCAAAGCCCAGGAATCCGCACCGGCTGGCACGTCCGTTTCGGATGCCACCATCGGTGGCACGGTGGATGGCCAGTACACCTCCGATCTCTGGGGTCTTTACATGATGCTGGAGCCCACGGAGGGGAATTTCCTCGATGAACGTGCCCTGCCCGACGGGAACATCTACGCCATTGAAGGCAACGGCGGCGACAAAAAACACCAAGGCGGCAGCCAGGTCTCCGACAGTTCCGACTGGAATTCCTACCGCACGGCCCGGACGGCCGCCGGACAGACCGAGCCGTGGTACCGCGCCAACATGGACCTGCCCAATCTTTACACCTACATCGGGCTCAGCCGCCTGATTGGCAATGTGGATGTGCGCGACGGCGACAATTACCGCTACTACCACCGCAGCAGCGACAACCGCTGGGTCATCATGGGCTACGACCACGACATGCAGTTCATCGCTGCCAGCCACTGGGTGAGCCAGTCGCTCGTGGACGGCATCCGTTCCGCCGGCGTGCCCCACAGCTATGCCGCGATCATGCGCCACGCCCCCATTGCCCTGGAATACCGCAACCGCTGCCGCGAACTCATCTCCCTCATCGCCAGCGACGCCGGCAACAATGGCGGCCAGATCGGCCAGTTGCTCGATGAATACGCGCAGATGGTGAATCCTGCGGGCCAGCCGCTGACCTGGGCGGACATTGATGCCGCCATGTGGAACCTGCACCCGCGTTCCGCCGGTGCCGCTGGAACCAACAGCGGGCAGACCAACCACCGCGGCAATTTTTACCGGGCAGTGTTCACGGATGCCCGCGGGGCCGGAGGCGGTTCCATCGGCTCCACCTGGATCCGCAATCTCTCCGACCCGGACGCAGACGGATTTTCCGACCATGAGGGCCTCGTGCAATGGTTCAAGGACTTCGCCACCAACACCTACCCTGCCGTCGGAGCCGGCGTGGTCCCGTGGACCCGCCGCCCCACCAATGCCGGACCGTCCGCGGCCGGCAGCGGAGGCGACACCTACGTCCACCGGCAGAAAGGCTACGGATGGAAGTACCTTGAGTGGGAATCCCTCTACGGCGGCCAGTTTAATTTCTCCACCAACCCGCCGCTTGGCGTCGCCATGGGCGACCTCACCGCCACCGGCGTTGCCCGGTATGTCAGCAGCGGCGATTCGCTCGCTGCGTTGAGCACCGGCAACTACGTTCTTTACCCTGACAAACCGGTCATTACATCCACCGGTTCCGCGGGCTTCCCGGTGAATGACGTGCTGCTCCACAGCAGCGATTACCGCGATCCCAACGGCGACGCCATCGCCGCAGTGCAGTTCCGCATCGGTGAAATTTCCGCCCCCGGCATTCCGCTTTATGATCCCTCCCAGCCGCGCATTTATGAAATCACGGACGTGTGGCGTTCCGCGGAAATTCCCACCGCCAGCGGGACCGGCATTCCGGATGTGCGCGTACCCGGCAGCGCACTGCGCAGCGGCCACACTTACCGCGCCCGGGTCCGCCACAAGGACAGCACCGGACGCTGGAGCTTCTGGAGCGAGCCGCTGCAGTTCGTCACCAGCGCACCGGATGTCAGCGTTTATGCCAGCGCCCTGCGCATCTCCGAGATCAACTACAATCCCGGTGCCGTCACGCCCGCGGAAAGCGCTGCACCCGGCTGGAATCCGCTCTGGAGCGAACAGGACTTTGAATTCATCGAGCTGCGCAATGTCGGTGATGTCGCCCTGGACCTTACGGACATCCGCTTCACCAAGGGGATCGATTTCGACTTCCCGCCCGCCTTCACCCTGGCCGCCGGGGGCAATGCCGTGGTGGTGAAAAACCCCGCCGCCTTTGCCATCCGCTATCCCTCTGTCACCATCGCTGGCAGCTATGGTAGCGACAGCCTCGCCAACCGAGGGGAGGAACTTAAACTCAGTTTTGGTGCAGGCACTCCCATCATTCAATTCAACTACGAAGATGCCGCCCCCTGGCCATCATCGCCCGATGGCGACGGTCCCACCCTCGTGCTCAAGACGCCGTCGAAGCCCGCGCTGGACCATGGCGACCCCGCCGAGTGGCGGGCGAGCTATCTGCCAAACGGCCAGCCTGGCGACAATGACTTCATGTCCTATGCCACCTGGGCGCTGTTGAACGCTGTCGCAGGAAATCCGGGGGACGATGCAGACCACGACGGCTACGACAACCGGCTCGAGTATGCCCTGATGGGGAACCCCGCGGAATCCTCCACCCAGCGGGCTCCGGTGGCGGAGTTTTCGGAGGTCAGCGGCCTTGGTTCGGACATTTATGCCCTGCTGACTTTTGTCCGCCGGGAGGAGGCTCCGGATGCAACTTTCACGGTGCAGTTCAGCACGGAACTGATGACCTGGAACATCCCGGCCACCCTGGTCAGCAGCACGGCAAACGGCGACGGAACCCTCACAGAGGTCTGGCGCTCCAACGCCCCGGTGAGCACCCAAAACCGGCTCTTCGGCAGGGTGCAGGTCTCGAACCCCTGATTCCGCAGTGGCGGAAAGCCGCGGCAGTCACTCCACCGCAGGAAGCCATTCCCCGGAGAGGAACCGGACAATTTCCACCTGCCGATCCTCCTTGGCACCTTCCGGATAGCGAACCTCCAGCACCGCGGCGTGGGTCTCCTCCAGGCTGGTCAGCAGGCGCAGCTCCACGCCGGCTTCGGAATCCTGCGCAGCATAGGCAAACAGGCGGCGGTCCACCAGCGGGTATTCGAGTTCAAAACACTGATATTTCTGAGAGTCGGACCACTGGTAGTTGTAATAATTGCCGCGACTGACCCTGACATGAAGAATGGTGGGGGTGGTGGATTTTTCGGCAATGAACTTCTCCATGTGCTCAGCCTGGTAGAGGGTGCTGGAACGCCAGTCGATTTTGTAGGTTTTCCCATCCTGGACGAGGTTGAAGAAAAGATCTTTTTTCAGCGAGGGAATTTCGTAATGCACGCTGACGATGCCATGCCCGGTCATGCCGTGCCGGAGCACGCCGTCGGTGATCGGCTTGTCACTGTGAGTGCGGTAGTATTCCTGCAGAAGCGGGGTAGCGGCGGCGGAATCGCGCAGGTAGCTGCTTTTGCGAATCCAGCCGTCGGCGCGCAGAAACTCTCCCACCACTTCACCGGCACGCATGACTTCCAGGTCCATTCGGGACGGTGGCGGCGGGGCCTCGTCGCCGGAAAAATGCCGGACCGCCGCCGGTGTTCCGCGGTCGGTCATCAGAAATACAAACACTCCGATGATGCCGACCAGGGCGATGAAAAATCCGATCAGGGAACCGCGTTCGAGCCTGCCGTTGTCATCAAAGAACCAGCGGGTGAGGGACGATGTTTGCAGGAAGACTTCGAGGGGATCCTGACGGAAATCCCGGCTGGTAGCGTGAGTTTCCTCCAGCAACCGCTCCCAATTGTCCGTGAACCGGGCCTGCACCGCCTGGGAAAAGGCAGCGGCGGCTTCCTCATGGCGCGGCTGTTCAATTCCGCCGTGCGATTCCAGAAAGGCGAAATAGCGTTTGCGCCACTGGTGGATGGAGGCCGGCGCAATGCCGAGCTGCCGGGCAGCGGCCTCCACAGTGATTCCGGTTTCCACCACCATTTTGACCGCCTCGCGAACGCGGTCCGAATCATCCTGCGGCGTTGCCGCGGGTTGGATCAGCCGCTGCTGAATCAACTCCCGCGGATTTTGCTCGAACGCATCCGCCAGATTCCTGCGGGGAGCCACGTCGGCTTCCGCAGAGCCAGCCGGAGAAGAAATCTCATCCATCATGCCTGGGGGAAAGGGCTCAAGGTGGGCTCGCCGGTGCTTTTGCGGCGTCACGTTCGTAATACCAAGAAGTGTGCACGATTTTTTCGATTTCCACCTGATCCCGTGAGATGGCCTCGGCTGGATACCTGACCTGCAGAATCAGGTTGGCTTCCAGCAGCAACTGTTTCACGAGGTCGTCGTAGAGCGCGGAGTCGCGCTTCACGTAGCCGATGAGTTCGAAGGTGTCATTGCCCGGATAGGTGAGTTGGTAGGATTGCCAGACTTTGTTGTCGGAGAAGCCATGGTTGTAGTAGTCATACGGGTTCACCCGGACCCTAAACGACATGGGCTCCCTGGGCTGCTTGATTTTGTAGTCGTAGAGTTCCATGGGCTGGTAGCCCTCGGTGGTCTCCCAGTCCAGCAGATAGCGGAAGGTGCCGTCCGTCTGGGGAATTTCCTCCACGGCGGCAAATTTCTGAACATGGTTTTCGCCGATGCGCAGGGCCAGGTAAACGTAGAATGCCTTTCCGGCGGTGCCTTTTCTTGCATCCTCCACTTCATGAACCGGCATCGCGGCATCCGAGTGCGTTTGATACCATTTCTCCATCAACGGGGCCACCGCCTCGGCCCGCCGTACGAATTTGAGTTTCTCCTTCCAGTTGGGTGCTCCATAAAATGCCCGAACGACCTTTTCGGACTCAAGGATCGCATCCTGGGTGACCTGCACCCGGGTGGCTGCTTCCGCCTCGCTCAGCAGGCCGACGGGAACTGGATCCGACGGACGAACCTTTTCATAAAAAATCCTGGCCAGCCAGTAGAGACCAATGCCGGCCACCCCGGCCAGCAGTCCGAGGATGCCCCAACGAACTCCCACGGTCATGCGGCGGAAAAACAACTGCACGCCCTGCACCAGCCTGCTTTTGCGGATGCGCTTGATCCGCTTCATGGATTTTCCATCGACGTCCACCCGGGTGACATACTCGCGGGATTCGCTGGCAATGACTTCCTCCGGAAGAATGCCGGAAGATGGGGCCGCCCATTCATCCGCGGCCAGTTCCGCTTCAGGAATGTGGTCGAGCACGGTATCCCAATCCGCCAACCGCACCTCGTCCTGCTCGAGACGCCGCCGCCGTCTCACCCGCAGCCGATCCAGACCGATGCCCTTGAGCTTTGCCTTGAATTCCTCGGAGAGTTCGTGATCGCCTGCGGTCACAATGCGCTTTTCCTCGCGGGGAACCGTTTTGGCCGATTCAAAACTCTTGGGCTTCACCTCGGGAAGACGCGACGGCTGCGAAAGGTCGGGCGGGGCGGCTTTTTCTTCCTGCAGCGCCGGTGTCGAGCGCTGTTTCGTCGGTGGGAGTGCGGCGGGACGAAAGGTTTTCGCTGGAGCCGCGGGCGGTGCCGCCTCACTGGGTGCCGGTGCCGGAGCAAGCGGTGGCGCTTTGAATACCGGATGGTTCGCCTCGTTTTCCAGCCCCCTCGCCGGCGCGGTTGGTTGCGGAATCTCCATGGCGATCGGCGCTTTGCACGACGGGCAGACGAGCGCCTTTCCGGCGAGCACGGTTTCCCGGCGGGCCTTCATGGTTTTTCCGCAGGCCGGACAGTCCGCGAGAATCCAGTTCAGCTGACCCGGAGTGGATGGAGTTGATGCCGACATGGGTTGCAGGGGGGACGACAAAGCGGATCCAGTATAAACGCGCCAAGGGACTGGCGGCAACCACGACACGAAAGAAAAACAGGCGTTCCGTCAGGCAGGACTCCAGCGAAATTACCGTCCGCGGCCACCTCCCCCGCCGCGCCCGCCACGGCCGCCACCCGGAGCATTGCCAAATCCCTGGTTGCCGCTGCGGCCTCCGCCACCGGGACCGAAACCCCCGCGGTCACCCCGTCCGCCCCGGCCCGGAATGTTTCCATTGCTGCCCGGCGGTCCGCCGCCGGGATTGATGTTGATGGGAGGAACGCCGCCGGGCGGACCACCGCCGCCGGGCGGAACCCCTCCGGGTGGCGGCTGGGTTCCACCGGCACCACCTGTGAATTGCTGGGGATTGACCATGACGGGCACCCAAAAAATGAGCCGCAGCGGCTCGGAACCATCGGCCAGTTCCATTTCCATCCGGATGAGTGAGGGGCGTCGGGTGTTTTCCAGCGGCCAGTCGAAGGCCCAATCCTGGGCGGTGTCGTCATAAAAGGACCAGATGAGGGAGCGGATGCCGTCCATCAACTCCAGCCTGCGCACCACGGGCAGACCGGTGTTTCGGTCCGTGGCGGTTTCATCGAGTCGGCCATTTTCGAAATCCTCCGTGCGGTCCTGGTCGAGGTAGAGCACCACGGCGGTGAAATTTCCCACCCGGTTGCGTTCAATGCGCAGAATGACCGACTTCGATCCCGCTGAAACCCCGGACCAGGAAAAGGCCAGCGGGTAGTCTTTCAGGTAGAGTTCACTGCCTCCGTCGCCACCGCGGGGCAGCAGCAGGTTGAGGCGTGCATTGCCGGGAACCTGTTCCAGATTTCTGCGGATCAACTCCACGAACGCATTCTGGCGCATGGAGATTTCCTGCTGTTCGGTCACCTCCCGGGAAACAATCAGCGCACCGCGCTGCACCGCAAATACTCCGCCCACCAGCAGCGCCAGCAATGCAATCGCCAGCATCACCTCGATGAGCGTGTAGCCGCGGTTCTGACGGGACGGAAATTTCATGGCATGGGCTCACCGGACCCCCGGTGGAATGGCCGGTCCGCCCTGGGTCCGGTAGAGCGGCTGGTAGCGCCAGATTTCGGCATCCATCATTTCCGGTTCTGTCTTCCAGTCCACATGATAGAAGGCCTGGACATAGATACGGTAGAGCTGCGTCACTTCCTGCCCGTCCTCGTTGGTGATTTGCTTCATCTGCTCAACCTGCGTCACGGTCCAGACGCCGAGTTCGTCCGCTTCGGTGGTTTGCGTCTGTCCGTCCCATTCGGCGAGGTTGGTCAGCTTGCTGATTTCCGTCAGTTTGGACTGCAGGCGCATCTGCATGCGGGCGTCCATCTGGGATTCCACGGCCATCTGGGACGTTCTGGCCAGCGCCCGCACCAGCGGCACCACGGCCATGCCAAAAAGTGTCAGGGCCAGCAGCATTTCCAGCAGGGTAAAGCCGCGGCTCCGGACGTTTTGCAGTGCCAGGGTACTATTCATCGGATTCCTCCCGCTGCACCCCTGCGGTGAGGGGGTCAAACTGCACTTCGGTCCACCTGTTTTCACGCTCCACCCGGAACATCAGCGGCTCGCAAATGCCGCTGTGCTTGAACACCCAGTAGTCCGGCCGGGGCGTCTGCCATTTTTCTTCGCCGAACCGCCGCACCGCAAAGCTGATGTCCGCATCGAAGGTTTTGACCTCGATGCCAGAGTCCCGGCCCAGCTGCTTGTCCGCCGCATCCAGAAACTTCTGGTCCTCGCTGGCTGCAGCCTGTTTTGGGCGCAATTCCAGCGACCGCGGCTTGATGACGATTTCCCAGTCCCGCTGTTCGGCGATCGCCCGGTGCCACGCTTTTTTCGCCAGCACCTTCATTTCATCCAGCGGACGGCGCAGTTTGGCCGAGTCATCCCACGCCCCCATGCCCTTGGCGCCAATACCCACCAGCAGCACTGCGATCGCCATCACGATCATCAGTTCCAGCAGGGTAAAGCCGCCGCGGTTGTCGGGGGTGCGCTTCATGCCTCCATGCTCATTCCTCCCAGTTGCCGACGTCATCGCCGGTGCCGTCCGCACCGTCGTCGCCGATGGAGTAGAGGTCGAACTTTTCTTTGCTGCGCTTGTTCGGCACGGCATACATGTAATCGTTGCCCCAGGGGTCCTTCATCATCGCCTCGGTGATCAAACCTTTGTCCATCAGTTGGCGCAGGCTGTTGGGCAGGCGTCCAGAGTGGGTATTCTGCCAACTTAAAACGAAACCGCTGAGGTTGCCGATGTCCGCCTTGGCTGCGGTCACCTTGCCCTGGCGCAGAATCGCCGGGCCGACTTTGGTTCCGGCGACGATGAGCAGGCCGATGATGGCCAGCACCAGCATGAGTTCCATAAGCGTAAAACCTCCCTGGCGCGCAGTGCGCAGGGCCTTCGGCAGTGTGGTGTATTTCATGGTGTCGAAAAATTGGGAAGTGGATTGGTGGAGGGGCCGACAGGGGGTCCGGCACGACCCAACCTGTCCCGCATTCATTCTTTCGTCAACGAAGCTGCCCGCCGCGTTCAAACAAACCACCCGCCGCCGCCGCATTCTCAGAGGGGCTGCACAACCCCTTCCGCCACCCGGAAAACAGCCTCCGGGATGAATTCCTCCTCCACCCAGCCCGGATGGGTGGTGGTGATGAGTCGCTGCGCCCCGCACGGCAGGGCGGAAAGCAGGGCGTTGCGCCGGAGCGGGTCCAGTTCGCCAAAGATGTCGTCCAGCAGCAGCAATGGGGCCGCGCCGCGGGCGGTTTGCAGCAGGGTAGCCTGCGCCAGCTTCAGCGCCAGGGCCAGGGTGCGCTGCTGTCCTTCCGAGGCAAATGGTGCCGCAGGGCGTCCGTTGAGTTCCAGCAGCAGCTCATCGCGGTGTGGTCCGGTGAGGGTGACGCGCCTCCGCAGTTCGGACTCGCGCATCCGGCGCAGAGCGGCGGCAAAGTCCTCCCCGGCGCTGGTGTGGTAGGTGAGCGAAAGCTCCTCGGCCTGCCCGCTGATCCTCCCGTGGCCTGCGGCGGCGTGCGGCTGAATTTGGGCGGTCATTTCTCTGCGCAGCCGCATCAGGATTTCCCCGTGCTGCACCAGCAAGGTGCTGTAGGCATCCACCTGGCGCCAGTCGGGCACGGCGTCGCGTTTGAGCAGGAAATTGCGGGTCCGCAAGGCCTTTTCGTAGGCGGCGTGGGCCGGGCGATATTCCGGGAAAAGCTGGGTGCCCAGGAAATCGAGGTAACGCCGCCGGGCATCGCTGGCGCCGGTCACCAATTCCAGGTCCCCGTTTCCCATCCATACGACCAGACTGCCGGCAGCGAGATAGTCAGCGGTTTTGGCGGTTGCCGCGCCATCCACGCTCAGGGTGCGGACGCCGTTGGCAAAATCCTGCCGGAGTTCCCGTCCCGAAACGGTCCCACCCAGGCCGAATTCGCTGCCACCAAACTTCACCAGCTCTGCAGGCCGGGACGTCCGCGGGCTGTGCAGGCGCAGCAGCATGCAGATTGCTTCCAGCACGGAGGTCTTGCCCTGGGCGTTGTCTCCGATGAACAGCGCCGTTCCGTCCGGCAGCGGGCAGTTCAGCGAGGCAAAGCAGCGGAAATTCCGCAGGCGCAGCGAGGTCAGGGGCATGGCGGGAGCCATACGGTGGATTCCACAACCTTCAACCGGCCTTCCCCACCCCGCGGTGGTGTCCGCGTCCGGTCAGTCCTCGAAAGTCCATGCGCGCCGCCGTTGCTTCCGCAAAGGATGCCGCCCGCCTGCCCGGTCGCGAAACGGCTGGAAGACGGCCTCCGCCCCGTCCTCCTTGATCTGGCACACCATCGCCAGCAATTCACCCAGGCGTCCGCGAGGAAATCCCTTCTGTCGAAACCACAGCAGGTATTCCACCGGCAAATCATACAACGGCACGCCCTGCGGCGGGCAACTCTGCGGCCCGAATTTGCCAAACGGCATGTGGCTGCGCCCAATTTCCTCCAGCGACTCGGCCAGTCGGCGCTGCCATTCCTCCATGCCATCCGCCGGGGCACTCATGACGCGGTTATTTCGCCCCGGTGTTGATGTCCAGTCCCGGGATTTTGGACTGCAAGCCCGATGCCCCTGCCTGCGTCACCAGGGACTGCCAGGTATAAAGTTTTTTCAATTTCGGCAGGTTGCTCAAATGCTGCAGCCCGGCGTCGGTCACTTTGGTCTGGTAGAGGTTCAGAAACTCCAGGTTCGTCAACCCTTTGAGGTGAGTCATGCCGGCATCACTGACTCCCGTGCGGCTAAGCTGCAACTGGGTCAGGTTGACCATGGGAGCAACGTTTGCCAGGTCAGAATCGACAATTTTGGTGCGTCCGAGGTCGAGCTTGAAAATGTTGCGGACGATGGGTGCCAGGCGCTCCAGTTTGATGGCCCCCGGGCCGTAATCGGCATAACTGAACACCATTTCCAGCACCTTTCCATCCTTGGACACCGGCTTCACCACCACACCGTCCTTTGTCAGCGATTCCAGCAAGGCAGGGTCTGGCACGGGCAGGCTGCCCCCCAGTTCATCCACCGCAAATTTCACCTCGCTCCCGCTGGAGGTGGAAACGCCGTCCCCCATGTCGGCACCTTTCAAAATCCACTGGCGGATCATCTCCGCATCGCCCTTGGAAACACCATCTCCCTTCGGCGGCATGCGGTCTTCATCTCCCTGGGGCTTGATGATCAGGGTATAAAGGCTGCTTTGGTCCGGCTTTCCTGCCAGGACCACGCCTTTGCCCCGCACTCCCTGACGAATCCAGTCCGGTGAATCCAGCCGCAAATCTCCTTTCTGCTTTTCCTCCCCGTGGCAGTTCACACATTTGCGCTGGAGGATGGGTCGGATTTTGGAAGCAAAGGCGCTGTTGCGGGAGATGGGCCGGGTATTCGCCGCGGCAGGCATCACCACCAGCGTCGGTGCGGTCGAAACTCCTGACATTTCCGGAGCGGCGGGGGGCGCGGGAGGAGGCGTGGTCGCCGGAGGTGCCTCCGGAGCGGGAGGCGTCGCGGGAGGCATCTCTGGCGCGGCGGGTGGCGGGGCCGCTGTCGGCGTCTCGGAATTTGTCGCTGCCGGCGGTATGGTAGCGGAGGGTGCAGGGGTCGCCGTCGGCTCCCCGGCAGGAGTCAGAACCGCTGCCGGATGAGTGTCCGGTTCCGGAGGGACCTGCTGCGCCACCGCTGGCGTCGCCGTTGCGTCTGTCGGCACTGCGGGCGATGCTGTTCCGGTGTTTTGGGCCGCCACCTCCGGTTTTGCCGGTTCATTGGTGACAAGGATTCCTCCAAAATAAATGCCCGCCAGAGCGATCAGCAGGCCCATGCCCAGTGCCGTCCGGTAACCCATGATGAAGGAAGCCTGTCCGGGGACGCTCACCGGCGCATAGCTCCCCTGCACATAAAACCGGTCCTTCAATCGCAGCGCCCCGAGATTCCGCGCCTGTCGCTTGCACCAAAAGCCCACTGCTGCCAATCCCGCCACTCCCGCCACACACACCGCATACTCCGCCTTTCCCGTCAGCAAAAAATGCGCCCCAGCACACAGCAGGCTGACCCCCGTGGCGCAAAACAGCAGCCACAACACGGCTGGCTCCACCTCGCGCCGGTCCTTCCACAGCACAAACAACTCCAACAGCACAGCCGCGGCCAGGATGCCAAACGGCAATTGCAAAAGCAGGGAGACAAATGGATTCGACATGATTACCGGAAAATGCTGAACGGCATCCTATTCACATTCCCCGCCGCGTCCACGATGGACTTCCATCCCATCCACCGTTTTCAGAACAAACGCACGCCGGTCCACGCCGCAATTTCCGGAGGGAATCCGCCTTGTGAAAAATTTCACAAAGAGGCTTGCCAAGAAGGAGGTTGGCCGCTATGGAACGGGCCTCCTTTTCCGCGGGAGGAGGATCGCGTCCCCGCACGGAAACGCACCCTCCAGTTCGGAGCATCGGAGTTCCCGCGCCATCCATTGTTTATCAGCCATTTTCATCAGCCACTGCACCCATCATGAGCAACATCGGTAAAATCGTTCAGGTTATCGGTCCCGTTGTGGACGTGGATTTCTCCGGCGCCAACCTTCCGGAAATTTACAACGCCCTTGAAGTCAAATACGACCTGGATGGCAAGAATGCGCGGTTGATCTGCGAAGTGCAGCAGCACCTGGGTGACGGGTGGGTTCGTTCCGTCGCCATGAGCAGCACCGAAGGCCTGCAGCGCGGCATGGCCGTAACCGACACCGGAGCCGCCATCACTGTTCCGGTGGGCGAGGAAGTGCTCGGCCGTATTTTCAACGTGACGGGCGATCCCGTGGACGACCAACCCGCTCCGCAGGTGGCCAAGCGCTACCCCATTCACCGTCCCGCCCCCACCCTGACCGACCAGGACGTGTCCTCACAGATTCTTGAAACCGGCATCAAGGTCATCGATCTGATCTGTCCGTTCACCAAGGGCGGCAAGGTAGGTGCCTTCGGCGGCGCCGGCGTGGGCAAGACCGTTGTCATCATGGAGTTGATCAACAACATCGCCAAAGGCCACGGCGGCTATTCCGTGTTTGCCGGTGTGGGCGAACGGACTCGTGAAGGCAACGACCTCTATCACGAAATGATCGAATCCGGCGTCATCGTGGTGGAGAAGGACGGACACGACATCAAGCGCAATGCCACCGGCGGCTACACCACCCTGCCGGGATCCAAAGTGGCGCTGGTTTACGGTCAGATGAACGAGCCTCCCGGCGCCCGTCTGCGCGTCGCGCTGTCAGCACTGTCGATGGCCGAATATTTCCGTGACGAGAAGAACCAGGACGTGCTCCTCTTTGTGGACAACGTCTTCCGCTTTTCCCAGGCCGGTTCCGAAGTGTCCGCCCTGCTGGGGCGCACGCCTTCTGCCGTGGGATACCAGCCCACCCTCGCCGCCGAAATGGGCGGCATGCAGGAACGCATCACCTCCACCAAGAACGGTTCCATCACCTCGTTCCAGGCCGTGTATGTGCCCGCGGACGACCTGACGGACCCAGCCCCGGCCAACACCTTCGCCCACCTCGACTCCACCGTCGTGCTGGAGCGTTCCCTGGCCGAACTCGGAATTTACCCGGCGGTGGACCCGCTGGCTTCGACCTCCAAGGCCCTCGCACCAGAAATCGTGGGCGAAGAACACTACCGCGTAGCCCGCGGCGTGCAGCGGGTGCTTCAGCGCTACAAGGACCTGCAGGACATCATTGCCATTCTCGGCATGGATGAAATCAGCGACGAAGACAAGCTCACCGTTTACCGCGCCCGGAAAATCCAGCGGTTCCTTTCGCAACCGTTCGCCGTTGCAGAAGTCTTTACCGGAGTCAAAGGTCAGTACGTTTCCGTCAAGGACACCGTCAAGGGTTTTGCTGACATTCTGGATGGAAAATACGACGACGTTCCGGAAGGAAACTTCTACATGAAGGGCGGCATCGACACCGTGGAGCGCAGCAGCTAAGGCTTCCGCTGCCAAAACCCGCAACCGTCACGCTGCGGAATCCGCCCCGTCCCTCTGCCAGCGAGCACCTGAACCACCATCCCATTCATGGCCCTCAAACTCGAAATCGTCACCCCGGAAGCCCTGGTCTTTTCGGATGTGGTGTCCACCGTGGTCCTGCCTGGCAGCCTTGGTGAAATGGGTGTGCTCCCCAAACACGCTCCGCTCGTCACCAGCATCACCCCCGGAGAACTACGTTACACCAAGGATTCCCACACCACCGAAATGGCTGTCGGCGAAGGATTCGTGGAGGTCACCGGAGATTCGGTCAAAGTGCTGACCGATCTTGCCATTGCTGAATCCGCCATTGACGAAGCCGCCGTCCAGGCCGCACTCGAACGTGCGCAGGACCGGCTCAAGCAGTCGGACAAACTCGCCGCTGAAGAAGTGGCCGCGGTCGAAGCCTCGATCGCAAAATCGCTGGCCCAACTGCGCGTCAAGCGCAAGCGGCACCAGATCTAGAGGCTAAAAGCGGCCGGACACCCGTCGAACGTGCTGGCATTCTCCGGCACCAATCGGCAGACCGCCGCGCAGTCTCACACCACGGTGACTGCTCCGCCGCTGGTGACTTCACCGATGACCCAGGCGGCGTGCCCCGCACGCGATGCTGCCGATTTTATTTTCAGGGCGGCAGCGGGATCGCAGACAATGCACATGCCAATGCCCATGTTGAACACCTCGTGCATCTCTGAAAAACTCACGTCACCGCTGCGGAAAAGATAGTCGAAAATGGGCAGGACCGGCCAGGTTCCCGAACGGATCACCGCACCGCAGCCTTCCGGCAGCACCCGTGGCAAATTTCCGGCAAAGCCGCCGCCGGTGATGTGACACAATCCAAAAACCGCATTGCCTTTCCTCACCTTGGAGGGTCCGGCATTGAATTTCCTGGCAAGCCCGAGCAGAAACGGACTGTAATTCACATGGGGCAGCAGCAGCAGGTCGGCCAGCGTCGCCTTCATGCCCGGCAGCTTGTCCGTGATCCGGTGTCCAAGGCGATCGAACAGAATGTTCCTGGCCAGACTGTATCCGTTGGTATGGAGTCCGTTGGAAGCCAGCCCGATGATGGCATCCCCGGCCCGCGCTGCCTGTCCGGTGAGAATGCGGCTCTTTTCCGCCATGCCGACAATGCAGCCAACCAGATCGTATTCCCCAGGTTGATAAAACCCCGGCATTTGTGCCGTTTCTCCGCCAATGAGCGCACAGTTCGCCGCACGGCAGGCCGCCTTCATGCCGTCGATCAGTTTGCCAAACACAGCGGGATCCAATTTTCCGAGACCGATGTAGTCCAGAAAAAACAGAGGCTCCGCCCCCATCACGGCAATGTCATTGACACAGTGGTTGACGATGTCCTGGCCCACGCAGGCGTGGCGTCCGGTCTCAAAGGCCAGTTTCAGCTTTGTGCCCACGCCATCCACGGACGAGACCAGCACCGGTTCCCGGTACTTCATGCGGGACAAATCAAACAGTCCGCCGAATCCGCCCACGGCTGCTAGCACCTCTGGCCGGCTGGCTGACTTCAGCTTCTTCTTCAGGCCACCTTTCACCTTGTCACCGAGGGCGATATCGACGCCGGCGGCGGCATAGGCGGACATGCGTTTTTTTGCGGACATGCAGGGGGGGAAGTCAATTCGGTTGGTTCGAGGCCAGCAGGCGGCGACTTCCGCTGCATTCCAGCCAGATGGAATGAAAGAAGTAGTAGCCCCAGCCGTGAAGCGGATCACCCGCCCAGTCGGGATCGTAATGGTGTCGGCGGAAAAAGAACCGTTCCGGATGCGGCATGAGGCCGAACACCCGGCCGGAAACATCCTGCAGAGCGGCGATGTTCGCCGAGGATCCGTTCACGTCCTCCGTGTAAGCGAGTGGCACGAGGCCCTCCTGCAGGTAATTCTCCGCCATCCCCTCCGGCGCGACAAACCGCCCCTCCGCGTGGGCAATCGGCATTTCGATTTCGCATTCCTCGGGCAGTTCCTGGAGGAATGGATTCTGAGGATTGAGCACGCGCATGGCCACCCACCGGCACTGGAAGCGTCCGCTGGTATTGTCAATGAGGCTGCCAGCCGGCAGCAGACCGAGTTTGGTCAGGATTTGGAAGCCGTTGCAGATGCCCAGGACATGGCCGCCAGCGCTGACAAAATTGTTCAAGACTCCTGGCAGATTCTGCTGCGTGACCAACTGGGCCACGCGTCCCGCCATGACGTAATCCCCGTAGCTGAAGCCGCCCGGAAAAACCACCAGCTTCGTGTCGGCAAAATGATGCGGAGCCGCCTGACTGATGGGAATCGTCTCCACGGCAAACCCCACCCCGCTCAAGGACCGTGCCGTCTCCTCATCGGCGTTGGTTCCTGGGTATTTCAGAAGGATTGCCCTCGGATTCTGGATAAACATGCTCGGTGAAATGGAAGGCACAACGACACGCAACACCCCGGTTTTGCAACCCGATTTTCCCCTGTTGCCCCCACCGTGGTTGACGGGCATCTTGGCCGAGCGCTTTCCCCCCCCCTCTTCATCCCATGAACCGTTACGGAGTCAAACTCACCAGTGGCAAAGTCGTCTGGATTCTGGCGGACGACGCCCGGGTTCTCGACGGCATGCTGGTTTTTGTCAGACAATCCCCCGGACCGACCACCGTCGCTGGATTCAACCTCAAGGAAGTGCACCATTTCGCCCTGCCTGAAGTGCTCGCCAACGCCACCCCGTCTGATCCTCAATCCTGAATCATTTTTCCCCATGAATCGAATGCTCCCCATCAAAGCGGCGCTCCTCGCCGGGTTCACGATCCTGTGCTCGCATTCCCAACAGCCAGAACGCGGACCACGGCGGCAGGGACCGCAGCCCCGCACCGCCCTGCAGTCTGTCGAAGCCGCCCGCAAGGCAACTGGAAGCGACATCCGGCGCATCGTGGAAATGCTGGGACCCACCGGTGACCCCGCACCGGCCGGCTGGTCCATTCGCTTCCATGACCCGGCCAGTCCCTCGCAACTCAGCTTCCTGGAACCCGGAGAACGCGTTGCCCCAGCCCCCCAGGAATACGAGGAGGGTCGGGCTCCCGTGTATTTCGAGGCTTCACGCTTCCGGGTGGACAGTCCGGAAGCATTCAAAATCGCCGACCGGGAAGCGGCCTCGGCCAAGGTGGGCTTTGACACGGTGGACTATCAATTGCGAGGCCTCGAATTCAGCGGAGCCCCCATCTGGACGCTCCGGCTGCTGGATGCCGACGAGGAATTGGTCGGCATCATCGACATCTCCGCCGAAACTGGAAAAACTCTGCGCACTGTCTGGCTGCGGCGCGACAAGGAAACGGGCGCCATCCGCATCAGCGATTCCTCCACACAGCAGGATGGCCGCAACGATGCGGAAAACTCCGGCGCAGCACCGCAGTCAGAGCCCGAGCCCAAAGCGCTTCCCTCCCCCCCAGGCAGCGAATGACCACGGTGGAACCACATCGCACTCCGGTCGTGACTTCCTGCTCATCAACTCCGTGACCGCCATGTTTCCCTTCAAAACCTGCATCGTCATCGGCGCGCTTTGTTTCCTGGTCGTGAAAAATCCGCCCTTGAGCGTGCGCTGGGCCAGCGCGCAGGATCTCGACGCCTACCAATGCGAATTCTATCCGCTGTCTTCGTTTCCGATGTATTCGGGCTTCGCCGACACGGAAATTTTTGTTTTCCTGACAGATGATCAAAACCAGCCCATCCGGCTGCACGATATGGACAACTGCCAGGCCTCCGCGCTGAAAAAAAACTACAAGGGTGCACTGACAAAACTGAAGCAGCGTCGGAAACTCAAGGGCTCCGTGCACGATCTGCCGGCGAACATCAAGGAAATCGCCGGCAAATGGGTTCTGCATGACATTCTCACCAACCGCTCACCCCAATGGGCGCAGGCCAACCCGCACAAAACCATCACCCTGCAGGAAGGGATCATCCGCCTTGAAGATGGCGAAATTCGGGAACACATCACCCCGGTGACTTCAGGCAGCCTTGAGACCCTGAAGGGTTTTTCATCCGAATTATGAAGCGGCAGGCACGTCACGGCTGGACTTTTTTCTACCGCCCTGGAAAAGCGGTCTATTCCGAACTCGAATGGATCGTCATGAGGCTGATTCTGGCCTGGGTGGTCTTCTCCTCCTTTCAGGCAGCCGGGTATGATGCCCTCAACTGGTCCGGTTCGGTGGGCAGGGGATTTCATGGCGTGTCCACACCCCGGGGGATTGCGCAATTTGTGGATGTCACCTGGATCAGCCATCCGGCCAATGCGCCGATGATCGCAGGGACGGTGGCCGTTTCCCTGGCATTGCTTGTCCTGGGCACTCTTCCCCTCCTGTCTTCCCTCGTCTTGTTTGTGCTGCATGTCTATGTCGGCACCCTGGAAAATTCGCAAGGTCACAACGTCTATCACACCAGCCAGATCGTCTGCTTTGGCCTCCTTGGCATCATCCTCGGCTCCGTGTACGATCTGGCGCAAACCGTGCGCCGACACGGCATCCGTGGCTGGCTGCGCATGAGCACTCTCCGCTGGCAGTGGCTGCCTCACCTCACCAGACACCCCGCGGCACTCGTCAGGCGCGGAGCAAACCACCTGGAACAGACCCTGGAACAAGGCCGGAGCAGGACCATTTTCACCGTCCAGCAGTTGATTGCCACAGCCTACGTGGTTTCCGGAATTTCGAAAATGTGGATCACCAGCGGAGGGTGGATGTCCGAGGTGAAAAACATCGGAATCCAGTTCGTCAAAAATCAGCGCAATGAATACTATGAAACCCTCGCGCCGCCACCCACCGTACCCTGGGCCGTCGATTTCGCACTGCACCATCCCACGGTAGCCTCCGGATTTTTTTCGATCGGTCTCTGGCTGGAGATTCTCTGCTTTGCCGCACTGTTGAACCGCGCCTGTCTGGCCATTTTCGGCATCGCGCTGATTCTGATGCACCATTTCATTGCCCAGTTCATGGCGCTTTATTTTGCCTACAACCAGTGGCTCCTCCTCGCCTTTTTCGTCAACGTCCCGTTCTGGCTGATACGCGGCGTGCGGACCCGTGGGCCAGCCGCCAGCCGTCCCTCGCAGCCGTAGCCTCGGCAAGGCGCAGGGAACCAGAGTTTCCGTTTGCTGCCGCAGTGCTTCGGCGTTTCATAGTGGGCCTATGGCCATAGTCATCAAGATGCCGAAATTGAGCGATACCATGCAGGAGGGCACCATTCTCCGATGGTTGAAGAACGCGGGGGACAGCGTCTCCACCGGGGATGTGATTGCCGAAATCCAAACCGACAAGGCCGTCATGGAAATGACCGCGTTCGACGACGGTCTGCTGCACGAAATTTACGTCAAGGAAGGTCAAGCGGCACCGCTCGGCAAGCCGCTCGCCTTGATGCTGGAGGAAGGGGAAGCGCCACCCGTACCCGGTTCGACCCCCGTTGATCCTCCCGCATCGGATGGACCGCCGGCGAGGCCAGCAGCCTCCGTCAAAATGGATCGCCCCGCGCCAAGGCTTGCCGATGGTGCTTCCGTCCGCATCAAGGTTTCGCCACTGGCACGCAAGATCGCCCGAAAACACGGCGTGAACCTGGCCACGATCACTGGATCCGGCCCCGCAGGCCGCATTTTGCATCGGGATGTCGAAGCCGCCCTGCTCGAGGCTGCTCCTGTCAACCGGACCGCTCCGTCCGCGTCAGTCATCCGCCCTGTGGTCGGACCTGCTGACCAGCGAACCCCCCTGTCGCCCATCCGAAAAATCATTGCGGAGAGGCTGCTCGCTTCGAAAACCCAGATTCCCCATTTTTACCTCAATCTGGAAATTGATGCAGGGAAACTGACGGCCCTCCGCCAGCAGATCAACGAATCCAGCAAGAACAAATTGACCGTCAATGATTTCATTTTAAAAGCCGCCGCCGAGGCTGCCGTGCTGACGCCCGCCATCAACGCATCGTTTGACGGGGACAGCATCGTGCGTTTTGCGTCGGTAAATATTTCCGTAGCGATCGCCATTCAGGACGGTCTGGTGACACCCGTCATCCGGGATGCCGGCAAAATGGGCCTGCCGGACATCAGCCGAACGGTTAAGGACTTCGCGGAAAGGGCTCGCAACCTGCGTCTGACTCCGGAAGAATTCCAGGGCGGCACCCTCACCGTTTCCAATCTGGGCGGGGCGGGCATTGATCATTTTGCCGCGATCATCAACCCTCCGCAGGCGGCGATTGTTTCCGTCGGGGCGATCAAGAAAAAACCCGTGGTCAATGATCTGGGTGAAATCGTCGTGGGCGAGCGCCTCTGGCTGGGCTTGAGCTGCGACCACCGTGTCATCGACGGTTCCGAAGCAGCCAGTTATCTCGGAACTCTCAAGAAATTGCTGGAAAACCCGACAGCCTTGATCCTCTGAAAATTGGACGCAGCAGGATCGGACGGAGAGAAATCGAATCCTCAGCATCAGACCATGATGCCATCATCCGGCCCGCCCTCAACCCCATGCATCAGGTGCGGCAAATTGTCAGGAACTGCAATCCGGGATTTCCTAAGCCCGTCCGAGATAGGAGCCGTCCTCTGTCTTGACGCTGATCTTTTCCCCCGGACCGATGAACAACGGCACCTGCACGACCAGACCGGTTTCCATGGTCGCCGATTTGAACACATTGCTGGAGGAGTCTCCTTTCACTCCTTCGGGTGAGTCCTTGACGAGCATGATCATCGACGGCGGGAGATCAATCGCGGCGACGGTGTCATCGGTCAGCACCAGGGTGTAGTGCTGGCTTTCGATGAGGTAGTTTTTGATGGGACCGACCAGATCCTCACCCAGGACGATGTCCTCGTAGGTTTCCGGATGCAGGAAATGATAGCCGCCGCTGTCCTTGTAGCTGTATTCATATTCCTCACGGTTGAGGTTGACGGACTCGAGCGATTCATTGGAGGTCATCCGCAGGTTGTGCACGCGTCCGGTGGCGATGCTTTTGATCGACATCTGGACGTAGGACGCCATCCGCGGAGGCGTTTTCAGTTCCATGTCGGTAACGACGCAAACGTCGTTGTTGTAGCGGACGGCGTGTCCGCGGCGGAGATTGATGACGGGTGTGCTGGCCATGGGACTGCCCGCTTTATCCCGAATCCGCCGGAGTGCAACTGGACAATTCATCCCGATATCCCGATAAAACCCATGGGAAACCGGGCCTCCCATGCATGCCGCCATACCAGGGTCACCATCACGGCGACTACGGACAAAACCAGTGCGGCCCAGTCGCGTTTACCAAATCGGTCGGCGGTGCCCGGGGTGCGCAGGAAACGCAACAGCGCTCCGGTGGGACAGCCATAACGACAGTAGGCTTGGGGGATGAAGCACGCGGCCGCCAGCCCGGCAACCGCGATGCCCAGCGAGCCCCAGGCTCCAGCACGCAGCACCCACGCGTCGAATGGTTCCCATGCCGCGAGATTCACGGTCGCCCCGGTCAGCAGCAGCAGAACGGCCCCCGCAAGGAGCACCGCGGGAAGCTTTTCCAGCCACGGCCCAAGTCGTTCCGGAGGAGACCATTTTTTGCGCCGCAGCAGACCCACCCATTGCTGGACCGCTCCGTGCGGGCAGAGGTGGTGGCAGTAAATCTGACGGCGAAATGCCCAGGGGACGGCCAGCGACACAGCGGCCAGCAGCAGCAGTCCGGGAGCCGTCTGCCAGGGAACGCCATGCTGCGCCCAACCGGCCAGCAGGGCCAGGGAAAGCAGATCGCCACCGGTCAGCCCCAGGAGCAGAACCAGCCCAGCCTGCCAGACCAGCCGCAGCCGCGGCCAGCCGCGCAGGGGGGAGAATCCGAGCACACAAGCCCCGGCGAGGAACGCCGCGAGAGTGAAATCCCGCCGACTCCAGCGCCACGCTTCCACCGTGCCGGCCGAGCGGGCGGAGGTGGCCAGGCGACTGCGACGGCGGATGGATTCCGCCACCGCATAACTTGTCAAGGTGGCTCCGCTGACTCCTTCGACGCCCTCCTTTTCAAAGTCCATGCCTGCGAGGGTTTCCACCGTCCGTCCGGCGAAAAGTTGCAGATACGCCGGGTCTTCCCGCACCTGATCCACGTAGGAAGCAGTGTCGAAACTCTTCCGCACCGCCACCTGGAGGACCTGCCGCCCATCCGGAGTGAGCGCCAGCAGGCATTCCGTGGGGCCGCGGAAACCGGAAACATTGTCGCCCGCCGGAGAGGTTCTCCACAACTGCCCTAACACCTCGCCGCTGGCATTGCGCACCCGGCCTTCACTGTCCAGCGCGGCGGCCTGCGGGAAAAAACCGCGCGCCTCTGCCAGGGTGAGCGGTTCCGGAAAGCGCAGGGAGGGCGCCGCCCCCAGCAGCCGGGTCTCCACCGTTTCCGCCATGGCGAGGCTGGTCAGCGTGGCTCCGCTCACGGCATCGATTTCGGGCAGCGGATCCTGTCCGGGCCGCCAGCCTGTGAATGGGGCAAAAAAACCGGATTGCTCCCTCACCATGGCAACATGTTCCGGCGTGTCGCCGCTGGAGAGAATGACGATGCCGCGGACGGCTCCCGCCGCATCCAGCCCCAGCAGCAGGCGGCTGGGGCCGGAATAGCCGACAACATGGTCGGCCTGCGGCCAGGTCACCAGCACGGTGCCGATTTCCTCCCCCGAGGCGGAAAGCACCCGGTGCGATTGCCGGTGCAGCCCTTCGTTTGTTAGGGTTGCAGCATTGGGGAAAATGGACCTCACCTGGTCGAGGGACACGGTGACGGCACGCTGTCCAGCAAACCAGGCGGATTGATCCCGCAGGAGCCAGACGAGGCCGCCGAGCATGCAGAGTCGGTAGAGGCGCAACAGCCAGCCGTTCATGGGCGGGAGCAAAGCACGGTTTGCCTGGATGCGCGAAGCAAATGCCCTTGCCGCTCCCCATCGGTGGAACTAGGCTCGGGACAATTCAAACATCGATTCCATTCCATGCCGAAATCCCCCGTCATCCGCATTGAAGTCAAAAGCGTGCTGCGCACGAGCGGCGGCTACGCGGTTTTTCTGGGAAATGATGCCAAGGTGTTTGTGATCCACATCGACCACAGCGTCGGCGTCGCCATCACCATGGCCCTGCGAGAGCTGCCGCGGCCCCGTCCGCTGACCCATGACCTGATCATGCACATCTTCCAGGCCACCGGAATCAAGCTGGACCGGGTGGTGATCAACAACATGGAGGACGGCGTGTTTTTCGCCCGCCTTCTGCTGTCGATGGAAAACGAACTCTATCAACGCAAGATCATGGAACTCGACGCCCGCCCCAGCGACAGCATTGCCCTGGCGGTGCAGGCCAGGGCTCCCATCTTTGTCAGCCAAAACGTGTGGAACGGAACCGAAGACATGAGCGAGGCGCTCCGAAAACTGGAGGAAGAAGCCTTATCCGACGGGGAGGATGACTCATCGGAAAGTGGGAGCGACTTCCCGGATCTCAAATAGCCACACCCCTGCCCCGTCATCGTGCCAATGCGAGCCACTCTCCGCCGCGGTCTTCTGCTTTGCAGCCTGCTGGGCGGCGCGGCGGCCGGGCATGCCTTGGCGGCTCGCGGCGGGGAAGACGACAGCCTGCCTGACCGGATGGTGGCCTATTTCAGCCGGGATCTGCGGCAGCTTGATGACCATGTCACCCGGTTGAAACAGGAACTGACTGAACTTCCGGTGCCGCCGCGCAACCAACTCACGGGGCGGCTCGGCTACCAGGGCCGCATCGATAGCAAGGACCCGCTGCGCTGGGTGCAGCTGGATCTTGGCAAGGTGGAGGAATTCGATTCCGTGGTGCTGGTGCCGATGGATGTGGGCTGGCTGGACTGGCCCGGCCCCGGATACGGATTTCCCGTGCAGTTCAAGCTGGAAACCGCTTGGAATGCGGATTTTTCCGACCGGGACGTCATGGCGGAATACATCGACAAGGATTTTCCCAATCCCGGAAGCTACCCCGTGGTGATCGAAACGCCGGGCGTCCGCGCGAGATATGTCAGGATCGTTGCGACCAAGCTCTGGTCCCGCACGGACAAAAAGGGCGTAGCCATCGGACAAAAACGGTTCGCACTCGGTGAAATCATGGTTCTGCGCAATGGTCTGAACCTTTCCGCAGGCATCGCCCCGGAACGGGTCACCGCATCGGATTCCCAGGAGGATCCCATCACCTATTCAAAGGCCAATCTCGTGGACGGACAGAGCGTGCTAGGGCCGCCGATCTCCGGCGAGGGCGGGCCGAACGGCTGGCAGAGTGACCCGTCCGACCGGCGGGACATCCCCGCCTGGGTGCAGATCGACCTGCTGACGCCGCAGCCCATTCAGGAAATCCGCCTTTATCCCGTGCGGCCCTACGACAATCCGGAACTGCGCGGATTTGGATTTCCGCAGCGGGTGAAGGTGGAAATTGCAGACGACGCCAAATTCACGGATCCGAGCCTGATCGGCGAATGGACCCTGACTGCCAACCCCTACGAAAATCCCATCAGCATCCGCGGCAATGATGCCGTGGGGCGTCACCTGAGAGTCACCGGAATCAGCCTGCCCCGGATCGGCAAGGGATTCAGTATGGCGCTGGCGGAGGTGGAAGTCTATTCCGGCGATGTCAATGTGGCGCATGGAAAGCCGGTAAAGGCTTCCAGCACCCGGGATCGCAACCAGTATGAGCTGAAAGCCCTGGTGGACGGCATGACCAGCCAGGGGCGCATCGTGGACTGGCAGACTTGGCTGCGGGGCCTGGAGCGGCGACAAAATGCGGAAGTCGAGCTGCAGGAAGCCATCCGGCGGCGGGATGAAATGTCCACTCAGGTTGTCGGCACCACCGTCCGTTCCGCAGCCTACGTGCTGGGCGCCCTGGTGCTCTTTGGAATTCTGATCAGCCTGCGTTCCAACGTAAAAAAGCGCCGGGCGCTGGAGGCGCTGCGCACCCGCATTGCCAGGGACCTGCATGACGAAATTGGCAGCGGCCTGGGAACCGTGTCCCTGCTCAGCCAAATGGCGCAGGACAGTGAACCGGATGAAGCCCGGCAGGATCTGGTGGAAATTCACAAGATTTCCGTCGGACTGGCAGAAGCCATGCGGGACATTGTCTGGTTCAACCGCACCGACGTGGATACCGTGCGCGATCTGCTCATGCGCATGCGTGAAACCGCCGAAACGATGCTGGCCCACCAGGAAGTTCAATTTGAAACGGTGGGCGAGGAATTTGTGAAACCCATCTCGATGGAACGTCGACGGGAGGTGTTCCTCATTTTCAAGGAAGCGCTGCACAACATTCTGAAGCACGCCCAGGCCACCACCGTAAACATCCGCGCAGGGCTGGAAGGAGGGCATTTCGTGCTGATGATCCGCGACGACGGGAAGGGTTTCGATGCGGAAAAGCGCTCGTCCGGCGCCGGCATGGGCAGCATGAAAAAACGCGCGGAGAGCCTGCGCAGCGAAATCAAGATCGAGACCACTCCGGGCAGCGGCACCACCCTTTCACTGGCCGCAAAACTGCACTGACAAAACCACACCGGCTACGCCACCGCCAGCAGGCTGCCTTCCAGTTCCAGCAGCAAGCGCTTGCGCTCCAGGCCCCCGCCATACCCCGTCAGGGTGCCATTTTTTCCAATGACCCGGTGGCAGGGGATGAGGATGGCAATGGGATTGCGTCCATTGGCCGCGCCGACAGCGCGGCTGGCAGCAGGCTGGTGGATTTGTGCTGCCAGTTCGCCATAGGAGCGCGTCGCCCCGTGCGGGATGGAGCACAGCGCACGCCACACCGTTTGCTGGAAGGCGGTGCCCTGCGGAGCCAGTGGGATGCTGAAGCGGCGGCGGGTTCCGGAAAAGTATTCCGCCAACTGCCGCGCCGCTTCTGCAAACTGCTGCGGAGCTTCGACCCAGTCAGCCTCCGGTTGCGGAGCCTCGCCGCCATCGAACCGGTCGAAATATAAACCCGTTAGGGAAATGCCATCTCCAGTCAGCAGGAGCGTGCCCAGCGGGCTGTGCAGGCGTGAAAAAAAGACGGGCCGGGTGTTCATGGGAACTTGGGAGACGCACCATTCTCCACCCCGGCGGGGAATTGGGCAACCCGCAAAACCAGCCACCCATCCGGTCCACGTTTTCGCGGGGATCAGCAACGCATTTGCAAGCGGTTCCCGCTTGTGCAACAGCCTGCGGCACCGCATGCTTGCAGCGTCATTCCAGCCACCCATTCCAAACTCATGATCTCATCCCGCCGTCAATTTCTGAAGCACAGCGCCCTGCTCGCCGCCCCGGCCTTCATCCCGTCGCTGCGCGCCGCCTCCCCCAATGGAAAAATTCGCCATGCCAGCGTCGGCGCCAACGGACAGGCCTGGGGGGATTTGGTGAGCTTTGCCTCCCACAAGGATTTTGAACTGGTGGCGGTGGCAGACGTGGATTCCCGCAACCATGCCCAGGTGAAAAGCCGCTTTCCCAACGCCCGCTGCTATCAGGACTGGCGGGAGATGTTCGAAAAGGAAAAGGAACTCGACTCGGTGAACGTCTCCATCCCGGATCACATGCACGGACTGGTCACCGTCACGGCGCTCAACCGTGGTCTGCACACCTACACCCAAAAGCCGCTGACCCAGAACCTCTGGGAATGCCGCGAACTCATGCTCAAGGCCCGGGAGAAAAAGGCCATGACCCAGATGGGAATCCAGATTTCTTCGGCCTTCACCGAACGCTGGGCGGTGGACTACATCCGGTCCGGTGTCATTGGAAAAGTGAAGGAAGTGCACACCTTTTCCAGCAAGACCTGGGGTGATCCCACGCCAAGACCCGACACCCGCGACACCCCGCCTGCGGACTTCGACTGGGACCTCTGGCTCGGCGTCGCCCTCGACCGCCCGTTCATCGGACACGGTTATTACCATCCCGGAAACTGGCGCAAGCGCCGCGATTTCGGCACCGGCACCCTCGGCGACATGGGCTGCCACATGTTTTCCGGCTGGTTCCGGGCGCTGGACCTCAAAAGCATTCTCAGCGTCAAATCCACCGGCCCTGAAGCCGGAAAAGACAACTGGGCGATCAATGGACAGGTCCAGTATGTTTTCGAAGGCACCCAGTACACCGAAGGCAAGACCGTTCCAGTGACGTGGTATGACGGCAGCCAGCGCCCGGCCAAGGAAGTCCTCGATCTCATCGGTGGAAAATTCCCCGACCAAGGCAGCATCTACCTTGGAACGGACGGTGTGCTGCTGGCCCAGCACATGAGCACGCCCATGCTGTTCCCCAGGGAAAAATTCGCCGCAAAACGCCCGGCCAAACTGGAACCGCGCGACCATTACCACGAATTTCTCAACTGTGTGAAAAATGGCGGCGACAAGCCATCAGCCAATTTCGATTACGCCTCACCGCTGACCGAAGCGGTGCTGCTGGGCTGCCTGGCAAGCGTCTTTCCCAACGAAACGCTCGCATGGGACACCGCCAAACTGGAATTCCCCAAGCACGCCGACGCCACCAAACTGGTCCGGCGAAACTACCGCAAGGGCTGGGAGTGGCCGGCCTGATGTCACCTCCCTGTAGCGGCGGAATCGTTTGATTCGACCATTGCTTCGCTTTCATTTTTCCAAATGGCAGGCTCCTTGGAAATGGTCCATCATGCCCGCATGAAGGCGATGCTCAAACCATCGCCTTTAACCCCCAACGAGGGTCCGGTGATTTTGGAGAGCCACCGGGCAATCGGTTGAGCAGACGGGGTCGGCTGCGTTGACTGGCATGCAGCCGACCCTATTGTTTTGATGGGGGCGCACCAATGCTGTGATCCTCCGTGGTTTTTCCCAGATGGCTGCACCGAGGCGGGCACTCCTCCCGATGGTGCCGTGCAGCCAAGCGGGCGGGCAACGCCGGGTTTACCCGGAAACAGCCAAACCTGCTGCCGGACTGCGAACAAACCGATAGCCGATCCCTCGCATGGTTTCGATTTGGGCGGCACGAGTACCCAGTTTTTCCCGAAGCCGCTTGACGTGGGTGTCCAGCGTCCGTGTCAGGATGGCATCCGAGTAGCCCCAGACTTCACGCAGCAGCACCTCCCGTTCCACCGGAGTGCCGGCGGACTCCATCAGGAGCCGCAGCAGTTTGAATTCGGTCGCAGTCAGCTCCACCGGATTTCCCGCCAGAAACAGCTTCAACGCATTGCGGTCGATCAGAAAGTCCCCGTCCCGCAGGCTGGCGTCCACCACCACCCGTTTGGTGCGTTTGAGCAGAGCCTTGACGCGGAGCATCAGTTCCTTCGGGCTGAACGGCTTGGTCACGTAATCATCCGCTCCCTGTTCCAGCCCGGCAATGCGGTCGCCCAGCGCCCCCTTCGCGGTGAGCATGAGCACGGGGATGGACTGTGTGCGGCTGTCCATCCGCAGCGCTTTCATCACCGCAAACCCGTCCTTGCCGGGAAGCATCAAATCCAAAATGATGAGGTCGGGAAGGTGCAATCTGGCAGCGTCCAAGCCAGAGTTCCCGTTGTCGGCAGTCAGCACGGTGTAGCCACCCTGACGTTCCAGATTGAGGCGCACCAGTTCGCAGATGTCCGACTCGTCTTCGATCACCAGAATCGTTTGCATGGGAAATTGGCAGGCACCTAGCACCATGCAGCAAGCCTGCCGCACACTCAACCGGAGCAGTGTGACAAAATCGTCTCCAATTTGCCGCTGCAATCCCGACTTGGACCGTGGTTTCCGACGGCAAAAAGCCGCGGCACTGCGCCGCGGCTTTTCACTCAAAATATTGACAACAGGCTGCTTACTTCACAACCTTCATGACGCCGTTCATCAGGCGCCAGTGACCTGGGAAGGTGCAGATGTAAGGATAATCTCCGGGTTCTGCCGGAGCGGTGAATTCGATGAGGTCACTCTGTCCCGGGCCGATCAGCTTGTTGCCCTTGATGAGCACGTCGTCAGAGGCCGGAACATAGTGGTTCTTCAAGGCGTTGGGATCGGTCAGCATTTTGTCTGCTTCGGCACCAACCTTGTCCTTCGAGCCGGGTTTGCAGATGATGATGTTGTGCTGCAGCGGGCATTTCTCGTTGGCGAAAAGCAGCATCACTTTCTGTCCGGCCTTCACTTCAAATTCCGCTTTGTCGAATTTCATCACCGCAGGAATGACGCCAAGCTTCACTTTGGCCACATCTCCAGCAGCTGCTTTCTCTCCAGCAGCAGGGGCTCCGGCGGGAGCATCCTTCTTTTCCTCGGCATAGGCAAAGCCGGTCACAGCGACCACGGCAGTCAACAACAGGTATTTGTTCATCATGGTTTGGTTCGATTGGTTTGGGATCGGGGCTCGAAACTTCCATGTTTTCCGGGGACGTCAACCCCGTAAAACGGAACGCAGGAAGGGTCGGAAAAGCCGCCGCTATTCGGCTTCCCGCCGCCAGACCCAACGCAAAACCCGGGTCAGCTCGACATGCTGTCCGCCGCCTGCATGGGGAACGTGGGAAAAGGCGGCCACGGCAAAATATTTCTTATCCCAGTAGATTTTCTGAGTCACCATGCGTCCAAGTTCGGACTCCTTGGGGACGAAGGCAAAGAAGGGATCGTCATCCGGATTGGGGGAGGTTGCCTTGAGGCATTCAAAGTGGTCGATTTCGGGCACGTCGGATTCAAAATAATGCGCCCGCTGGAGCACCACGTAAAAGGTTTGGGCGGCGGCCTGCGGGTTGGGCCAGAACCGGGCCATCGCCCGGTCTTTGCATTGCACAAACGCTTCCCAGTCGATTTTATAACCATCCGGCGTTTCCTCTGTGCTGACGGGAAACCCCTGTTCACGGTCCGGTGAACGAACCCGGAACAGATAGGCGCGCCCATTGGTGGCCGGAATCCGGGCACCGGAATCGAAAACGATGCCGTCAAATGGCACCTGCTGCGGCTTTTGGCCGGAGTAATAGGCCTGAATGGCCGGGGCGAGCGTTTTGGGGTTGTGCACCAGTTCGAGGATGCGGTCCACTGAGTTTGCCTCCAGGAGATGCTGGACCGCTTCCCGGGCCTTTTGCTGTTCGACACCTTCCGCACCAGCGGGTGAAGCATCGGGCGGCGCATCCGCTTCGACAGGAAGCTCCGGAAGCTCCAGCGCCGCCCGCACCTCCATCGTGGGCTTCACACTGGCAACCAACGGAGCCACCGGGGCAGCGTCACCCAGCGACGGAAGCGGCGGACTGGCATCCAGGGTGGTGCGCTGCGGATGGTCCTTGGTTAAATCGGTATTGGGAAATGGATCCGGCGGGCTGGTGCTGGCTTTAGCCACCCCATCGGCGGGAGCTTTTTTGACGGCATCGACCGGACTTTTTTCTTGGGGAAGCGGCGGTTTCGGTTCCGGCGATGGGGGCGCAGCGGTTTCCACCGTGGAGGGAACGGGCAAGGATGACGGTGCGGCCGAACCAGCAGCCACAGGAGGTGGACGGACGGGTGCTGGCGTGGGCGGCGATGCGGGAAGGGATTCCAAATGGAGCCGGGAGGAAGCCCGCTTCTGAGGCAACCGCCCCTGCCACCAGTCGAGGATCGACTCAGAATAATACCAGCACAAGCCCGCCCCGACGCCGAGCAGGAGCAAGGCCATCAGTTTTGGCCAAATTCGCGAGGGAGTTGCATTCGTTTCGGTTCGAAAAACCGGCGCTGGAGCAATGTCCAGTCTGGGCTGTTCTACCTCGGGGATCTGAAAGGAATCCGCCTCCACGGACGCAGAAGGAAGCGCCGACGCCACCTTGGCAGCAGCCGACTCCAGAGCGGGCTGAACTCCTGGAGACACCACCCTAATCACAGGCAATTCCGTGGCAGAAACCGAATTTTCAGCGCTCAGGGGCGTGGCGGTTTCCTGATGCTGCTCGCCCAACACCACCGGCGGGGAAGCCGGAACGGTCACAGGAACGGAGGCCGATTGCGCTGCGGCGAATTGCCAAATTTCCTCCGGTGAGAGCGTGGAAAGGTCCTCGGTTGGGTGTGTTTCCGGCTGAGCAGTAGTCGAAGGTGCAATTGGAATC
>JAGNEJ010000088.1 GCA_018003315.1 Verrucomicrobiales bacterium
TTCCAGGGGCTTGGAACAGCGTTCCGCAAGGGAGGGGAACAGCGCGGTGGCGGCGAGCATGGTGGCGCCGATTGAGAGGAGCAGCCCCAGCCCCAGCCAGACGAGCCCCCAGACATTTGCCATGGTAAAGTAGTTGTCCATAGTAATACCCCAGACGCTTGGGCCTGCCTGCAAGGTTACAGCCGGAATGTTTTTTTTGGCTCATCCCGGACTCGTGTGGGAAAAAGTCTGCGAAGCGGGTTTTTTGAGAAGCTGGGAGGATGACTGCGAAAGGCCCGGAACAGATGCTGGGCCTGGTGGAACCTTGGCAGGCTACTTTCTTTGGAGATGGACCCTGCGGCCCGCACGGAGCGGCTGCGTGGGGAGTGAGCGGCGGCAGGAACACGCGGAGTTGCCAGCGCAGGGAGACATCACCCTGACTAACACGAAGTATCGGTGGCTGACCACCCCCCCCCCTGAATTTGAGTTTCGAGAACCTCACCAGCTTCAAAGCCCTGGTGCGGCTCACGCTGAAGACATCGCGGGCCTGGGAGATCAAGGAACGCTTCGGCGGATTCTGGGAACTGAGCGGCGCGTTACAGGGCGCGGAGTATTTTGCGAAGTGCCACCGCCGCACCCAGCGCTGCCGACTGGAGCCGATGAAGCAACTCTGGCGCCGTTTCAAAGCCAGCCAACTGCAATGCTTGGTTTCAAGTTCCAAGCCGAACGGCTTGGAGCCGGGGCAGGTCGAATGGGGTGACTTGATTGGTTGGGAGCGTTGCACAGTTGCGGGGTGGTCGCAAGCACCAAGATGGCGCTGCATCCGCCGAGGGTTGGGTAGTCTTTGTGTAAGTATTCGTGTTCATTGGGCTTTGCGAATCGCGGTTTTTGGGGATTCGCAGGGTTTCGCGCTGTTTCGGGCGCTTTGTGGTGGAATCGTGGTGGAATCATGGGCGTCTCCTGCCATACGCGTCGCCCGAGGCAAGGCGGGTCTTGGCGCGCAGAAATCGAGGCACCCGGGCGTTGTGGCGAGAGCGGTCTTGTGCCCGCGTTTTTCTGCGTAACGTGCGGGTATTTCATCGCCAAGAATTTCCACGCCCGCTACGGCTCTGGGCTTTTTCTCGCACTCAATGGACCAAGCTCAACTCAACTGGCTCACCAACTTCATCTGGAACATCGCCGACGACGTTTTGCGCGATGTGTATGTGCGCGGGAAATACCGCGATGTCATCCTGCCCATGACCGTTCTGCGCCGCCTCGATGCGGTGCTGGAGCCGACGAAAAAGGACGTGCTGGAGATGAAGGCGGCGCTCGACAAGGAGGGCGTCACGAACCAGGACGACGCCCTGCGCGCCGCCTCCGGCCAGGCTTTCTACAACACCTCGCCCTTCCTCCTGCGCGACCTGAAATCCCGCGCCACGCAGCAGAAGCTTCGGGACGATTTCGAGGCTTACCTCGATGGCTTCTCTCCGAACGTGCAGGACATCCTGACGAACTTCGAGTTCCGCAATCAGATCCCGCGTCTCTCGAAGGCCGACGCGCTCGGCCTGCTTATCGAGAAGTTCCTCGATAAGGACATCAACCTCAGCCCGCAGCCGATGGGCGATCTGCCCGCGCTCGACAATCACTCGATGGGCACGTTGTTCGAGGAACTCGTCCGCCGCTTCAACGAGGACAACAACGAAGAGGCCGGTGAGCACTGGACGCCGCGCGATGCGGTTCGCCTGATGGCCAACCTCATGTTCCTGCCGGTCGCGAACGAAATCGAATCCGGCACCTACCTGCTTTACGACTGCGCCTGCGGCACGGGCGGCATGTTGACCGTTGCAGAGGAGACCCTTCAACAGATCGCCAAGACCCACGGCAAGCAGGTGGCCACGCATCTTTACGGCCAGGAGATCAACGGCGAGACCTACGCCATCTGCAAAGCCGACCTCCTGCTCAAGGGCGACGGCGATGCGGCGGATAACATCGTCGGCGGCCCGGAGCACAGCACGCTGGCCAACGACGCCTTCCGCTCCCGCGAGTTCGATTTCATGCTCGCCAATCCGCCCTACGGCAAAAGCTGGAAGAGCGATCTCGAACGCATGGGCGGGAAGAAAGACCTCAAAGACCCGCGCTTCGTCATCCAGCACGCGGGCGAGTCCGACTACTCGCTCCTCACCCGCAGCAGCGACGGCCAGATGCTCTTCCTAGCCAACATGCTCAGCAAGATGAAGCACGACACGCCGCTCGGCAGCCGCATCGCGGAGGTTCACAACGGCTCCTCCCTCTTCACCGGCGACGCCGGCCAGGGCGAGAGCAACATCCGCCGCTGGATCATCGAGAGCGACTGGCTGGAGGCCATCGTCGCCCTGCCGCTGAACATGTTCTACAACACCGGCATCGCCACCTACGTCTGGGTGCTCTCGAACCGGAAGCCCGCACCTCGGCAGGGCAAGGTGCAGCTCATCGACGCCACCCAGTGGTTCCGCCCGCTGCGGAAAAACATGGGCAAAAAAAACTGCGAACTCGCCCCCGAGGACATCCAGCGCATCTGCGACACCTTCCTCGCCTTCGAGGAAACCCCGCAGTCGAAGATTTTCCCCAATGCCGCCTTCGGTTACTGGAAGGTCAAAGTCGAGCGCCCGCTTCGCCTTCACAGCCAGCTCACCCGCGCACGCATCGAGACGCTGCGCTTCGCCTCGGGCGACGAGGAAATCCGCGCCGCCCTCCACGACCAGCTCGGCGACGACCTCTTTGAAAAACCCGCCGCCGTGCGCGAGGAACTGACGAAGCTCGTGGCCGAATGGGGGCAGGACGAAGCCGGCGACGACGAGGACAACGGCGAAGGCGGCGGCAAGAAAGGCCTGCCTGAGAAGACCAAGAAAAAGCTCCTCGATTCCGACACGTGGAAACGCGACGCCGCGCTCGTCGAGACGGCGGAGAAACTCCGCACCACGCTGGGCGACGGCCTCTTCGAGGATCACAACGTCTTCCTCGAACAGGTGGACGCCGCGCTGAAGAAGCTGGGCCTGAAACCCTCTGCCTCCGACCTCAAGCTCCTCATCAACGCCGTGAGCTGGCGCGACGAGGCCGCCCCGCCCGTCATCAAGAAAGTCCACAAGCCCGGCAAAGCCAAGCCCGCCCCGCTGCGCGGACTCTTTCCCAATCCGGCCGGCGACCCCGCGCTCGTTCTCGAATACGAACCCGACAGCGAGTTGCGCGACTTCGAGCAAATCCCGCTTCTGGAGGAAGGCGGCATCGAAGCCTTCATCCGGCGCGAAGTCCTGCCCTACACCCCCGACGCCTGGATCGTCGAAGCCGACACGAAGGTCGGTTACGAAATCAGCTTCACCCGCCACTTCTACCAGCCCCCGCAGCTCCGCACCCTCGCCGAGATCAGTGCCGACATCCTCGCGCTGGAGCACGAGACGGAAGGGCTGCTCACCGAAATCACGAAAGGAGCGGCCAAATGAGCCTTCCATTCCCAGCGCCAACGGCGCGATCTAATACCAGCCCAGGGCAACGCCCTGGGAACAGCGACCACCAATGTAACCAAGCCCTGAAAGGGCGAACCACGCTATGCCACAATCCCTCGCGCGCCTGCCAATCCACCTTGTCTTCAGCACCAAGAACCGGGAACGCCTCATCACTGACGCCGTGCGCGACTCGCTCCATGCCTACATGGCCACCGTTCTGGCAAACCTCGGATGCCACGCGCATCTCATCAATTCCGTCGAAGACCATGTTCATATCCTGTTCGAGCTTTCCCGCACCGTCGCGGTCAGCCAAGCCGTGGAAGAAGTCAAAAAGGCGTCCTCAAAGTGGATCAAGACCCACGGTGCGGGATTTGGTGGGTTCGCCTGGCAGGCGGGGTATGGCGCGTTTGCCGTTTCCGAATCCAATGTGCCCGCCGTGCGCGAATACATCGCCGACCAGCGCGAACATCATCGGGTCAAATCGTTTCAGGAAGAATACCGGGCGTTTTTGGAACGCCACCGGGTGGCGTTCGATGAACGGTATGTATGGGATTGATCCGCCGGGTTGGGCCGCCCTTTCAGGGCTCGACTCCATTTTCATTCCAAACCCAGGGCGTTGCCCTGGGCTGGCATGGGGTTGCCCCTTTGGGGCGCAGACCATGGAAGCCCCAATGGGTTGCGCCAATCCCAGCCCGGGGCATCGACCCCGCCTCACCGTTCAACGGAGCGCCGCCCCAACGGGGCATCCCAATCACAGCCCAGGGCAACGCCCTGGGTTCCGTGCGGCCCGCGATTGTGGAGCCCTGAAAGGGCGACCCAATGGGCGGCGCGATCCGCGCGGGGCCAGACCGGCCATTTGGCGCGCCCTTTCAGGGCTCGACTCCATGCTCATTCCAAACCCAGGGCGTTGCCCTGGGCTGGAATGGGGTTGCCCCTTCGGGGCGCAGGAAGCCGCCGCAATCGCCGCCCCAACGGGGCATCCCAATCACAGCCCAGGGCAACGCCCTGGGTTCCGTGCGGCCCACGATTGTGGAGCCCTGAAGGGGCGACCCAATGGGTGGCGCGATCCGCGCGGGGCCAGGCCGGCCATTTGGCGCGCCCTTTCAGGGCTCGACTCCATGTTCATTCCAAACCCAGGGCGTTGCCCTGGGCTGGAATGGGGTTGCCCCTTCGGGGCGCAGATCATGGAAGCCCCAATGGATTGCGCCAATCCCAGCCCGGGGCATCGACCCCGCCTCACCGGTCAACGGACCGCCGCCCCAACGGGGCATCCCAATCACAGCCCAGGGCAACGCCCTGGGTTCCGTGCGGCCCGCGATTGTGGAGCCCTGAAAGGGCGACCCAATGCGTGGCGCGATCCGCGCGGGGCCAGATCGGCCGTTTGGCGCGCCCTTTCAGGGCTCGATTTCATGTTCGTTCCAAACCCAGGGCGTTGCCCTGGGCTGGCATGGGGTTGCCCCTTCGGGGCGCAGATCATGGAAGCCCCAATGGATTGCGCCAATCACAGTCCGGGGCATCGCCCCCGCCTCACCGGTCAACGGACCGCCGCCCCAACGGGGCATCCCAATCACAGCCCAGGGCAACGCCCTGGGTTCGCCGCCGCCGCAATCGCCGCCCCAACGGGGCGACCCAATCACAGCCCAGGGCAACGCCCTGGGTTCCGTGCGGCCCGCGATTATGGAGCCCTGAAGGGGCGACCCAATGCGTGGCGCGATCCGCGCGGGGCCAGACCGGCCATTTGGTGCGCCCTTTCAGGGCTCGACTCCATGTTCATTCCAAACCCAGGGCGTTGCCCTGGGCTGGAATGGGGTTGCCCCTTCGGGGCGCAGGATAAACACCGCCCGCCGGGCAGCGCCAGATTTCGAGCGCCAGCGACGCACCCCAGCGTCAGCGCCAGATTGGGAGCGCCGACGGCGCGCCCCAACACCAGCCCAGGGCAACGCCCTGGGTTCGCCGCCGCCGCAATCGCCGCCCCAACGGGGCATCCCAATCACAGCCCAGGGCAACGCCCTGGGTTTGCCGCCGTCGCAATCGCCGCCCCAACGGGGCATCCCAATCACAGCCCAGGGCAACGCCCTGGGTTCCGTGCGGCCCGCGATTGTGGAGCCCTGAAAGGGCGACCCAATGGGTGGCGCAATCCGCGCGGGGCCCGACCGGCCATTTGGCGCGCCCTTTCAGGGCTCGATTCCATGCTCGTTCCAAACCCAGGGCGTTGCCCTGGGCTGGAATGGGGTTGCCCCTTCGGGGCGCAGGAAGGAAACCGACCATGATCGAAGGACTCAAACCGTATGCGGAATATAAGGAGTCGGGGCAGAAATGGCTCGGTGCCGTTCCGGCACATTGGGAGTTGAAGCCTGGCCATGCGGCCTTCGCTGAGCGCCGCGTCTCGAATGTCGGCCTTAAGGAGAACACCGTTCTGTCGCTCAGCTACGGACGGATCAAGGTGAAGCCAGTCGAGAAGCAGCACGGACTCGTTCCGAAGTCCTACGAAACCTATCAAATTGTCGATGACGGGAACATCATCATTCGAGGAACCGACATGCAGAATGACCATACGAGTCTGCGCATCGGCTTGTCCAAAAACCGTGGAATCATTTCGTCCGCCTACATTTGCTTGCAAACCCGCAAGAGCGTGACGCCTTCTTTCGGCTACGAAATCCTCAACACCTTCGACATTACCAAGGCGATTTACCGATATGGTTCAGGCCTTCGGCAGAACCTCGGCTATGGCGACATCAAGCGGCTTCCCATCTTCCTCCCACCCCCCGACGAACAAGCGGCGATCGTGCGGTTTTTGGATCATGCGAATGGGAAGATCGAGCGGTTCATCCGGGCGAAGCGCAAGCTGATCGGGCTGCTCAACGAGCAGAAGCAGGCCATCATCCACCGCGCCGTCACCCGCGGCCTCGACCCCAACGCCCCCCTCAAACCCTCCGGCATCCCCTGGCTCGGCGACATCCCGAGGCATTGGGAGCTTCAGCCGTTGAAGTCCGTTTGTTCAATTCAGTCAGGAATCACTCTCGGCAAAGACTACGCGGGGCAACCCGTCGAAGAATATCCGTATCTCCGTGTCGCAAACGTGCAGGCAGGCCACGCGAGACTCGACGTAGTCAAAACGCTTCGCGTGCCGAAGTCGGAAGCTCAGCGCTCCATGCTTCGTGCCGGCGACGTGCTGATGACAGAAGGCGGTGATCCCGACAAGCTGGGGCGAGGCTGTGTGTGGGAAGCGCCAGTCGCGAACTGCCTGCACCAAAATCATGTGTTCGCGGTGAGGCCAAAGCAGAAGAGACTGAACCCATACTTCCTCACGACATTGATGGGGCTGGTCTATGCCCGCGCCTATTTCCAGATGACCGCAAAGCAGACGACGAACCTTGCGGCGACGAATAAGACCAAGATCGGCATGTTCAAGATTCTGCTCCCGTCGGTTGAGGAGCAAAAAGGGCTGCTTGCCGTTGTGGATGCGGAAACACGCCCCCTCACCACCGCCATCGCCCGCACCGAGCGCGAAATCGCCCTGATGCAGGAATACCGGACGCGGCTGACGGCGGACGTGGTGACGGGCAAGCTGGACGTGCGCGCCGCCGCCGCGAAGCTGCCCGAGCTGGCATCACGCGTCCTCGCCGCCGCCGATCCCGCCACCGACGACGAAGACCCCGACCCCGAAGACACCTGACATGAAAACCGACACCACCGAAAAAGGCCTCGAAACCCTCATCATGCGGCACATGACCGGGACGGACGGGCTTTCCACCAGTGCGCCGGACAGGATCGCGGAGACCGCGCCATCGACCGGTGGCAGCGGCTGGTTCGCCGGCCGTCCGGCGGCTTACGACCGGGAGTTTGCCGTGGATGTGGAGCAGCTCTTTGCCTTCCTGACGAAAACGCAGCCGGAGGAGACGGCGAAGCTGGGCATCGGCGATTACAAGGACAGGAAGGGCATCGCGCGGCAGAAATTCCTCGCGCGTTTGCAGGGCGAGATCACGCGGCGCGGGGTGATCGATGTGCTGCGGCACGGCATCAAACACGGCGCGCTGAGTTTCGACCTGTTCTACGGCACGCCTTCGCCGGAGAACAAAAAGGCGGTGGAGCGCCACGCGGCGAACCGCTTCAGCATCACGCGTCAGCTCACCTACAGCCGCGAGGAGACGAAACGGGCGCTGGACCTGTGCGCCTTCATCAACGGCCTGCCGGTGGCGACCTTTGAGCTGAAGAACAGCCTGACGAAGCAGACGGTGGAGGACGCCATCGAGCAATACAAACGCGACCGCGACCCGCGGGAGACGCTGTTCGCGTTTGGCCGGTGCGTGGTGCATTTCGCGGTGGATGACGCGAAGGTGGCGATGTGCACGGCGCTCAAGGGCGCCAAGGGGATGGCGAAGGAGTCGTGGTTCCTGCCCTTCGACCAGGGCTGGAACGATGGCGCGGGCAATCCGCCGAACCCGGACGGGCTGAAAACCGAATATCTCTGGAAGCGCATCCTCACCCCGGCGGGGCTCACGGAGATCCTGGAAAACTACGCGCAGATCGTGGAGGAGGAGAACCCGAAGACCGGGAAGAAGAAGCAGGTGCAGATTTTCCCGCGCTATCACCAGCTCGACGTGGTGCGGAAACTCCTGGCCGATGTGCGCGAGAAGGGCGCGGGCCAGCGTTACCTCATCCAGCACTCGGCGGGCAGCGGGAAGTCGAACTCCATCGCCTGGCTCGCGCACCAGCTCATCAGCGCACGGAAGGATGGGAAAGAGGTGTTCGACTCGATCATCGTGGTGACCGACCGGCGCATCCTCGACAAACAGATCCGGGAGACGATCAAGGGCTTCGCGCAGGTGGGCAGCATCATCGGCGCGGTGAAGGAAGGCGCGGGGGTGTCGAAAACCGAGCAGCTCTCCAAATTCCTCAAGGACGGGAAGAAGATCATCATCTCCACGGTGCAGACCTTCCCCTTCGTGCTCGACGCGATCGGCGACGAGCATCGTGGCGGGAAGTTTGCGATCCTCATCGACGAGGCGCACAGCAGCCAGGGCGGGCGCACGGCGGCGGCGATGAGCGCGGCGCTCAACGAGAACGGCGGGGAGGCGGAAGAAGAAACGACCGAGGACAAGATCAACCGCATCATCGGGCAGAAGAAGCTGATGCCGAATGCGAGCTACTTCGCCTTCACCGCCACGCCAAAGAACAAGACGCTGGAGATGTTCGGCGTGCCTTATGCCGAAGGCGGCGAGGTGAAGCACCGGCCCTTCCACGGCTACACGATGAAGCAGGCGACGCAGGAGGGCTTCATCCTGGACGTGCTGAAGAACTACACACCGGTGAACAGCTATTACCGGCTGGCCAAGACCATCGAGGGCGACCCGGAATTTGACGTGAAGAAAGCGCGCAAGAAGCTGCGGCTTTACGTCGAGAGCCACAGCAAGGCCATCCGCGACAAGGCGGAGATCATGGTGGATCACTTCCTCGAACAGGTGATCGGGCAGAACAAGATCGGCGGGCAGGCGCGGGCAATGGTGGTGACCGGCAACATCCAGCGGGCGATCCAGTATTTCTGCGCCTTCCGCGACTACCTCGTGGAACTCAAGAGCCCCTTCAAAGCCATCGTCGCATTTTCCGGTGAGCCGGAGTTCAAGGGCGAGAAAGTCAGCGAAGCGAAGCTGAACGGGTTCCCGGGCAACGACATCGCGGACAAGATTCAGGAGGACCCGTATCGCTTCCTCATCTGCGCCGACAAATTCCAGACCGGCTACGACGAACCGCTGCTGCACACGATGTATGTGGACAAGCCGCTCTCCAGCATCAAGGCGGTGCAGACGCTCTCGCGGCTGAACCGGGCGCACCCGAAGAAGCACGACGTGTTCGTCCTCGATTTCCAGAACGACACCGAAATCATCGAGCAGTCGTTCGCCGCGTATTATCGCACGACGATCCTGAGCAAGGAGACGGACCCGAACAAACTCCACACGCTCAAGAGCGAGCTGGATGGGTATCAGGTTTATTCGCCGGAGCAGGTGGACGAATTCGTGAAGCTCTATCTCGACGGGCAAATCGTGGACAAGGTTCATCCCATCCTCGACGCCTGCGTGGCGGCTTACGTGGACGACCTCGACGAAGACGGGCAGGTGGACTTCAAGGGCAAAGCCAAGGCATTCACCCGCACCTATGATTTCCTGGCGACGATCCTCCCGTATGGCGTGCAGGAGTGGGAGAAGCTCTCGATGTTCCTGAACTTCCTCATCCCGAAGCTGCCTGCGCCGAAGGAAGAAGACCTCGCCAAAGGCATCCTCGAATCCATCGACATGGACAGCTACCGCGCTGAGAAGAAGGCCACGCTGGCCATCGCTTTGCCCGACGCCGACGCGGAAATCGAGCCGGTGCCGACCAGCGGTGGCGGGCGCAAGCAGGAGCCGGAGATGGACAAGCTCTCGAACATCGTGAAGGCGTTCAACGACCAGTTCGGCGGGCTGTTCAACGACCCGAAGGCTGTGGAGAAACGGATCATCGAGGTGATCCCGCCGAAGGTGTCAGCGGACCCGGCCTACCAGAACGCAAAGCAGAACTCCGACCGGCAGAATGCGCGCATCGAGCACGACAAGGCGCTCAAGCGGGTGATCACCGCGATGTTCAAAGACGACGCCCAGCTCTTCAAACAATTCCAGGACAACGACTCCTTCCGCCGCTGGCTGACCGACACGGTATTCGGCATGACTTATGGGGAGTAGGCTACGCCTCCGTGTTCACCAGCGAATCGGTGTTCACGATGGGAATGCCCGCGACGTTGTCGGGCAGCGTTGGCACGCCGGTCGCGCTGGTGACGTTCTTGCGGCTCTTGCGAAGCTGCTCCAGCGAGCGGCGGTTCATGAAGCAATAGTCGGGCGTCGCGCCGGACGGGAACTTCGCCAGCGCCTCGAAGGCGACGCGCAAACGATCTGCCAGAAGAACAGTCAAAAAATGCTTGCATCGAGCGGATGCCAGATCAGCCTGCAACTCATTGACCATCACCAGAACGATGAAAACGGAGAGGTTCTCTTGCTGATTATAGCGGTTTTGGAGAAATCAAGGAGGGGCTGGCAACGGGAGGCGGTCGGCGGATTGGTCCGGCATCCGGTAGATCTCCTGGAGGTTCAACCGCATCTGATCGGCGCACGCTGTCGCCAGATTTCCTGTCTGGAAAGCCTTCATTTCCGCAGCCTCGACTTCAGTGAGGTTTTCGGGATTTTTGCGCCACAGCCACTGTGTGCCTTTGACCATCTGGGGGGGGGCAATGCAGAGCATTTGCAGGCCAACTTCGACGGCCGACACCCGCTGCACTTTGAACCGCCATTTCAGGTTTTGCCGGAAACCGTGGGCCGCAACTGTGCTCTTCCGCAAATCTCCTTGACTCCACCGACGGCAGGCGTATCGACTTGGCCCCGTTGCAATGTTTGCCAGGGTAGCTCAGAGGTAGAGCAGGGGACTCATAAGCCCTTGGTCGGAGGTTCAATTCCTCTCCCTGGTACCATTTTTGAATGGCTCGGTGGCGAACCGTTTACCGGGGCGGACCTCGCCATCGCACAGGATGCCGCCCTGGTGCTCTCCCAGTTGCTGGAATCCGCGCTTCAGGCAAAACGGTTGAATCGGGATTGATTGGGATCGCGGTGCTTCCGTGACTCGCGCAGCGCTTGTTCTCAGGAAAGCCGGTCCCGGATGGCCTCCGCCATTCCGTCGGTATTGGTCAGGACGATGCCGGGTCCATCCGTGTAGATGTCACCGGTGCGGAAACCGGCGCCGATCGCTCCCCGCACGGCGTTTTCGATGTTGGCAGCGGCGGCTTCCTCGCCGAAGCTGAAGCGCAGCATCAACGCAACGGAAAGAATTTGCGCGATCGGATTGGCAATTCCTTTTCCGGCGATGTCGGGGGCGCTGCCGCCGCTGGGTTCGAACAACCCGAAATACAATCCGTTTTCCTTTTTCGCTCCCAGACTGGCACTGGCCAGCATGCCCAGACTGCCGGCAATCATCGCCATTTCATCGCTCAAAATGTCGCCGAACAGGTTTTCGGCGAGCACCACGTCGAAATTCTTTGGCTGCTTGATCAGCTGCATGGCGGCATTGTCCACATACAAATGCCCCAGCTTCACGTCCGGATAGGACTGCGCCACTTCCTCCACCACGGCCCGCCAGAGCAGGCCGTTTTCCAGCACGTTGGCCTTGTCGATGCTGGTCACTTTCCTGCTTCGTCCCTGCGCCGCCTTGAAGGCCACATGGGCAATGCGCTCGATTTCGCTCTTGCGGTAAACCATGGTGTCCACCGCCACCGGTTCACCGTTCTCCTCGTGGCGACCCTTGGGCTTGCCGAAGTAAATGCCGCCGGTCAGTTCCCGGACGCACAGCACGTCGAAGCCGCCTTCGATCAGTTCATTCTTCACCGGCGAGGCATGCGTCAGCGCGGGATAGCAAACGGATGGACGCAGGTTGGCGAAGAGCCCGAAATGCTTGCGCAGCGGGAGCAGAGCGCCGCGTTCCGGCTGTTCGTTGGGCGGAAGTTTTTCCCATTTCGGGCCGCCCACCGAACCAAAAAGGATCGCCTCTGCCCGCTGGCAGGCCGCAAGGGTTTCTGCTGGCAGCGCTTTCCCCGTGGCGTCGATGGCCGCTCCGCCTACCAGTTGGTGGTCGCAGGAAAATGCCAGACCGTGCCGCGTCGCAGCGGCAGCGAGCACTTTCAGGGAGGCTTCCATGACTTCCGGGCCAATGCCATCGCCGGGCAGCACGGCAATTCGATAGGATTTCTGACTCATGAGACGCTGATGTTCTGGGGATGCAAAATGGGAGCGGCAGCAAACACCGGAGACTCTGTGGGTAAAGTGAAATCAATCCGGTTCACAACCCGCACAATCGGTCCGCACCTGGCGCTTTCCAGTGGCCGATATTTCGGCGATGCATCCGCATCGATGCCTGATTCCATGTCCACCATCCGCCAGTTTGCCGAACGCGTCCTTTTCGCCACCACGTTGGATGAAAAATTGGCCGCACCGGACGGCGTGCTGACGGACGAGGGGCGCGGGGGCGGGATCGCGAGTCCGGACACTCCGGCCCGGCCGGACATGCTGCGCGTGGCCGGTGCGGGAGAACGCAGCCGGTTCCCAAAACTGCACGATCTGGAAAAACAGAGCGAACGCGGACGCCTCCTGCATTTTTTCTGCAACCATGAGCTTCTGGCAACGGAACTGATGGCCCTGGCGCTCCTGAAATTTCCGGATGCTCCGGCGGAATTTCGGCGTGGTCTGCTGCGCACCCTTCGCGAGGAGCAGGAGCACACCCGCTGGTATCTGGAGCGCATGGCGCAGTGCGGCGTCGCTTTTGGCGAACATCCGGTTAGCGGATTTTTCTGGCGCAGCATTGCCCCCATGTCCTCGCCGCTGGACTACGTCGCCCGCCTGAGCCTGACCTTCGAACAGGCGAATCTCGACTACGCACGGCACTACGCCAGCCTGTTTACCACGCTGGGAGACGCCCCGACAGCGACTTTGCTGGGGCAGATTTACAAGGATGAAATCGCCCATGTGGGCTATGGTCTGAAATGGTTCCGCCGCTGGAAGGAACAAGACCGCAGCGACTGGGACGCCTTGTGTGATGTCCTGCCCTTTCCACTCTCGCCTGCCCGGGCCAAGGGAAACGCGCCGTTCAATGCCGAGGGACGCAAGAAGGCCGGGCTGGATGCCGATTTCATTGCGCAGCTCGACCTGTTCAGCCAGAGTCGCGGACGCACTCCGTGGGTTTATGTGTTTAATCCGACTGCGGAAGCATTTGCCGTTCCGGAACCTGCTGCAGCGGCGGAACCGGCCCTGGAAACCCTGGCGGAGGATCTCGATTCCCTGGCGTTTTTCCTCGCCCGGTCGGACGATGTGGTGCTGCTGCGGCGAAAGCCACGACCTGCATTCCTTCGCGGACTCAAGGCGCTGGGCGTGGAACTGGCAGAATGGGAACTCCTGGCCGCTGACGGAACCCTGGCAGCCGACAGCCGACTGCCGAACCGCAAGTTGGGACGGCTGCGTCCATGGGGATGGAGCGCGGATAGCGTGAGGTTGCTGGAGCCGCTTTTCAACAGCACAGGCGGCGAAAACATGTCAGGGGCATGGTCGGATGCGGTGCGGCGGCTCTACGCCAAGTCCGCTTCTGCGGAATTGCTAACGTGCCTGAAGTGGCAGGAGGCATTCGGAAATCCTGACATCGTTGGACGTGCCGTCAGCACGCTTCCGGAGGCTCATGCCGCGCTGGAGGCGCTCTGGGACTCGGGTCACCGTGCGGTGGTGAAAAGCAGTTACGGTCTGGCGGGCCGACGCATGGCGCGCTTTTCGCGCGGAACCGACCAGGCACCGCTGCCAGCGCTGGTGGAAGCGGCGGGAGGTGCCGTGGTGGAGCCCTGGCTGGAGCGGCTGGCTGACTTTTCCGTTCACTACGAAGTGGAACCCGGCGGCACGCCCCGGTTGAAAGGATTTGTCAGGCTGTGCTGTGCGGATTCCGGGCGCTTTGAGAGCTGTGCCGCCGGGCCGCATTTCACCCGCATGTTGCCGGTAACCGTTGCCCGGTTTCTCCAGGCACAGGGGGAGGGATGGCTGAAAACACTCTACGGGGATGAACTTCCGTCTGCGCTCCGGACTTGGATCGGCGGATCCGGATTTCGCGGCATGTTGGGAATCGATGCGTTTTTTTACCGTGATGGCGACAGTGCGGTCAGGCTCAAACCGATCGTCGAAATCAACCCCCGCTGCACCATGGGCCGGCTGACCATGGAACTGCGCCGCCTCGCGGATCCCGGTCGTACCGTGCAACTGCGCATTGTTTCCAAAAAACAGGTCAGGGAGGCCGGATGCCCGAGCCTGGTCGAATATGCCAGGAAGGTCCTGGAACAGCATCCCCTGCACCGCGGCAGGGTCGGAATCGAAGCCGGTGCCTTTTTCCTCAACGATCCCGAAGCCGCCGATGCCTTTTTGGGCGAGGTGCAGGTGCGGTCCAGGTTTGATTTTCCCTCCGTCGATGCCGACATCGCTGTGGTCAACCGGTGAGTGCGGAGCCGCTGGCGTTGCGGCTGCTCCCACTACTGGCCAGTGGACGAAATGGCGAGCCAGCCTGTTACCGGTCGCATTCGCCCATGACAAAGTCCAGCGAGCCCAGAACGGCAGGCACGTCGGAAACCATGTGACCGGGCAGAATTTCTGACAGACAGCTCAGGTTCACGAAGCTGGGCGAGCGGATTTTGAGGCGGTGGGGCACGCCTCCGCCCCGGCTGCAAATGTAAAAGCCGAGTTCGCCCTTGGGGTTTTCGTGTCCAAAGTAGATTTCTCCGGGTGGGGCATCCACGCCCTGGGTGGCGACCATGAAATGGTGAATCAATTCCTCCATTTTCATGAGCACCTTTTCTTTCTGCGGCAGGCGGCTCTTCGGGTCATCCACGTTGATGGGGCCTTCCGGCAACCGGTCGAGCACCTGGGTCAGGATGCGGTGACTCTGGCGCAGTTCTTCCATGCGCACGAGATAGCGATCGTAACAATCTCCAACTTCGCCCACCGGAATGTCAAAATCATACAGATGGTAGTCGAGATAGGGATGCGCTTTGCGCAGGTCATGTTCGACGCCGGAAGCGCGCAGATTTGGACCGGTCAGTCCATAGGAAATGGCCTGTTCCCTGGTGATGACGCCGATCTCCCGGGTCCGGTCAGTGAAAATTTTGTTCCTGGAAAGCAGGTCATCCGTCTCCTTGATGACGGGGAGCAGGTCGTCGAGGAACTGCCGCAACTGGCTGATGAATGGTGGGTTGAGGTCGCGGATCATTCCGCCGACCCGGGTGTAGCTGGTGGTGAAGCGGGCCCCGGTGAGCTGCTCGCACATGTTGTAGATTTTCTCCCGTTCATTGAACGTGTAGAGAAAGACCGTCATCGCCCCGACATCCATGGCAAAGACCCCCACGCCGAGAAGATGTGAGGAAATGCGGGCCAGCTCCGCACAAATGACGCGGATCGCTTTTCCGCGCGGCGGCAGTTCCCAGCCCATCAGCTTTTCCACCGCCAGGGCATATGCCACGTTGTTTGCCAGCGGCGCCAGATAGTCCAGCCGGTCCGTGTAGGGGACGAACTGGTTGTAGTGCATGTTCTCGGCGATTTTTTCATCCCCACGGTGCAGATACCCGACGTCGGGGATGGCCTTGGTGATGATTTCCCCGTCCAGTTCCAGCACCAACCGCAGCACGCCGTGGGTCGCTGGATGGCTCGGTCCCATGTTCAATACCAGCTTTTCCCCGATCAGGTCCGCAGTGGTCTCCTGATAGTGGTCAGCCTGTTGGACGGCACGCGACGCCACGTCCGGTGCTTCGATTTCTCGCACTACTTTGCTCATGGTCTGAAATTCAAAATCCAGTGTAGAATCGCCCAAAGGGGCGGCAAGACGAATTTGTGAAATATTTCACAAGCTCCGTGCGTGGATGAGCCGATGAACCAAACAAGTGGAAGTCTGATGCCAGTTGCAGCGCGCTGCGACTGGGCAGCCACGGGAATCGAAGCGCAGAGCAGCGTGGCGCAAACCGATGCGCCATCCCGACTTCGTTCAGAGGCACGGCTTCTCTCCGCGAATGGGCGGTTGTCCGAGAATTCGGGAGCGTGTCCGTTTCTGCACCATGGACGGCTGCGGGCTGCGCGGGGGGCTTCCGCTGGCTGGACAGCAATCCTGGTTTTCCCCATGCCGCCCGCCCACCGCCTGCTTGTCCCGCTGCTGTTTCTGTTGCCCGCATCCACATTGCACGCCGCACCGCGGCAGGTGTCCGGCATCTATCCGCACCTTGCCATGTTCAATGACGAGGACGAATGCGGCACTGGAGCCGTAGTGCCATGGGCGGGGAAATTGTGGGCGGTCACTTATGCGCCGCACAAACCCAGCGGATCCACGGACAAGCTCTATTCCATCTCCCCAGATTTGGTGCAGACGATCCATCCCGAGAGCATCGGAGGCACGGTGGCCAACCGCATGATCCATCGGGAGTCCGGGCAGCTCTTCATCGGCCCGCATGTCATTGATGCCCAGGGCACCGTTCGCACGATTCCCTATCGTGCGATGTTCGGTCGGCACACCGGGATCGCCCGGCACCTTCTCCAGCCGGCGGAAAAAGTCGTCTTCGCCACCATGGAGGAGGGGTTTTACGAAGTGGATGTCCACTCCCTGGCAGTGCACGAACTTTGGGCCGACGAACAAAAAAGCGCGGGACGCCGCGCCAATCTGCCCGGTTATCACGGCAAGGGATTTTACTCCGCCCAGGGACGCTACGTGTATGCGAACAACGGAGACCACGCCGCCGAAGCCTTGCGCAATCCCGCCGTGCCCAGCGGGGCGCTGGCAGAATGGGACGGCAAGGCGGATCGATGGACCGTCGTGCGGCGCTGCCAGTTTACAGAAGTCACCGGCCCCGGCGGCATTGAAGGCAGCGGGCCGGACGCTCCCCTGTGGAGCATCGGCTGGGACCACCGCTCGCTCATTCTCCTGCTGCTGGACGGCGGAAAATGGCGGTCCTTTCGCCTGCCGAAATCCTCGCACAGCTACGACGGTGCCCACGGCTGGAACACCGAATGGCCCCGCATCCGGGAAATCGGCGACGGGGACCTGCTCATGACCATGCACGGGGCCTTCTGGCGATTTCCCCGCACCTTTAGCGTCAGGAATACCGCGGGCATTGCGCCCCGGTCGAACTACCTCAAAGTCATCGGCGATTTCTGCCACTGGAATGGCCGGGTGGTCCTCGGATGCGATGACACCGCGAAAAGCGAATTCCTCAACGAACATGTGCTCAAGGGAAAACTGGCCGGTCCGGGCCAGTCGCAGTCGAATTTGGTTTTTCTGAAATCGGACCAGATCGACCACTTGGGGCCGGTGGTGGGGCGTGGTGCGGTATGGCTGGACGATTCGGTGGAAGCGGAGGCCGTTTCGGAACCGTTTCTGTTCAATGGATTCGCCTGGAAATCCCTGCACCTCGCGTGTCGTGAAAGCACCGGCGCACCGCCCGTCGCCATGGCCTTGGAAATCGATGCACGCGGAGACGGAAACTGGAAGCCGCTGCGGGAAATCCGATTTTCCGGCGGCAGCCACTGGGAGGATTTGTCAGGGGACCACGGCCAGTGGATCCGTCTGCGCAGTCCCGCCGCCCATTCCGGTCTGACCGCCATGTTTCATTTTCGTGCCAAGGAGGAACGCACCGAAGACGCCGCGGACATTTTCAACGGTTTGGGCACGGGCGAAACCACCCGCGGCGTGCTGCTGGCGCGGGGCGGGGGATTGCGGACGCTGCGCTTTGTCAGTGATGGACAGGCCTATGATCTGGACGGGGAATTGACGCTGCGCCCGGCTAACGATCCCGAGGGCGCGGCATGGACCGCAGCCAATGCCGCCATCCCGGAACACCGGATCGGCAGCGATGCTGCTTCGGTTTTTTTCCGCGATGCCCGCGGCATCCGCTGGCGTCTGCCCAAAGGCGTGACCACGGACGGTGCCCGCGTCTGCCGCGAAGTCTGCACGGAACGCAACCTGCTCAATGCAGGCGGGACTTTCTATGAAATGCCTGCGGAAAATGCCGGAGGATTCGCGAAAATCCGCCCCGTGGCCACCCACAACCGCGCCATTTGGGACTACGCCAGCTATCGCGGCCTGCTGGTGATGAGCGGAGTCAGCGCACACGCCCAGGGGGAACACATCATCCGCAGTGCCGATGGCCGCGTGGCACTGTGGGCGGGATCGGTCGATGACCTGTGGCAACTCGGCAAACCCCGCGGAACCGGCGGCCCATGGAAAAACACGGCAGTCGCCGCCGGACAGCCCAGCGATCCCTACCTGTGCACCGGCTACGACCGGAAACGCCTCGTCCTGACCAGCGATCAGCCGGTGACCGTCCGCATCGAGGCAGACTTCACCGGCAACGGGCAGTGGTCACCCTGCGCCAGCGTGGAAGTCCCGCCCGCCGCCGAAACCACGCACCGGTTTCCCGACGCTTTTGGAGCCTACTGGCTGCGGCTGGTTTGCAACCGGCCTGCCACGGTGACCGCGCTCTTTCACTACTGGTAAAGTGGCAGAACGCAATTTCCCAAAAACCACTTGCAAAGCCCAGTCCCCCACGCAATTTCCAAGCCTCATTCGTCCCGCAACTTTGGTGATCCTGAGTAGCTCAGCGGCAGAGCGGGTGGCTGTTAACCACTAGGTCGTTGGTTCGATCCCAACCTCAGGAGCCTTTGCGGCAAAAGGCCGGAAAAGCATCCGGTTCCTTCCAAGGCGGAGTGCCTGCTCCGCACGAATTGTGCCGCTAGCAAACCAGGATCAACCGCCGGGATTGAATTTTTTGGGAAGCACTTTGCCGCAGCAGTTGCCGCCAAAAAATAGAGCGGCCCCCGGTGCGGGTGGTTTTGTCTCGCGACGTGCACCGAGGGCCGCATGCATTCCCCCACCATGTAATTGGGAATTGGCGGGGTTTTATTACACGATTTTTTGAATTATTTTCCGACGGGCGGCGTGTTTTTGTGTAACTAGTTGAATGTCAATCGACCATTGCGTCGAAAAAATGACCGTCATCGCAGCTGTGCAAACAGCAATTCCTCCACTGGCAACGTGCGGTGGCACGGAAATCCGCAGGCAGGGTGCGATTTCTGCCTACGGCTGGCAACCTCGTCCCTCGGTTGCACCGAAGAGGATCCTGCCCGGCTTTGGCGCTGGTATATCCATTTGGCTCCTTCGCTCCCGCTCAGTCGGGCTACGCCCTGTCTGTGGCAGCCTATCTCGCTCGCCTCCCGGCGGCTCGATTCACCCAGGGAAAAAAAAAAATTGTCTAGCGACAATTGGAAATTCCCTTGGCGA
>JAGNEJ010000089.1 GCA_018003315.1 Verrucomicrobiales bacterium
CATGCGGACCGGTGAACTCCTCATGCAGGCCAACGCCGCCATTTACCGCGAAGTGGCCGCCGAGGGATACCTGCAGGTGGATGAGTCGCCAGTGCCGGTTTCCGATCCGGATCTTCCGGGAGCCATCGGACGCGGGTGGTGGTGGACGTATAGCAACCCGCACGGCAGCGTCAGTTACGAGTTCTCCCGCACCCGCGGCCACGCCGCGGCGACCGACCGCCTCCAGAGTTACCGCGGCAAACTCCAGACCGATGGCTACGCCGTTTACGATCAGTTTAAGCACGAAGGCCTCATCCATTTCGGGTGTTGGGCCCATGCCCGCCGCCCGTTCCAGCAACTGGCCACCGTCCTGAAAACCGACGCGCCCAAAAGCACGATGTGCCGTCATGCCATCGGCATCGTGGAAGCCATTGGTAAACTTTACGAACACGAGCGGACGATGCGCGAAGCCAACGCCCCGCCCGACCTTCGCTGGCAACACCGAAAAGCCCACAGCGTGCCCTTGCTCGACCCGATCAAACAAAGGATCGAGGCCGCCCAGCACGACGCCCTGCCCGACAGCAAGCTCGGCAAGGCTTGCGCCTACGTCCTCGGCCAGTGGCCGAAGCTGACGCGCATCTTTGACCACGGCGAAGTCAAGCTCGACACCAACTGGGCGGAGAACTCGGTGCGCCCCCTGGTGCTCGGCCGCAAGAACTGGCTCCACGTCGGCAGTTGGGAAGCCGGCCCGCGCGTCGCCGCCATCGCCAGTGTGATCGAAACCGCCAAGCGCCTTGGTCTCAATCCCAGGGACTACCTCGCCAACGTCCTCCCCCGCCTGGCCAATGGCACCACGTCTGTCATCCCCTCGCTGACCCCGCCGGCCTGGCTTCGCGCCCGCTGAGGCGACCCGTCCACGAGTCGCACCGCCCCCGCCCACGGGGTTGGTGCCAACATGGTCTGGTGAGACGCTTACCTTCCATTTATTTCTACAGGGTGAAGTATTCGCAACAAAAAGAAAACCCGCCACCATTTTACTGGAGACGGGTTTTTTTTATCCTGGCAACGTTCTACTCTCGCATGGCCTGTCGCCATACTACCATCGACGCTGCGGCGTTTCACTTCCGTGTTCGGGATGGGAACGGGTGGGTCCACCGCGCCATGGTCACCAGAGCCGATCTTGCAATGGTTTGCATTTCAAAATCGATTTCTGACGATCTTGGGCGTCGAAATTTCAACTGAAAAATTTCGACGTTCAGGAACATCTGTTGTTCTCTGACAACTGCATACAGGAAGTAGCTCTACAAATCTTTTGCGATTAGAAATTCGCTCACATAGTGAGAATAGTTTGAGAATCAAGCCGAACGGATGATTAGTACTGCTAAGCTGAACACATTACTGTGCTTATACCCACAGCCTATCAACGTGGTAGTCTGCCACGATCCTTCAGGGTAAACTTATCTTGGGATGGGCTTGGCGCTTAGATGCTTTCAGCGCTTATCCCTTCCGCACATAGCTGCCCTGCGATGCCACTGACGTGACAACAGGAACACCAGAGGTGCGTCAAACTCGGTCCTCTCGTACTAGAGTTTGAACCCCGCAATTTACCTGCGCCCATGGAGGATAGAGGACCGAACTGTCTCGCGACGTTCTGAACCCAGCTCGCGTGCCGCTTTAACCGGCGAACAGCCGGACCCTTGGGACCTTCTCCAGCCCCAGGATGCGACGAGCCGACATCGAGGTGCCAAACCTGACCGTCGATATGAACTCTTGGGTCAGATCAGCCTGTTATCCCTAGCGTACCTTTTGTCCGTTGAGCGACGCCGATTCCACTTTCAAGCGCCGGATCACTTTGACCTACTTTCGTATCTGCTCGGCTTGTAGGCCTCACAGTTAGGCTGGTTTATGCCAATGCACTCAACACCTGATTGCCAACCAGGTTGAACCAACCATCGCGCTCCTCCGTTACTCTTTGGGAGGATACCGCCCCAGTAAAACTGACCGTCTGCCATGGTCCTTCGCCCGGATTCACGGGTCGATGTTAGATGTTTCAATCCCCAAGGGTGGTGTCTCATTGACGACTCTGCTACCCCCTAGAGAGCAGCTTCTCAGTCTACCACTTACGCTGAGCATGAAAACCGAAACAACAGTGACAGAGTACAGTTAAGGTGCATAGGGTCTTTCCGTCCTTCCACGGGTAGGCGGCATCTTCACCGCCACTACAGTTTCACTGAGCGCCTCGTTGAGACAGCGTCCAACTCGTTACACGATTCGTGCAGGTCGGAACTTACCCGACAAGGAATTTCGCTACCTTAGGACCGTTATAGTTACGGCCGACATTCACGGGGACTTAGGTTCACAGCTTCGCCTTACGACTAACCGCTTGCCTTAATCTTTCCGCATTGGTCACGTGTCACATCGTATACATCGACTTGCGTCTTGGCACAATGCTGTGTTTTTGATAAACAGTCGGTTGGACCCATTCACTGCGACCTGGCTTTCGCCAGGCACCCCTTCTTCCGAAGTTACGGGGCTAGATTGCCGAGTTCCTTAACGAGGGTTCACTCTTGCGCCTTAGTCTATTCGACTCACCCACCTGTGTCGGTTTGCGGTACGGGCACCTTAGTATACATGAGAGCTTTTCTTGGACGTTGCTTTAAAGGATCCGGATTGGCCGTAGCCGTTCCGTCAGCTTGCGCCCCTGCCACTTTCAACCGGCAGGCCTTCTCCACAACGCCGTCCCTCTCACTTAAATGTCGGTGGTGCTGGAGTATTAACCAGCTGTCCATCGCCTACGCATATCTGCCTCGGCTTAGGTCCCGACTAACCCTGGGACGAATGGCGTGGCCCAGGAAACCTTGGGTTTACGGCGGGGTGGGATTTCACCACCCTTAACGTTACTTGTGTCTGCATGCTCACTTGTCAACACTCCACTTTCAATCGCTATCCAGCTTCAGCGCGTTGACAACGCTCCCCTACCACGCGCCACGGACGAATCCGGGCGCATCCAGAGCTTCAGTATGCCGCTTGATCGCCAATCATTTTCGGCGCGAATCCACTCGATGAGTCAGCTATTACGCACTGTTTAAATGGTGGCTGCCTCTAAGCCAACATCCTCACTGTCTAAGTAGATTCACCTCCTTTCCACTGAGCGGCATTTAGGCACTTTAGCTGCTGATCTGGGATGTTTCCCTCTCGCCTACGAAGCTTATCCCCCGTAGACTCACTGCCATGCTCCACCGGACGGTATTCGGAGTTTGATTAAGTTTGGTAGGCTGGTGTGCCCCCTAGCTTATTCAGTGCTCTACCCCCATCCGTAAGCACATGACGCTGCACCTCAATGCATTTCGGGGAGAACCAGCTATCACGGGGTTTGATTAGCCTTTCACTCCTACCCACAGCTCATCCGAGAACTTCTCAAGGTTCACCAGTTCGGCCTTTCACGTTGTGTTACCAACGCTTCAGCCTGGCCATGGGTAGGTCACCTCCGCTTCGGGTCTAGTACCGGCGACTGAGTAGCCCTGTTCGGACTCGCTTTCGCTGCGCCTTCGCTCCAGAAGAGCTTAAGCTTGCCACCGACACTAACTCGCAGACTCATTAAGCAAAAGGCACGCCATCACCTCCGAAGAGGCTTTGACACCTTGTAGGCACACGGTTTCAGGTTCTATTTCACTCCGCTCACAGCGGTTCTTTTCACCTTTCCCTCGCGGTACTTGTTCACTATCGGTCTCCAACGAGTATTTAGTCTTACGGAGTGGTCTCCGCGGATTCACACGGCGTTTCACGTGTGCCGTGCTACTCAGGATACCCCTAGAGTCTTTCGGATTTTCAGTTACGGGCCTTTCACCCTCTGGGGATTGCCTTTCCATGCAATTCACCTAATCGTCATGATCTCACATCGGGGTCCTACAACCCCAGGAGCAAAGCCCCTGGTTTGGACTGTTCCGCTTTCGCTCGCCACTACTGACGGAATCGATTGTTTTCTTTATTTTCCTCCGGTTACTGAGATGTTTCACTTCACCGGGTTTAGCGACCTTGCCCTTATGAATTCAGGGCAAGACGCGCCGATATTAATCGACGCAGGTTATCCCATTCGGAAATCTCCGGATCATAGCGTATGTGCCGCTCCCCGAAGCTTATCGCAGCTTGTCACGTCCTTCATCGCCTGTTGGAGCCAAGGCATTCACTGTGTGCCCTTATTAGCTTGATTCTCATTCAAATTGAGAAATCTGCCGTATTCCTAATCAAGAGTGATGGATTCCTCGGAATCCAATCTTTTTTTTCAGGAAATGTAGTATTCTACCCTGTATGCAGTTGTCAAAGAACAATGGTTGGAGAGAAAATGCTTTTCGCCTTTCGAAGGAGTATTTGACTGGTGGGCCCAGTTGGACTCGAACCAACGACCCCCGCCTTATCAAGGCGGTGCTCTAACCAACTGAGCTATGGGCCCAACTGGGTCTTCTGAAGAAGACAGCGTCGCTGAATTGGGTTCTCTGGCCTTGCCTCCTTGACGTGGAGGCAAGGGGATTCGAACCCCTGACATCCAGCTTGCAAAGCTGGCGCTCTACCAACTGAGCTATACCCCCAGACAAATTCGATGCTTCCCGATTTTTATCAGGCAAGCGCCACGGGAGCGAGAAGTAAAGACTAAATTGCGCGCTGCGCACCTCAAAAAGGCACGCGGTAATTGTTTTGCTTGACCATTACTGGTCATGCACTCCCATGGTTTTTCAACCGACGGGAGTCGACCTTGACCACTGTATTGATTTCTTCGGATTTTGTTGCCGAAGTGCGTAGTCATGACTCCATAGAAAGGAGGTGATCCAGCCGCAGGTTCCCCTACGGCTACCTTGTTACGACTTCATCCCAGTCACCAGTCGAGCTTTAGGGCCCTGCCTCCAATTAAGGTTGGCGCAGGCACTTCGAGCGCAACCGGCTTCCATGATGTGACGGGCGGTGTGTACAAGACCCGGGAACGTATTCACGGCGCCGTAGCTGATGCGCCGTTACTAGCGATTCCAGCTTCATGAAGGCGAGTTGCAGCCTTCAATCTGAACTGAGCCCGGTTTTCAGGATTTCCTCCACCTTGCGGTATCGGTTCACATTGTACCGGGCATTGTAGTACGTGTGCAGCCCTGGGCGTAAGGGCCATACGGACTTGACGTCATCCCCACCTTCCTCCTAGTTAAACTAGGCAGTCTATTCAGAGTTCCCAGCATTACCTGATGGCAACAGAATACAGGGGTTGCGCTCGTTGCGGGACTTAACCCAACATCTCACGACACGAGCTGACGACAGTCATGCAGCACCTGTGCAAGGCGTGGATTGCTCCACTAGGCGGCTTTCACCGCCGACACAATGCATGTCAAGCCCAGGTAAGGTTCTTCGCGTTGCATCGAATTAAGCCACATACTCCACCGCTTGTGCGGGTCCCCGTCAATTTCTTTGAGTTTTAATCTTGCGACCGTACTTCCCAGGCGGCACGCTTAACGCGTTAGCTCCGGCACAGCGGGGGTCGATTCCCGCCACACCAAGCGTGCACCGTTTACTGCCAGGACTACCGGGGTATCTAATCCCGTTTGCTCCCCTGGCCTTCGTGCCTCAGCGTCAGGAACTGTCCAGAGTCTCGCCTACGCCACTAGTGTTCCTCATGATATCTACGCATTTCACTGCTCCACCATGAATTCCAGACTCCTCTCCAGTCCTCAAGCAATGCAGTATCGGATGCCATTCCGAGGTTGAGCCCCGGGATTTCACATCTGACTTGCATCGCAGCCTACGCACCCTTTACGCCCAGTGATTCCGAACAACGCTTGAGACCTCTGTATTACCGCGGCTGCTGGCACAGAGTTAGCCGTCTCTTCCTCTAGTGGTACTCTCAAACTGCGACGCAGTTAACGCGCAGGTTTACTCCCACTTGACAGGAGTTTACAATCCGAAGACCTTCATCCTCCACGCGGCGTCACACCATCAGGGTTTCCCCCATTGTGAATGATTCTCGACTGCTGCCACCCGTAGGTGTCTGGACCGTGTCTCAGTTCCAGTGTGGCTGGTCATCCTCTCAGACCAGCTACCCGTCGTAGCCTTGGTGGGCCGTTACCCCGCCAACTAGCTGATAGGCCGCGAGCTCATCCGGAAGCGGCACCTTTCAGCACCTTTAATCTTTCGATCACACAGGGTATTAATCCAAGTTTCCCTGGGCTATTCCCATCTTCCGGGCAGATGACTCACGTGTTACGCACCCGTCCGCCACTGAACACAGTATTGCTACAGTGTTCCGTTCGACTTGCATGTCTTATCCACGCCGCCAGCGTTCGTTCTGAGCCAGAATCAAACTCTCCAAAAAGAAGATTGTTCTGCCATTGCCGTTTCGGGCAATTTCAGAAAAACGTAGAACCAAAGTGACTTTCGCCACCTTGTTGCGCGCCTCAAATTCAGCGCGCAGCGCACAAATTAGTCTTTTCTTCCTCCGGACGCCATTCTTTCAAATTTGCGTCCAGATAAAGCAATTTCTCTCAAAGAACTTCACTCGCGGGGACTAAAAAGCCGATCAAGTATTTTGCCTTGATCAGCTTCGAGTCATTGCCTGCGAACCGCACTGTTTTCCGTCGGCGTGGTGAGAGTAAGGGGGATTTCGATCTGCGCAACTGTTTTCCGCATTTTTTTTCAATTTTCCTGCACCCGGAGATAGTGGTCGCTTCAAGCTGTTGAAATTCAGGTGCTTTCTCTGTACCATTAGCGGGCATTCGCACCGCGATTGCCCAGGTGAACTGTGGTTCCGAGATCGAAATCTGCCATTTCCTGCTTTCTTGGAGTGCTGGATCGCCCTTTTTTCGCCCAGCTGCTTCCCTTCGCGTTGGGAGAAGCCGCGGTTCCGGGGTTATACTTCGCTCACCGTGGGCCTTGCCTTGAGTCCTGTGCTGTCGTTTTGCGCATTGCTGAACAACTCCCTTTTGACGGAAGGCGCTGGAGAGTCCACTGCTAGTCCATGAACCTGTCCAGCGCGGTCGTTGTCGCAGCATTCGCATTTCTGCTCCCCGTGCTTCTCAGCGGTTGTGCGGACACCCGGCATCGCATTGTGGTTAGTGTTCCGGAACAGCGCATGGCGGTTTTCGACCTGGGGCAGCCGGTCGGAGTGTTTCGCGTTTCCACGTCGAAGTTTGGAATTGGCGACGATGCGCAGAGCAATTTCACCCCGCTTGGCCGCCTGGAGGTTGCAAAAAAAGTCGGCCGCGGCCAGCCTTCAGGAATGCGGTTTAAGAGCCGCAAGCCCACGGGTGAAATCGTTCCGCCGAACGCTCCGGGACGCGATCCGATCGTGACCCGCATCCTGTGGCTGCGTGGCCGCGAGCCGCGAAATGCCAATGCCTACGGCCGCTACATCTACATTCACGGCACTCCGGAGGAATTCAAACTGGGGACCCCGGCGAGCTACGGCTGCATCCGCATGGCCTCGCGCGATATTCTCTGGCTGCATGATTTCGTTGGCAAAGGAACCCGGGTGGACATCCTCCCCTATCCGCTGCCTCCGCCGCAGCGCCTGCCGGAGTGATGGCGCAATTCTGTTAGGATAAAATCCTTCCTAACCACACCTGCCAGACGGAGGAAAAATCCCGCTGCTGCGGTGCGGGTTGCCTCGCAAACCAGGAAGCTTTCCGTTTTTCCCCGGCCAGTTTGAGATCGTCCGGGAAGGCATTGCCCAATTTGGCTGCCAGTTTTTCATCGGACACACTTCCGAAGGCAAAGTCCGGCAGGAGCTTTTCCAGGAGCGAGCGTTTTTGGAGCGGATGCGGCTCCACGGCAAACGATGCGGTGATGCCGGCGAGCCTGCTGACAAGCCATGCCCACAGCATGCTGCCGGAACGGAACGCATGCACATGGCGAATGCCGCGCCGCTCTGCCAGCTGCACCGTAAACACCGCACGTCTTGCCTCCTGGAAAAAAACCTCGCCGTCCACCGGCCCGCAGTGAGCGTAGAGTGCTTCCGCCTTTGCAGCGAGATGGGGCGCGTAACGCCAGGCACTTTCCAGCACGATGGCATCCGGAAGAAATTCCATGCCGATGGGGAGGCACTGGGGCGAGTTTTCCAGTGCGGAGGAGCATCTGGCTCCCAGCAATGCCACTTTTCCGGTGGAGGTTGCCTGGGCCATTTCCTCTGTCAGAAAGGCCGTGGAATCCGGCCAGGTCTCGATCAACCCCAGCACCGGCGGGGCCTTCTCCGACGGGGGGGATTGCGGCGCAACGGTGCGGAACTTTTCCGCGAGGCGGCCAGCCGTCTGCTGGAGTGTGAAAGTGGTTTCCAGCTTTCTTCTGCCGGCAAGCCCCATGCTGTCGCGCAGGGCCGCATCTCCAGCCAACCGCAGGAGGTGGCGGGCCATGGCGGCAGCGTCTCCTGGTGCAGCGAGCAGACCGGTGACCCCGTCCTCCACCATTTCCGGAACTCCCACCAGCCGGGTGGACACCACCGGACGTCCGGCAGCCATTGCCTCCAGAATCACCGTGGGCAGGATGTCGGACGCGCCCTTGGAATCGGTAATGCAAGCAAGGGCGAACACTTGGCACTGATCCAGCAGGTTTCGGACTTGGTCCTGGCTTTGCACGCCCAGCAAACGGATGCATCCTGACAAATTCTCGTTCTCAATCTGCCGCTCCAGAGCGGAGCGCTGCGGTCCCTCACCGACGATGTCGAGGAGGACATCTACCCCGCGATCCCGCAGCAGGCGCACCGCTTCGATGAGGTCGGGGAAACCCTTGAAGTCGATGAGCCGTCCAACGCTGAGCACCCGCAAGGGGGGCGCGGCAGGCGCAGCGACCAGTTTGAAGGCGGCGGGATCAAGGCCGTTGTAGATGCGAAAGATTTTATCCCCTGCATCCGGGCACAGGCCTGCGAGCAGGTCGCGGCTGAAATCGCTCACCGCCACCACGAACTCTGCCTCGTGGGCCATTTCCCGCAGCAGATGGTGGCTTCCCAGATCCACCATGAAATCCTGGGCGTGGGCGGTGAAGCTGAAGGTAAACCCCGCTTTTTTGAGGAACAGCGCGGTGTGGGTGGCGCGGTTGGCAAAATGGACATGGAGGTGGCGGATGCCCCGGCGGCGGAACTCACCGGAGAAAAACCAGGCGTTGCGCGCTCTTGTCAGTGATTTGAAACTCTTTCCGTAAGCGATTTCTTGGGCTGCGGCCAGTGCCGCCATTTCCTGCCAGACCGTGTCAGCCGGGGGCGAATGCAGCGGCAGATCCAGCACCGGACGCGGGGGTGGATAAATGATTTCCGCTTTCAGTCCGGCCAGCCGCTCATGCCGAAAGCTGGCGGGCGGCGGGTTGAGGGAACCGATGGTGAGGCGGAAGCCCATGGATTCGAGTGCCAGCATCTCGGTGTCGCAGAACGTTTGCGAAACGACCGGATAGCGGCTGTAGAGATAGGCAAGGTGCGGGGCGGTGTCGCTCACGGCGGCGAGCGTAGCGTGGAAATCCGCATCGGCAATCACCGAGCGTCAATGGCGGCCCTGCAAACCTGCCTTTTTTGCTTTCACCCGCGGAATCCCAGTCCAATAGGTGGCCCATGCAGCCATCCTCCGCTCCCCCGCACCGCCTGTTCCTCCTCGACGGGATGGCCTTGGTTTACCGGGCGCATTTCGCGTTCATGGTCCGGCCGATCATCAATTCCAAGGGCATGAACACGTCCGCCGTCTTTGGCTTCGCCAACACCCTGGTGGAACTGTTGAAAGCGGAACAGCCAACCCACATGGCGCTGGTTTTCGACACCGCGGCCCCCACGGCGCGCCATGTTGAGTTTCCCGACTACAAGGCCCAGCGCGAGGACATGCCCGAGGACCTGAAAGCGGCGCTGCCCTGGGTCCGGCGCCTGGCGGAGGCATTCAACATCCCGGTCCTGTCACTGGACGGTTACGAGGCGGATGACCTCATCGGAACCCTGGCAAAACGCGCCGAAGCGGCGGGATCATTTGCCACCTACATGGTGACTCCTGACAAGGACTTCGCCCAGTTAGTCTCTGAGCGCAGTTTCATCTACAAACCAGGACGCCAAGGAGCGGACCACGAAATTCTCGACCTGGAAAAAATCCGCGAGCAATGGCAGGTGCAGCAGCCCGAACAGGTGATCGACGTGCTGGGCCTGTGGGGCGACGCCTCCGACAACATTCCGGGAGTCGCCGGGATCGGCGAAAAAACCGCCAAGGCGCTCATCGCCCGATTTGGCAGCATCGAGAACCTGCATGCATCCGCCGGAGAATTGAAGGGAAAGCAACGGGAACGAGTCCTGGCCGGCGCTGAGCAGGCGCGGCTGAGCCGCCGACTGGCCACCATCCTGACGGACGCCCCCGTGGAGGTGTCGCTCGACGATTTGAAGCTGCGACAACCCGACGAACAAAAGGTCAGGCAACTGTTGGTGGAACTTGAATTCAACCAACTGGGAAGGCGGCTTTTCGGGGAGGATTTCAAGGCAGGGCGCGGGTTCCAGGCACCGCTGAAACCGGAAACTCCGAGCGAGGAGGGAGAGCCGGAAACACCGCCGTCACCGCCCACGTTCGCGAGGCTGCGCAGCCTGCAGGACACCCCGCATGATTACCAACTGCTCCCAGCGGAAAAGCTGACTCTGCCGCGGGAGGGAAAAATCTCCATCGCGCTGGATCTGGATCAGGAGGACCCCAAGAATGCACAGATCCGCGGAGTTGCCTTGAGTTGGAAACCGGGGGTCGCGTGGTATGCAGAGTGCGGCAACTCGGTTCCTGCAGCGGTTCGGGCGATGCTTGCCGACCCTGGCATCAGCAAGGTGGGGCATGACCTGAAATCCCAGATCAGTGCCCTGCTGTGGAACAGCCTGCCGGTGGGAGGCTCCTGGCAGGATGTGATGCTGGCTCAGGCCATTTGCGACCCTGACCAGCGAAATTCGCTGCCTTTTTTGTGTGAAGCGCTGCTGGGTTACACCCTGCAAAATCCCGTCTCCAGCACCGAGGATGCACAGGCGGGAGGGCGGCTGTTTTCACTGGAAACCGATGCCGAACGCAACCTGCGGATGGAACGGTGCATGGAACGGGCCGATGTCTGCGGGCAGCTTCTGGAAGTACTCGAAAAGCGGCTGGCAGCGACGCATCAGGCTCGTGTGTTTCACGACATTGAATCCCCGCTGGTGCCGGTGCTGGCGGAAATGGAACATGCCGGCATCGCCCTGAATTTGACCGTCCTGCGGGAGGCTGGCTTCCGGCTGGAAAAACAAATCAGGGAACTGGAACACTCCGTGCAGCAACTGGCGGGAGTGGAGTTCAATCTGAATTCTCCGAAACAACTCGGGCAGGTTCTTTTTGAGAAACTCCGCCTCATGGCCAACCCCAAGAAAACAAAAACCGGCCAATACATGACCGGCGAGGATGTGCTTGCAGATCTCGCGGCGGCACACCCGATCGTCGCCCAACTGCTCGATTACCGCGAGGCGGCAAAACTCAAAAGCACCTATGTCGATGCGCTGCCGCTGGCAGTTTCCCGCCGCAGCGGACGCGTCCATACCACCTATTTGCAGGTGGAGACGGCCACCGGGCGACTCGCCTCGAAGTCACCGAATCTGCAGAACACTCCGATCCGCACGGAGCAGGGCAGGGAAATCCGCCGAGCCTTCATCTCTGGAAGGGACGGCTGGGGCTTGCTTTCGGCGGACTACAGCCAGATCGAACTGCGGGTCATGGCGGCGCTGAGCGGTGATCCGTCGATGCTGGAAGCCTTCCACGCCGGGCGGGACATTCACGCGGCCACCGCAGCCCGGGTGTTTGCGGTCCCTCAGGAGGAGGTGACTCCGGAGATGCGCCGCAGGGCAAAGATGGTGAATTTTGGCATTATTTTCGGCATTTCCGCCTTCGGACTTTCGGAGCGACTGGGCATTGCCCGCAGCGAGGGGCAGCGGCTCATTGATGAATATTTCATTCAGTATCCGCTGGTAAAACAATGGATGGATGACACCGTCGAAACGGCGCGGCAGCGTGGATATGTAGAGACGGTCACGGGACGCCGACGCTACCTGCGCGACATCCGCTCCGCCAATGCCACCGTGCGCAAGGCTGCCGAACGCACCGCCATCAACACCCCGATTCAGGGCACCGCAGCGGACATGATCAAACTGGCCATGATCCGGATCCACCGCGCATTGGCCGAAGCCGGCATCGCAGCCCGCATGCTCCTGCAGGTGCATGACGAACTGGTATTCGAGGTCAAAACTGGCGATGAGCCCGCGCTCCAGCCTCTGGTGGCCGCCTGCATGAAGGAAGCGCTCGCACTGCCGGTGCCGATACAAGTGGATTTCGGAACCGGACCCAACTGGCGGGAAGCGCATCCTTGAATTTCCGTCTCAAGACTGCGGTTACGCTCCCAGTTGTATGGTGTTGAGATGGTTGTTGGGATTTGCGTCCATCTCAAACCCGTTGACACACAGGCATGGCGTGCGATTTGATGTTGTTTAACATCCAATGATGTCATTCCCCAAACGAACAAACAAAAATCAGCAAAACAAACATTATGAAAGATGAACGGGCAATCGACCGCAAAATCGCAACCCTGGAAAACCAACTGACAACGCTCCGCAAACAAAAGCTGGCCATTGCCAAAGATCGGCTGCGCGCGGCGGAACTGGAGTTCAACCGCCTGCACCAGGGCCTGAAGAGCGGAGGCAAGGGACTCCCGGCCCTGCGGCCTGCCGGCAACGCCAAGGGAGGACCGCGCGGCCCGCGGCTGAGTGACGATGACGTGGTGGCGCTGCTGACCCGTGAGGTGAAGGCGGCGGGGGCCGAGGGCATTTCCGCCCGCAAAGCCAGCACGCGTGCCGGAGTTTTTTACATGCGTGCGATCCCGGTGATGGATGCACACTTCAAAAAGAGCGGCAGCGGCAAATGGACGCGCTACCGCCTGAAGTAGCCGCCACCCGCACTCTGCACCGCGGAGGCCGTCCCTGTTACCAAACGGGGGCGGCCTCCGGATCGTTTCAAAACCGATTGCCAAACGCGGGATCGAATGGAAATTCCGCGTCTTTCCGGGCTTGGGCGTGAACGATTCGCCGCCAGTTGGCCGCATTCCGCCCAGACCTGATTCGACCCGCCTGACAAGAATTCAACGACATGGATGCCCTGCTGGAACTTTTGCAAAAGGATGCCCGACTCAACGATGAACAGCTCGCAGAACGGCTGGAGATGGCACCCTGTGATGTTCGGAAAATGATCACGCGCTGGGAAGCCGACGGAACCATTCTCGGCTATCAGGCCGTGGTGGACCCGGCGAAGGCCGCGGATGGCGAAGTATATGCAGTGATCGACGTCAAGGTGACGCCGGAACGAGGCGGCGGATTCGACCGCATGGCCGACCGCATCGCGCAATTCGATCAGGTCACCCACTGCACGCTGATGAGCGGCGGCTATGACCTTGCAGTCACCGTGCGTGGCCGAACCCTTCACGAGGTGGCCCGGTTCGTCTCGGAAAAGCTCAGCACCATCGAAGGAGTCTTGTCCACCACCACCCATTTCCAACTCAAAATTTACAAGCAGAACGGCCTCATGACCCGGCCGATGGCGGAAGCAAACCGCCTTCCTGTGGCACCCTGACAGATCCTCCATGAGCCTGACCGACAAACTGGCGGACCACATCCGCGCACTTCCCCGCTCCGGCATCCGGGAATTTTTCGAGCTGGTGCTGCAACAGGGAAACGTGATTTCGCTCGGAGTGGGCGAACCGGATTTTGTCACTCCCTGGCACATCCGCGAAGCTGCCATTTACTCACTGGAGAAGGGGCAGACGAGCTACACCTCCAACCTCGGCCTGCTGGACCTGCGGAAGGCGATTTCCAACTATGTCTCCGGTCATTTCCGGCTGCGTTACGACGCCGCAAGCGAGGTCTTGGTGACGGTTGGGGTTTCCGAAGCGCTGGACCTGGCATTCCGGGCGCTGCTCAATCCGGGCGACGAAGTCATCTACCACGAGCCCTGCTACGTTTCCTACAACCCGAGCATCGCCATGGCGCACGGGGTGCCAGTGCCGGTGGAAACCCGCAGTGAAGATGATTTTGCCTTGAAAGCGGAAACGGTTGCGGCGGCGATCACCCCGCGCACCAAAATCCTGATGCTGAACTTCCCCACCAACCCCACCGGGGCGGTGCTTCCGCGCAGCGAACTGGAAAAAATCGCGGACCTGGCAATTCGGCATGACCTCATCGTGTTCACCGACGAGATTTACACCGAACTGATGTATGACCGTCCAGCTGACTGGTGTTCGATCGCGGCACTGCCAGGGATGCGGGAGCGGACCATTTTGTTCCACGGATTTTCGAAGGCTTTTGCGATGACCGGATTCCGGCTGGGCTACGCCTGTTCCCCGCCGGAACTGACCGAGGCGATGATGAAGATTCACCAGTATTCCATGCTCTGCGCCCCCATCACCAGCCAGGCTGCGGGCATCGAGGCGCTGGAAAACGGGGCTGCTGCCGTGGAGGACATGCGGCGTGAATACCAGCGCAGGCGCAATCTGGTAGTACGGCGGCTCAACGACATGGGGCTGGCCTGCTTCAAGCCCGGAGGAGCCTTTTATGTGTTTCCTGACATACGCAGCACAGGTCTGGACAGCCGCGCCTTCGCCACTGCACTGCTGAAGGAGGAAAGCGTGGCGGTGGTGCCGGGAACCGCCTTTGGCCGATGCGGCGAGGGATTTGTGCGCTGCTGCTATGCCACGGATCCCGCCCAATTGGAAACGGCCATGGAACGCATGGACCGGTTCGTGGCGCGGCGTTCGCCGGTGCTCGCATGAATTCCCTGCGCCAGAATCGCACCGCTGCCCACACGGCACCCTTTCTGGCTTTCATGCTGCTGCTGGTTCCCGTTGACTGGATCAAGATCGACAACCCCACCCTGCCATGGTGGCGCTGCGCCCCGGAACACTGGATTTATCCGCTGCAAACCGTCGTCGCGCTGGGGTTGATCTGGTATTTTCGCAAAAACTACACGTTTGGTCCCCGCGGAGTGCGCCCCATGCTGCTGGGGCTCATTGTGGGCACGGCTGGCATTGCCGTCTGGGTGCTGCCTTCCGTGCTGTTCCACCGCTGGCAGGTCGCCTCGTGGCCGTGGCCCGACTGGGTGAAAACGGGGCTTGGGTTGGTGTCCCGTTCCGAACCCGGCTTTGATCCTGACATCTTTTCCGGAAATTCCGCCGCGTGGTGGACCGCGGTGCTGTTGCGCTTTGTCCGCATGGCCGTCGCCGTTCCGCTGCTCGAAGAGCTGTTCTGGCGCAGCTTTCTCTGGCGTCACCTGGCTGAACCAAACCGGGATTTCTGGCTGGTCCCCTTCGGCGTGTGGAATCCCGCGGCGGTGGGCCTCAGCATTCTGGCCTTCACCCTGGTGCACCATCCTTCCGACTACCTGGGCTGCCTCATCTATGGCGTGCTAATCTCGTGGGTAGCCCTGCGCACCCGGAGCCTGGCCGCGTGCGTTGTCTGCCATGCGGTTTCAAATCTCCTGCTCGGACTTTACGTTGTGCAGACCAAGCAGTGGGGCTTTTGGTGAGGCGGACGCCGGTTGCAATCACCGAAGTTCTCGCGGAGTCTTGCCGCCAAGCCGCCGCGCCTGGCCAGCCGGGGCGGCATTCCTGGATTTTCGGCCGCGCCGCGTGAACACCGCCAACAAAATCACCATTGCCCGCATCCTGCTCATCCCCGTGTTTGTGGGGTGCGCCATGGACTACGGGAAAAGCGTGCAGGCGGGCGAGCCAAACGAATGGTCGCGTGTCCTGGCCATCGTGGTATTCGGAGTTGCCAGTGTGAGCGACGGGGTTGACGGCTACATCGCCCGGCATTTCAACCAGAAGACGCGCCTGGGCGGCATTCTCGATCCCATTGCCGACAAGGGCCTGCTGCTGGCGGCGATCATCACCCTGAGTCTTGTGGACTGGAAGCCGAATTTTCCGCTCTGGTTTCCGGTGCTGGTCATTGCGCGCGACACCCTGTCGATTGCGGGCAGCCTGCTCGTAAACCACCTGGCAGGAAAGGTGGAAATCCGCCCGCACTGGTCGGGAAAATGCGCCACGGTTTTTCAAATGATCGCCATTGGCTGGCTCATGCTTCGCGGGGACTCCCTAACCGGAATTCCACTGCTGGTCCCCACCATTCTCGCCGGAGTCTTTGTGTGTGTCTCCGGCTTCATTTACCTTGCGGACGGACTCCGCCAGCTCCACGCCACTGAACATGCCCATTCCGAAATTCCCCGCCAAAACTGAACGCGTGGTGGCCATCGTTGGCCGCCCCAACGTCGGAAAATCCGCTCTGTTCAACCGCCTTGCAGGACGGCGGCTGGCCATCGTGCACGACCAGCCCGGCGTCACCCGCGACCGTCTCTCCGCAACCTGCCAAGGGGCCAGTTTTCCCATTCAGATCATCGACACCGGCGGCATTGGGGCCTCGCTGGAGGACGGCTTTGCCAACCAAGTGAAAACCGAAGCGCAGATTGCCATTGAGTCCGCGGACCTCATTCTTCTGGTGGTGGACGCGCAGGACGGACGGCATCCGGTGGACGAAGCGGTGGCGCAACTCCTGCGCAAACAGGCCAAGCCCGTCGTCCTGGGCATCAACAAGGCGGATGATCCCAAACACGACGCCAATCTCGAGGATTTCGCCCGGCTGGGATTCAAAAACGCGGCCACCTTCAGCGCCACCCATGGCCGCGGCATTCCGGCTCTGCTGAAAATGCTGGAGGCGAATCTGGAACCGGTTGAGACCGCGGAAGACACCCGCCCGACCGCCGCGACGGATGACAGCCGCATCATCCGCGTGGCCATCATCGGCCGCCCTAACGTGGGCAAAAGCTCGCTCTTCAACGCCATTCTCGGTGAAAACCGCGCCATCGTCTCCGAAGTGGCCGGAACGACGCGTGATGCCATCGACTGTCTTTACGAGCGGGGCGGACAGTATTTTTCACTGATTGACACCGCGGGCATCCGGCGGCGCGCCAGGGTGGATACGGTGGTCGAAAGCTTCAGCGTGCAGCGGGCGGAACGCAGCATTCGCCGGGCGGATCTGGTGGCGCTGGTCTTTGACGCAGCGCGCGGCATTGCGGCACAGGAGCGAAAAATCGCCGGCACCGTTGTGGAGGAAAACCGCCCATGCATCCTCGTCGCCAACAAATACGATCTCTACCACCCGGATGCCGATAAAAAGGCCCGCATCGAAGAACTCACCGAATACACACGGCGGGAGTTGTTTTTCCTCGACTACGCTCCGCTGGTGGCCGTTTCCGCAAAGGATTCCACCCACCTGAACAAGATTTTCGGCGCCATCGAACGGGTGCGCCAGGCCTCCCTGCAAAGCCCGAATACCGGCACCCTGAACCGCCTGCTGCAGGCGGCCATTCAGCGCACCCCTCCCCCAGCCACCCGCGGACGCCGCCTGAAACTGCTGTACTCCACCCTGGCCCGCGAACACAAACCCCGCCCGCTCATGGCTCCGCGCGTGGTGCTTTTCGTCAACCACCGCGACCTGCTCCACGACACCTACCTCCGCTACCTGGAAAATGAAATTCGCCGCACCGCCGGTTACGAGGGCTTGCCCATCAAGTTCGACATCCGCGAGCGCCAGAAGAAGGAAAAAGACTGAGCGTCCTCCCCTGCCGCCATGGAACCCATGCCCAGCGAAAAAAGAACCTGGTTCGCCTGCCAGCGCTGCGCCAACTGCTGCAAGTGGCCTGGGGATGTGGTGCTCTGGGAGGACGAGGCGGACCGCATTGCCCGGTTCCTCGGCCTGCCCGTCGCGGAATTCATCGAACGCTTCACCCGTCTGCGAGCCAACCGTACCGGACTGTCCCTCACCGAAAAGGAAAATGGGGAATGCATTTTTCTTGATGGCATTGATTGCCGCATCAATGCAGTGAAACCCCAGCAGTGCCGCGATTTTCCTAACAAATGGAACTTCCCTGGATGGAGGGACCGCTGCGAGGCCATTGAAGTCCCACTGGCGGATCACGCACCAACGGCATGAATCCCCCTGCAGGAAGGCTCTGGCATCCTACAGAAACCCTGGTGCCAAGTCGGCTCATTGCCATCGTCGGCAGCATTCAAACATCCCGCAGATAAACCCGAACGTCGGCGTTCAGCCATTGGCCGGACCATTCCTTTTTTTCCAGCCGTGCGAAGAGCAGCTTGCCGGCGTCCATGAGACGGGCGAGCGCTTCATTTTTTGCCCGCGGAACGTAGCCAAGGTGGTGCCCGGACTCATCCAGGATCATGATCGCCAATGGGTCATGCGAATTGTCAGGCTCGCGCTTGAGGGGAAGAAAAGCTCCGGGCAGCAACCCTGGCTCGATTTCCTGGAGGCCGCGATACCCGGTTCCGGCGATATGGCATTCGATGAGCATGATCTCCCGCGTGAAGGGCAGCAGCGCTCCATTGGCTCCAAATGAGCCGTGCATCAGCGCCAGCAGCGCGGGATTAATTGGGACCAAATCCGCCATGCTGCATCCCCGTCAACAGTTGCTGAAGCAGTTGCTCATAATGGTCGCGCTGTGCCTCCAGCGGCGCGATCTCATTTTCCAGTTCCGTGCGCCGGGCAACGACCCACTCAGGGTCCGCCAGTTGCTCCCGCAGCGTAAATGGCGGCTGTCGTTGCGCCAGCGACAGCTTTTCGCTGATGTCCGCGAGACTGGCTGCGAGCCGGTCCCTTTCCTGGTGCAGTTTCTCCATTGCATCGGGCTCCGCCACGCTGCCCGGTTCGGTCTGGAGCGCCGCCAGCGCACGCAGCTCCTCCAGCGCCTGGGCTGCGTAGGCCTGCTGCACCCGGTGCCAGAGCAGTTGTTGGGCTTCGGTCTGCTGCGGATGCAGATCCGGGTGCAGTGCCTTCACCAGTTCGCGGTAAACATTCTTCAATTCGACCAGATCCTCCGGCGTCAGGGGTGTTCCCTGCATCCATTGCTGCGCTTGCTCGAGGACCGCGGCAGCTTCCTTCAACTTGTGCTGCCAGTGGACGAATTCCCCGTCCAGCCGCAAATCGATCAATG
>JAGNEJ010000090.1 GCA_018003315.1 Verrucomicrobiales bacterium
TCCTTGCCTTCCCCTTCCACCATGGTCCATTTTTTCGTGATGACGAGACCCGTCATCGCGGTTGATTCGAAGGTGATGGATTTCGGCGTCTGTTCCTTGATTGTGTAGGGCAGGCTGTCCATCTCGCCCGCCCCCACGGCCAAGCCACCGATGGCTCCGACGTTGATCCTTGCATTGAGTTCCTGTTCGGTTTTTCCCGCAAAGGGCGCCGCCTGCACCGTGGCCTTGCGAATCCCGCCTCCGATGTTCGTGAACTCAAATGCACCCGCGGCATTGCTGAGCACGGTGAGGACTGCGGGGACGCTTGGGGTCGCCGCGCCGGGAGTTTGCGGTCCGACGGTCGGCCCCTCGACTTTCGGCGTCGCAGCGTCGTCTTTTTTGCCAGGCTCCGTGGCGGCCGTGGGGGGAGCTTCCGGCGGCGGAGGCGTCCCGCCGCGCGGCCAGAAGGCCCAGAGGCCGCCGGCCAGCAGCAGGAGGACGATGAAATCAGTCTTGTCGAGTTTTCGCTTCATGCTCGGAAGGGGAAATTTTGGAACCAGGAACCAGGGGAGCGGCACCAACCGCAGATTCGCCCCCGCCGCAACCGCATTTTCCAGCGGGACGGGGCGGCACGGGATCGGGGCCATAGCCACCCCAGGGGGCGCATCGGCAAATGCGCTTGATTCCCAGCCAGCCACCACGCCAGGCTCCGTGGAGTTTCACGGCCTCGATAAAATACTGGGAACAGGTGGGCGAATACCGGCAGCCCGCCGCGGGGCCGGCCAGCCGGTGCAGCACGGGGGAAATCCCCACCTGATAGCAGCGCACCAGAAAAATGAGCAGGCGCTTCATGGACCAGAAACGGGCGGGGTCAGCAGGCCAAGTTTTTTTACCAAATAACGCCATTCGCTCCGCAGGACGGAAAAGGCCGCACTGGCCGCAGCGGGACGCGCAATGGTCACCAGCCGTCCGGGCGGTGCGATTTCCGCCGCATGATGGCGGGAAATCTCCCGGAATCGCCGCCGGATTCGGTTCCGCGTCACCGCATTGCCGACCTTTTTCGTAATGGCAAAGCCAAAGCGCATCTCTGGAAGCCCGGCATCGGCCAGAAACGCCACCGTCATGAGACGTCCGGAGCGGGCAATGCCACGCTGGCGGACGGCGGCGAACTCAGCGGGCCGCGTCATGCGATGGCGGCGCGGAAGACCCACTGGCAAAAAGGCTGGGTGCCGGACGGGAGCGCCGTTGCTTCAAAAAGCGTTCCGGCGCACCGGCGGCACCGTGCAAACTACGACTGGGTGTGGCGGGCGTAGTGGACCTCCACGCCTTTTGGCACCAGGCGCTTGCGGCCTTTCTGGCGGCGGCGGCGCAGAATGTCGCGGCCGTTCTTGGTGGCCATGCGGGTGCGGAAACCGAACTGGCGCTTGCGGGTCCGTTTCGAGGGCTGATAGGTGCGTTTGCTCATGAGATGGGTGCTGGGATTTGAAAGTCGCTTGGCAACAGAAAAAGACCCGAGACTGAAAATCCAGCCGGGTTAAAGAGAGCCGGGAGACTACTGGACGGGGAAAACTTGTCAAACGGGAAGGCAGCTTCCGCAAAAATCGGAACCAGCGCAACTCAGCAGAAGCGGCGGGACGATTTCGGAGTGAAGGCCAGTCGGTAGCGCCCACCGTCCACCGTGACGGCCACGGCGGCGGAGAAGAGTCCGGAAAGCGTGCGGCTGCACAGCGTTTCCGCTTTGGTTCCGGAGCAGAAAACCCGCCCCTTTTTCAGTCCCAGCACATGGGTGAAGGCAGGGGTGATTTCCTCGACATGGTGCGTCACCAGCACCAGCAGCGGCGCGCCGTGGCGAAGGGCGAAGGCATTGAGAAAGTGCAGAAACTGTTCGCGGGCTGCAGGATCCAATCCAGCACAGGGCTCGTCCAGAATCAGCAGGCGGGGCTTGGCGAGCAGCGCCCGACCGATGAGAACCCGCTGCCGTTCGCCTTGCGAAAGCACGGCCCAGGGGCGATCCAGCACCTGTTCCGCGCCAAGCCGGCGGGCCATGCGCAGCGCGGCGGTGCGGTCGGCGGCACGCAGCGTGCCCCAGAAATTGATCTGCCCATAACGCCCGCTGGCGATGATTTCACACCCGGTTTCGTCATCGTTGATCTGCTGCCGGACCGAGGAACTGACGACTCCGATTTCGCGGCGCAGTGCCTGCCAGTCCGCCAGGCCGTAGGTGTTTCCCAGCAGGCGGATTTCGCCCGCAGTGGGCATCAGCAGACCGGTCAGGGCGTTGAGCAGAGACGTTTTGCCGGAGCCGTTGCCCCCCATGATGACCCACCGCTCTCCGCGACAAATCCGCCAGGAAATCCCCCGCAGCACCGGGGTGCGGTTGCGGATCACGGAAAGCCCGTCGATGGCAAGCAGTGGCGGTTCCATGCCGGAGGAGGCGGACGTCCGGGAACGGTCAATAGGCGTCGGGATCCACCGGGACTTCGCCCGGCTTCAGTTTGCGGATGACGAGATGGCGCACCGCACCCTTCGTCTGCCAACTGGCGAAGCCCAGCGGGGCACAGCCTTCGATTTCGCCGGGACGCAGGCTGACCTTCCTGTTTTTGATGTTCGCGCTGACGACTTTTTTTTCATCCACATAGGCCACCAGCATGTCTGCGGTGATTTGGACGCGGAAGCGATACCATTTGTTGTCCTCGTATTGTTGATAGGACGTGGTGTTGTTTTCATTTGCCGCCATGCCGTCGAAGCAGGAAATGCCCGTCACTCCCCCGCCCCAGCCGCCATTGATGAAGGTGGCGCAGGTGGTTTTGTCACGCACGGGAAACGTGGCAGCCGCAAAGAAATCGACTCCGGAAAGTTTCATCCCATCCCAGGCAATTTCGTAGTCCACCACGGGCAAGTCCCGCGTCCCTTCATAATGCACGCCGGTGATGCCGTCGCCCTGACCAAGAATGAACACGCTGTCCTTGACGCTCACCTCGCCCTGGGTGCCGGTCTCCACCACTTTCCAGTCTCCCATGCCACTGGCCGGAATCCACGGTTCCTCGGCCACGGTCGGGGCTGCTGCCGGAGGCGTCGCCACCGGGGCGGTTGGCTTTGCCGTTTCCGGCTTGTGGCAGGCGGCAAGCGGCAGAATCGCCGCGGCGAAAAAGAGGGAGAGCTTCGACATGCCGCAGAGCTTACCGAGAAACCTGCGCCCCGCCAGCATTTCCCAATGCGGGAAGCCGCCAATGCAGCACCGCTGTCAGGAGTGCGGATCGGCCGCAGTGAAGTCGGCGAGGTTCAACCGGTCCTGGAAGGTTTTGCGAGCGGCGGGATCGCTCAATTGTTCGGTCCATTTCCAAGCGAGGTCTGGATTGGTATGGGCGAGGGATTCAATGAGCGAATAGGCACCCTGGTCGCGGATGGGACCGGCGGGGAGTTTCGCGAGCCAGGCGGAGGCAGCCGGGATGTCTGCGAGACACCAGGTTTGCAGGACGGCGGAAATGGAGGCACCGGCCTCGGTTGCGTTGTTCAAGCACCAGTCCGCGGCGGCTTCCGGTGCCGTGGCGGCCCAGGCAGCCGTGAATCCCACCGCAGCGGCTTCCTTGAGGGCGGGATCGGTCAGGGTTTGGAGGAGTGCCGCTGCGTTTTCCGGAGACTGCCGAGTCAGGGCGGCGAGCATGATGGAAGCCGCGGCTTCTTTTTCCTCCGCCGGGGTGTCGGCCAGCAGGGAGGCGAAGTCCGCGGGGCTGGCACCGCCCTCCAACTGGCGCTGCACCATGCCCTCGCGGGCGGCAAAGGCGGCTTCGGTGGAAAGCCGGAAACTTTCCCTCCAGGCGTATGCCGGGACGGATTTTTCCAAGTCCGGCCAGAGCCGTTCCATCACCGCATCGCGCCAGGCGCCTTCCGGCAGGCTGAGCGCGGCCGCCCAGGCTGCTTGCGCGGATTCTCGAGGCTGCCATCGGCTGAGCCAAAGTTTGCCGAATGCCACCGCCAGTTCATCGTCCGCGGAAAGCGCTTGCAGAAAAGCAAATGCCTCGTCCGTGCCGCGTTGCCCCAACGCCAGGATCGAGTGGACAGGGGGGGCATCCATCGATCCTGGCGAAGCGGCTTTTACCGTCGGCAGCGTTCCCGCCGTGTGGGGGGAGGCGGCGGGCTTCAGCATCCACCCTGCCGCGAAGGCTGAAAGCATCAGGCCAACGTTGCGGCAGAGCAGATTTTTGGGGAAGCTGGCGGCGGTTTGCATGGCGAGTTGGGTGGTTCTACAGGCGGAATCGCAACGCCGCCGCGCCGCTGGCAATTTTCTGCAAAATGATTTCACCTCGCAGGCGGAATCACACTTTCCGATGGCGTGGACTGGGTTTCCTACTTAAATCCGCGGCATGAAACTCCTGACCCTGATCCGCCACGCAAAAGCCAACCCCGCTGAACCCGGCCAGCCCGATTTCCTCCGCACCCTGAGCGACCGCGGCCGGCGCGATGCTCCGAAAATGGGGAAACATCTGAAGACCCATCACCAATTTTCGCCTGACACGCTCATCGCCAGCCCAGCAGCCAGAGCGCTGGCCACGGCGCGGTGCATTGCACAGGAAATCGGGAGGCAGTCGCCCACCATGGTGCAGGAAGAGCGCATTTATGAAGCACCGGTGGAGGATTTGCTGGAGGTGCTGCAGGAAGTGGAAGACCGGGTGGAGCATGCCTGCCTGGTCGGGCACAATCCCGGCATGGAACGCCTGACGAACTGGCTCGCCGGCAAGCGGGTGGTGGAAGGCTTCGTCACCTGCGGCGTGGCCATGCTTGAGCTGAACATCGACTCATGGGAAATCCTGCGGGGGGGGTGCGGAACACTGCGGCACTACCTCCAGCCCCGAACGCTCTGGAATGTGAACGAAGACTGAACGCACGACGCAAAACGCCGGAAAAACAGAACCCCGGATGCCGGTTTTGCTGCCGGCACCCGGGGAGTCTGCCAGCCAGGCCGCAGGAGGGAGGGCGGCCTGGACTGGAAAATCAGGCGGAAGGGCCTAACGTTTATCCGCTGCGGCGGTTTTTCCTTTCTGGGCGGCAGCGGCGGCCCGGTCCTTGTCCGACAGGGAATACAGGAAGGTCGCGATCTTCCGCTTTTCCTCATAGGTGAGCGTCTTGCCGAGCTGGATTTCGGCCATGGTGCCCACCGCATCCTCCAATTCCGCGGCACCGCCGTCGTGGAAATAGGGATGGGTCAGCGCCACGTTGCGCAGGCTCGGGACTTTGAAGAAGAATTTCTCCGCATCGTTCCTTGTCAGGGCGGCGCGTCCGAGGTCCTTGTCGTTTTTGTAGGGTTTGAGCAGGCCCATTTTCTGGTAAAGATTTCCGCCCATGGTGGGGCCGAGGTGGCACGTGGTGCAGCCGACGGTCAGGAAGAGATGCAGTCCGGATTTTTCATCCGGTGTCAGGGCGTGGCCTTCGCCCTTGAGGAAATCATCGAACCGGTCGCTGGTCTTGAGCGTGCGCTCGAATGCGGCGATGGCTCTGGCTACGTTGTCGTAGCTGATGGGGTTGTCCGTGCCGGGAAAGGCCGCGGCAAAAGCCGTTTTGTAGGCCTCGACAGCATTCAGCCGGGCAATGACCTCGCCGGCGTCGGGCATGGCCATTTCCACCGGATTGAGGATGGGGCCTTTGGCCTGGTCTTCCAGGGTACCGGCGCGGCCATCCCAGAACTGGGCCACATGGAATCCCGCATTGAGCACGGTCGGGCTGTTGCGGTCCCCGCGTTTGCCGAAAGCGCCTGGACTGGTGGCTTCGTTGTCCACTCCCCCGCGTCCGGCATCCACGGCATGGCAGGAATTGCAGGATTGGGTGTGGTTCTTGGACAGGCGCTTGTCGAAAAACAATTCCCTGCCCAGGCTGATTTGTGCTGCGGTGTCCTTTTCCGCCCCTGGCATCCTGTCGGGCAGCGGCTGGATGAACTGCAGTGCCTGCCGGCGCAGGGCGGCGTCATCTGGCACCTCCGCGGCGTGGGTGATGGTCAGCAGGGCAGGCAGCAGCAGGAAGGAAGCAATGTTCATTTCGATCGTGGGTGGCAGGTGGTGGGTGGCAAAAAAATCCGACGCCCAAGCGACGGCGGCGAGAAATATCCGCATCCACCCCCCATGAAAAAGACGTTGTTCCAATGGCCGCCATAGTCGATCCCTATGCCTGCGCACTGCGCACCGCGTCCGCCACCCCAGTTGTTCCCATGGAAATGCATCAACTGCGCTACTTTTTGGCCGTCGTGAAAACCGGCAGCTTCAGCCGTGCTGCGCAGGAGTGCCACGTTTCCCAGCCCTCCCTGAGCCAGCAGATTCTGAAACTGGAGGAGGAACTGGGGGAGGCGCTCTTTGAGCGGCGGCCCCGCGGGGTGGCGCTGACCCAGGCGGGACAGGCATTGGCACCCAGTGCCCGGAGCATTTTGTTGGAGGCCGACGAAGCCCAGCGCCGGGTGCGGGAAGCCCGGGGAGACATCCGGGGAACGGTGACGCTCGGGGTGCTGCCGACCATTGCCCCTTACCTGCTGCCGGATTTGCTGCGGCAGTTTTCCGAAAAATACCCCGACGCAGGCGTCGTCGTGCAGGAGGACACCACGGCCCGGCTGCTGATGGCCCTGGATGCCACCGAAGTGGACCTGGCATTGCTGAGCCTGCCGGTGGACGCTCCGTTTGTGGCGATCACCCGCCTGTTCGAGGATGAATTATTGCTGGCCGTGCCTCCGGAGCACCGGCTGGCAGCATTGCCAAACGTCACCTTGCCAGACTTGTCTGGGGAGGATTTCATCCTGCTGCGCGAAGGCCACTGCCTGGCGGATCAGGCTCAGGATCTCTGCCGGATGCAGGCGGATTTCCGACCGAAGATCGCCTGCCGCAGCGCCCAGTTGGAAACGGTGCTGGCGCTCATCCGGGGTGGGCTGGGTATTTCCCTCATCCCCAAAATAGCCTGCGGCACCGAAGTGGCACAAAGCCTGGTGCTGCGTTCCCTGGCTCCGCCCGCTTCCCGCACCATCGTCCTGGTTTCCAGAAAAAACCGCCTTCAAAGCCTCGTGGTCCGCGCATTTTCTGAATGCGCCGCACGCTTGGCCGCCGAAACCAGGGTGCCGCACGCCCCCGGCCGGCCTGCTCCACTGCTTCGCGGCGCCTGAATGCGCCGCTTTTCAACGCAACCATCGCAACCGCAAATCACGCCATGAAATCTCGATCCGCATCCGCCACCGCCACCCTGCTGGCGGCATTTTTCTGCATCACACCCGGCCATTCCGCCCAGAGGGCGGTGGTGGTTGGCATCGACGCGTATGTCCCCGGCAACACCCTGCAGGGATGCGCCAGCGACGCCGCGCGCTTTGCGGGCCTCCTGAAAGCAACGTATGCCTTTGCCGATCAGGACATCAAAATCCTCACCAACAAGGAGGCTACCCGGTCCAGCATCGTCAAGACCGTGGAGGAACACTTGATCGCTGCGGGAAAGAGCGGGGACGTCGCCGTATTTTATTTTGCCGGTCACGGAACCCCCACGCTGGACCTCGACGGAGACGAAGCCGATTTCCGGGATGAGACGCTGCTGCCGGCAGATGCAGACGACACCAAACCCCAGTCCTGGCTGCCGGATGACGAACTGGCAAAACTCCTCGCCCGCATCCCCGCGGCCCGCATCGTGGTGGTGCTGGATGCTTCAACCTGCGGAGAAGGCAAACGCCTCGACTCCCTGGCGGAATCCCGCAGCGTGGATTTTGGCTCGCGCTACAACGAATTCATCGACGGCAATGCCGCGTTCGTGCCGGACGGTCTGGCGAGGGAACTGCAGGAAAATAAAAAGGTGGTTCTGCTGGCCGCCTGTCAGCCAAATCAGAAAGCATTCGAACTGCGTGAAAAGGCGTTAGAAAACATTGATCCAAAAGGAACCAAGGCTGCCGGAGTTTTCACCAGCACCCTCTGCACCACGCTGGAGAAGACCCCGGACTTGAGTTTTGCGAAGCTGGACGAAGTGCTCACCGCCCAACTCGCGGAAACCGCCAGCAAGGCGGGCCTGGCGGTGCAAAAGCCGATCATTATTAGCAGCGCTCTCAATGAATCCGTCACCGCCTGCCTGAGCAGCGGCAAAGCGCAGCCCGCGGTGGCAGATGCAGGCACTGGGCAGCCCCCTCCTCCGAACCCGCCGACCACCCCGCAGACCCCGCCCACCGTGGCCGGTGAGGGCACGCCTGCTTCCCCGCCTGCCACACCCCCTACACCGGCGACCGCGCCGACGCCAACCTTCGCTCCGGACGGCGTCATCACCTCCGGCAGCATCAAGTTGAACCTGAAAACCAACGGTCGGCGCTTCAAGGAGGGCGACAAACTGACGGTCGAGCTTTCCGCTGAAAAGGATTGTTTTGTGAGGCTCTACTACCTGAGCGCCGAACACAAGGTGCAGCAGATTTTCCCCAACAAGTTCCAGCAGGAAAACCGCCTGAAAGCCGGACAAACCATCACCATTCCAGGTGCGACTGCAGACTTCGATTTCACGATGACCAAGCCCTATGGGAACGAAGTCCTCAAGGCGGTGGCCTGCGCCACCCAGTTCACCGACCTGCAGGGTGACGATTGGGCCAGCCAGCTCTTCCAAGCCTACGACAACCCGTCGCTGCAGTCGATGTCGGTGCGGGGCATCCGCATCGACGAAAAGCAGAAGCAAACGCCTGAAATCGGGGAGGCCACTCTGATTTACCGCGTCACGGACAAGGACACGCCGCCACCGCCACCTGCAGCACAGGCTGCTCCTGCTGCCGCACCCAGTTCGAATCCTCCAGCACCACCGGCAGTTCAGCCCTGACAAAATTTCCACACAACACACGGCCAAACACGCAGCAACACCATCAACAACAACCTCCTCATGAACTTTTCCCACATTTTGGTTCCCATCGATTTCTCCGAACATTCGCTCAAGGCGCTGGATGCGGCCCGCAGCCTGGCCAAACTTTCCGGCGGTTCGGTGCTGCTGCTGCATGTGCTGCAGCCCATCGTCATCGTCCAGGGGGAAATCCCCCCATTGGTCGTCCCCACGGACAGCGGACGGGTGGAGGCTGCGCAAAAAGAACTGGCAGCGCTCATCGAGCGACTCAGCACGGGAGTTCCCATGGAGGCCTTGGTGCGCGACGGCCACCCGTGGGACACCATTTGCGAAGTGGCCCGGGAAAAATCTTCCGAAGTCATCGTGCTGGCCAGTCACGGCTACACCGGATTGAAGCGCATGCTGCTGGGCAGCACCGCCGAGCAGGTGGTGCGTCATTCCCAGTGCCCTGTGCTGGTGGTCAAAACGCTGATGGACAAGCACTGAACCCGCACCGCTCATTCCGGGTGCCGTGCGCAGCAGGGCTGGCGTTTTCCTTAAACGCCTTGATTTTTTCGCGTTTTAGATGATTGGACTTGCGAAAATTTAACGCAATTGCCAATCAGAACAACGCTTTGCAGTGGAGCGGGGCGTGACACAGCGACTCTAAAAGCGATCCATGAAACCGCCAGAAATTCCCGGATACCGGCTCGTAGGGGAACAGGGACAGGGCACCTTCGGTGTTGTTTACCATGGCACCTGGCAGGCCCGGCTGGACTGTGCGGTGAAGGTGTTTCATCGCGACAGCATTCACCAACAATATGTCAGTTGGTGTCTGGAACGCCTGCTGGTGCCGGAACGGCATCCGAATCTCATTCAGATTTACGGCTTCGATCTGACATCGGAAACGCCCTACGTCTCCATGCAGTGGGCGGGCACCAGCGGCAACGTGGAAACCCTGGAGGCGTTTTCGGGAAAATGGACGGCCCTGCAAGCCAGCCAGGCACTGCGGGCGATGGCGGAGGCGCTTTCGTGGCTGCACCGCCAAAGTGTCATCCACACCGGATTAACCGCCCGCAATGTGTTCATCATGAACGGAATCCCTTCCAGCGTTCTGATTTCCGACGTTGGGCAGGGCTGGCTCTCATCGGAACAAACCGCTGACTGGCGGACCCATGTTCCGTATTTCGGTCCGGAACGGTTGCACGGTGAGGCACCCACGGGGGAAAGCTCGGGTGAGGCCTGGGATGTGTATGCCTTCGGCGTCACCGCGTTTCAGTTGCTCACCGGACGCTACCCCCGCGCCAACGAGCTTTTCCGGAAAATGGAAAACCGGAAAAACCGGACTGATCATTTGAATTTCAACCATTTGGCCAAGCAAATCGAACGGGAAACGCAGCTGAATTGGGGGGGCAGAGCGGGAAGTGCAGAGGAATTGGCACTGCGTCGCATCGTTGAGCGGTGCTTGACGCTCGATCAAAACAACCGCCATCCCCACATGTCGGACGTGCTGGCTGAATTGGAAAAAACCGTTCCCTCCTCCGCCCCATCCCTTCAGGAGCCGCCCACGCCGTATTCCGCACGATCGCCAATCAGCACCGCAGCCACGCCCACCACTCCGGCGGAGCCCCAGCCGCTGCCTGCACCGTCGAAGGCTCGCAGTCGGCAGAAAAGCAAACTCGCGGAAACGCCCACCGTTCCACCGGCGGCAGCCCCCAGAGCGGAAGCTCCAAAGCCGGAAAAAGCCCTTCTCGCCCAGCCTAAAGCTCCCCGGGCACCGCTCTTCAACTTTCCGAAACCCAAATTCCCGGCGGCAGGAGGATGGCCCACCTGGGGCTTGGCCCTCGCCGCAAGCGCTGCCGGAATGGTTGCCATGATTGCCCTTGCCGGCAAATCATCGCAAAAATCCCGTGCGGATGATCTCGAAACCCAACTGGCGTCCGCCACTGCAGCCCAATCCGCTGCGGACAAAGCCGCCGCGGATCTCCGCGTGGAGATGAAAGCGACAACCGCCGCCGCTGAACAGGCCGTGGCCCGGCAAAAGCAGGACCACTCCAATCTGGTAGTCCGCGAAGGACTCACTCAAAAGCTGGTGGAAGCCCTGCTCAATCAACGCCCCCGTGAACCCGCAGCGCTGGAGCAGTGGAAGCAGGTCCTGGCGGAATTTGGAACGCAGGGGACGGCATTTTTGGAAAAATTCGGCAAGGATCCGGAACTGCGGCCCACGGCGGTGCGCACCCGCTGGCACCTGGCATCGGTCTTTACCACGCTGGGAGACAACGCCCGCGCAGCCGGCCTGCTGGAGGAAGCCGTCCGCGAAGTCGATGCCGCCGCAGCTGCTGCCACTGGAAAAGAGGAACAGGCGGAATGGAGTCTGCTGCTGGGACGCATCCAGTCCCTGCGCGGAAAACTGGCACTGGAGGAGGGCAAATCCGCCGAAGCCGCCCCCACCCTCGGCCAGGCCAGCAAATCCCTGCAAAGCTGGCTGGCGCTGCATCCGGAAGACCACGCGGTGCAACGGGAGGCAGCCACGGCATCCCAGTTTGAAGCCCTGGCGCTGGAAGGCAAGGGCGACGCTGCCGCCGCCCTGGAACCGGCCAATCGCGCCGCGGAAGCCGCTTTGAAACTGGCGCTTTCCCCGCAGGGGCGCGATGAAGACATCTGGCTGCTGGCAGATGCCCGGTTTGCCGCTGGACGATCCCTGGTGGCCCAGAAAAAGGACAAGGAAGCGCTCGCGTCGTTCATGGACCCGCTGGAAAAACTCATCGACTTCGACCGCGACCATCCCAAGTCCGAACCGTGCCGCGAACGCATGGCCATCGCCTTTTCCGAGAGCGGCCAAATCCTCAACCGCCAAGGCTCCCCGAAGGATGCCGCCCAGGCCTTCAACCAGGGCATCAAGGTGCTGCTGGAACTCGTGACCGAACGCCCTGACAACGAACGCTACAATTTTGAAATCGGCCGTGCCTATGGCGCGGTGGCGCGGCTGGTCAAGGCGGAACGCAGCCCCGCCGAAGCCCTGAGCTATGCCAAAAGCGCCGTCTCCTTTTTGAAACTCCTGACGGACAAAAACCGCGTGGAACCCGCCTACCGCCTGCACCTTGGACGGGAACTGGCAGGGCTGGCGGAAGTACAGGAGGACCTCCAGCAATTTTCTGACGGCCTCAAATCCGCGCAGAACGCCGCCACCCTGCTGGGGGACCTTTTGAACGAAAATCTCTCCAGTGAACTGCGCACCCAGGCGCTCTATGCCCTGGCCATGTCCCAAACCTCCTTGGGCCACTGCAGCGAGAAAACCAACAACCGGGAGGACACCATTTCCCACTATGAGGATGCCGTGCAAACCTGGGAAAAAGTGATCGCTGCCGGCGAGAACGATGCCCGGGCGACCAAAAGCCTGAACTGGGCGAGAGAGCAACTGAAGCGGCTCAAACCCTGACCCGCGGAAGGCCGCAATGGCACCCTGTGTCGGGCGTTCACCGCCCGGTGGCAACGGCGACTTCCGCTTTCCTGAGCAGCGTCTGTGCTCCGCTTTTCGACTCGGTGCAAAGATAACCCGGGCGGAAGGTTTCAAGAATCGTGGTGTCCCCGCTGCCGTTGGGACGGGTCTCCACAATTTGAATCCGCTTGCGAATGGCGACGTCCACCTTCTCGCCGCATGGATAGCGAAACGCGCTCACTCCATATTCTCCCAGCATGTCGAGCATGCTGGTTTGATAGAGTTTCATCTGCTCCACCCGACCCGCGGAACCGGCGTCCGTATCAGCTCCAGAATGCCGGATCATGTCCTCCAGCAGGTCCAGATGCTTGATGAGGCTCCTGGCCATGATGTGAACGGTCCCCCAGTGGGGATCGATGGCCCGCGCCATCACCTGTTTTCTTTCCTCCAGCACCTCGATTTCCTGCTGCAGGTTTCGCACGGCGGCAGCGGCCTCTGCCAGTTCTGCGCTCCTTTCCTCAATCTTCCGCCGCTCAATGGCTTCCTGCGCCCGCTGTTCCTCGACTTCCGTGGTCTTGGCCGCCGCTTTGCTCCGCTGTTCCAGTTCCTGCAGCGCCGCAGTCTGCTGCCTTATTTCAGATTCGGCCTGCGTCCGGCGCGACTCCAGATTCTGCACCTCCACGGCCACCGCAACCCGCGCTTCCTGCAGCCCGGCGATGTCCTGCTCCATGGCGTGAATTTTCGCCTGCAGCGACGCCATCCGCTGCTCCAGCGCGGAATGCGCCGCCAAACTCTGGCCTGAAACCGCCTGCTGGTGATGCAGCGTGCGCTCCAGCACGTCGAGTTCCCCCTTGGCCGCATTTTTCCGCTCCTCCGCTGTGGCCAGACTCGTGCGTTCAGCCTCCAGCCTCGCAGTCACCTGCTGGAAATGCTGCTGTGATGCCTGCAGCAGCATTTCAGCCTCCACCAGTTGCCGCTCCCGCTGCTCCAGCAGCGCCTTCTTCTCAGCCACCTGTTCCTCCGTCAGCCTGGCTGCGTCCTCCGCGGTCCGGCGGCGCTGGGCGGCCGCGTCAAGTTCATGCGCCGCTTGCCGCTGCTTGCCTTCCAGGACATCCAATTCCGTTTGAACGCGGACAATTTCCTGCTGCTGTCGCGCCGTGTGCCCCTGTTGTTCCGCCGCCTGCTGTGCGGCGCCGGCAAATTCCCGTTTCACCTGTTCCAACTGCCCGATACGGGATCTCAATTCCTCCTGCACCCTGGCCTCTTCAGCGGCCAGATCCCTGCGCTGCTGGGTGAGTGATTCGATCTCGGTCCGCCGCTTCTGCATGTCGCTTTCCATTTCCCGCACGGTCGCATCCGCTTCGGCCTTCTTGGCGGCAAGCGCTGCATCGGCATCCGCCAGGGCCTGTGTCTTCTCCTGCAATGCAGCGGCGGCTTCCTGCGCCTGGCGCTGGGCGTCCATCGCCTGCTTTTCGATTTCCGCCATCCGTTGCTGCTGTTGCGTCAAAACGTGGTCTGCCTGCGATTTCTCCATCTGAACCGCTGCCAGTTGCCCTCCGACGGCTGCCAGCGTCTGCTGCTGCTCCGCGGTCTTCGCACTCAAGTGCTCCAGCGCAGCGGTTCCTGCGGCAAGCATCGCCGCCAGTTGCTCCTGCTCGCGCTCCTTCCGCGCACCCGCTTCCAATCGCGCCTCCAGTTCCGCCAAACGAGCGTTCATGACGGATTCCCTGCCCGCATGATCGGCCGCCGCGGCTTCGGCCTGCCCCAGTTGCATCTGAATGGCGGCGAGCCGCTGTTCCAGAACGGCCTGTTCCTTCGCTTTGACTTCCAGCACCACCCGGATGGCCGTCAATCGGTTCTCCGCCACCCGCTGCTCATCCTGCATCGTTGCCAGCAAGGCAGCGGCTTTCTCCGTCTCCGCAGTGATTTCCCTCTCCCGTTTCTCCGCCTCCGCCGCCTGGGCGCGGCGGGCCGCCAGCGTTTCCTCCAGCACGGACAATTCCGCAGTGGATTGGGAAAACCGCTGCGCCTCCTCTTGCGCCAGCGCATTCGCCTGCCGCAGCTGTTCCAGCCGGGATTCGTATTCTGCAATTTCAGCCAGCGCCACGGTCCGCACCCCGTCAAATTGCGTGCGTTCCGCGGCGGATGCCTCCCGCCACTGGGTGAGGTCCAACCGGATTTTTTCCAGCTCCGCGCCCGCCGCTTTTGCCTCGTCCACCCGCAGTTGCAATCCGCTCAGTTCTCCCGTGCTGCGGCGGATCAATTCCTGCAGCCGCTGCTGTTCGGATTCCGCCGTGGTGCGCATGCCTGCCAGCGACTGCTGCGCCTGCTCCAATTCCGCTCCAACGGCGGCATGGCGTTCGGCTGCTGCCTGGAGGGCCCTCAGCGCCTCCGCCTGCAAGCTGGCAGCGCTTTCCGCCTCTGTCTTTGCCGCCAGGGCCAGATCCGTCTCTCGGCGCAGGGTTTGCAGCACCGCACGCGCCTCGTCCGCCTCCCGGCGCACCGCGTCCAGCCTGGCGGCTTCACTGCGCACCTGCCCGGCCTCCGCCTGCAGCTTTGAAAGCTCCCCGGCAGCGGCGGCCAAAGCCGCCTCGCCCGACTGCAGCCTCCCTGACAATTCCGCCGCCTCCCGCTGCAGTTCCGGCATTCGCTTCAATAGCTGCGCCTCATCCGCCTTGAGCTTTCCTGCGGCCTCCTGGACCGTCTGCAATTCCTCCTGCAATCCTGACAATTTGGCTGCCTCCTGGCGCAGCACGGCCAGTTCCCGCTCCGATGCCTCGCGCCGCTGCTTCCACAAAAACTGCTCATCCTCCGCCTGCCGCCTGGCCGTGTGCAGCCGCTTTTCCACCTCCTCCAGTTCCTTCCTCTTCGCGTCGAGGTCCGCCTGCATCTCCGCCTCCACCATCATCACCTTCGCGGTCGGCGGCACCGGAAGCACCGCCGGTGGAGACGCAGCCACCGCCTGCGTTCTCGCGACTGCCGTGCGATTCCCGGGCGGCGGGGTCTTCACGCCCACGGACGGCTGTGGTCCGCTCCGCTGGGGCACCACCGCTCCAGTCCCGGACATTTGGGGTTTCGCCGCTTTCGGAACTGCAGACGATCCGGATGCTTCCTCCTTCTGAACAAAGACGGCCTCGAGTTGGCCAAAGGCGATTTTGTCCCCATCCGCCAGCACCTTGCGTTCGATCCGCTCGCCATTGACAAATGTTCCGTTGCTCGATCCCCGGTCATGCACCGTGATGATCTCGGAATCATCGCGCAGGAATTCGGCATGGTGGGAGGAAATCCACGAATTGTTGATGACTATCTCATTCTCCGCGGCACGCCCCAGCCGTGTCACCGCCCCAGTCAACGGGTAGTCGATGTCTTGGCCATCGTGAATCTTGAAGACCAGTTTGGTCATGTTGGGAAAAATGCGACGGACAGGACGAGCCCCGAGATCCTCCGCTTCCGAGGCTTTCGAATTTACGGAAACTGTCAAGACTCAGGATCAGGGAAATGGGGGGAATTTTTCCTCGCCGGCCACGTTTCGAGCGCCTGAACCACCGATGCAACCAGGTCCGGATCCCGGTCCAGGGCATCGAAATAAACCGGATACATTGGCTGCCACCCGGTCGAACAGAGCTTGCGGTTCAGAATTCGCTTGTTCGTCCAGCCGCGTTTCCGGCCTTCCTCGGGAGGTCGCTCCGAAGGCAGCGGGCGGGAAAACCGCCGGGATAATTCCCGATACACCGCACGCTGGGTCAGTGGATGCGCGTCACACACGTTGTAAATTTGTCCGCGGAAGCCCCCCTCCTCCAGCCCCAACACATGTCCGGCGGCCCGGCAGACATCCTCGCGGTGCGCCTGATTGATCCAGCGCCCATCCGGCGTCAGCGGAGGTTCCCGGCGCACATCGATGGCCGCATTTCCGGTTAGAAAATTGCGCAGCAGCACCGAGCGGTGCGGACCGTAAATGCCGGCGACCCGCAGCACGCATCCCCCGGAATCAAGCACCCGTTGTTCCGCCTCGCGCAGGATGCGTCCGGTGCCGCGTCGTGGCTCGGCCACGTCCGTCTCCCCCACCCAGCTCCCATCCACCTGCGCATAGACGCTGGTGCTGCTGGTGAAGAGGAAGCGGGCATTTGGAAACGCCGCCAGCAGGTTCCGGCAGCCCTCGCGATACACCGCGGCATACGCCTCCTCCGTCCCGCCCCGGTTGCTGGAGGCACAATGCACGACGGCTGCTGCCGGACCGGAAATTTCCGCAAGCCGCCAGCAGTCCGCCGGATTGGAAATGTCCGCTGCGGCCATCCTCCAGCCCGCTCCCGGCAAGGCAGCGCCGGATGATTCCGAACGCGACACTCCCAGCACGCGGCTCCCGCCCCGGATCAGCAATTCCCCCAAATGCCGCCCCACGTAGCCGCAGCCAGCCACCACCACCAGTCCGTCTGGCATTGGTCCCGGTGTGTTCATGCCTGGCGGGCATTCGGACCACCTCCCGCTTCACGCAGCAGGAGGTCGAATTTTTTGGAGCGGTTTGCATACGCCGGGTAGTCTCCGGCGGCGGCCTCCTCCGGCAGGTAACGCCAGTGCTTGTACATCCACATCCAGATTTCCGGCTGCTGCCGGATGGCCGCCTCGAAATGATCCCAGCATTGCTGGCAGGCCGCCTGCAGTGAATCCCCTTCCCTGACATGAATCGGATCCAGGAAGCGCATTTCGTAGCGTCCATCCGGCAGCGGCACCGCGTAACAGGGAATCATGGGCCGCCCGGAACGCTGCGCCAGCGCCGCATGGCCCACGGTCACGCAGGTTTTCAAGCCAAAACACTCAATGACGGTGGCGCTCTGGTCCGGTGGAATGTTCAGGTCCACCAGCACCGCCACGCGCCCGCCGCGCCGCAGATGCTTGAACAGGCGCACGATCGCATTTTCCTGCGCAATCAGCAAATGCCCGCCGGTCTCCCGCAACCGGCGGAATAAACCGGTCAGTGCGGCATTCTTGAAGTTTTCCGCCACGATCATTGCGGGAAATCCTCCCATCGCCGCAGCCAGCGACAGCCATTCAAAATTGGCCAGGTGGGCGGTGGCAAAAATGCAGCCCTCCTCGACTGCCTGGTGCGCGGCCTCGCTGGCAAAGTGCCTGCAGAAATGGCCCGCTTCGTTCGTCGGCATCACCCTGCGCGCCCAGAACAGCTCCAGAAAAGTTCTGGCAAAAGTTTGATAGGACCGACGGCGCAGCATGCTGCGCTCCCGTCTGCCCAGTGCCGGAAACGCCACCCGCAGGTTTTCCTCGGCAGCCATTCTGCCGCGGCGGTCCGCCACGCCAGCCGCCCACCCGAGGCACCAGGCGGCCCCGCGCAGCACCTCGTATGGCAGCCACGGCACCACCGCGGCTGCTCCACGCAGCACTGCCCTTTCCAGAAAAAACCTCGCCTGCCGAACGACCGGACGCATGCGCCACAGGAAATCCGCCCCGCCCATCACGCAACGGGGAAATGCTCAGCCCTCACATCGACACGCCGAACAGCCGCCCCACCCGGATCGTCACCTGAAACAAAACAAACGTCCCGGCCACATAGGCTCCCATGGCCGGCCAGAATCCCCATGCGCGATGCACCGGCCCAATGGCCAGAAACATCGGCAGCGTCGGAATCACATACCAGAACACCAGCTGGCAATGTTCCCCAATCCGTTCGGGCGGAGCCTTCTCAACGTGCATCCACAGCAGCACCAGCAGCGAGGTCCACGGCAGGGCGTGAATCAAGGCCGCCGCTGAATTATTCCGCTTGGCGACCTCCGTCACCGCCACGATCACCGCGGCGCTGAGGAATGTTTTGAGGAGAAATTGCCAGGTCATTGCCGCCCAGCATGCCCCACCACCTCTCCGGGACAAAGGCGAATTTTCCCCTCCAGCCCGCACATTTATCGATTCGGCCAGCGGTTTTCCATTGCACCCGGAGGAATAGATGGCAATAGCTCCCACCTCGCAAGATCAAGCCGGCGTGGCGGAATCGGTAGACGCGACGGACTCAAAATCCGTTGCCCCTTAAAGGCGTGTGGGTTCGAGTCCCTCCGCCGGCACCTTTCAATCATTTGTTTTCAAAGGTTCTCGAGCGGCATAGGATCAAAATCGATTGCCGGTGAGTGGCGGCGAATCGCGCCAAAAATCGGCAGCAAACCGGCAACAGGGAATGCGGCTGGATTCCCGCTTGTCCCGTTGTTGGGACGAAATGGCGACACCTTTTTTGGTGATTTGCGGGTTGAAGTTGCCGGGCCTTACGCCCCGCAACCCGCCTCCTCAAACCACGGCTTGGCTCCTGGCCCAACTTTCGGGGTCCACCTCATCTCAGCCTTTCGGGCAGGATGCGGGCGGCCTGCGCGGCGGCGGTTTCCATGTCCTGCGGATCGATGTCCGAATTGCCGATGATTCGCGCCGTCCGGGCCACCTTCGCGGTAAGCGTCTCACCAGACCATATTGGCACCAACCCCGTGGGCGGTGGGCGGTGCGAGCCGTGGATGGGTCGCCTCAGCGGGCGCGGAGCTAGGCCGCCGAGGTTCAGTGAGGGGATGACAGACGTGGTGCCATTGGCTAGGCGGGGGAGGACGTCGGCGAGGTAGTCCCTGGGATTGAGACCAAGGCGCTTGGCGGATTCGATCACACTGGCGATGGCGGCGACGCGCGGGCCGGCTTCCCAACTGCCGACGTGGAGCCAGTTCTTGCG
>JAGNEJ010000091.1 GCA_018003315.1 Verrucomicrobiales bacterium
CCAGCACCATGAATGGCGCGGGCAGCAGGAGAACCCATAAAAGCGACCGATGTCCGGATCCCTGCCGCCAGAAACGAAACACACCCAGCAGCAGGGCAATGAGGACCACCCCGAACACTGAGGCCATCAGCCAGGGTCGTTCCTGGCCCAGCCTGGCCCAGGACTCGCCCACGGTCAGTTTGCCGGGATCCCAGAAATGGATGCCGCTGAGCATCTGGCTAGCGCTGTCTGTCAGCCAGTCGGCGGTCAACTGCCCCCGGATGCGCGAGCGCTGCAGATACAGCAGCATCGGCGGCACCAGCGGCAGCATCAACTGCACCGTCAGCATCGCGCCGACGGCATTGGCAACGACCCAGCGTTTCAGGCCCATGGCCCGCCAGGCGGGCGGCAGCCCTTTGCGGAGCAGCAGGGCGAGCGCTGAAAGATTGAGCGCCAGCAGAAAATACACGGCACCCGGGTAGGACCAGAGGATGAGGAACTCCAGAACTCCATAACAAATCCACCAGATCCACCGTCCGCCGTGAGCGGCGCGCCAGAGTGAGAGCATTGACAGCGGGATCCAGACAAATAAAAGCGCATAGCCGCGGGCATCCACGCCATAGCGGACGTGCCAGGGATGCAGAGCCAGCCAAACGACGGCCAGCACCCCGGCCCCGGGCATCCTTACCGCCTGGGCGAGCAGCGCCAGCGCTGCCAGTCCGGCCAGGCCGAAAAGATAGGCGGGCAGCCGCAGTCCGGCTTCATGAAAATACCACCCGGCCGGGTCATCCGCCGGCGGCCACAGCGCGTGACTCAGTTTGGCAAGCACGCTGAAACACGGATGGTTGTTGGGATCCCGGTAGTTCCAGACGCTGCCTCCCCACTCGACGGCACTCCACGCCAGTGCTCCGTCGGGCCCGGCATTGTATTCGCCCAGCACGCTGCGGCGCATCGTGTTTTCCTCGTCACCCCAGAGGCTTTGACTCAGCCGGGGGTAATTCAGCAATGCGGATGAAAGCACCGCCCCAGCCGTGACGACCCACAGCAGGCGCTGTGCAGTCAGCGATGGTTCCTGCGGCATGGTTTCCGCCGCAGGCGCAGCTTCCCGCCGGGCGAGCCATGGTCCCCCCGCCAGCAGCAGGGCGCAAATTCCCAGGTTGATCAGGGCTGCCCGCGGCAGCCACACCGCCACGTATTCCCTGGCGTGCGCCGCCTTTTGTGCGGCGTGGCTTTTGGCAATGTAGCGCTCGGACCATGCCGCCAGTTTTTCGTCGCGCCCCAGCCAAACAGCCAGAAAAACCGCCGCAGCAGCCAGGACAAGGACATAATACAGCGCAGAGCGACGCATGGCGGAACAAGGGGAATGCCTGCGGATTTAGGGGCGGATGCCGCCGGTGGAAAGCAAAAAATCCCCTGCGGGCCGCGCCGACTATTTTTCAGCCAGCGCGAGGATGGTGGCAAAGTGTGGCGGCTCAGCCTCACGGTCCACCACGGAAACGGTGATCTGTTTCCAGCCCGCCGCCTCCAGAAAGCCGTAGAGTTCGACATCGGCAAAGCCGAGCCACACATCCTGATAGAGGTCGCGGGCCTGTTCGAATTCGTGCTTGAGCAGGTCCAGAATGACAATACGTCCGCCGGGGCGGGTGATGCGGAAGGCCTCCCGCACCGCGAGATCCGGACGCCGCGCGTGGTGCAAGGCCTGGCTGAAAAACGCCAGGTCCACCTCGGCATCGCCAATGGGCGGAGCCTGCAGGTCGCCCTTGCGGTATTCCAGATGGGAGAAACCGTTTTCGGCAGCTTTTTGCGTGCCGAAGGCCACCATCGCGTCGGAATTGTCCACCGCGATGACCCGCTGTGCCCGCTGGGCCAGGAGTTGGGAAAATGTTCCCTCACCCGCGCCAAGGTCCGCAATGACTTGCCGGGGCATGAGTTTGAGCAGCGTTTCCGCCAGCGCTTTCCAACTGCGTCCGGGACAATAGCTGCGTCCGAATTTTCCCGCCAACTGGTCAAAATAGGCGCGCGCCTTGTCCGTGCGTTTTGTCAGGGCAAGGCGCAGCGCCCGCTGATCCTGCGCCGCTTCCGGAAGTTCCGCGGCACTGGCCCGCAGCAGGTCCCGAAGCTCCCGGCGCGGCCCGCCCTTTCCGTCAGGCTGCACCAGCCCGTAAATACTGTTTTTCCCGGATCGCCTGGCCTGCACCAGGTCTGCCTGTTTCAGGAGTGAAAGTTGGGTGGAAATGCGGCTCTGCTTCATGCCCAGGATGTCCTGCATCTCCGCCACGCTCAATTCCTCCGCATCCAGCAGCAGCAGAATGCGCAGCCGAGTGGGGTCACTGAGCAGCTTGAAGGCGTCGAGAACGAAGGACATGCGGGAAGATGCGGAGAGCGGCCTTTCCGGACGGGAAAGCCTGGTGGAGGAATTTTCATAACACGCAAATCTCCCTGCCGCAGCAGTGGAATTTCATGAAATGTCGGTGGGCATGAAATGGCCGTGTTGGAATTTGGATTCAATCCAGATCGGAACAAATCACCCATTGCAAGGCAGCACCCAAGTCACCATCATTTTTGACCATGATCAAATTTCCAGCAACGGCCCTTTCCTTTCTGGCTGCCGCAATGGCAAGCGATGTCTCCCGCGGAGCCATCTTGGCGAACCCATCGGTGACGGCCTCCGCCACCCCGTTCAATCCGACCTACGCGGCCAGCAAACTGTTTGATTCAGACCGTGCCACCGAATACGCATCTTTGGGCCAAGGAGCGAACACCTTTGTGGACATGGATTTCGGCAGTCCGGTTACGGTGGATCGCATGTTCATCATCACACGGCTGAACAACGTGGATGTCGTGGGCCAGGCTCAACTCGTTCTGAGCAACAATGCTGATTTCAGTTCGCCTCTCGGAACCTTCAACTTCAATCCGAGCGGCCAGAACGGGCAGGGATTCATCCAATCCTTCACCCCAACCACGGCGCGTTATGCACGATGGGACGTGATCACCTCCACGGGTGGGTCACAAAATCTCGGTGGCGGGGAACTCCGGTTTCTCAATACCGCGATCGGCAGTGTCATCGTCCCTGCAACCGTCATCGGGGGCGGCACGCCCTTCGGCGCGGGCTACGCCCTGTCCAATGCGGCCAACAACGATGCCGGATGGGGTGGCGGCTCGAACAGTGAATACGCTTCTGCCAGCCTCGGCGCGAACATGTATGTCGATTTCGATCTGGGCTCGCAGAAGCAGATCAACGGCTTCGATTTTTTTGATCGCCTGGCGGCGGTGGACCGCACCACCCAGTTCGATCTGGTTTTTTCCAATGCCAGTGATTTCAGTTCCGTCGTCAGCACCCAATCCTACAGCACAGGAGCCGGGTGGGGTTATAGCCAGACTTTTGCTCCCGTAAGCGCCCGTTATGTGCGCTTCGACGCCACCGCCACCGCCGGTCCGACCAACGCTTCCGGCATGCAGGAAATGATCTTTTATGCCGTTCCAGAGCCCTCGGCAGCACTTCTCTCATTGGGCTCGGCAATCCTGCTGACAGGGTTGCGTCGTCGGCGCGGACAGCGTTGACAAGGTTTTGAGCCTGTTTCCGCATTCCGCCTCCACCGATTTCCAGGCTCAGCCGGATTTTCATCGGAGCAGTTGACCGCCTCTGCCAAAGTCCCTCGGACTCCGTGGTGCTTTGCGACTCCGCCTTCACGGTTCCAGGGGTGGCTTGACGCTGGTCATGCCGTGTTCTTCACTCGCTCCAGCCAGCCTGGCGGAATCCTTGCCCCAGATGCAGCTCATGCCTCCACCTTCACCCATGAAAAAACACCTCGCATTCACCCTGACTGGAATCGGTGCCGCACTGCTGGCAATCACAGCGCTTCCGTTCCGTCCGGTCCAGGCAGAAGAAGCCAAGCAGGCGGCCGATGACGGTTTCATCGCCATTTTCGATCCGGCAGAGAAATTTGAAACCCATTGGGACGGAGATCCCCGCTTCTGGAAAGTCGCAGAGGGCTGCATTGTCGGCCAAACCACGGCGGAAAACCCTACCAAGGGTAATACCTTCCTGACCTGGAAGGACGGTGAACTGGATGACTTCGAACTGCTGGCCGATTTCAAAATCGAGGGGGGAAACAGCGGGATTCAGGTGCGCAGTTTTGCGGTTCCGGACAGCCCGTGGGTCGTCGGCGGCTACCAGGCGGACTTTGATGCGGGAAATTCCTACACCGGCATTGTCTATGGCGAGCGTTTCCGCGGCATCCTGGCCAACCGGGGCACGAAGAGCGTCATCGGTGACGATTCCAAACCGGTGGAGGAGCGTTTTGCGAAAAACGAAGACCTCAAGGACGTGCACAAAACCGGCCAGTGGAACACCATGCGGGTCGTCTGCAAAGGCTGGACGATGACCAACTATATGAACGGCGTGATGACGGCCCAGGTCACCGACAACGACAAAAAGAACCGCCGCCGGTCCGGCATTCTGGCGCTGCAACTGCACGCCGGGCCGCCGATGAAGGTGCAGTTCAAAAACATCAAGCTCAAGCGGCTGCCGCTGGGCGATGTGAAAAAGGTGGTGCTGGCTGCCGGCAATCCCAGCCACGGTCCTGGCGAGCATGAACACCGTGCGGGCTGCCTGCTGATTGCCAAGGCGCTGAACGATTCCTTCAGCGACAAGGTTCTGGCGACCGTTTACACCGGCGGCTTTCCGAAAGACCCCACCGCCCTGGCCAATGCGGATGCCTTGGTCATGTATTGCGACGGCGGCGGCGGCCACCCAGCCAACAGCCGGCTCAAAATCATCGACGCCGCCGTCCAGCACGGCATGGGAGTCGGAGCCATCCACTACGGCGTCGAAACCATCGCGGGTGATCCCGGCAATGCCTTTTTGAAATGGATGGGCGGATTTTTCGAAATCAACTGGAGCGTCAATCCCCACTGGGACGCCGCCTTCGACAAGCTGCCCGCCCATGCGGTTACCCGCGGCGTCAAGCCGTTCACCATCCACGACGAATGGTATTACCACATGCGCTTTCGTCCGGACATGAAGGGCGTGACCCCCATTCTTTCTGCCCTGCCGCCAAAAGACACCCTGAACCGCCCTGACGGTAGCCACAGCGGGAATCCAGCGGTCCGCGAAGCAGTCGCCAAGGGGCAGCCGCAGACCACCATGTGGATCAGCGAAAATGAGGGCGGCAGTCGCGGCTTCGGGTTTACCGGCGGCCACTTCCACCGCAACTGGAAAGACGAAAACTTTCGCAAGGTTGTGCTCAACGCCATCGCCTGGATCGCCAAGGCGGAAATTCCGGCTGACGGCGTCCCCAGCATCACCGCTGACGATGCCGGCATGCAGGCAAATCTCGACAAAAAAGGCCGCTGAACTCAACGATCACACTCACCCAGTCACTCCATGAATCCAGACATCCAACCATCCCAAATTCCCGCCGCCTCGCGCCGCGGATTTCTCAAGGGCGCTGCCGCAGCCACTGCCGCCGTGAACCTTCCCATCGAACTCTGCGCCCAGGTCGCGGGCAGCGATCAGAAAAAGCTGGCGCTCGTCGGCTGTGGCGGACGCGGCTCCGGTGCCGCCAACCAGAACCTTTCCTCCAAAGATGGCAGCGTGAAGCTGGTTGCTCTGGCCGATGCCTTTTCCAACCGGTTGGAGGGAGCCCTCGGACAGTTGAAATCGCGCTTTCCTGACAAGGTGGATGTGGCTGCCAACCGGAAATTCGTCGGCCTCGACGCCTACGAACACGCCATCCATGAAGCCGACATTGTCATTCTGGCCACGCCTCCCGGCTTCCGCCCCTACCATTTCAAGGCAGCAATCGATGCCGGAAAGCACGTCTTCAGCGAAAAGCCGACCTGCGTGGACGCCGTCGGCGCGAAGATTTACCACGAAGCCGCCAAAGTGGCGGACCAGAAGAATCTGAAAGTGGTGGTTGGCCTGCAGCGGCACTATCAAAACGTCTATCTGGCCACGCTCGAAAAGGTCCGGGAAGGACTCATCGGACAGATTCTCTCCGGACAGGTCTATTGGAACAATCCCGGCGTCTGGGTCAACGAGCGCAAGCCCGGCCAGACGGAAATGGAATACCAGATCTACAACTGGTATTACTTTACCTGGCTCTGCGGGGACCACATCGTGGAACAGCACGTCCACAACATCGACGTCTTCCAGTGGTTTCTCAGCGAGCAACTCGGCTGCAAAAACGAGGAGCCGGTGCATCCCGTTTCCGCCCAGGGAATGGGCGGGCGCCAGGTGCGCACCGACAAGAAATTCGGCCAGATCTTCGACCACCACTACGTGGAATTCACCTATCCGAACGGAGTCGTCCTCAACAGCCAGTGCCGCCACCAGCCGGACACCTGGAACCAGGTGTCAGAAACCATCGTCGGCGAAAAGGGCATCTGCTATCCAGGCAGTGGCGTCATCAAGGACCGCACCGGCAAACTGCTCTGGAGTTACAAGGGCGAGGATGATCCGGATCCCTACCAGGTGGAGCACGACACCCTGCACCGCGCCATCAAGGCCAACACGCCGCTCAACAATGCCTACTACGGCAACACCAGTTCCTTTGTCGCCACCTTTGGCCGCATGGCCACGTATGGAGGCAAGCAAATCAAGTGGGATGACGCCTGGAAGTCCACCCTGACCGATTATCCCGACAAGCTCGCGTGGGATGCGCAGCCGAAGGTGCTTCCTGACAAGGACCTCCATTACCCCATCGCTGTTCCCGGCAAGACCAAGGTCCTCTGAGCGCCGCCGCGATGGCTGAACTTGCCTCCGATCCGCCCGGGTGGATCGGAGGTTTTTTCTGCCCAGCGCGGATTTTCCAACCGGGAGGAGTCGGCGGAAGATGGTTACGCCCTTGAGGATTTGAAGCCGCATCCCACCTGCAACAGTTTGCAGCCCATGTCGGCAAGCATCTTGAAGGCCACTCTCCGTGCGATTGCCCTGTTCTGCGCGTCCCCCGTTCCCGCTGGTGAAATCAGGTTTTCCCGGGAGATTCTGCCGCTGCTTTCCGACAATTGCTTCCATTGCCACGGTCCGGATGAAAAGGCCCGAAAGGCCCATCTCCGTTTGGACACTCAGGAGGGCGCATTCAGCACGAACAAGGAAGGGCGCAGTGCCATCGTGCCGGGCAACAGCGCGCGGAGTGAGTTGCTGGCCCGCATTCTCAACCCGGACCCCGAGGAAGTGATGCCGCCGCCCGACTCGCACAAATCCCTCAAACCCGAACAGGTCCAACTGCTGAAGGCATGGATAGATGCCGGTGCAGCATGGGGAAAACACTGGGCATTTGAAAAACCCGTGCGTCCGGCGGTTTCCCAAACCGATGGCCAGTCGGAAATTGACGCACTGGTCGGCAAAGGATTGCTTCGTGAGGGGCTCCATCCGGCTCCGGAGGCGGCCAAAGAGACGTTAGTGCGGCGCGTTTCCCTGGATTTGACCGGCCTGCCACCGACCGCTGAGGAGGCTGCGGCTTTCCTGAGCGACACCTCTGCGCAGGCCTACGAAAAACTGGTGGACCGCCTGTTGACCTCTCCACACTTTGGCGAACGCATGGCCTGGGACTGGCTGGACGCCGCCCGCTACGCCGACAGCAACGGCTATCAGGGCGATTCAGAACGCACCATGTGGCCGTGGCGCGACTGGGTCGTTTCCGCCTTCAACCGCAACCTGCCCTTCGATCAGTTCACCGTATGGCAACTGGCCGGCGACCTGATCCCGGGTGCCACTGACGAACAAAGGCTCGCCACGGGATTTTTCCGCAACCACATGATCAACGGTGAGGGCGGACGCATTCCGGAGGAAAACCGCATCGACTACGGCTTCGACATGACGGAAACCTACGGCACCGTCTGGCTGGGCCTGACATTCAACTGTTGCCGGTGCCACGACCACAAATTCGATCCGCTCTCCCGCCGCGAATACTATCAGCTCTTCGCCTTCTTCAACCAGACGCCGGTCGATGGCAGCGGAGGCGATCCCCAATCGCCACCCAATCTGGAAGTTCTTTCACCCGAAGGCCGGAAACAATTGGACGCTCTGGACGCCAGCCTCGGAGAGATCGACGGCAGGATTGCGGAACGCCGGAAATCCATTTCCGCAAACCAGCAGCAATGGGAAGCCAAACTCCGCGAAAAGGGCGGAGCCTCCGGCCGTTGGCAGACGCTTGATCCATCCGAATTCCGTGCGGAACATCAGACCCTGACAAAACAGAAGGACTTCTCCCTGCTGGCTGGGGGAGAAAACCCTGACAAGGACACCTACACCATCACCTGCCGTCTGCAGGATGCGGCACCGCTGCAGGCCAGGGCGCTGCGCCTGGAAGCCCTCAGGGATCCCAGCATGACTTTAGGCGGCCTGGGCAGGTCGGACAGCGGAAATTTTGTCCTGACAGAAATCGAGATTCAGGTGCGCTCGGCTCCGGAGGCTCCTCCACAATCCGTCAAGATTGCCGGGGCGCTGGCGACCTTTGAACAGAACGGCTTCAAAGTCACCGGCACCTTCGACGGCAAGCCCGACACGGGATGGGCCGTCTGGCCCGGCAAACCGATCGACCGGGATCACGAAGCGGTATTCCACTTTGCTGCACCGGTGGAGCTGACTCCGCAAAGCCTCGTCACCGTCGTGCTGCGGCATGATTCCGGCCACAAAAGCCACCATCTGGGCCGCTTCCGGATTTCCCTGACAACCGTGGAGAACGCTCCGCTGACCGACGATGCCCAGAGGCTCTCGGCCGCGCTGCAGCGTTCTGCGGAAAACCGCAGCCCGGAGGAGGCAAAGCTGGTGGCGGACTCGTTTGCTGCCAGTGACGGCCTCCTGAAATCGCTCCAGGTGGAAAGGGAGAAAACCCAGCGGGAAGCAGCAGCCATCAGGAAGGGAGCGCCACGGGTGATGGTCATGCAGGACCGCCCGGAGCGCAGAGACACCTTCATGCTGAATCACGGCCTCTATGACAAACCGGAGGACAAGGTGGAGGCGGCGGTTCCCGCGAGTCTGCACGGCTTTCCGAAGGCGGCCCCTCACAACCGGCTCGGCCTGGCCCAATGGACGGTTTCTCCTGACAATCCGCTCACGGCGCGGGTGGTGGTGAACCGCTTCTGGCAGCAGATCTTTGGAATCGGACTCGTGAAAACTCCGGAGGATTTCGGCATCCAGGGGGAGCGTCCGCTGCAGCAGGACCTGCTGGACTGGCTGGCGGTCGAGTTTGTGCAAAGTGGCTGGGACGTGAAGAAGCTGTTGCGCCGCATCGTCACCAGCAGGACCTACCGGCAGGATTCCCGCGTGCCTCCCGGCATGGCGGAGCGCGACCCTGACAATCGCCATCTGGCCCGTGGGCCGCGCTTCCGCATGCCTTCCTGGATGCTGCGGGACCAGGCGCTGGCGGCCAGCGGATTGCTGGCAGCAAAGCAGGGCGGCCCGGCAGTCAATACCTATCAACCGGAAGGGATCTGGGAGGAGGCGACGTTCGGCAACAAAACATTCCAGCTCGGCACGGGTGAAGACCTTTACCGCCGCAGTCTCTACACGTTCTGGCGGCGCATCATTGCCCCGGCCATGTTTTTTGACAATGCCTCGCGGCAAACCTGCACGGTCAAAGTTTTCCGCACCAACACGCCGCTCCAGGCACTGCTCACGCTCAATGACATTCCCTATGTGGAATCGGCCCGGAAGCTGGCGGAACACACCTTGCACGGCACCACGGATCCGGACGCGGGCATTTGCTTCGCCTTCCGCTCCATGCTCCTCCGCAGCCCTAACAATGAAGAACTGGCGATCATGAAAACCGCGCTGGAACGGCAGACTGCCCAGTTCAGGGCGAATCCGGGAGAGGCCGCGAAACTGCTGGCCACCGGGGCGTCTCAACGCGATGAAAAACTCGATCCGGTGGCGCTGGCTGCCTGGACCCAGCTTTGCCTCAGCCTGCTCAACCTCGACGAAACCGTGACCAAGGAATGAACGCCCCGCTCCCGACCCTCATGGACCGGCTCGCAACCCGCCGGGAATTCTTTGGCCGCGGCGCGACCGGCATCGGGGTTGCCGCACTGGCATCCCTGCTCGGCAGGGATGGCTTTGCTGCGGATGGAGGTTCCATGCGGGCGCTGCCCGGACTGCCGCACCTCCCGCAGAAAGCCCGGCACGTCATTTATCTTTTCCAGAATGGCGGGCCGACACATGTGGACCTCTTCGACTACAAACCAAAACTCCGGCAACTGCACGGCCAGCCGGTACCGCCGGAATACATCGGCAACAAACGGTTCAGCACCATGACCGGGAAGGCCGATGGCAAGCTGATGCTCGCTCCGGTGGAGCCGTTTTCACAGCATGGCAACTCCGGTGCCTGGGTCAGCGCGTTCATGCCGCACACCGCGAAAATTGCGGATGATCTCTGCTTCGTCAAAAGCCTCCACACGGACGCGGTGAACCACGCGCCCGCCATTTCCTTCCTGCTGAGCGGAGCACAAATCCCCGGGCGGCCCAGCATGGGTGCCTGGCTGACCTACGGCCTGGGGCGGGAAAATGACAACTTTCCCGGCTTTGTCGCCATGACTTCCATTTCCAAGGGCACCACCTGCGGCCAAATCTTCTACGACTTCTACTGGGGCAGCGGGTTTTTGCCCTCGCGCTACCAGGGCGTGAAATTCCGCGGCAGTGCGCACCCGGTGCTGTATCTCGACAATCCTCCAGGCATCAGTCGGCAGATGCGCCGGGAACAACTGGACGATCTCGCCCGGCTCAATGCGGTCAAGCTCCAGGATGTCGGCGATCCGGAAATCGCCACGCGGATCGCCCAGTATGAGATGGCCTTCAACATGCAGGCAAGCATCCCTGATTTGACCGACCTTTCCAAGGAACCTCAGAGCGTGCTGGACCTTTATGGACCGGATGCCAAACAGCCGGGGACCTTTGCCTACAATTGCCTCATGGCCCGGCGGCTGATTGAACGCGGCGTGCGCTTCATCCAGCTCATGCATGCGGGCTGGGATCAGCACACCAGCCTGACAACCGAACTCTACAACCAGTGCCGGGATACTGATCAGCCGTCCGCCGGCCTCGTGCAGGACCTCAAGCAGCGGGGACTTCTCGACGACACCCTGGTCATCTGGGGCGGAGAATTTGGACGAACTCCGTTCAGTCAGGGTGATTTCAATGACCGCAAAAAGTGGGGCCGCGACCACCACCCCTACGCGTTTTCCTGCTGGATGGCTGGCGGTGGAGTCAAACCCGGCATCACCCATGGCGAGTCTGACGACCTTGGCATCAATGTGCTGCGCGACCCGGTGCATGTTCATGACCTCCAGGCCACGATTCTCCACCTGGCGGGGATCGACCACGAACGGCTGACCTTTCGTTTTCAAGGCCGCGATTTCCGCCTCACAGACATCTACGGCAACGTCGTGAAGGGCATTCTGGCCTGATCTGGCGGCTGCACGGGACCAAATGCCGGTTGCCAACGGTTGGCAATTTTTCAGCGGGAACCGGGTGCTGGAGGCGGACTGTAGAGATAGTCGTTCTGCTGGCCGCTTCCGAAAAGCCGGTTGAAAAAACCGGAGACCTTGCGCGTGGTCTGTGAAAGGGTGTCCTTCACTGCATCCATCCCGCTGCGGGGAGCCGGTCCCGATGCCTGCGGTGCCTGGGCAATTCCTCCACCGGAACGGTGCTGGGGCACCACCCGTCCAGCCGGAAACCATGCTTTGCGCAACACCGCGCCATTGTCTGCCGCCACGGTGATTTCACCGCTTTTCGCCCCGCTGTGATTCCACAGGGTGAGGAACCACACGGGCCGGTCCGACAGGTCGAGGCAGCGCAACTGATAGTCCACACTGTCAAAGCCAATCCGGTTCTTGTTTGCCGCCCGTTCCGCAATGGCAAACGCCGCAGAGGAATCCACCACCCAACGCCGCGCCACCGGTTGTGCCGTCAGCGGCTGCGCTCCCTTGCTGGATACGATGCGCCGACCTTGGCAATAATGCTCGGCATAGAGGCCCGTTTTCGGATCTCTGGTGATCATGCGCCAGCCCAGCGGCTGGTCTGAACCCCGCGTTCCGGAAAGAAAAATGACGTATTGCGCAGCGGTTTTTCCCCGCTCCCGCCCCAGCGTCTGCACCGCCTCCTTGGCGGTGGGGCCTCCATCCGCCATGGCGGTGGTCAGGGTGGTCAGAAACGCAAGTGACAGGATCAAGGCTTTCATGGAAAAGGTGGGGGTGGGGGGTGTCAGCATTTTACCGAAGTTCGGCATCATATCAATGCCAATTGAATTTTCAGCACGTTGCTCCTTTTTCCTGTTTCTGACCGAATGCCGCCACGGCGGGTTGAGCCTTAGTCCATCAGATGGAGCATCCGCAATTGGTGACAGAACCAGACGGCCACGGTGATCAGGAGCACCACGAGGAAGAGTGACAAGACTGCCTGTTTCGCACGGGCCTGGCGCAGCATTTCCTGGCGGACCCGCGGAAGTTTGGCTGCATGGCGGACGGGCACGAAATCATCCGGTGGCGGCAGGGTATTCCAGTTCCGAAGGCGCCGTTCCTGTGCCCTGACCGGCTGGGCCACGATGCTGCATTCCAGCGTGTGTACTTTGCGCTTCAAGTCTTCCTCCTGTTTGCGCAGATTCCGCAGGTTCTTCTCCAGTTCCCGGGGTTTCCTTCCCGCCGGGGAGGTCTTGGTTCGCTTGGCAGTGGTGTGATTGGGCATGGCAGTTGGTCGGCTGGTATGGAGACTGACAAAAAACAGACTAACGGAAAAGCACCATCAGAAGTGCGGTCAGCAGGCCTGCCGCAAGCGCCGGGGCGGTAAATGCCAGCCCGGCAAAGGCCCAGCGGCGGAAGGTCTCCTTGGAAATCTCCAGTGGCAAAACCCCCGCTGGCCCGGCAGCCGGGACCGGAGCGCCGACAGGCACCGGAGCCGCCGCCTGAGTCAGTGCCTGAAGTCGGGTCACATTGCGGTCATATTCCTGTTTGGCATCTTGGATCACTGCCAGCGCCCGGGACAGTTCGATTTGCAAATCCGCACGGCTCCAGTCTTCGGGAGTCAGGCTGTTCACCGACTCCAGATTCTCGGCAAAGGTGTCGCGCATCACCAGCATCTGCTCCACCTTGCGGCGGCTGTCCAAGGTTTCCCTGTCCAACTGCGCCACTGCTCGGGAAAGCCGTTCCATCATTTCCGAACGTCCCTGCAGAAACTCCTGCTGCTTGCGGCGCAACTCCTCCAACAGCTGCTTCTCCCGCTCAATCTGCTCCGCTTCCTTGCGTAGCATGACCAGCCGTTCCTGGGCCAGATGCACCCGCTGATCCACGTTTTCATCCATGGGATCCACATACAAATCCTGCTTCAGTTCCGGCTCCTCGTAGAGATCGTCCCGATACGCATTCCCCATCGCCGACGGGCTTTGCGGAGAGGAAATGATCACCGGGTTGTTATGCGAACGATGGGGCTTTTTCGATGGAGAATTCGGATGGCTCATGACGGGCTGGCGGGTGTTCGAAATTTTCTACGCGCGCATAGATATTCCAGTTTCGCTGATTATTCCAGTAATTTATGCATCTGCGAGAAAAAATTCTCTCTCATCTGGCAGAACTGCGACCGCACCTGCCCGGAAATCCATCCAGAATTTCATAAAATTTTCCGCAGCGATGGTCGATCTTTAGAAATTTTCTCCTGTGAAGTGGGGAAATCGGATGCATTCTCACCGAGTGTTTCCTGCTCCGTCCATTCCATCCCTGGCTCAGGGCACCATCGTGGCCGACCTCCGGGTCGTGCGCTGTCTGGGTGCTGAACCGGGATGGATCTACTACGCTGCGGAGCGCGAGGGCGACCGGCTTCCGGTCGTGATGCAGGAAATTTTCCCCTTGGGCAGCGCCTCCAGGGAAGGCACCTTGGTCTGCCCGCATGCGACCCGGCAGCAGCCATGCCAGGAAATGCTGCAAACCGCCCGGCACACCGGCGCGCTGCTGGCCAAAGTCAATCACCGGCATGTCTGGAAACTGCGGCGCACTCTGGAAGCGAATGCCACCCTGTATTTCATTTTCGACTGGATGGACGGGCCGAATCTGGCACAGCGCCTGCGGCTGCTGGGCCGTCCAGCCACGCCGGTTGAGGCTGGAATCCTGCTCGACCAAGTGCTTTCCGCCGCGGAAGCCCTGCATGCGGCGGGCCTGGTGCATGGCAGTCTGGAGCCGGAGCGCATCCTGATGCGCCGCGGGGAGGAACCGGTCATTGGTGGATTCAAATGGTTCCGGCAGGGTTCCGGCGGCGTCACCGCTGCCCCCTCCGGATACGCTTCCCTGGAAGCCGACACCCTGACAAACCACCTGCCGGCCTCCTGCGACGTGTATTCCCTGGCTGCCGTCATCTACACGGCCATTACGGGACAGATTCCCCCCGCACCACAAGTCCGCCAGTTGCCTGCGTCCGATCCCTGCCCGGCGGTCCTGCACAGGCTTCAAGGCACGTTTCCACCGCGGTTTCTCTCCGCACTCACTGCGGCCTTCCAGCCTCGAGCCGCAGACCGCCTTCCGGATATTGCCGCGTGGCGTCAATCCCTGGCCGCCCCATCAGGCAGCGCTGCCGTTGCCAACGGGCAGACCTCCCCTGCAAACCGCCCGCCGCCGCCCCTGACGGCACAAAAACGAAGCCGGTCAGTCTGGGGCCGCCTTGCGCTCGCTGGATTGCTGGGCCTTGCGGGCTGGCAAAGCTGGAAATACTTTTCCCAGCCAGCAGTTCCCCCTGCGGCTCACCCGCCCCTGCCCACCACCTCCCAGGTGCAAGCACCACCGGCAGGCACCATGCCCGAGGTCGGCCCTTCCATTCCGTAAACCACCGCACAGGCAAGTCGGCCGGGATCGCGGTTCCACTCTGGTTCGTCCGCCCGCAGATGCGGCGGAATCGCATCTCGACAGCCCGCCGCGCATTTGGCATCTGCGCGTGCTGTCCTTCTCCATCCTGCACCCATGAAACCGCTGCATCTTCTTCCCGCGCTTGCTTGTTTGTTCGCATGGTCCCACTCCAGCCATTCGGAACCAGCCAGCAAATCCGCTGGCGAATGGAAAGTCCTCTTCGATGGAAAATCCCTGGACGGCTGGATGCATGCGGGCGGCGGCGCCCCGGGCAGCAATTGGAACATCGAGGACGGCACCCTGGTTCGCAAGGGCAAGGGCGGGGACATCTGGACCAAGGAACGCTACGGCGACTTCGTCCTGGAAGTCGAATTCAAAACCAAAGGCAACAGCGGCGTTTTTATCCGCACGGATGACCCGAAGAACAACGTGCAAACCGGCATCGAAATCCAGGTGGACAACCCCGGTGGCCCTGACAAACACAGCGTCGGCGCGCTTTACGACATGAAGGCTCCGGCGAAATGCACGGCGAAGAAAGAGGAATGGAACAAATATGTCATCACCTGTGAAGGCGGCAAAGTGACCGTTGAACTGAACGGCGAGAAGGTCAACGAAATGAACGCCGATGACTGGAAGGATGCCGGGAAAAATCCGGATGGCACGAAGAACAAATACAAGAAAGCGGTCAAGGATTGGAAGCGCGAAGGCCACATAGGATTTCAGGACCACGGAAACGAGGTCGCCTACCGAAACGTTCGCATCAAGCCGCTGGGCGGGAAATAAGATGCTTCCAGGTTTGGCGGGGTGGGGGCCGGGAGGGGCCGGATGACGCGATGCTGGCAGGGAACTGCTGCGCCTGAGGCTTGGGGCAAACACCTGCAGGAGATCAGCGGGGTGGACCTTGATGTGAAAGCGCGGCGGCTGGAGGTGCGCGCGGAGTGACCCCGCCAGCGCTGCTACGGCCCTTCGTTGGCAGATCCGCGCAAACCATTCGCGCCAGCGCTGAACTCCAACTGCGCAAAGTCCTCTGCGTAGATTTCCTGAACCAGTTTCAGCGTGCCGGCATCGAAAAGCTCGCCCTCGCCGGCCGTTCCGTCCGGGGCGGGGTCCAGCCCGGAATTGCCAGGGTCCCTCGGTTTTGGCAGAATGTTCCTGGGCCAGCCAAGCATCTCCGCCAATCGGCGCAGGTCGGCATCCAAATCGTCGCATCGTCCCACGAATCGCAGTGGCGGTCCCTGCAAAAAGCAAACCTGCTCCCGGAGTTCAGGATACCGCTCCCTCAGCCCGTCGTCCGCGATCGCACTGACAAACTCCACAAACGGCATTTTCACTCGGAAGGCGCGTTCCCCAGCAAGCTGCGGCGGCAGTTTTTCGCCATGGATGTGCTTCCGGTAAAACTCCGCCACTCGGTCACAGGGATTCCTGACAAAAGTGAATGCGAAAAAGTCGCCGGGAATCTTGTCGGCGAATTGGGGAAAGCGCACCTCCGCAAAATCAAGCGTCGATCCCACCGGCAGCCCAATGCGCCTGGCCAGCACTTTTCCGATCACACTCTCTCCGGCTCCCGGCACCGGCACATACACGGCCCGGTCCATCGCCAGGGCCACATGGTCTGCATTTGTCCGATAAATGAGGGTGTGCGCCACCGGCGGTGAAATCACGAATTCTCCCTCCCGCGGTTCAAGCTCTTCCGGTGCCGACCATGGCAGATCGAAACTCCGGGAAAAATGATAGTATCCGCTCAGGCCGGTCGTGATTTCCCCGCAGTGCTGGACCAGATCCCGATAGCATCGGTAATGTCCCCCGGCATTGCCGAATCTGCGCCAGGTGGAATGCCCGAACCTCCCCGCCAGTTGGTCATTCGCCGTCTCCGGGCTGGAAACGTCCCGCCAGCCGCGCCGCGCCCAGTATTCCCGGGCAAAGGGAATGGCATCGCGGGAAAAAACACGGCTTGGCCACCCCAGAAATACCACTCCGGATTAATCCCGTACAACTCGCCCATGTCCAGTTCCGGCTTCGCATCCAGCCCCATGTCTCCCACGGTATAGAGCGACAGGGTGAACCAGCGCCTGCCGTCCCCGGCCAGATCATCGAGCACCTGCTGGAGCTTTTCTGCAAAGCCCTCCCGAAAATCCACATCATCCTCACAGATCAGCACCCCGGCGCAGTCTTCATCCTCCAGCGCCAACTCAAAGCAGCGCTCGTTGCTATAGGCAATTCGGCGGTGCACGTTCCACTCGCTAACGTTCCTAACCTCACCGGCAGAACTGCCTCCTGCAGGAACGTAGGCGCTGGAGGGGCCCACCCGGGCCTGCCCCCACACTTCCACCGGCACCGGATGCACCTGCGCTCCCAATTCGTCCGCAGCGCCTCCCCCTGCAAATGCTCCTTCCGGCCCGTCCACCACCACATGCACCGGCCCCAGCCGCTTCGTCCGTGTGGCCCGCTCCAGGTTTTCCAAGGATCCGGAAATGTAGTTCTTCTTCCCTTGCGCCGCCCGTTTGCAGGTGAAAAAACAGACGCTGAGCTTCTCCACCGGAAACGCCTCCCGCGAAGCAACGGGAAGTGGAATCGGCGCCCCTTCGCAGATTGCGCGGTAGTGTTGCAGAATATCCGTCTTGTCCAGATGATGCCGCTGCGGACCGAAGGCAAAATGCGCCACCACCGCCCCGCCGCACACGACATTCGGCCGGCCCAGCAGTTTCGGCGCGACGCGGGCCAGAAAGTGCTCATCCTCTTCTGGAATGGTCACTTGCGCCATGTCCTCACCATTCCAGCAGAAGCAGTTGATGCTCACCCGTTCGAAATACGGCAGCACCCAGTGGGGAAACATCGTTTCGTGCTCCGCGAGTCGGCCTTCCGCGAGATGCCGCAGAAACGTCCAGTGCACCGCCTCTCCGTAACGCCCGCTTTTGTGGGACGAGCCGGACGGCGATGCCATGAACGGAGCGAACTCTACCAGTCCCAACCGCTGCCGCAGGTGGTCCAGGCACCCGTTGTTCACGATGTTCGCATACACCAGAAAATATTCCGGGTGCGCCACCCGGAACTCCAGCAACCGCTCGACCGCCCGCGGCGCGATGAACACAATGTCGTCATCGAACCGCAGGTAAAGCACGCCTCGCTGATGATAGGCCGCATCGAAAAAAGAATACACCGTGCGGTACCCGTCCGGCTTCATCCGGGCCGGGATCAGTTTGAAATAGTCTGGATGCGCTGCGCAGAGTTCCTTCAGATACGCCAGGTCCGCAGCATCCGCCGTGTTGGCCCACCAGTGGTGCTCATCGATGAATTTCCGGTTCTCCGGCCTGAGCAGATAAGCCGCCAGCACCTCCACATACCGCCTCCGCCCCGCAGGGCATGTCGAAATCACGCGTTGTCCGGAATACATAAATCAGTGTTCAGGGGGCGAATTCTGTTGGCGTTGCGGCGGGTCCGGGACTGCTTCCCAGTAGCGGCGCGCAGCCGGACCAAATAAAGAATGTGGTGCCGCCCGCCGGGCGGCTGCACGGTATCCGCCGGGCCGGCGGAACCACTTTCCCTGCCCGCAGCACCATCCCACGCCATCCCAATTTTGCCGCCAAGCAGCCTTTGCAGCTTCTGTCCCAGTCTCTTTCGTCTCGTGCTGGACATCGTCGTATTGCCTCAGCAAAAAATGACACCGGAGGGTGGCGTTAGGTAGGGGATCGTTGCCTCACATTCGATGACACCGGAGGTGGTGGTAATTTCGCTTCACATTGCTCTACGTTTTGGGGCTGTCGAG